>NZ_CP062788.1:3412500-4012500 GCF_025136295.1 Aestuariispira ectoiniformans | reverse complement strand
GTTCGGTATTCTGGCCGACCTGAAACAGGATCATGGCGTAGAAAGCCAATGTCGTGAGCATGATTGCGCCGACGATTATGACACGGATAATAAATCCCCATGTCTGGAAAGCGATACCGATAAAGAGAAGGGCGAAGATGAGGGACAAGGTGCCGCCGAGCGTGATCCATTGCATTCTTTTGCGGAAGCGAATGGAATTTGCCGTCTCTTCATAGAGCACGAGCATTTCGTTATGCGTGGCCTGATCCAGGGTGGAGGCCTCATTCTCGGCGTGTGTTTGTGTTTCGTCGTCCATGGCGGCAGTTCCATCTTGTTGATGCTGTGGCGTGCCTGCTGCGATTAGTTTACTACAAATTATTGATTTTACTAAATCCCTGACGATAGGGCTGGGGTGGGGACGACAAAAAAAGCCGGCCCTTTAAGGGGCCGGCCAGGCGGGTCGCTTGGGTCGAGGGTCCGTTACTTACCGCTATCTACATAACCTTTGAATTCTTCCAGGCTGGCTGCCACGCGCTTGCTCAGCACATCCAAGGCCGCGCGCTGTGACTTCATGACGAGGTCAGACATCTCGCGGGAATTGGCGACGGCGTTTTCCAGGGCGTCCTTGGCCAGCTCCGCCTGCTTGGCGGCCTGTTCACCCGGTTCTTTCGCTTCGCTCAATACTTTGAAAGTGGCGCTGCTGTCCTGCATGGCCTTGCGTACGATCTCGGCCTGGCGGGTCATCGCTGCCTGGACACCTTCGAAAGCCTTTTTATTGGCTTCGGCAACAGCTTCCAGGTTTTTGCGCTGGGAGCCCATGATCGCATCAATGTCAACGTCCGCCGGTTTGAAAGGCGACATCATCTTTGCGAAATCCTTGGACATGAAAGGATTTTTTTCCGGATCAAGAAACGGGTTCTGTTCCGGGTTGAAAAACGGGTTCGACTTGACATCAAAAAACGGGTTCGCTTGGGACATTCTTCGCTCCCGGCGGTTCTCGCCAACAGGTTTGGGTCATATTGCGTTGCAGCAAAAGTAGATTAATAACTATGGCGCGGGCCGTCAAGAGTTTTTGTGCAATGCAACAAAACTTTAATGAGCAGAATTTTAAAAATTTCTATAAATGGTTGTATAGTCAGAAAAAAAAGAAGGCGCGACCGGTCGCACCTTCTTCTGTTTGGTGGCGTTTATCCCGCCAGCTCTTTGGAACGCGCCGTGGCAGCCGCAATTGCTTCTGTCATCAGTCGTTGCAGGCCATCCTGGTCCCGCATCAATACATTCAGCGCCTCCAGGGTGGTGCCGCCGGGGCTGGTCACATTCTTGCGCAACTGGGCCGGGGGCTCGTCGCTGCTGATCGCCAGTTGTCCCGCGCCTGCAACCGTGTGCAGCGCCAGTTTCGCCGACAGTTCCGCCGGGAGGCCCGCGTCCACGCCTGCCTGTGCCAGGCATTCGGTCATCAGAAAGACATAAGCCGGACCGCCGCCGGAAACGGCGGTGACAGCGTCAATCAGGCCCTCATCTGTGACCGATTCGGCCTCGCCGACTGCTTTCAGAAGCGTCAGGGACAGCGTTAACTGATCGTCGCTGACCTTGCTGTTGGGGCAGCAGACGGTGATGCCCTGACCGATGGCGGCCGGTGTATTCGGCATAGCCCGGACAATGGCGGCACTGTCACCCAGATGCTTTTCGAAATAGTCGATGGTCTTGCCCGCCGCGATGGAGATGAAAACGCAATCCGGTCCGGCAAAGCGTTTATAGTCGGCAATCGCCGCATCCATCATCTGGGGTTTGACCGCCAGAATCACGACCTGCGGGTTCAGGTCCGACGGCAGGTCTGACGCCTGATGATAGGCATGAACATTATTTTCGGGGGCGGCGTATGTGTCGCCGCTGTGAGGGTCGATGATCGCGACCCCGCCCTTGGTGATCCCACTCTTGAGCCAGCCGTCCAGCATGGCCCCGCCCATCTTCCCGCAGCCCACCAATACAAGCGGACGGTCAACGGTTACAGTCATAAAAATTTAGCTCCCGATTCGAACTTCATAAGTGGTCGATGACGGGAGCCACTATGTCAGGCTTCCCCAACGCAGTCCAGCAAAGCGGCAGCGACGGCTTCCTCTGGAGAATGCCCGCCCCAGAGCAGGAATTGGAAGGCCGGATAGAAGCGTTCGCATTCCGCCAGGGCGATATCCATCATGTCTTCGAGCATCTCCACACTGACCGATTGCAGGCCGCGCGTGGGAATGGTCTGGCGATAGATCGGTGTGCCATCGTCGGAGCACAGGTCGAAATGGCCCATCCACATCTTTTCATTGATATAGACGAGAAGGTCGGCCAGCCCGGCCCGTTTTTCCTCCGGGATGCGCATTTCAAAGGCGCAGGTATAATAAAGCGCCTGCAAATCTTCGCGCCAGGCAAAGAACATGCGGTAATCGCACCACCCGCCGGTGGTCTCCACCACCATCTCGTCTGTTTCGCTGCGTTCGAACGGCCATTCATTGGCGTGGAACATGGCTTCCAGAATGTCGAGCGGATTGGGCTGGGAAATGGTGGATTCAAACTGTACCAAAGACATCTTGCTATCCCCCTTTTGGGTCTAGTTACGACCGGTCCACCTGTGTACGGTCCGCGCTGTCTCGGCTGTGTCGCTCTTGTAATATCCCCGAAATATAGTGTGCGGACCATGTATGCGACACAAGACCTAGTCTGCCATAGGCCTGAATCGCCGACAACGGGTTTTTTGTGTTATCCACAGGAAATTTCACGCAACACAAAACGCCCATCCCCGCAGGAACAGGCGCTCATGGCAAGCTGCTGATTTTACGATGGAATCAGTCGGAAGCCGGTTTCGGCTTGGCGGCGCGGGTCTTTTTCGCAGCCGGTTTCGCCAGCTTTTGCTCCAGCTCGTCGATGCGCGCAGCCAGTTGTTCGTTTTCCTCGCGGGCCTTGGCAGCCATGGCTTTGACCGCGTCGAATTCCTCACGCGGGACCAGGTCCATTTCCATCATGACCCGTTCGATCCGGTCCTTGACCAGACCTTCGATTTCACTGCGCATGCCGGAGAAAACCCCGGCGGCGCCATTGGCGACGCGAGCGACATCGTCGAAAATCCGGCTCTTGGTTTGCATCGGGGCCTCCTTGAAACACTACGTCTTTAAAGTCATATAGGCCTTTCAACCCGCCCGCGCAACGGTTGCGACTGTCGCAGGTGCGGCCTATAAGACGAGACAACAGTTATTCTTATCCTCTGACCGACGAGGCGTTTCATGATTCTGGTAACCGGCGGCGCTGGCTTTATTGGGTCCAATCTGGTGGCGAGTCTGCAGGAAATGGGGCTGGGACCCATTGCGATCTGCGACCGTTTCCGCCAGGGCAACAAGTGGCGGAATGTGGCCAAGCATCCCATCGCCGCGGCGGTCCATCCCGATGACCTCATGGACTGGCTGAACGGGGAAGGGGCCGATACCAAGGTTATCTTCCATCTGGGGGCCTGCTCGTCGACGACGGAAACCGATGTGGATTATATCTGGCGCAACAATGTGCAGTTCAGCATGGACCTCTGGCACTGGTGCGAAACCAAGGGACGCCGCTTTATCTATGCATCCTCAGCCGCCACCTATGGCAATGGGGAGCTTGGGTTTGACGATGACGAATCGGTAGGCGCGCTTGATGCGCTGCGCCCGCTGAACCCCTATGGCTGGTCCAAGAAGGTGGTGGATTGCAACGCGGTGCGCCTCGCGGCCCAGGGCAAGGCGCCGAAACAATGGGCGGGGCTGAAGTTCTTCAATGTATACGGCCCCAATGAATATCATAAGGGTGGCCAGCAGTCGGTGGTGGCGCAGCTCTTTAAGCAGATCAACGAGACCGGCGGCGCGCGCCTGTTCAAATCCCATCACCCGGATTATGAAGACGGCGGCCAGATGCGGGATTTTGTCTGGGTCGGCGATGTGGTCAACATTATGATCTGGCTATATCAGAACCCGGAAGTCAGCGGCATCTTCAACTGCGGTGCGGGCAAGGCGCGCAGCTTTGCCGATCTGGCCCGGGCGACATTTGCCGCCATGGACGTGCCGGTTAACCTGGATTTCACCGAAACGCCTGAAAACATTCGCAAACATTACCAATATTTCACCGAGGCCAACATGACCAAGCTGCGCGGCATGGGCATGGACCTCAATTCCACCTCGCTGGAAGACGGCGTGGCGGACTATGTGAAAAACTATCTGATGTCCGAAGACCAATACCGATAACAGGCGGAAAGCACTATGGGCCCTTATATGTTCCCCGATATCGACCCGATCGCGCTTGATCTGGGGATTGTGCAAATTCGCTGGTATGCGCTGGCCTATATTACCGGGCTGGTTTTCGGCTGGTGGTATGCCATGCGTGTGGCGAAAAGCGCGCCTAATGTGATCACGCCCAAACATGTGGACGATTTCATGGTCTGGGCCGTGGTCGGCGTGATCATCGGCGGCCGCCTGGGCCATGTGCTGTTTTATTATCCCAGCTATTACCTTTCCAATCCGATAGAAATTCTAAAGGTCTGGGAGGGCGGTATGGCCTTCCATGGTGGGTTGATCGGCGTGATCGTGGCGATGATTTTATTCGCCCGAAAATATGGCTTCAGCGTTTTTTATCTGTCGGATCTGGTGTCGGTGGTAGCCCCGGTTGGCCTTTTCTTCGGCCGTATTGCAAACTTCATCAATCAGGAGCTTTGGGGCCGCGTGACGGATGTGCCCTGGGCGGTAATCTTCCCACGGGCCGGTCCTGAGCCGCGGCACCCGAGTCAGCTTTACGAGGCCGGGCTGGAAGGGCTGATTCCCTTCCTTATCCTGATGGCGATGCTGCATTGGGGCAAGGCGCGCTATCGTCCGGGGCTGCTGACCGGAGCCTTTACCGCCCTTTACGCCATTGGCCGTATCATTGGAGAGACCGTGCGCGAGCCGGAGGTCTTCATTGATGCTCTGCCTTTTGCCACGACCTACGGGCAATGGCTTTCCCTGCCGATGTTGTTCTTCGGGCTGTTTCTGATGGCGCGGGCCTATAAACGCCCGCTTCTGGAGGCCAAGTGACCGACCTGCTGGACCATTTGCAGCGGCGTATCCGCCTGCAGGGCGCGCTGAGTGTGGCGGATTTCATGGCGGAGGCCTTGGGTAATCCCAAACATGGCTATTACATGACGCGGGACCCGCTGGGGGCCGCGGGGGATTTCACGACTGCGCCTGAAATCAGCCAGATGTTCGGTGAAATGATCGGGTTGTGGCTGGCCGACTGTTGGGGGCAGCTTGGAGAACCTGAAAAGGTGATCCTGGTCGAATGCGGGCCGGGGCGAGGCACATTGATGGCCGATATCCTGCGTGCGGCCCGGATGGCGCCGGGTTTTGCAGACGCGCTGTCCGTTCATCTGGTTGAAACCAGCCCCACTTTGCGCAAGGCCCAGGAAAAGACCCTGTCCGGCCACGCCGTGACCTGGCATGACACCTTCGAGACCGTGCCGGATGACGGCGTTCCTTTCATCGTCGCTAATGAGTTTTTCGATGCCCTGCCGGTGAGCCAGGTGCAACTGACGGATCAGGGCTGGCGGGAACGCATGGTCGGCCTGGACGCGGATGACAACCTGGCCTTCGGACTGGCGACCGCAGAAACGCCACTGACGGGCCTTTTGTCCGACACCGTGAAGGCGCAGGCAAAGCCCGACGATATTGCGGAGCTCTGCCCGGTTGGCCTCGGCATTGCCCGGTCCATGGGGGCGCGTATCCAAAGCCGCAATGGCGTTGGTATCTTCATCGATTATGGCTATCCGAAAAGCGCCTGCGGTGAGACCTTGCAGGCCGTTCGCGATCATGAATACGCCCCGGTCCTCGATACGCCGGGGGAGGCGGATCTGACCACCCATGTGGATTTCGAGGCATTGGCAAAGGCTTTTTCTGAGGCCGGGGCCGCCCCGCAGCCGCTTTTGACGCAAAGGCAGTTTCTGGAACATCTGGGCATCAAACTGCGCGCGGAAATGCTGAAAAAATCCGCAAACCCGGATCAGGCAGAGGCCATAGACAGCGCCCTTCACCGCCTCACCGCCAAGGACCAGATGGGTGATCTGTTCAAGGTGTTGGTTGTCACTCGCGGTTAGGCTGATTTTTCAGCAGGCCTTGGCAGGCTCAATATCAACGTCCGCATCGCCAGATACATTGCGACCGCGTTCAGACAGTGCCAGAGGAAATGGGTGCCGAGTGGAAAGCTTGTGCAAACCGCGTTATCCATTGTGCGGAAACTCAGCGAAATGATGAAGATGCCGCTGGTCAGCAACAGGCCATTGCGGGCCGTCTGACGGTTGAGGCGGTGGTAGACGCCAAGGGCGACAACATAAACCAGCGCCGGGGCATACATCATCGACCCGTTCAGGACGCTGTCGATCTGCATGCCGCCGACCAGGGCGGCCAGCAGGATCGCGATATGGAGGCAGCAGACAGGGACGGACGCCCGCATCACCTGACGGCAATAGACCCAGAGATAACCACTGAGGAAAATCGCGATGGACGCCGTGTCCAGCAGGCCGGTGAGGCGGGTAGCCATGGTGTGAAAGGCGACGCTCGCAACGCCAATGAGGCTGATCAGTGTCAGCAGAATCCAGGGTGCGCGGGAATGTTTGTCCCGCTCCTTGGCCAACCGGAAAGCAAAATAGGCGGCAATGAAAAAGGCACCGTTCGTGAGGGCGTTTACCGGTTCGGCCAGCAGGCCGGGTCCCAGTCTCTCACAATAGATATCAACGCTGTTCATGGTTGCTTTCGCGCGTTCTGCAATATGGCTTTTTAAAACCTAGAAGGGCTATGTTGCTGCAATGTGACAGATTGCCGTCTCATTGCAGGTTTTATCAATTGGATTGAACCGGTCCCGGTGGCCTTGCATAGTGACAGGCAAAGAATGACCGGATGGGATGAAGATCAATGTCACATGGGCCTGCCCCCCTTAAAGATGCCAGTCTGGCACTGGAACCGTCTGTTGAACACGGCTTTTTCACCCGCACGGGCGGGGTCAGCGAGGGCCTCTATCGTGGCCTGAACTGCGGACCGGGCTCCAGTGACAATCCTGCCCATATACAGGAAAACCGCGCCCGTGTGGCGGGTTGGTTTGGCCGTGAGGCGCAGGCGCTTTCGACATTATACCAGATACACAGCGCAGATGTTGTAACCGTGACCGACGGTTGGGACCGGTCGGACGCCCCCAAAGCCGATGCCATGGTCACCGACCGGCCCGGCGTTATTCTGGGAATATTGACCGCCGATTGCGGGCCGTTGCTTTTTTCCGATGGGGAGGCCGGTGTGATCGGGGCGGCCCATGCGGGTTGGAAAGGTGCGCAGGGCGGTGTTGCGGAAAACACGCTGCGTGCCATGGAAAAACTGGGGGCGAGGCGGGATCGCATTGCCGTCGCTCTCGGGCCCTGTATCGCACCGGAGTCCTATGAGGTGGGGCCTGAATTCCATGCCGCTTTTGTTGATCGGGACAGCGACAATGATCGGTTTTTCCAACCATCCGCCCGGGCGGAACATCACATGTTCGACCTTCCCGGCTTTATCGGGAAATCGGTCGTTGCCTGCGGTGTGAAATCCTTTGCCTGGCTTCGGCGCGATACGCGCGCGGAAGAGGATGCATTCTTCAGTTATCGCCGGTCTACCCTGAATGGTGAGCCGGACTATGGCCGTCAGCTTTCTGCGATTATGCTGAGGACTTAGGCAAGGGGCCTAACGGCCCTGCTAGTCGGCGGGGAATAGGGCGATCTGGCCGTGCCGCATGAAAATCTCACGGGCCGTGCCGTCGTGATAGAGCCGGTCACGCACCGCCTGCCATTTCCTGATGACACTGTCATCCGTGTTCTTATTGAAGGCGATATAGAGCGGCCGTTCAAAGGCCTGGATACTTCTTTCTATCCTGTCGGTCAGGTGAAGGTCACGCAACACAGCGTCGGCGCTGACGGTGCTGGCCAGCCAGGCATCTATTCGTCCTGACATCAGTTTTCTTGCGTTGAGCTGCCAATGCGAGATGCCGTCCAGATTCGTGAAGCGTTGCTTGACCAGGAAATCCTGATCGACGCCATTCAACTGTACGCCGATGATCAGGCCACGGGCGTCATCCAGGCTCTTCAGTGTAATCCCGGAATCCCGCAAAAGATAAAAGGCGTGATGTTTGATGGCCAGCGGTCCGACCCATTTGAACAGTTTTTCCCGGCTTTCGATCCGGGTCATTGAAAACAGGATGTGGTTTTCCTGGTTGGAAGTCAGCATATAGGCACGGGCCCAGGGGAGAACCTGGATGGTGCCATCCTCACCGGCCTCTTTCATGATCAGGCGGACTACCTCGACCGAAGGGCCTTGTGCCTTTCCGTCTTTCAGGAAGTTCAACGGCGGATAGTCTTCCGTCATGACAGTCAGGGATTGCGCCCTGGCGACGCCCGTAAGCGGCAAGCACGGAAGAAACAAGCTAACCAGAATGCCGATGACGCTTTTCAGAAGAAATGCTCCCCGATCTGTTCCCCCATATGCAATCCGAGCATCTATAAGCATAAAGGAAAACGCCCGCGAATGAAGGGGGAAAATCCGCGGGCGCATGTGCACCGGGCGAACTCATCGCCGCGGGCGTTTTGCTAAACGCCGGTGCTGGTCGTGGACAGGTCAGGTCCTGATTTCCTCAAGGAAGCCATCCACCTTGTCCGACAGCTCGTTTGCCTGATCGAGCAGGTCCGAGGCCGCAGTCATTGTTTCCTTGGCGGCCAGCCCGGTCTGGGCGGAGGCGTCCCGGACCCCGCTGATGTTACTGCTCACTTCTTGCGTCGCGGCATGTTGTTCTTCTATGGCCGCAGAGATAGCATCGGCAATTTCGCTCATGCTGTCGACCGATTCGGCGATTTCCCCAATGGAGGAAACGGCGGATTTGGTCTCATTTTGAATTTTCGCGATTTGCTGGGTGATCTCGTCGGTGGCCTTTGCCGTTTGAGACGCCAGTGTCTTGACCTCGCTGGCGACAACGGCAAAACCTTTCCCGGCCTCACCAGCGCGGGCCGCCTCGATGGTTGCGTTGAGGGCCAGCAGGTTGGTCTGGTTGGCGATATCGTTGATCAGTTTGACCACATCGCCGATTTTTTCCGATGAGTCCGCCAGGGTGCCGACACGTTCGTTTGACTGACGGGCGCGTTCCACAGCCTGAGACGTGATGGTAGACCCGTTCAGCGCCTGCCGCCCGATTTCCTCGATGGATTGGTTAAGCTGGTCTGCGGCGGCTGCTACGGCGCTTGCCTGGGCGTCCGCTTCCTCTGCGGCGGCGCTCATGCTGGCGGAGGTTTCCCGCAGCTCCGACGCGGCCGTTTTCACGATCCCCACAATGGACCCGACGTCACTTTCAAACCGGTTTGCGTGGCCGTTTAAAGTTTCGGCCGCCCGATCCTGCATTGCCTGGAAGTAGACCGAAATGGCAATGTCCATATCAAGGAAAATGGCTTTGTGCACGGCATCCAGCATGTCATCTGTCTTTTCCCGGTCGCCTGAATAGACATCGGCGATCAATCTGGACAGCCGGTTCAGGACAAGACAGTAGCCGCCCATATACCAACGGGGCTCAAGGCCGATCCGTTCATGTGTTTTACCGATCCTGTCGGCGCTTTCCATATAGTCGCCGTCGAAACGTCCGCCAAAAATACCGTCCAGCCAGTGGCGGGCCTGGGCCTCTTTCGCATGTTCCAGGATGCCGGGCTTGTCGAATTTCTTGGCGAGTTCCGGGTAGCTGGTGACGTGGCTGTAAAACGCCTCGATGATATTCGGCAAGGCCGCTTCCACATGGGGTCTCAGCTCGGTCAGACGTTGCCTGTCATCGGTATTCAGTTGGAGAAAATTCAACCGCTCCATATTGAGTTCCATCTCTGACATTTCGGTTTCCCCCCTTCAAGTCAGCATTAAATGGATATGCGGATGTCGTTGGTCTGGATGTTATTCACGGTTGTATAAGCGTGAATTTAATTAGGGCAGCCGCAACTATGAGCTTTTGGTATGGAAGTTAATAATTCGTTAAATAATTGGGTGGTGTGGTATGCTCGTATGGCGGGGATAAAAATAATACGGGAAGGGGCGGATTGTATAGGTTTCGTTGTTCGTTTCGGGAGGTGGGGGACTGTCTCCTTGAGTTCATAAAAGAGAGCCTGCATAGTGTCGCAGCAAAGTATCCGGTTATACCTACTATTCATTGAAAAGAGGCACAGGGCATGGCGATCCATTTTTCCGAATCCGAACTTGCGTCACGACGTGATCGAACCTGTGCGCGGATGGTAGAGGAAGGATTGGATGCCCTTTTGATTTTCCGGCAGGAAAGCATGTACTACCTGACCGGCTATGACACTTTCGGTTATGTTTATTTCCAATGTCTGGTGCTGAAGGCAGATGGTTCCCATTTTCTGCTGACACGCGCTCCGGACCTTCGTCAGGCGCAGCATACCTCTACCCTTCAGGATATCCGCATCTGGGTGGATCGGGACGGGGCCAATCCGGCACAGGAGCTGAAACCCATGCTGGCGAAATGGGGGCTGGAAAATGCCCGGCTTGGTGTCGAATGGGAGGCCTATGGCCTGACCGCCGCCAATGGCCGCCGCCTTGAGGCTGCCCTTGACGGTTTCGCGCAGATGGAAGACGCCTCTTTCCTGATCAGCCGCCTTCGCCTGGTTAAAAGTGATGCCGAACTGGCCTATACCCGCCGGGCAGGGGAATTATCCGATGCGGCACTTTCAGAGGCCAAACGGCTGGCGGGCGCCGGGGCGGATGAAGGTGAAATTCTTGCCGCCATGCAAGGTGCGGTCTTTGCCGGTGGCGGGGATTATCCCGGTAACGAATTTATTATTGGTTCCGGCCCCGATGCCCTGCTTTGCCGGTATAAAAGCGGTCGGCGTATCCTGTCGGCCCACGATCAGCTCACCATCGAATACGCCGGTGTGTATCGCCACTATCATGCCGCCGCCATGAACACGATCGTGATCGGTGAGCCGGACCCGCTGCACAGTGAAATGTTTGATGTGGCAAAAACGGCGCTGCTGGCCTGCGAAGACGCTTTGAAGCCTGGAAATGTTATGGGGGCGGTCTTTGATGCCCACGCCCGCACCCTGGATGAGGCTGGCTATCGCAAGCATCGCCTGAATGCCTGCGGCTATGCCATGGGGACGACATTTGCCCCGAACTGGATGGATTGGCCGATGTTCTATGAAGGCAATCCCGTTGCCATCGAGCCCGGCATGGCCTTTTTTATTCATATCATCATCGTGAATTCGGATACCGGTGTCGCCCAGACATTGGGACGGTCATCCATCGTCACGCAAAGTGGCGCGGAACCGATCTGCAATCTGGATTTGTCCCTGATAACACGGTAGAGGTCATGCCATATCTGATTCAATTCTTGGCGTTATGCCTTTTGGCAATGGTGGCTGGCTGTTTTGTTCTCTAGATTCGCACGGGTGCTTGGGGCGGTTGTCCTCGCGACGGTTCTGTTGGGGGGCTGCGGGGAGCTTCCGCGTCCCTATAAAACGCGTTCCCTGGCCCAAAAGATTGATAACCCCATGCTGTCCCTGCGTGACAACCGCGTGATCTATGTCGCGCCGGTACGCGGCACGATGGGGGAAAGCGGTGCGCTGCTGGCCGCCATGATCAGCAACAAGCTGCATGACTGGGATATCCTGTCGACCACACGGGGGACTGCGGGGGATGCCTATTATCTTGCCGGGGGCGGACGTCAGGCCGCAGGACAGCTTTACTATCAGTGGGCCCTGAAAAAAGCCGACGGCACGATTGTGGAACAGGGGGACTTCATCCTGCCATCCTCGTCGACCGCCTGGACCATGGGGCGGCACGACCTGTTGCAGAAGGTTGCGGAGAGGACCGCGGCGGATATTTCAAAGGCCTTGAAGCCGACCCGGCTGGAGGCAGCGGCCAAGGCCGAAGCGGTGGCCGGTGCCCATGTCGCCATGGGACAGGTCACCGGCGCGCCCGGTGACGGTAACAAGGCGCTTATCCGCAGTCTGCGTCTGTTGCTTAAGAACGCCGATGTTCCCCTGACCGATGATGCCGGGGCGGCAGATATTATTGTCGGCGGCAAGGTGGCTGTCGCGCCAGTTGATCCAGACAGCGACCAGGTTACGCTGACCTGGATTATGACCCGGCCAGACGGCAGTGAACTGGCCCGGATCAAACAGGAAAACCGGGTTCCCAAAGGATCACTGGACGGACGTTGGGGGGATGCGGCCTATTACGCGGCAACCGCGGTCCTGCCAAGCGTCGTTGAGGTGCATTCCATCATCGCTGGCGCGGGGGTGGAGGACGGCAAGCCGCAAAGCTGATGGTGCGCTAGGTCTATGCTGCAACGCGGCAACGGTTTGCCGGGAAGGGGCATTAAGGTCGAATGGGCCGTTTACAGATGTTGATGCCCCTGATATAGAAGGCGCGATTTCGGGCCGCCTCCGTCGATGCTGGGCGCTTGACGAAAGCCGGAGGCCGGCAGGCAAAGTTAATTGATTGGTTTTGCGCGAACCACCCGAGAAGAGCGGGCGACATGAAAATCCTATCTGGTAATTCCAACCAGCCGTTGGCGGAAGCCATTTCGGCCTATTTGAATGTTCCGTTGACGAAAGCCTCCATCCGTCGGTTCTCCGACATGGAAATCTTCGTTGAAATCCTGGAAAACGTACGTGGCGAAGATGTCTTCGTCGTACAGCCGACCAACTTCCCGGCCAACGATAACCTGATGGAATTGCTGGTCATGATCGATGCGCTGAAACGCGGTTCCGCGCGGCGTATTACGGCGGTCATTCCTTACTTCGGTTATTCCCGCCAGGATCGTAAAACCGGTCCCCGCACGCCGATTTCGGCCAAGCTGGTCGCCAACATGCTGGAAACCGCCGGTGCGGATCGCGTGTTGACCATCGACCTGCACGCCGGTCAGATCCAGGGCTTCTTCGACATCCCGACCGACAATCTCTATGCATTGCCGGTTCTGTGCGAAGATTTGAAAAAGCACCTGAACGCAGACGACAAGACACTGGTTGTTTCGCCGGACGTGGGCGGCGTGGTTCGTGCCCGTGCACTGGCCAAACGCATTGATGCGGATCTGGCGATCATCGACAAACGCCGCGAACGCGCCGGTGTTTCCGAAGTCATGAACATCATTGGTGATCCGAAGGGCCGCCGTTGTATCCTGATTGACGATATCGTCGACAGTGCAGGCACGCTTTGCAATGCGGCCAAGGCGCTGATGGACAACGGGGCAACCTCGGTCAGCGCCTATATCTCCCACGGTGTGTTGAGCGGCGGCGCGGTTGCGCGCGTGTCCTCCTCGCCGCTGGAATCGCTGGTCACCACGGACTCGATCCAGGCCACCGAAGCCGTTCGGGTCAGCCACAACATCCGTCAGGTCAGCGTGGCACCGTTGCTGGCCGAGGCGATTATGCGTATTTCGGAAGAAAAATCAGTTTCCAGCCTCTTCGATTAAGTGTATAGAGGCGCGGAATTCGGCCAGACCCCGCTTTTAAGAGCGCGGGGTCGGTCGTCTTTTGCCGGTTTTGCACCCCTGGAGGCAAGACCGGTCGCTTAAGTCAAAGGAGCACTAAAATGAGCGAATTGAACACCATCCCCGCTAAAAAGCGGGACCGGGCCGGTAAGGGGGCAGCTCGGGCCACGCGCCGTGAAGGCCTGGTCCCCGGAGTTGTCTATGGCGACAGCAAAGAACCGGAAATGATCGCGATCGACCCGCGCATCATCTGGAAAGGCCTGGAAAGCGGCCACTTCTTCTCCACCGTTTACACCATCGACGTGGAAGGCGGTAAGAAGGAGAAGGCGCTCGCGCGTGACATTCAGTTCCACCCGGTGACCGATGCCCCGGAACATGTCGACTTCGTTCGCGTTTCCGCCAAGTCCAAGGTTCACGTGAACGTGCCGGTTGTTCTGATCAATGAAGACAACTGCCCGGGCATCAAAGAAGGCGGCGTTCTGTCCGTCGTCCGTCACGAACTGGAGCTGATCTGCTCTGCTGGTGATATCCCGCAGGAACTGGAACTGGACCTGGCCAAGGTTAACCTGGGCGATACGGTTCGTATCTCCGCTGTTGATCTGCCGAAGGGCGTCGAATCCGCCATCACCGACCGTGACCCGGTTGTCCTGAACATAGAAGCTCCGCGTACGGAAGCTGACATCGAAGGTGGTGAAGGCGAAGAAGAAACCGCTGAAGTGCCGACGGTTGCTGAAACCGAAGCCGCAGCGGCAGAAGCTTCCGAGGAGTAATCCCGGAGATTGCCGATGCTGTTGCTTGTCGGATTGGGCAATCCAGGTCCCAAATACGAAAAAAACCGACACAACATCGGGTTTATGGCGGTGGACGAGTTCGTCCGCCGCCATTCCTTTGGTCCATGGAAGGCCCGCTTTCAGGGCCTGGTGTCCGAAGGTACACTCGGTGGTGAGAAGGTGATGGTCCTGAAACCGACAACCTTCATGAACGAATCGGGGCGTGCCGTTGGAGAAGCCGTTCGTTTCTTCAAACTGGCGCCATCGGATGTCTATGTTATCTATGATGAACTGGACCTTCCGGCGGGTAAGCTTAAGGTCAAACAGAGCGGCGGTCACGGCGGCCATAACGGCCTGCGCAGCCTGGATGCGCATATCGGGAAAGACTACTGGCGTATTCGTCTGGGGATCGGGCATCCGGGAGACAAGGCCAAGGTTCATTCCCATGTTCTGGGGGATTTCTCCAAGGCGGAATGGCCGTCGATGGAAAAGCTGCTGGATGCGGTCGTTGATGCATTCCCGGTGCTGCCGGACAAAGGCCCCGGCGATTACATGACCAAGGTGGCGTTAAGGCTGAAGCCGCCCGCCAATCAGAAACGGGATGGCGACCGGGCGAAGCAGCCCGAAGCAACACCGCAAAAGCCGAAGAATGAAACGGCCCCGTCGGTGGACCGGGCCAGCCCCAAGACGGCTCTGGCCCAGGCGCTTGCAAAGGCAAAGGCCAAATTCGGCGGTGGCGACGCTTAAACGAGCAAGATATTAGGATTTTGGGCGGTCGCAGAGGCGGGTTGCCTGTGAGTGTGGAAGGAAGAAAGACATGGGTTTCAATTGCGGTATTGTCGGTTTGCCGAATGTGGGTAAATCCACCCTGTTCAATGCGCTGACCCAGACCCAGGCGGCAGAATCCGCCAACTACCCCTTCTGCACCATCGAACCGAATACCGGCCGTGTGGGCGTGCCTGATGAGCGCTTGGAAAAACTGGCAGAGCTGGCCGGTTCCGGTAAAATCATCCCGACCCAGTTGGAATTTGTCGACATCGCCGGTCTGGTGAAGGGCGCGTCCAAGGGGGAAGGCCTGGGCAACCAGTTCCTGGGCAACATCCGGGAAACGGATGCTATCTGCCATGTGTTGCGCTGCTTCGATGATGGCGACATCACCCATGTGGATGGCAACGTCGATCCGATCCGCGATGCGGAAACGATCGAGACGGAACTGATGCTGGCGGACATGGAAAGCCTGGAAAAACGCATCGCCAATATGACCAAGCGTCTGCGCAGCGGTGACAAGGAAGCCAAGGCGGAAATGGCGCTGATGGAAACGGCGCTGAAACTGTTGCAGGATGGCAAGCCTGCGCGTGTGATGGAAGTGGACAAGGATGACGAGGTTCGTTTCCGTCGTCTGCAGCTACTGACCTCCAAGCCGGTGCTTTATGTCTGTAACGTTGACGAAGATTCCGCCGCCGAGGGCAATGAGTTTTCCGCCAAGGTTGCAGCCATGGCCAAGGAACAGGGCGCGGAAAGCGTTGTGATTTCTGCGGCAATCGAAGCCGAGGTGGCGCAGCTTGACGATCCGGAGGAAAAGGCCGAATTTCTGGCTGATTTGGGCCTGGAGGAAACGGGGCTGACCCGTGTCATCCGTGCCGGTTACAAACTTCTGAAACAGATCACCTTCTTCACGATCGGCCCGAAAGAGGCGCGCGCCTGGACCGTCTTCGACGGCGCCAAGGCTCCGCAGGCGGCTGGCGTCATTCACACCGATTTCGAACGCGGCTTCATCTGCGCAGAAACCTTCTCCTATGAGGATTATGTGGCCGGTGGCGGCGAAGCAGGTGCCAAGGAAGCAGGCAAGATGCGTCTGGAAGGACGCGACTATCTGGTGAAGGATGGTGACGTCTTCCACTTCCGCTTTAATGTCTGATATTATGCCCTCGTGGATTTTCGCGAGGGCATGGATATGACAGGCGAGACAATCACTCTACAGGCGAGCGACGGACAGGAACTGTCCGCCTATTGGGTCAGACCGGAAACGCCGACCCATGGCGGCGTTGTGGTCATTCAGGAAATATTCGGCGTCAACGATCATATCCGCTCGGTCTGTGACAAGCTGGCGGATGCCGGTTATTACGCGGTTGCCCCGGCCCTGTTTGATCGGGCGGAACCGGGGGTGGAACTGGACTATGACGCGGAAGGCGTGGCCAGGGGCAAGGCCCTCAAGGATAGTCTGGACTGGGACAGTGCGCTTTTGGATATCGACGCGGGCGCGCAATTCCTGAAGCATGAAGGGGTCCGCAAGGCCGCCGTGGTCGGTTTCTGCTGGGGTGGGACGTTGACCTGGCTTTCCGCCTGCCGCCTGGCGGCGGTTGACTGTGCCGTGGCATATTACGGGGCGCAGATTCCGAGTTATCTGGATGAGACCCCGCGTTGCCCGATCATGCTGCATTTCGGCGAGAAAGACGCGAGCATCCCGGCAGAAAGTGTTGCCCGAATCCAGGCCGCGCATCCTGAAATCCCGATCCTGTCCTATCCGGCGGGTCACGGTTTCAACTGTGACCGGCGGGCTGATTTCGACAAGGGGTCGGCGGAGCTGGCCTGGCACCGGACCATCGGCCTGCTGCAGCAGACAGTGGGTTAGTCGGCAGGTTCCTCCTGTATGTCCGCCATCCAGGCAGCCAGGTCGCGGTCCGTGGAATTTACGCTGTTGCCAAGATGGCGGATGACGCCATCCTTATCTTCCGCCGACCGGTTCTGGCTCAGCTTGAATTTGCCTTCCAACTGCTCAATCCAGATTTCAAACGGGACGATCCCCCGGAGAAGACCCGTTATGGCCCGCTCGGACAGCCTGTTCATGCGCCATCCTTCTTCGCATGTTTCATAGATGGTGACCAGCTTTTCCATAGCCTTCAGGCACTCTTCCTCGTCTGTCATCACACGGGCGGAGCCCGTTGCGTGAACGACAACGTAATTCCAGGTCGGGACAAGCTTGTCCGACACATACCAGCGGGGCGAGACGTAACCATGGGGCCCGTGGAAGATTGCCCTTGTCGGCCGTCCATTCTCGAACAGGCGCCAGTGCGGATTGCTGCGCGCCGTATGGCCGATCAATCGGTCTTCGCCCTCCAGAACGAGGGGAATATGGCTGATCATCGGCAGGCCGTCCGGGGTGTCCTGTGCCGTCATCACCGTGGCAAAATCATGCTGGCGCATCACCTCGCGCAGGTGATGCGGGTTGGTCTCGTTGAAATGGTCTGGAATATACATAGGTGCTCCTGAAATTTTCAACGGCATATTAGTGCGTCCTGGAAGGGTGTGGCAGAGCCAAAGGCCCGGGGCTTTCCGGAAAAATGGACCAAAAGAAAAAGGGCTGCCGGAAAGGCAGCCCAGGGTGTGAGGTTTTACTGGCTTATTTCGTCAGGCGGATTTGATCTTGTTGATAAAACTGTCGATTTCCCGCCTCAGGTTTTCTGATTGTTCCGACAGGTCGTTGGCAGCCGTCATCACCAGTTTTGTTGCGTCGTCGCTGTCGGCAGCGGCCTTGCTGACGCCGGAGATGTTGCTGGTAACGTCCTTGGTCCCGGCAGCGGCCTGTTGGGTGTTTCGGGCGATTTCCTGGGTTGCAGCACCCTGTTCCTCCACGGCGGAGGCAATGCCTGTGGTGATTTCGTTGATATCCTTGATGATCTTGGTGATGTTCTGGATCGCGGTCACGGTTTCCTTGGTTGCGGCCTGGATGCTGACGACTTGCGAACCGATTTCCTCGGTTGCCTTGCCGGTCTGCGAGGCAAGTGATTTCACCTCGTTGGCAACCACGGCAAAGCCCTTGCCGGCATCACCGGCCCGGGCAGCCTCGATGGTCGCGTTCAGCGCCAGCAGGTTGGTCTGGTCGGCGATCTCGTTGATCAGGGTGACAACCTCACCAATCCGGTCTGCGCTTTCCACAAGTCCCTGCACCAGTTTGTCGCTGGCCTCGGCCTCTGTCACGGCCTGTCGGGCGATCTCGCTGGATTTCTGGACCTGATTGCTGATCTCGTGGATGGAGGAGGTCAGCTCTTCCGCGGCACCGGCGACCGTGTTCACATTCGTGGATGCCTGTTCTGCGGCCGCGGCGACGCTGGCGGAAAGGCTGTTGGTCTGTTCCACAGCGGACGACATGGTTGTCGCTGTCTTTTGCATGGAATCTGAGGCACCTGAGACGGATTCGATTGCGCGGCCCGAAGACTGGTTGAATTCCTCGATCCATTGCTGAACCTGTTCGGCGCGCTCCAGTTTGCGCTGGTCTTCTTTTTGCTGCTCTTCGTTCAGGCGGCGGTTCTCGATCAGGTTCTCCTTGAATTGCTGCAGGGCGCGCAGCATTCGCCCGATCGCATTCTGCCAGCCCATGTCGTCGACTTCGACCTCGAGATTACCCTTGGCCAGTTCTTCCATGATGCCGACAGACTTTGTGATCGGCGAGGCGATGCCCCGGCCGAACAGAAGGCCGATTGCAATCGCGATAATCGTGGTGATCACCAGAATGATGATCGCGGAATTGAGCATATGCGCGGCGGGCGCGAATATCTCGTCTTCGTCGATTTCCGCGATGACTGCCCAGGTTGTTCCTTCAAACGTCACGGGTGTATAGGCCGAGACGACTGGGACACCGCGATAGTCGTCGATATTCACCGCGCCGGTCTTACCTTTGAGGGCATCCTCCACGCTTTGGGTGTCAATTTTTCGTTTCAGGATTGTCGATTCCTCGCTGAAGCGGGAATCGGTTCGCATCAGGAAATCTTCGCCGACCACATAGGTCTCGCCGGTTTCACCCATGCCTGCGGTCTGGTGGAGAACGTTGTTAAGCCGGTCAATCGGCATCTGGAAGGCCAAAACACCCAGAACCGACTTGCCGTCCTCGCTCATGACCGGAGTAGCGATAAAGCTGGCGGGGGCTCCAAGGCTGGGGGCGTAGGGTTTGAAATCGTCAAAAACGACGTCTCCCTTTTTGCCTGCTTTCATTGCCTCGCGATAAACGGTGCCAAGCCCCGTATCAGCCCATTTGCCGTTTATGAGGTTTGTGGCGTAGTCCAGCTCCTTGAAGACCGTGTAGACCAGGTTACCCTCGGTATCGAACAGGAAGATATCGTAGTAGCCACGGTCGCGCTGTAACCGGTTCATCCAGGGGTGATAGCGGGCGTGGTATTTGCTGTAGTAGGAACCATCCCCGGCATCGACCAGTTTGTCCTTCTCTCCGGTCTTGTTGGGGTTATTGTTGATATAGAGGTCCTGCAGCGTTTTCTGCTGGTTGCTGCCCATCGCGCCCCAACTGGAAATATACTGATCCAGCATGGTTTTGATCGCAGGGTTTTCTGCCTGGATTCGCAAGTCCTGACGGATTGATTCCAGATAATCGCTGAGTGCCGACCGGCGTGCTTCTGCGAGCGCCACCAGTTTGCCGGTCGCTTCCCTATTCAGGGCATCGCGCCCGATAACATAGCTGGCGATACCGGCGACGGCGGTTGCGAGTACCGCGATGACAACGATAATCGAGGGAATAACTACCTGTAGTCGCCGTTTGGCGAGAAAATTTAACATGGCCAGAACAAACCTTCCAGTTACGGTCTTCCAGCCTCCTCCCCCCTAAATGCCCTGGGAGGTCGTTAGAGGTGAGTGTATGCCAAGCAGCTTAACCGATGGTTAATCGGTCCTGCGGCGTTGTCCGGTTTTGTGGGCGGTAGGTGGCTACGTGCTGCCAAAAAAGAAGGCGAGGGTTGTGGGCGCAACCGCTCGCGAGTAGGAGGCAAAAACTGCGGGCCGATTGAATGGACAATCGGCCACGGATACGCCTTCACGTACCCTCGCCGGTGGCGACCCGCATCCGGTCGATGATGGTGTTCACCGGCAACGGGCTGTCACTGCCACCGAAATGGCCGTTCCAACCCGTACCCAATCTTGCGTTACAGAAGCTTTCGGCGATCTCTGCCGGGGCATGTTCCAACAGCAGGGAGGCCTGATAGGCAATCGCCATCTTGCCCACCACGTGGCGGGCCAGGGTTTCATCCCTCACCAGTTTCGGCAGGTCTTCGGCCAACGTGTCAATCGCGGAGTCCAGGCGGCTGTCCTTGCCACGTTGTCCGGATAACATTGCGAGGAAGGCTTCGCCGCATTCCGGTTTTTGGTGAAGGGCGCGCGCCACATCCAGACAGATGATATTACCGCTACCCTCCCAGACGCCATTGAGCGGGGCCTCCCGGTAAAGCCGCGCCATCATGTGGTCTTCGACAAAACCATTGCCGCCGTGGCATTCCAGCGCCTCTGCGGCCACCATGGGTGCGCGTTTGCAGGCCCAGTATTTGGCCATGGGGATTGTGATCCGGTTTAGCAGGGCTTCGGTTTCATCAGCCTCGCTGCGGTCCAGGCTGGCAGCCGCGCGCAGGCCCATCCACATCATCGTCTCCGCCTCCAGGGCGAGATCGGCGATGACCTGGCCCATGACCGGCTGTTCTATCAGGCGCTTCTGAAAGGCTGACCGGTTGGCGCAGTGATGGATTGCCTGGCTGACGGCCTGACGCATCAGGCCCGCGGAACTGATCGCACAGTCCAGCCGCGTCAGATGCGCCATCTCCAGCAGCGTACGGATACCACGGCCTTCCTCGCCGACAATTGTTGCCTCAAGACCGTAGAATTCCACCTCTGAGGAGGCGTTGGACCGGTTGCCGCATTTCTCTTTCAGCCGCTGTAGTTTCAGCCGGTTGCGTTGTCCGTCTTCCAACCAGCCGCGTGCAAGGAAGCAGGTAACCCCCTTGTCGGTACGCGCCAGCGTCAGGAATAGGTCCGACTGGGGAACGGAAAAGAACCATTTATGCCCGTCCAGCAGCCAGCTTGATCCCGGCCCGCGGCTTTTACCTGCCGGTTTGGCTGTGGTCTGTACCTGTCGCAGGTCAGAACCGCCCTGTTTTTCGGTCATGGCCATACCGACGGTCAGGCCCGTTTTCTGTTCGGCAGGCAGGGGGCGCTCATCATAGGCCGGGCGCAGGATTTGCGGTTGCCAGATTTCCGCCAGTACCGGCGCGTGGCGCAGAGTGGCAATCGAGGCGAAGGTCATGCCCGCCGGACAGCAGATGCCGTTTTCGGCCTGGTTCCAGAGATAGGACAGGGCAGCGCGCGCCACATGGGCGCCGGCTTTCTTCTCCGTCCAGGCCAGTGAATGCAGCTCCCCCTCATAGGCCAGTGTCATCAGGTGGTGCCAGGCTGGATGAAAATGAATCTCGTCAATCCGGTGGCCGGTCCGGTCGTGGGTGCGAAGCTCCGGCGTATGGCGGTTTGCCTCCCATGCCAGCTTCTGCACATGGGCACTGCCGGTGACAGCGCCTGTGCGGTTCAGATGGTCAATTGCCCAGTCCGCCCCGAAAGCCTTGCAGGCAGCTTGCAGGGGCAGGTCGGTTTCGAACAGGTTGACGTCCGCCAGATCGCTTGGCTGGTTATAGACGTCGTGATTGCTGTAAACATTGTTCGACATGATCTGTCTCGCTTTTTAAAGCTCACGTGACTGAATCATAACGCAAACCATCTTGAGTAGAAAATCTAACAGTGTTAGAAATTTGGTCAAACAATTTTTTAACACTGTTAGAAAAAATAGATTGATGAAAGCCGAAACGAAGAAGCGCGCTGCAAAAGAGGCAAAGCGATCCCGTATTCTGGACGTTGCCCGCGAGGTGTTTGAGGCCGACGGTTTGGAGGGGGCATCCCTGCGCTCCATCGCAACCAAGGCGGGATACACACCCGCCGCGCTTTATTTTCATTTCGATTCCAAAGAGGCGCTTTACGGGGAATTGCTGCAGATGTCCCTGACGAGGCTGCAAGCCTATGTCGCGGCGTCGGTGGAAAGGTTATCAGCGCCGGAGGCGCGATTCCGGGCGGCTGTGATGGCCTTCTATGATTTCTATGAACAAAATCCCAAGGACCTGGACCTGGGATTTTATCTGTTCCACGGTGGGATCCGCCCCAGCGGTCTGGGCCGGGACTGGGACCCCAGCCTGAACGCCGCCCTGATGGATGCCCTATCGCCGATGATGGAGGCTGCGATTGCGTTGAGCGGCGACCGGGAGGCCGGGGAGCGTATCACTGCCGCCACCTTTGCCCATGCCACAGGCCTGCTGCTGCTTGCCCATACAAGGCGCATCAACCTGTTTTCCGTGACCGCGCGGGAGTTGATGGAACAATTCGTGGCAGAGCGGTTATCCCAAAAATAAAAGAAGCCGCCCGGAGGCGGCTTCTCAGATATCGACCGTTGGTCGGGCTTAGCCTTTGCGTTCGACCATGAGCTTTTTGATCTCCGCGATCGCCTTGGCCGGGTTGAGGCCTTTCGGGCAGGTCTTGGAGCAGTTCATGATCGTGTGGCAACGGTAAAGCCGGAACGGATCTTCCAGGTTGTCCAGGCGCTCGCCGGTATATTCGTCGCGGCTGTCCGCGATCCAGCGATAGGCCTGCAACAACACCGCCGGGCCGAGATACCGGTCGCCGTTCCACCAATAGGACGGGCAGGATGTGGCACAGCAGAAGCACAGAATGCATTCGTAAAGGCCATCCAGTTTTTTCCGTTCTTCCGGCGACTGCAGGCGTTCCTTGTCCGGCGGCGGCGGTGACTGGGTCTTCATCCAGGGTTCGACCGAAGCAAGCTGTGCATAGGCACGGTTCAGGTCCGGCACCAGATCCTTGACGACGCTCATATGGGGCAGCGGATAGACCGCAACGTCCTTTTCCTTTTTCACGTCGGAAATATATTTGGTGCAGGCCAGCGTGTTGGTCCCGTCGATATTCATCGCACAGGACCCGCAGATGCCCTCACGGCAGGACCGGCGGAAGGTCAACGTCGGATCAATCTCGTTCTTGATCTTGATCAGCGCGTCAAGCACCATCGGGCCGCATTCGTCCAGATCTACCTCATAGCTGTCGACACGCGGGTTTTCCCCGCTGTCGCCATCCCAGCGATAGATGCGGAAGGTTTTGACATTCTTGCCCTCGGCCTTGTTCCAGGACTTGCCTTCCTGGACCTTGGAGTTGGCGGGCAGAGAAAATTCAGCCATTTCGTTGTCTCCTCTATCCCGGCCTTAGTAGACGCGTGCCTTGGGCGGCACGGACTGGACGTCGTTGGACATGGGGTTCATGTGAACCGGACGGTCGGCCATCGTGACCTTGCCCGCCTCGTCACACCATGCCAGCGTGTGTTTCATCCAGTTCTCATCGTCACGGTCCGGGTAATCCTCACGGGCTTGCGCGCCGCGGGATTCTTTCCGGTTTTCCGCACCGGTGATGGTCACCATGGCCTGGGACATCAGGTTTTCCAGCTCCAGCGTCTCCACAAGGTCGGAGTTCCAGACCATCGAACGGTCGGAGACCTTGATGTCCTTCTTCTTCTCCCAGGTGGCTTTCAGCTTGTCGACACCTTCCTGCAGGCTGTCGCCCGTCCGGAAGACCGCGCAATGCTGTTGCATCACGCGCTGCATCTCACCGCGCAGCGACGCGGTGGAATGTTCGCCATTGGCATGGCGCAGGCGGTCCAGACGGTCCAGCGCCTCGTGACCGGCGTCGGCCGGCAACGTTTTGTGGCTTTCGTTCGGATCGACGGTTTCCGCACAACGCAGCGCCGCGGCGCGGCCGAAGACCACAAGGTCCAGCAGCGAGTTGGAGCCCAGACGGTTTGCACCGTGGACGGAAACGCAGGCCGCCTCGCCCGCAGCCATCAGGCCGGGGACAACAGCGTCCGGGTTACCGTCTTTAAGGGTGACGACCTCACCGTGATAGTTGGTGGGGATACCGCCCATGTTGTAATGGCAGGTCGGGATGACCGGGATCGGTTCCTTGGTCACGTCGACACCGGCGAAGATGCGCGCGCTTTCGGCGATGCCGGGCAGGCGTTCTTCGATGATGGCCGGGTCCAGATGCGAGATATGCAGGTGGATATGGTCCTTGTTTGGACCCACACCGCGACCGGCGTTGATCTCCATGGTCATGGAACGGCTGACCACGTCACGGCTGGCCAGGTCCTTGGCCGACGGCGCATAGCGTTCCATGAAACGCTCGCCTTCAGAGTTGGTCAGGTAACCACCTTCACCACGGACACCCTCGGTGATCAGGCAACCTGCGCCGTAGATACCTGTCGGGTGGAACTGAACGAATTCCAGATCCTGCAACGGCAGCCCTGCGCGCAGCACCATGCCGCCACCATCACCCGTGCAGGTATGCGCGGAAGTGGCGGAGAAATAGGCACGGCCATAACCGCCGGTCGCCAGGATCACCTGCTTCGCACGGAAGCGGTGGATGGTCCCGTCGTCCAGGTTCCAGGCCATGACGCCGCGGCAGACACCTTCGTCGTCCATGATCAGGTCCAGGGCGAAATATTCGATATAGAATTCCGCCTGGTGTTTCAGGGACTGCTGGTAGAGCGTGTGCAGGATGGCGTGGCCGGTCCGGTCGGCTGCCGCACAGGTACGCTGTGCTGCGGGGCCTTCACCGAAATGCGTGGTCATGCCGCCGAAGGGGCGCTGGTAGATCTTGCCTTCTTCGGTACGGCTGAAGGGCACGCCGTAATGTTCCAGCTCGATAATGGCGGGAACAGCTTCACGCACCATATATTCGATGGCGTCCTGGTCGCCCAGCCAGTCCGACCCCTTGACGGTGTCATACATATGCCAGCGCCAGTTATCATCACCCATGTTACCCAGTGAGGCGGAAATCCCGCCCTGTGCGGCAACCGTGTGACTGCGGGTCGGGAAGACCTTGGTGATGCAGGCGGTCTTCAGCCCGGCTTCCGCCAGGCCGAATGTGGCGCGAAGGCCCGCGCCCCCGGCACCGACGACAACCACGTCATAGGCGTGGTCGATGATTTCGTAAGATTGAGCCATAACCCTTAACCTCCGAACGCGACTTTAAGGACGGCGATGATGGCGGCGACACCGATCAGTGCGCTCAGCCATTTGATGCCGACAAGCAAAACAAGCTTCCAGAAGCCGTTATGGACATAGTCCTCGATCACCACCTGCAAACCCAGATGGGCGTGGTGGAAGGTGGTTGCCACCAACAGCACCAGCAGAACGGTGTTCACCGGGGTGGCGGCCCAGGCGGCAACAGCAGCATGGTCGCTGCCGGTCATGGTCGCGACGGCAAAGACGAACCACAGGGTTAGCGGTACCAGGGCGGCGCCCGAAATACGCTGTACCCACCAGTGGTGGACGCCTTCCTTGGCGGAACCCAGGCCACGTGCTTTGGCCAATGGAGTTTTCAACGACATATCCGCTCGCTCCCTTACATATAGGCGATGGCCCAGGCGATCAGCGTCAGAATGACGGATCCCGCCACGGCTGCATGCCCGGACAACTCAGCGCATTTCAGGTCGAGCCAGCGACCGCTGTCCCAGACCAGATGCCGAATGCCATTGAGAAGGTGATAGAAAAGCGACCAGGTCCAGCCCAGCAACAGCACGCGGCCGATGATGGAAGTGGAGAATGCCTGGACGGCGTTGAAGTCGTCTGCGCCTCCCGCAAGCGCGATCAACCAGCAAGCCAGGAACAATGCGCCGACTGCCAGTGCAACACCCGTTGCACGGTGCAGAATCGAATACGCCATGGTCCACTGCCAGCGATAAATTTGCAAATGCGGGGACAGAGGCCTGTTTTCAGAGCTCATGACCACCCCTTAAATGTGTGATTGGCGGTTGCACCGCACATATTTCCCTTGTCCGTGTTTGGGGCCGAAATCCTCAACCCCCTCCTGATCCCGAGGCCCGCGGTCGTTTTTACGAAAAAAATCACCGCTTTGGATCACGTCCTAAACTACTCCTGGTGCGTTGCCTGTCAAAAGTTTTTCTTGTGCATTGCGGGAAAGATCAACGAATTGGGGCACCAAATTTGAAAAAAAACCAACCATTCATTGTCTGGGGACTAGGCCGGCGCGTCCGGGGAGCCGCGATAGCGCAGGGCATCGACCAGCAAAGTAAATGCGGGGGTGATGCCGTTGGCGCCGCTGGAGCGGTTGAAGGTCGACGAATGGGATCAAATGATCGACGTCAATCTGAAGGGGGTGCTTTATGGTATCGCCGCGGCACTTCCCCATATGTAGGCCCAGAAATCCGGCCATATCATCAATGTGTCATCCGTCTACGGTCATAAACTCGGTCCGGACGCCACCGTCTATTGCGCGACCAAGTTCGGTGTTCGGGCCCTGTCGGAAGGCTTGCGTCAGGAAGTGAAGCCTTACAACATCCGCACCACGGTGATTTCGCCAGGTGCCGTTGCAACGGAATTACTTGACCATATTACCGAAAAAGAGATCCAGGCGCAGACGAAAGAGTTCGTGAGCCAGATCGCGATTCCGGCCGACAGTTTCGCGCGTATGGCTGCCTTCGCCGTGAATGAACCTGAGGATGTGGACGTGAACGAAATCCTGTTCCGGCCCACGGCCCAGCCGATCTGATCCGGTCGCACAAAACGAATAAGGGGGAGACGGCAGAACCGTCTCCCCCATTGCTTCTTCGGGCTTTTTCTCCGCCGGATCAGCTTTTGCGAACCGTGGAGAGGAAATCCCTCACTTCCTTGCGCAGGTTTTCCGCCTGTGCCTGCATTTCGCTGGAAGAGTCCAACAGGCGCTTGGCTTCCTCGCTGACCATCGAGGAGGCCTCCGTTACGGCTGCCACGTTGCTGGAAACCTCCTGGGTGCCGGTCGCGGCCTTTTGGACGCTGTCGGCGATTTCCCGTGTCGCCACGCCTTGTTGTTCAACGGCTGCCGCGATGGCGTTGGTGAATTCGCTGATCCGGTCGATGGTGGTCTTGATCTGGCCGGTTTCATCGACTGACTGTGTGCTGGAGGACTGAATGCCTTCGACCTGGGTGCCGATTTCCTCGGTCGCCTTACCGGTCTGGGAGGCGAGCGATTTCACTTCGCTCGCGACAACGGCAAAGCCCTTGCCTGCATCGCCCGCACGGGCGGCCTCGATCGTGGCGTTCAGCGCCAGCAGGTTGGTCTGATCGGCGATTTCGTTGATCAGGGTGACAACCTCGCCGATATGCTGGGCTGCATCGGCCAGTTTGGAAACCGAGCTGCCGGTTCGGTCGATACCCTGCACTGCCTCGCTGGCGACCTGGATCGACTGGGAAACCTGCACGCCGATTTCCTTGATCGCCGCAGACAGTTCCTCTGTTGCCGCGGCGACGGTCTGTACGCTTTGCGTGGTTTCGGCGGCGGCATTGGAAACGGCGATTGCACGGGAATTCGATTCCGCCGCACTGTCGGTCAGTTCGCCCGCCACCTTCTGGGTGTTTTCGGCGGCCTTGGCGACTGTCTCCACGATGGACAGGACCGTCTTTTCAAAGGAGTCGGCCATGTCATTCAGGGCCCGCTTGCGCTCTTCTTCCATGCGCTGGGCAGCCTTTTCGTTTTCTTCTGCCAGGCGGTCCATCTCGATTGCATTCTCCTTGAAGACCAGCACGGCGGAGGCCATGGAGCCGATTTCATCCTTTTTGTCGGTACCTGGCACATCGACATTCTTGTTGCCGCCGGCCAGTTCCGTCATGGCGCTGGTCATGGCGACGACCGGTTTGGAGACCATTGTCCGCACCATAATCCCGAGCAGGATCATGATCGCGAAGACCGCGATCACTGCTGTGATGATGGCGGTTAACCGGAAATTCGACAGGGCGGCGAAGGCGGCGTCGCGGTCGATGGCGAAACCGAGTGACCATTTGACCGTGGGCAGGCCTTTGACAGGGAAGAAGACGAAAATCTGATCACCACTGCTGTCGTCAATCGCGCTCAAGCCCTGGCTGACGGAAGGGGTATTCTCCGGGAAGGCCTTGGACATCGGGGTCAGGGTGAAATCCTTGTCAGGATGAATCAGGATCGTGCCTTCGCTGTTTACCAGGAAGGCATACCCGATACCTCCGAGGTCGACGTTGCGCACGATATCTCCCAGGGTGGTGATGTCGATGTCGCCGCCGACAACGCCTTTGAGCGTACTGCCGTCCTGAACCGGCGTGGCCATTGTTACGATGAGTTTGCCGGTGGAGGCATCTTCATAGGGTTCGGTCAATGTGCTGGACCGGGCACTGGCGGCATCTTTGTACCAGGGGCGTGTGCGCGGGTCGTAGTCCGAGGGCAGTTCGTCCGGCGGGTTCATGGTCATTGCGCCGGTGGCACTGCCGTAATAGGTGAACATGAAGCTGTCCTGCAAAACCGGCCGGTCGACGAATGTACGGATGGTGTCCGCATTCGTATCGTCAGCCGTGGCGATATTCTGACCGGTGTTTTCGATCAGCAGTTGTCGCCCGTTGACCCAGTTGGCAATGCTGGTGGTGGCCAGCGCGCCGGTTTCCTCGACGCTGGAGCGCAGCGCGGACCGGATTTCGCTTCTCTGGTTGAAGTCGAAATACAAAATGAATGCGATAAACGTCAAAACGACAATCAACGCAGCCGCCAGTAAAATGCGGCTTCCGATGTTGAGCGACATGACTGTGACCTCCTCCCAACCCTTGTTGCACAGGCAATTAATGCAGTTGCCTATTGGTCAGAGATCATTAAGAACAAAAAAAATAAATAAATTCATAACAAAGTAATGTTTTTGTTATGCTGTCGGCTCTCACGATGGTTGTGCCAGGTGAGGTGCGAGGCATCTCGCAGGCCTGATCAAATTAGTTGAGCGACCTGCTTACTGTTTGCTTCTGGCCCTGCAGCGTATTCTGTCGGAATTGCTGCAGTTTCAAGAGCAACGTCGCAACATAGCCATCCCATTCATTCGCTCTAATTTCGAATTTACCTTGTGCAATATACCTGACAATCGCCTTGCTTACGGCCGGCGAATAGTGGCTAAGATCTTTATAATTAGCTGCTTTTGCGCCGAAATCATCGTAGAGATCAAAGGCAAATACATGGACATTCGGGAATATAGATACGCGCTCCAACAGATATTTGCGTGTGTTCATTCTTGTCCAAAATTTCGCTGGTGTCGTCAACGTCAGCCCGTAATAGGAAGTGGGTGGGAAATATAGATTAAACTCCACATCCTGATGCGCTTTAATGATCGGAATCAGGTTCTTATCAATGTTCAGATAATAGTCGTTTCCGGCGCTTCTTGGGGATAATGGTGGCGCTGCAGCCATCTTTCGGTTTAGCTGCTCAATGTTGGCGGGTGAAGAAAAGGCCTGGAAGGCTTCCGGTTGCTCCCACCGGTACAAGTTTTTTATGTCTCTGAACTTCCGGTCATTCCGCCGAAAAATTGTTTTAACCGCTTTATCTACGATGTCCTGATTGAATAGATAGCGCCAGAGATCAATGCTATTCTCGCTATACATATAAAGTGGCAGTGGTGCTTCTGGGTGCAGCGCGAACGGGTCTTTCAACTCGTAACCCGAATAAATTTCCCACAAAACATGTTTGATGGAGCCCGACCGCAAGGCATCGGTTGCAATGACAGCGATCTCACGCGCGCGTCCACCAGCGATGGTTAGCTTGACAGGCCCTTTCCAGTTCATCTCTTCCGATAATTGCTGGATATCGAAATTTTGACTCATGGACGTGCCAAGAACTATTGAATCGTGGCGCTCCGGCTGATCAGCAATCAACCGCTTGATTAGGCCTGCATTCTGGAAGCGATCCGAATTTAGATAACCATTTTGACCAAACCAGTTACGGTGCAAAACCTGAAAAGGGTCACCGACAACAACCAAACTTGCCGGCAGGGCAAGGATTGTGAAGGTGATAGAGAGCAAGCAGACGATAAATCGGGTGGCACTCATGAACGCGCTCTCAGAACTGGAAATAGATGAACTCGGATACTCGGTTCGCATAGTACGTAACGGCGTATAAGCTAGCACATAGTGTAATTGTTGCCACACCTAGCCAACGTTTGTTTAGCTGCCACGAGAAGGCATGTTTCTCACCCTGGCCGAGAATCCAGGCGCGGATCTCTGCGCAGTTTGGAAAAAGGAACACAACTAGAAAGCCGATGCCTATTGTTGTGAAGGCAGACATTGATGATAGCGCTCCGATTGCCTTGCTTTCCGCAATGATTGCATCATTGAACAGAAACGCCGTACCGGCGAGGCTCTGAGGCAGTATTGTTCCTGACATCCCTGCCATACCTTGAAGGATATTGAGAGCGCCTGCGAGTGTTTCGGCGCGGAACACCACCCAGGCGGTGATGACTGCTAATAGGGTCACCGTATGGCAGGCGAGTGTATATGCTCTATTCGCAGATGCTGTCGGAAAAATGGCGCTCCAGAGGTGGTTGATGATCAGATAGCCGCCGTGCAGCCCGCCCCAGATCACAAAATTCCACCCGGCCCCGTGCCATAGACCTCCTAAAAGCATGGTGATCATGAGATTCAGATGGCGCCGAGCCTTCCCTTTGCGGTTTCCACCGAGAGGGATGTAGAGGTAATCGCGCAGGAATTGAGACAGTGTCATGTGCCAGCGCCGCCAAAATTCGATGATACTACCCGCCTTGTAGGGTGAAAAAAAATTCACGGGCAATTCAACACCAAACAGATAGCCCAAGCCGATCGCCATGTCAGAGTAACCAGAGAAATCAAAATAGAGCTGTAATGTATAGCCCAACGCACCTGCCCAGGCCTCCAGCAGAGAGGCTGCGTGGCCCGCGTCGGCGGCTTCGAATATGGGGCTGACATAGACGGCGAGATTATCCGCCAGAATGACTTTTTTGAATAGGCCGATACCGAACAGCGTTAACCCCAATGCAACAAGGGTCCAATTCTGCTTCTCGCGAATGCGGTTCACCAGTTGGGGAATCATCTCGCCGTGATGGACGATAGGGCCCGCGATTAATTGTGGAAAGAACGACACGAAGACCAGGTAGTGGAGAAAACTATGTTCCTCCACTTTATGTTTATAGCAGTCAACGAGATATGCGATTTGCTGAAAAGTGAAAAATGAGATGCCTAAGGGCAGGATAATATCAGGTAGTGAAATATCTGTATTTGTTACCCAATTCAAATTGCCAACAAAGAAATTTGCATATTTGAACCAGCCGATAAATGTAAGATTTCCGATGACCGCAACAGTCAGTATTACCTTGCTGTAGGACCGCGATATGGCGCGCCCCAGTGAAAAGTTTGCGATAATTGAGATCAGTAACAGTATGAGATAGGCCGGTGACCACCAGCCATAAAAGAATAGAGAACAAAATCCGAGGAAGAAAAGCGCAAAAGCCCCTTGCCGGTAGCGTCGTAGGATTTGGAAACCCAAGAATGACGCAGGAAGGAAAAAGTATAAGAACTCTAATGAATTGAATAGCATGATCTACTTCAACTCTAAAAAAAAACGATGTTTTCTGCGCCTGAGGCCGCCACTGAATAACTGATATACGGTAATAGTCAACTTTAATGCCACGTTGGCGTAGGGGGCCGTGGGGGCGGCAAGGCGGGTGGGACTTCTCAGCGAAGCTGTAAGGATGCGGGGCGACAGAATAGTGATCGAGAGCCTAATCCGTTGCTACTGTAAAATTTCAAGAAATAATACTTAGTCATTAAGGTGTTGATTCTTATTATTTGTGGAAAAGTGTGTGGATAAGTTGTGTGTGGGATGTGGGTTAGAATATAATTTTTGCACAACTTTTTTTACTTAATCGTTACTTTTCTATGGACTCTGAAATTGATTCAGCGGACAATTTTTATATGGAAACGCCAATCCTGGACTTGGTTTTAGAGGGGCTTGGGGCGTAGCTTCAGCTTTGAAAATCAAAGGATTGGAGGAAATCCCGGAAACACGTTCTGTGTGGGATTTCCTGTGCGGCGGAACAGACAGCTTAGCCTTCGGTGTCTGTTCCGTGGGAAAGCAAACCGGGTAAACCGGTGCCTTCCGGTCAACAGGGGATTGAGGGCAGTCACAATCCTTTGTGCGAATGACCGGCTGCGTTGGGGCAGGACGTAAGCCCGAAGTCCAAACGCCGGATAGTGTGACGCGGCAATCTCCCTTGTCCGACATGCTGTTTAGGGGCTTTCCGCCGGTGGCGAACCACCGGCAGGTGCCGCGCCAGGTCAAGGTGCTTTGCCAGGGTGACCGAGATCACCGGCGTGGTATCCGGGACACCGTTTCCAGGAAAAAGAACCCTTCGGGGTTCGATCAAGAAGCGTCGGGAATGTCCCCTGGGTTGCCCGGGACGTGGATGCGACAATGGCCTCAACCCCCATCTGTCGGCGCCCCCGGCGCTTCTTTCTTGCCAAAATTCTCCTGAAAATAGAAAATGATGTTGCGAGGCATTTTCAATTATGATTAAAGCGTGATGTTATAACAAAACATACGTGGAGATTGGCAATGAAGAAAATGCTCGCACTGGCCTTCGTGACGGCCCTTGTGTCCGGCACCGCCTGGGGGCATGGAGCCTGGATTGAACGGCGCTATGGCGACCTTGCCGTGGTCTATGGACATGGCGGTGGTGACGATGCCTATAACCCGGCCCGCGTGACGTCGGCGACCGCCTTTGACAAGGCTGGCGGAGGTCTGGCCGTAAAAATCGATCCTATGAACGATCACATTCGTCTGGAGGAACCGCCGCAGGCTGCCGGTGTGGTCGTTACCTTTGACAACGGCTATTGGACCAAGGATGCACGCGGCAAATGGCACAATAAGCCAAGACCGGAGGTCAAGGGGGCGGTTCAGAGCGGACGTTACCTGAAATATATGGTGGCCCTGCTGAAGAGCGGCTCGCGCAATATCGAACCGAAAGGGCTGCCGCTGGAAATTGTCCCGTTACAGGATCCGGTGAAACTGTCGATGGGGGATCGGTTGACGGTTCAGGTTCTAAGCGACGGCAAGCCGGTGAAAGGGGCCGTGGTTGCCGCCGACTTCATCAATGACGGCGATAATGAAAGTCTGGTCAGTGATGCGGATGGCAAGGTGAGCTTCACCATCCGTAACGACGGCTTGAATGTCATTTCGACGTCGCTCGACCGGGCCGTTGATGACGACCCGGAAGTGGACGAGCTGGGGTTGGTCTCCACGCTCAGCTTCGGCATGGGGCCGGGGCATTGATGTCGGCTGGATAACCGATCGGCGTGCCCGTATCAGCCTTGCAATTGTTCGATCATCTCGGCCAGTTGGATCAGGCGGCGGGCGCGCTTTACATGAAGATGTTCCACCAGTTTGCCATTGAGGGTCGTGACCCCCTGGCCGTTGGCCTGGGCCTTTTCGAAGGCATTGATTTTCGCGCGAGCCTCGTCCAATTCGTCCAGGTTCGGGCCGAAGACCTCATTGGCCATCGCTATTGTCTTCGGGTGGATCAGGGTTTTGCCGTCAAAGCCCAGGTCGCGTCCCTGTCGGCAGCTAGTGGCAAAACCTTCGTCGTCTTCCAGGTCCTCGTGGACACCGTCCAGAATCGACAGGCCATGGGCACGGGCTGCCAGCACGCATTTACTGAGGCTGTAGAGAAAGGCCTCGCGGGTGATGGTGTTCTGGCAGTTCAGTTCCATCGCCAGATCCGCGGTACCCATGATCAGGCCCGCCATCCTTGGATCGGCGGCGGCGATTTCCTCTGCACGCAGCACGCCCATGGGGGTTTCGATCATGCACCAGATCGCAAGGGTCTCCGGCGCGCCGCCCTCATCCAGAATATGGGCGGTCTTGCGTACGATATCCGCGCTTTCCACCTTGGTCATGACGATGCCATGCGCCCCGGCGCGGGCAATGGCAGTCAGGTCGTCACGGCCCCAACGGCTGTCCAGGCCGTTGACCCGCACCAGCAGTTCCCTGCCGCCATAGCCGCCCTGGGCGAGCGTTGCGACGATTGCATCCCGGGCCTCTTCCTTCCGGTCGACGGCAACGGAATCCTCAAGATCGAGAATCAATGCGTCGGCGGCCAGGCTTCGGCCTTTTTCCAGCGCACGCGGGTTGGACCCCGGCATATAGAGGACCGAACGGCGGGGGCGGATGACAACTGGCATGATCTATCCCAATGATGTTAACTCTTGATGCCACTATAAAACCCGTCCGCGGGGAGGCAAACTCCCCATCTCTATAAATATAATGTCTTTCCGTCTGTGGAGCGCGTCTATGTCGATCCTGTCCATTCAAAGTCATGTTTCTTTCGGCCATGTTGGGAATTCCGCCGCCGTCTTCCCCCTGCAGCGGATGGGGTTCGAGGTCTGGCCGGTGCACACCGTTCTGTTTTCCAATCATGCCGGTTACGAAAGTTTTCGTGGCAATGTGCAGGACCCGGATGAGGTTGGCGCAATAATCCAGGGGATCGAGGAGCGCGGTGTGCTGCCGGAATGTCAGGTGGTGCTGTCGGGGTATCTGGGCTCAGCGCAACTGGGGGAAGTGGTGCTGTCGGCGGTGGACAAGGTGCGGGCGGCCAACCGCGACATGATCTTTTGCTGTGATCCGGTCATGGGGGACGTGGGCAAGGACGTTTATGTGCGCGATACCATCCCCGATTTTATCCGGGACCATGCATTGCCGGCCGCCGATATCCTGACGCCCAATCATTTCGAACTGGAATTGCTGACCGGCCGCAAGGTGGTTGATATGAAAAGTGCCAAGGCTGCGGTGGACCAATTGCTGGAGGCCGGGCCGAAGATGGTGCTTGTGACCAGCCTCGACCGCAAGGATACGTCTTTGGATAGCATCGAGATGCTGGCTTCGGACGGTGACGAGACCTGGCTGGTGGAAACGCCGCTTTTGGGCTTTCCGGTTCTGCCCAATGGGGCGGGGGATGCCTGTGCGGCCCTGTTCGTCGGGCATTACCTGCAGACCAAAAGCCTGCGGAAGGCGCTGGAACGCACCACGTCGACCATTTACAGCCTGCTTTATGCAACACGTGAATATGGTGGTCGGGAACTGGCTCTGATTGAGGCACAGCAGGATATTACCGCGCCCCGTTACCGATTCAGCGCCTCGCAAGTCTAGCTGGAAAACTTGCCGTAAAACACCCGCTTCCTGCGTATTTTGACTTTATTTTAATTAAGTGGATACGCCGCAGGAATCGGAATGTCGCCGGCCTTCCATGCTGCTTTTGTTTTCTTACCGCCGGATCGGCGGCATATGAAACAGGAGGAAAGCAGGATGTCTGCATTGGAAGGAAAAGTCGCCATCATTGCCGGTGCCAGTTCGGGGATTGGCTGGGCCGCTGCAAGGTTGTTTGCGGCGGAAGGCGCAAAGGTTGTGATCGGCGCGCGGCGTAAACATGCGCTCGATGAATTGGCTGGCGTGATCGACAGTGATGGCGGTGAGGCGATCGTTGTCAGCGGTGACGTTTGTGATGAGGGCTTTCAACAGGACCTCGTCGATACCGCGTTGGAACGATTTGGCGGTCTGCATGTGGCCTTCAATAACGCCGGGACGTTGGGGGCAATAGGCCCCGTGCCCGATATGACGGTGGATGACTGGCGGGACTGCGTGGAAATCAATCTGACCAGCGCCTTTATGGCAGCAAAGCACCAGATTCCGGCAATGCTGCAATCAGGGGCGGGGTCGTTGATTTTCACCTCTACATTTGTCGGGAAGACCGTTGGCATGCCCGGCATGGCAGCCTATGCCGCCGCCAAATCGGGTCTGGTGGGGCTGACGCAATGCCTGGCTGCAGAGCACGGTCCGCAGGGGTTGCGGGTCAATGCATTGCTGCCCGGTGGCACCGATACGCCCATGGGGCGGTCTGCCATGTCCGATCCGCAGATGCTTGAGTTCGTCAAGGGAATGCATGCGTTGAAGCGCATTGCAACCCCTCTGGAAATTGCCCGGGCGGCACTGTTCCTGGCATCGGATAACGCCAGTTTTGTGACTGGTTCGTCGATGTTGGTGGATGGCGGTGTCTCGATAAACCGAACCTGATTGAACTGATAGGTGGCGGCCCGACTTTCGGGCCGTCATTTTTTAATGAAATAAGTGTTTACTTATCAGATAAGTCTATGCTTATAATTTGACATGGATGAAACACAGATTTTCAAAGCGCTTGCCGATCCGACGCGCCGTGCGATTTTCGAACGCCTCGCGGATGAGCAATTGAACGCATCGGAGATCAGGCAGGGGTTCGAGATATCCCAGCCTGCAGTGTCACAGCATATCTCCGTCCTGAGGAATGCGGGCCTCATCGAGGAAGAGAGGCAGGGCCGCAGCGTCTATTATTCCGTGGCGGCGGATGGGTTGGCGCCTTTGCATGAATGGCTGCAACGCTATCGCGTCTTCTGGCCGCAGCGTGTGGACGCCCTGAAAAAGCTATTGGGGGAGATGGATCAATGACAATGGAAGAAAAGCCGGAGCCTGTGATTGTCGAGGCGACGCTGGATGCGTCGCCGGAAAAGGTCTGGCGGGCGCTGACCATTTCCGATTTCCTGGCGGCATGGCTGTTGCCCAATGACCTGAGCCTGGATCAGGGGCGGGATTTCGCCTTCTATCGGGACGAGGAACTGCAGGAAAAGGTGGCCGACTGCCGCCTGGTCGAGGCGGAGCCCTATCGCTGTATGCAGTTCGAGTGGCGCGAAATCGGTCATGACGTGGATAGCGTCATTACGGTGGAACTGTCACCGGATCAGGATGGCGGGACCTGTTTTCGGCTGGTGCACGATATAGCGGCGGTCCAGCAGGGCATGCCCGCCAACAGTAATGAACCGGTGATGCGGCTGGCAGCATAAATCACCACCCGGATTAATCACTCAATGCCAAGTTTCAGGAGGTTGCCGATGCGCGACATGATGCAGCTCGTCCCTATGGTGGTAGAGCAGTCTGGCCGTGGGGAGCGGTCCTTCGATATCTATTCCCGGCTGTTGCGGGAGCGGATCATCTTTCTTAACGGTCAGGTGGAAGACGGCATGGCGGCGCTGATCTGTGCGCAATTGCTGTTCCTTGAGGCAGAAAGCCCGAAAAAGCCAATTGCACTTTACATCAACTCCCCCGGCGGTGTGGTGACGGCGGGCATGGCGATCTACGATACGATGCAGTTGATCAAATGTCCGGTTTCGACGCTGTGTATGGGCACGGCCTGTTCCATGGGGTCCTTCATTCTGATGGCGGGGGAACCGGGACAGCGTTTTGCCCTGCCCAATGCCAGCATTGTCGTCCACCAGCCTTCCGGCGGCTTCCGCGGGCAGGCATCCGATATCGAGCGGCATGCGGAAGACATGCTGCGACTGAAGAAACGCATCCAGTCTCTCTATGCCCATCATTGCGGCCGTAGCTATGAAGAAGTGGAGCAGACGCTTGACCGGGATTTCTTCATGAATGCGGAGGAGGCACGCGATTGGGGGCTGGTGGATACCGTGCTCAATAATAGAAGTGAGATCGAGGATCGAGCACGTCGTGACTGATCTCTGAAAAGTTATCCACAGGCGGCTGTGGAAACAGCGGGATAAAGGGTGAGTAAATCCACCCAGTTATCCTGTGGTTCAACATCTTGCGAAAATATTGGGTAAGTAGACTCTACATATAGTAGGTGTTTTTTAAGTCATTGACGGCGAATCCAGCCTGACTCATGATTCTTTTTGTTAACTCTGGCAAAGCATTAATAAGAAGAATCATGAAACAACTTCCAGCGAATCAAATTTTACTGGGCGACTGCATAGAAATGATGCGGAACATGCCCGCCGAATCCGTCGATATGATTTTCGCGGATCCGCCCTATAACCTTCAGTTGAAAGGCGACCTGCATCGCCCGAATAACAGTAAGGTCGATGCGGTTGATGACGACTGGGACAAGTTTGACAGTTTCGCGGCCTATGACCAGTTCACCAAGGACTGGATGGATGCTGCCAGGCGCCTGTTGAAGCCCAATGGCACGATCTGGGTGATCGGCAGCTATCACAATATTTTCCGTGTGGGCTGTACGCTGCAGAATCTGGGCTTCTGGGTGCTGAATGATGTGGTCTGGGTGAAGACCAACCCGATGCCGAATTTCAAGGGCCGCCGTTTCACCAATGCCCATGAAACCATGATCTGGGCATCCAAATCCGAGAAGGCAAAATACAAGTTCAATTACGAGGCGATGAAGGCCCTGAATGACGACCTTCAGATGCGCAGCGACTGGACCCTGCCGATCTGCACGGGCCATGAGCGCCTCAAGGATGACGATGGCAAGAAGGCCCATCCGACGCAAAAACCGGAAAGCCTGCTGCACCGGGTGATCCTTTCCTCCACCGAGCCGGGTGACGTGGTGCTGGACCCGTTCTCCGGTACGGGCACGACGGCGGCTGTTGCCAAGCGTCTGGGCCGCAAATTCATCGGTCTGGAGCGCGAAGAGGCCTATTACAAGGTCTCGCAGAAACGCCTGCGTGAAATCCCTGAAGCAGGTGACGCCGAAGCGCTGGAGGTGACCACCTCCAAACGCAAGGAGCCGCGCGTGCCCTTCGGGCGTCTGCTGGAAGAAGGGCTGCTGCATCCCGGCGACAAGCTGGTCAGCCCCTGCCGTCAGCATATTGCCAAGGTCCGTGCCGACGGCACCATCGCCGCCTCCAACCACAAGGGTTCGATCCATAAGGTCGGCGCTGCGGTTCAGGGCGCGCCCAGCTGCAACGGCTGGACCTATTGGCAGATTTCCGGCGACCGCAAAAAGGTCCCCATCGACGTGCTGCGCCAGAAAATCCGCGAAGATATGGGGCCACGGGCCAACTAGAAGGCGCGACAACTTCGGCTAAGCCAGAGTAATAAAATGCGGCGGTGAATACTGCCGTATTTTACTTTGAGGAGGGAAAGAAATGGGCGCACGAATACTTGTCACCGGCGCCAATGGGTTCATTGGAGCGTCTTTGGTGGCGCGGCTTTTGAAGGACGGTCATGAGATTACAGCCGTCGTGCGCAGGCCGGAATCCATGCAACAACGCTTTCCGGATATCACGGTGGTTCAGGGGGATATGAACCTCGACACGGGGGAAGAGGCCTGGGCCCCGCGACTGGCGGGTGTCGATGCGGTGATCAACTGCGCAGGTGTCTTACAAGATCGTCACGGGCAGTCGCTTTGGGCCATCCACCGGGACAGCCCCATCGCTCTTTTCAAAGCCTGTAAGCGGTTGGGCATCCGCCGGGTGGTGCAGATTTCAGCGGTTAGTATCGGCGCTGACACGGATTACGCGCGCAGTAAGCTCGCCGCCGATGACTATCTCACGGCAACCGAGATGGACTGGGTCGTTCTGCGTCCGTCTTTAGTCTATGGCAGCGGATCGTATGGTGGAACGTCGCTGATGCGGGCGCTGGCCGTCTGTCCTTTTCTGGTGCCGTTGATCGGGAAAGGTGATCAGGTTTTCACCCCGATCCATGTAGACGACCTTTGCGACTGTGTGGCGGCGGCGGTGGCGGAACCGGGTTATGCCCGTCAGGTTTTGGAACCCTGCGGACCCGAAACCATGACCATGCGGGATATTCTGGGCCATATGCGCCAATGGCTGGGTTTTGCGCCGGTCCCGTTTTTCTCTGTACCACGCCGTCTGGTCGGGCTGCTGGCGAAAGTCGGTGACCGGATCGGGACCGGTGCGCTGACGACCACATCGCTCAAGCAGCTAGATTTCGGCAATGCGGCGGACCCGCAGGCCTATCAAGAGGCGACCGGCCTGCAGCCGCGCCGTTTCGCCGATGCGCTTTCCGCCAGCCCGGCGCAGGTGCAGGACCGCTGGCATGCGCGGTTCACCCTGTTGCGGCCATTGGTCTGGCTGTCTTTGATTGTCCTCTGGGCCTGCTCCGGCCTGTTGGGACTGATGGCGCCGGTCAGCGATTTCGCGCCCCTATTAAATGGTCTGGGCCTGACAGAGGCAGGGGCGGCCTGGGCGGCGAGAGGTTTCGGCATTTTCGATCTGATCCTGGCCGCAGCGATCCTGTTGCATTTCCGGCCCAAGCTGACTGGCCTGGTGCAGTTGGTGCTGGTCGGCGGCTATACCATTGGCCTGACCTCCCTCAGCCCCGACCTATGGGCGGAACCCTTGGGACCCTTGTTGAAAAACATCCCGATCCTGGCGCTGGTCCTGGTCTGGATGGTGCTGGAGGATGAACGCTGATGGATGCCTATCTCGTTGCCAAATGGGTGCATATCCTGAGTTCAACCGTGTTGTTCGGCACCGGCATCGGCACGGCCCTGCATATGTGGCTGACCCATTTGAGCGGTGATGTTCGGGCGATTGCTGTGGTGGCGCGCAATGTGGTGCGGGCGGATTGGTGGTTCACAACGCCGTCGGCTATCCTGCAGCCCCTGAGCGGCGCCTATCTGATCTATATCGCGGGCTATGACTGGAAAGAGCCCTGGCTGCATTGGGCTTACGCGCTTTATTTCATCGCGCTTGTCTGCTGGCTGCCAGTGGTGTGGTTGCAGATCAGGGCGCGCGACCTGGCGGTCGAGGCTGCGGAAAGCGGCAGCGCCCTGCCGCCGCTTTACCACAAATATATGCGTATCTGGTTCGCGCTGGGCTGGCCCGCCTTCATCGCCCTGATATCTATCTTCTACCTGATGGTGGCAAAGCCGGTTTGACGGCGAGGTGCCGTTACACTGCCTCAAACGGGGTTAAATACTGGCTTTCAGGTGGCTGGCTCAACATGGCCTCTATTTTTGTCCAAGCGCCGGATTTAACCATGCCATTGATATGCGTCTGGTGGAGGTCCCGGTCGTCCCATTCCTCAATCAACGTGAAACGATTCGGGGTATCGTCATGGGCGAATATTCTAACCCCCAGGCAGCCCGGTACCGTGGGGAGGTCGGCCTGAACACTTTCCAATAAACCGATGAATGCCTCGCGGGACGAGGGCAGGACGTCGAATACTACCTTGAGGAATTGGGAGTGTGTTCCTTTGTTCCTTGCGGTCATGTATACAGTTCCCTTTCATAATTGATGAGATATCTACATCTGATATTTCATTGTATATTCTATGAATTCAGAGATATTTTCCCGAAGTGATGTGAAATGGAATAGCTGAATTTGAAAAATGACTTTCAATAATGAAAAGATGGGTTGGGAGGATTTACGGCTTTTCTTTGCTGTTGCTGAAAATGGTGGTTTGTCCGGCGCGGTGGGGGCTACGGGCGCCAGCGCGCCAACCTTGAGCCGACGCATGGCTGCGTTGGAACGGACCATTGGTGCGGCGCTATTTGATCGTCGGCATTCGGGCTACAAATTGACCTCGGCTGGGCGGGAATTGTTTGAATATGTCCGTGGCATGACCATGCAGGCCCAACTTATATCCAATTGGCAGGAAAATCTTGATCCAAGACCTGTGGTTCGCATAACTGCGGGGATTTGGACCAGTGTGTTTATAGCCCGTAACCTGTCCGAGATTTGTGAGGGGCGGATCGGGCTGCGGATTGAGCTGTTGACCGGGGCAGACTTTCTTAATCTCTCGCGCCGGGAAGCGGATATTGCCATCCGCAATCAAAAGCCGGAACAGCAGGGGCTGGCCCGAAAACGCATTGGGCCGGTTCATTTCGCTATTTATGGCGCGACGGATTACGTTGAGTCTCACCCTGATGCGTTAACCGAGGCTCGTTACATGGCCTGTGACTGGGTTGTCTCCGCAACAAAAACCGGGGCATCAACAGCGTGGTTGCAATTGCAATTGGCGGGGCAGGCGGCAAAGTTGGTCTGTGGTACGGCCCAGACGATTCTGGAGGCTGTCGGGGCCGGTGAGGGGCTTTGCATACTACCTTGCTTTATAGGTGACGCGGATGCTCGGCTTCGGCGATGCTCTCCAACGATTGACGAGTTGTGCCATACGCAATGGCTTGTGAGCCATGACGATGACCGCCATCTGCCGCATATTCGTCAGGTTTCCGCCGCCCTGGCGGATCTGTTCGAGAGTCGGCAGGATTCTTTTGGCCGGGAAGGCGGTTAGGTGCTGTAAAACTTTGGGGCGAGGGACGTTTAACGGCCTGTCGTTAGGGCGGTGAACCATTCCAGGAATTGCTTCGCTGCAGGTGATAAAGTCGGGGTGGTCACCGCGAAATAGTTGTCATTCTCCTGGATGGCGGTCTCGCTCAGGATGACCAGATCTCCGCGCTCAAGCTCCGCCTGAAAAACTTCCACGGGACAAAGCGCGATGCCATGACCGGCGATGGCGGCAGTGACCAGCAGGTTGAAATCCTGAAAGACCGGGCCCTTGCGGAAACCGGTTGAGGCTGCACCGGCCTTCTCGCCCCATTCCTCCCAGGCGGCGGTGCCTTCGTCATGCAGAAGGTCGGCCGCGAGGATGCTTTCGGCAGTTGGAAAGGGGCCGTGTCTGTCCAGATAGCCCGGGCTGCAGACCGGCTTGCTCAACCGGGAAAATAGTCTGTGACGGATCGCATCGCGGGTGGCCTGTGCGCCATGGGTAATCACCACGTCGTAACGGTTCAGCAGCCTGGGATCGCCCGAATGGGCATAGGAAACCTGGATATCGATATCGGGGAAGGCGGTGCTGAAAGCCTGAAGGTTAGGCACCAGCCAACGCGACGCGATGGAGGGGATACAGCCGACGGAAACCGATGCCCGTTCCGTTTCCGCGCGCAGTTTTCGGCAGGCTTGCGACAGATCGCCGAGCGCCGCGCTGACTGCTTCGCCCAGGGCCTGCCCCAAAGGGGTCAGTTCCACGCCGCGCCCTGTGCGCAGGAATAACGGGCGGCCGAACCATTCCTCCAACTGTTTGATCTGGTGACTGATGGCGGCGTGAGTCACGCAAAGCTCGTCTCCCGCCTGGGAAAAACTTCCCGTCCGTGCGGCGGCCTCAAAGCCTTTCAGTGCATTCAGCGGCGGTAAGTCCATCTGTTAAAATTTCTAACTTCTGATGTTTAAAATCATCATTTGAAGGCAAGGTTCCTATAGAAATATTTACACCCTGTAGGCTGATTATGCAAAGAAGCCAGTTATGCACATCAATAACCGGGCGAGCATTGGGCAATCAGCGCATCACGTTGAATGGGGCAATGGCATAAGGGAGACGATCATGTTTGTGCGCAGCCTGTCGGATGTTGAAAAGACCGATCATTTTGTTGAATGGGGCAATGGCACCAGTCATCGTCTCCTGACGCTGGCGGACGATATGGGCTTTACCATCTGCCACACGGTGGTCCGCGCCGGAACGCAATCCCTGTTGGAATATCGCAATCATCTGGAGGCCTGCTATTGCATCGCCGGGGAAGGCGAAGTGGAGGAGATGGACGGCACGATCCATCCGATCCGCGAGGGCGACGTCTATGTCCTAGACAATCATGACCGCCATTACCTGCGTGGCGGTAAAGACAGCGACCTGATCCTGGTCAGTGTCTTCAACCCGCCATTGCAGGGGGAAGAACGCCACAATCTGACATCGGAAAGCGGTTCCGCCTATTAGGCCGCAGACTCATAACTTCTGATCCAGATGCGGCATGAAGCGAGCTTGACGGCAGCCAGGAAATTCTCTGGGTTACGGTCGTATCGCGTGGCGATGCCCCGGAATTGCTTGAGCTTGTTGAAGAAGCGCTCGACGAGGTTGCGCTGGCGATAGACCCAGCTTGAGAAGGCGAAGGTCTTTTTGCGGTTCCGTTTTGGCGGAATATTGGCCCAGGCCTTGCGCGCGTCGGCAAGGGCGCGGATGGCGTCACTGTCATAGGCCCGGTCGGCCAGCAGGATGGCCCCCTCCTTCAAGTCTTTGAGCAGGCCCTCCGCTGATCGGCCGTCATGAGCTTGCCCCGGCGTGAGGGCCAGTTTCACCGGCCGACCTTCAGCGTCGACAAGGGCATGGATCTTGGTCGTCAGTCCACCCCGGGAACGGCCCATGCAGCCATCGTCAGATCCCCCTTTTTACCGGTCGCACCATGCTGATGGACCCGGACGCAACTACTGTCGATCATGACGATGTCGCTGTCGTAAGCCGCTGAGATTGCCTCCAAAAGCCGATCCCATACCCCGGCCTTGCGCCAGCGGACGAAGCGATTGTAGCAGGTCGTATGGGGGCCGTAACGCTCCGGTATCTCCGCCCAAGGCGTGCCTGCCCGGAACCGCCACAGAATGCCGTTCAGCACCCGCCGGTCATCGACACGTGGTACCCCGCGCGGCTTGTTCGGCAGCAAAGGTGCGATAATCGACCATTCGAAATCTGTCAGTTCGTAGCGGCGGCGGCTCATGAAAACTCCCTCGTTCGGCAACAAGAGACATGAATCACATCAAGACCGAAAGGGGAATCCTGTTTATGAGTTTACGGCCTAGGCCAGCATCGCCGCCACAATAGCTTCCGGGGCGTCCTCCTGCACCAGATGTCCCGCATCGGGGATCACGGTCGGCTTCCCACCGGTGAGTTTTTCAGCCAGCTTTTTGCCCTGGGGCAGGGGAATCCAGTCATCCCTCTTGCCCCAAAGCAGCCGGACCGCGCAGTCCATCGGGCCGTAGAGCGGTTCGACTGCGTCGGTATAGGCCTGATCCATCTGGGCGATCTGGCGGTAAAATGCAGCTTGGCCAACCTTCCCCTGCCAGGGCGACATATAGGCGGAAAACGCCTCTTCGCCGAGCGGTCGACAGGCGGCCGTCTGTAGATAGGCGCGTAGCAAGGCGTCATGCATATAGCCGGGCATGCCGGCAAAGGCGGCTTCATGCTGTCGCACATGCTGTACAAAGGGGGAGCCCCAGGGGGCGACTGCCACCGGATCAATCAGGGTCAGTGCTTCGTAACGCAAGTCATTCAGGTAATAGCCGCGCAGCACCGTTGCCCCGCCGAAATCATGGGCCAGGACCGATGGGCGGGAGAGACCCCATTCCGCCAGCAGGGCGGCGAGTAATCCGTTCTGCACGCCCAGGGAGACATCCTCGCCTGCCGTCATATCCGACAGGCCATATCCCATCAGATCGAAATAATAGACCGTCCATTTTTTTGCCAGCAGTGGCGCAATCCTGCGCCAGACCTGCGCGGAAAAAGGAGTGCCGTGGACCAGGACCAGCGGTTGTCCGTCGCCTATCCGCCCCCAGGCAACAGGCTTTCCCTCGTGAATAAAGCGTTCAGGCAATTCCAACATGGACTTTTTCTTTGGCGTAACCTATAAGATTAATTTAATAGTTACGACACAATATGACGGGTTTCAACCGTTAAATCGAAAAAAGAGGTTACGGTGCTTATGCGGGAATGGATTGAAGACGACTTTGTCGGAGGGCATCCGGCCCTGGATTTCGTGAATACGGTCGATGGCCAGGACAAGTCACGGGACCGGACCCGGCTGACGGACTGGCAGGATTTTCAGTCGTGGGCGTTGGCGTCCGGCCTTTTCGATACATCCCCGACTACGGTGGATTCCGATCTGCTTCTGATGGAAATCCATGAGTTGAGAGAGGCGGGCTTTGCCGTTCTAAGCGCCCTGGCACATGGGCATGAGGTGCCTGATGAGGCCGAGAAACTGCTGATGAAAAAAGTTCGCGATGCCTTGTCCCGGGCGGCTTTTGTTCATCGTGGGGAGGCTTTCTCATGGGAGGCTTCCGGCGCGTCTTCGACAGTGGTCGTGGATAGGCTGGTGCTGGCCTTTGAGGCATTGTTGCGTTCCGATGAGCTGAAGCGGCTTCGCGAATGCGGGCGTTGTAGCTGGCTATTTCTGGACCATGGCCGGGGCCGGGGACGGCGCTGGTGCAATATGAAAACCTGCGGCAACCGGGCGAAAGTGGAGACTTTCCGAAGCCGGTAATGGTCTTTTGGACCGGTCAGATCAAAAGCCCGCTGATCGTGTTGTGCAGCTTTTCCCAGTCGATGGGTTTGGTGATGACGGCATCAATCCCGGCAGCCAGGATTTCGTCCCGTTGAACGTCCAGAACGTCTGCTGTTATGGCAATGACGGGGATATGTGCTCCGTTCTTTTCTTCCGACCGGATCAGGCGCGTTGCGGTAAGCCCGTCCATGACCGGCATCCGGATATCCATCAGGACCAGATCGAATTTGCCGTTGCGAAGCTTGTCGACGGCCTCCCGGCCGTTTTCCACGGTTTCGGCAATATGGCCGTGCCGTTCCAGGATACTCACCACGATGGCCCGGTTCAGGGCAACGTCTTCGGCGACCAGGAAACGCAACGGTGATTTGATTGACGTCGTCCGGGGAGGGGGCTTCTGTTCAATCGCCGGTTTGACCGCTGTTTCCGGCTTTTCCGGCGAGAAGGGGATTTCAATGCGAAAACTACTGCCGATGCCAGGGGTGGAATCCACGCAGATCGTTCCCCCCATGGCATCCGCGAGACGCTTGCAGATGGCAAGTCCCAGCCCTGTCCCGCCATAAAGGCGGGAGACGGAAGAATCGCCCTGCACGAACGGGTCGAAGATATCGGGGAGACGATCCGCAGCGATGCCGATACCACTGTCCTGCACCTCGTAAATCAGAAACCGCTCCTGACGGCGAAGGCAGATGGAGACAGAGCCTTCGAGCGTGAACTTCAGCGCATTGCCCACCAGATTTGTCAGAATTTGGCGCAGGCGCGCGGGGTCGCCGCGGACCAGGTCGGGGATATTATCGTCGATATCCAGATAGAGGCGCAGGCCCTTGGACTGGGCATTGGGCAGAAACAGGGACTGAATGCGATGTGCCAGTTCGACCGGGCTGAACGCCTGATTTTCCAACCCTACATGTCCGGCTTCGATTTTCGACAGGTCCAGAATGTCATTCAACAGGACCAGGAGGCTTTCCGATGTGGTCTTGATGTCGTCGATATGTTTCCGCTGCGTCTCGTCCAGATCGGTGAATTGCAACAACTCGATCAGCCCGAGAATACTCGACATCGGTGTCCTCAACTCGTGGCTCATGGTTGCCAGGAATGTTGATTTCGCCTTGTTGGCGGCCTCGGCGCGGGCCTGGGCCTGTTCGGCGGCAAGCTGGGCCTCTTTCAGGTCCGTTACGTCCCGGCGGATGCCTACAACGCCGCCGTCGCGCGTATGGCTTTCCTTGATATGCAGCCAGGTTCCATCGTCCAGCAACTGCTCCGTAGTCTCGCCTGTGGCGTTGCGGTGGGCGGCCAGTCGTTCCTGTAACCACGCTTCCGGATCGTCCAGTCCATCCAGATACTGGCCCCTATCCAGGCCGACCCGCAGGAGGTCTTCGAATTTGACGCCTTCATAGATATGCGAGGCCGACAGCGAATAGATTTCCTTGTAACGCTCGTTGCAGATCACCAACCGGTCTTCGGCATCGTAATAGGCGAAGCCGTCGCCAAGAGCTTCGATGGCGTCTCGCAGCCTGCGTTCGCTTTTGTCCAGCATCACTTCCTGCTGAACATAGCGGGTGACGTCGGTTTCGATAGAGATGAAATATTCCAGGCGACCCTGTTCGCTGTAGACCGGCTCTTTCTCGACCTTCAGCCAGAAGGATTGACCATCCTTACCATAACAAAGCGACGTCGTGGAAATACGCTCGCCTCTTTCCACGCCATTCTTGAACTGTTGGACCACCTCCGGAGAGGTCTCGGGCCCGTTCAACAGGCTTCCGGGTGTTTTTCCAACGATTTCAGAAAGTTTCCAGCCGGTCAGATCGGTGAAACCCTGATTGACCCATTGAATGCGATCGTCCGCGCTGGTGATCAGTACGGCATGCCTTGTATGCAACGCGGCCAATGCCAGAAGGGCGGAGGGGGCGCTGTCATCGCAATCTGACATGGGCGAATATGTATCCAGTGATTACAACCAAGTCCGATTGAATAGCATACATATAATTCGCGCGGGTCTTAAGCGATTTCTCCGCGAGCGGCTTTTCAGCCGGTGCTTTTTTGCTCCTGCGGCGGGTTGAAAACCTCCGGTCCGTCCATATGGCCGGGCAGGCTGTGAACGTAGATGGACTGGCTGGGGAATGCGAAATGCGTGCCCGCGCCTTCGACAACATCTTTGATGTCCAACGCCAGCTTTTCCTTGATGGACAGCCACTCACCCCAGTTGGTCGTGCGGGTGAAGCAATAGAGCAGGATATCAATCGAGGAGGCATTGAAGCTGTCGATCCGCACGAAGGTGGATACTTCCTCCGGCTGGGCAAAGTCGGGATTGCCGATGATCAGCTTTTCGATGCCGTCGCGGACCTGGCGTAGCTGATCGACGGAGGAGTCGTATTCGACGCCGATTTTCCAATAGATGCGCCGATGGGTCATGGCGCTGAAATTGGTGACGGCATTGTCGGCCAGTTTGGTATTGGGAACATAGACCGGGGCCTTGTCGAACTGACGGATGAAGGTGGACCGGAAACCGATATTCTCTACCGTGCCCTCGACCACGCCGTCGACCTTGACCCAGTCGCCCACGTTGAAGCGCCGTTCGGCGATAATCAGAATACCTGCAATCAGGTTCTTGAACATATCCTGCGCGCCAAGTGCCACGGCCACGCCAAACAGGCCGAGACCGGCGATCAGGCTGGCGACCGAAATGCCCCAAAGTTCCAGAATGGTGGCGACGCCCAATACCGCGACGATGATCTTGACGGTCTTGCCGATCCATCCCACCAGGGCGGAATTCTGTAACACCTTGTCCAGCCGGAACAGCATGTAGGAAAACTGATCGGCGGCGCGGAAGATGGTCCAGAAGAGAACAAAGATCACCAGAGAGCGCACAACGTTATCCGCAAAGGCCTGCATGTCTCCCGTCAGGTTCAGATATTCCTCTGCGAAGAACAGGCCCAGAAGGACCGGGATGAAACGGACGGGGTTTTTGACGGCCCGTAGCAGCCGGTCATCCGCCTCGGTCTTGGTTCTTCGTGACAGGCGGGAGATATATCTCAGAACGACGCGGGAAAAGACGCGGCGGAATACCAGGAACAACAGGAAAATGGCAATTGCCGTGAAGATTCGACCGAAGTCGATCCCCATATAGCCTTCCTGCCAGACATGAACCACGATATCCCAGAATTTCTGCAACTTCTCCACGTGACCCTCGATCTTCTGTGGTAATGGCTTATGCCAATTTTTCCTATTCTTCGCCTTTTAGTGCGTCGATGGCAAGATCCGCGGCCTTGCGCATGACGGTCGGCAGGGCATGGTCGCCGAATTCCTCCGGGCGTGCCCAGAAGTGTTTTTCCGGCAGATGCTCATAGCGGTCCTGAACCACATCGCCCTTGAACAGCGATAGTTCCAGATGAAAATGGGTGAAAGTGTGGCGGACCATACCGCTGATTTCGGTCAGATTTGTGACCGGGATCGGAACCGTATTGGGGGCCGGGGGCAGGCTGTCTTCGGTCCATTCGCTGCCGGGGAAGCCGACCATGCCGCCCAGCAATCCCTTGTCCGGGCGCTTGCACAACAGAATCGTGCCGTCCCGGCGTTCCAGCCAGAAGGCATAACCGCGCCGGACCGGTTTGGTCTTTTTAGGCGCCTTGCGCGGCAGGCTTTCCGCATGGGGCTTGCCCTGGCACAGGTCCACCAGCGGGCAAAGCGTGCATTTCGGGTTCTTTGGCGTGCAGATGGTCGCGCCCAAGTCCATAACAGCCTGGGCATAATCGCCGGGCCGCAGGTCGGGCGTGCAAAGCCCTGCCAGGCGATAGAATTCGCCTTTTTCCTTGGGCAGTTCCGCATGGGAATCGAACAACCGCGCCATCACGCGTTCCACATTGCCGTCTACGACCACAGAGCGTGTATCGAAGGCGATGGACGAAATGGCGGCGGCGGTGTAACGCCCCACGCCGGGTAAATTCAGCAGGTCCTTTTCGGTATTCGGAAAACGACCGGCCAGATCATTTGCGACCAGCTGCGCGCATTTATGCAGATTGCGTGCGCGGGCATAATAACCCAATCCCGCCCAGGCAGTGAGCACATCGTCCTGCGGTGCGGCGGCCAAATCCTCGACCGTGGGCCAAAGCTCCAGGAATTTCAGGAAATAGCTTTTGACGGTTGCGACTGTTGTCTGCTGCAGCATGATTTCGCTGAGCCAGACATGGTAAGGGTCAGGCGTTTCGCCTGCTTTCGCCCGCCAGGGCATAACCCGGCGGTGGCGGTCGTACCAGTCCAGCAGGCGTTCCGCGACAGGGCCTGCGATGCTGTCCTCATTTCTTGCTTTCTGTGTCATACTGGACTGTCTATACGGTCAGGGCGAAACCTTAAAGGGCGGAATTGAATGGGCTCCCCATCCGACAAGCAGAATCAGGACAAGTCAAAACCCGCACGCCGCGGGTATACCCGCCTGATCGGGACCATGATCCCGAAGCTGACCCGCCGGGCATTGGGGCGTCATGGCTTTGACCATGTCTCCGTGATTACCGACTGGGATACCATTGTCGGCAAGGACCTGGCCGCCTGCTCCCAGCCTGTGCGGCTTTCCTTTCCGAAGGGACAGCGTATGGGAGGCACATTGCATATTCGTGTCACCGGCCCGCTGGCCGTACAGTTACAGCATATGACGCCGATCCTGATTGAACGGATCAATACCCATTTTGGTTATGGGGCGGTGGCCGATGTTCGCCTGCATCAGGCCCCGATTCGCAAAAAGACCGATTTATGGGGCAAGACCGCGCAAAGACCCGCCCCGCCGTCGAAAGAGGCCATGGCCCGGCTGGATGGTGAACTGGCGGAGGTGGAAGACGAGGAAATCCGGGCGGTTCTGCGTCGTTTGGGGGTATCCGTCCTGCGCCAAAAAAATGACACAAAGAGTGGTCAATAAATACCGCGTGAGGGGGCTGGCTTGACTCTCTAAATCTCCGCTGCCCTATACTTTTACTCAGTCTGTTTCGAATGAGGATTATCCATGCGCCGAATTTTGTCGCTGATTGTTGTGGGCCTGACATTCTGGGCCGTTACCGCCAACGCCGCCGAGGTGAATCTTGATGAGGCGATCCAGGAGCGGGTGCTGGGTGATCCCAATGCGCCGGTCACGATGATTGAATTCTCGTCCCTGACCTGCCCGCATTGCGCCGATTTCCACAAAGACAAGCTGCCGGAAATCAAGAAGAAATATATCGACACCGGCAAGGTGAAGCTGGTCTATCGGGACTTCCCCTGGGACCAGGCTGCCGCCGCTGCGGCACTTCTGGCGCGTTGCTCGCCGCCGGATCGCTATTTCAAATTCCTCGATGCGCTTTTCCGTAACCGTGAAAAATGGATTTCCGAAAATCCGATCGAAGGTCTGACCCGTCTGGGCAAGATGGGTGGCGTCAGCGAAGACAAGTTCAAGGCCTGCCTGTCTGAAGGCAAGATCATGGATGACATCATCAAGAGCCGTATGGAAGGGGCGCAGAAATATGAAGTAAGCGCCACTCCGACTTTCATCATCAAAGGCGCCGATGGTGAGGAAAAGATCGAGGGTGATGTCGACCTCGAAGAGTTCGAATCCACGATTGATAAATTCCTCCCGTAAGGAGCCATTGTCAGCGGAGCGTCCGTGCACTTTAAGAAGCTAAGAGTTTCCGGGTTCAAGTCTTTTGCAGATCAGACAGAAATGCTGATCGAACCCGGACTCACGGGCGTTGTCGGACCGAATGGCTGCGGAAAGTCCAATGTAATTGAAAGCCTGCGCTGGGTCATGGGGGAAACCTCGGCCAAGCGTATGCGCGGCAAGGATATGGACGACGTCATCTTTGGTGGCTCGTCCAATCGTCCGGCCCGGAACCTGGCGGAGGTTTCCGTTGTTCTCGACAACTCGGGCCGCACAGGTCCGATCGCGTTCAATGACGCGGACGAGTTGGAGATTACCCGGCGTATCGAACGCGGGCAGGGGTCAAGCTACCGGATCAATGGCCGGGATGTGCGCGCACGCGACGTACAGCTTTTATTTGCGGATCTGGCCAGTGGCGCGAATTCAACCGCAATCGTCAGCCAGGGACGCATTGGCGCGCTGATCGGCGCCAAACCTTCAGAAAGACGTACCCTTCTGGAAGAGGCGGCCGGGATTCGCGGTTTGCATTCCCGGCGGCATGAGGCGGAACTGCGCCTGAAAGCGGCGGAAAGCAATCTGGAACGACTGGAAGATGTGATTGGCGCACTGGAAACCCAGAACCAGGGGTTGCAGCGCCAGGCCCGTCAGGCAAACCGCTATCGCAAGTTGTCCGAACAGATCAGACGCTTTGAGGGGATTCTGCTGCATCTGCGCTGGGAGGAAAGCCGGGTCGCACTGGAAGAGGCGGGGCAGCGTCTCGGCGAAATCGAAGAGGTCGTGACCGACCGCACCCAACTTACCGCCAGCGGGGCCGCGGCCCAGACCCGGGCGTCGGAAGCCCTGCCGGAATTGCGTAAGGCGGAAGCGGCGGCTTCGGCGGAACTGCAGCGGCTGCAACTGGCCGAACGGGAATTGACCAACGAAGAAAGCCGCATTCAGCAAACCAAGCTGGAGTTGGAAAACCGTTTGCGGCAGATCGCGGCCGATCTGGATCGTGAGCAATCCCTGTCCCAGGATGCCCGGGCGGCACTGGAGCGGCTGTTGGCCGAACGCGAGGAACTGGCCGGGACGGATGAAAACCAGTCGGACCTGGTTGCCGAATTGCAGGAGGCGGTGGAAATCGCAACCGAAGAGGTTGCCGAAAAGGAAACAGAGCTTCAGCAACTGACCGAATCGGTTGCCGGACTGGATGCCCAGCGCAATTCCCTGACAGGGCAGATCAATCAGGCAGAGGCACGTATCGAGCGTCTCAAACTTCGGGCGGAAGAACTGGCGGCAGAGCGTGAAAGCCTTACCGCCGAGATGGAAGTCGTGGCGGAACTGGAACTGGCCGCGGAGGCCGTTGCAGAGGCGGAGGAAATCCTGGAGGAGGCGCGTGCCACATTGGAGGCGGCGGAAGAAAGCCAGGCGGCTTCCGATCAGGCGGAACGCGCTGCCCGCGATCAGTTGCAACAGGCCGAACAGCAGGCCCGGCAGTTGACTGATACCGCCGACGCGCAGGCGCGCGAGCGGTTGCAACATGCGGAAAAGGCCGCCCGTGAGCAGGTACAGCAGGCTGAATCGGCGCTGGCGACCCTGACGGCAGAGGAAAAGGCGCTCACCAAACTGGTGGAGGGCGCGCAGGCGGAACTCAAGGACCCGGTGACGGATTCACTGCAGGTGGAGCCGGGGTATGAAAAGGCCCTTGGCGCGGCACTGGGCGAGGATCTGGACGCATCCGTCAATGAGACGGAGCCGGTGCATTGGGCCGGGTTGCCGCCGCTCTCCGGGATGATGGGCATGCCGAAAGAGGCGGAACCTCTGGTCAAATTCGTGACCGCGCCGTCCGCGCTCAACCGGCGCCTGGCGCAGATCGGCGTCGTGGCGGATGCTGAAACCGGCAGGCGGTTGCAGGGTAGTCTTGGGCCGGGACAACGTCTGGTCAGTCGGGATGGCGGGTTGTGGCGCTGGGATGGCTTTACGGTGGCCGAAGGCGCGCCGACAGCAGCGGCCAAGCGACTGGAGCAGATGAACCGTCTTGTGGAGCTTCGCGATCAGATCGTTGAGGCGGAAAGCCAGTTGGCGGGAATCCGCGAGGCGGCCGAAGAGCAGGTGGAAACGGCAAAGGTCGAAGGGGAGACCCTACTGGAGGAGGCCCGCCTTCAGGCGGAAGCCCTGACCGAATCGGCGCAGACGGCCTTTGCCGATACGGTGGAGGCGGCTCAACGCGCCAATGAGGCAACCCGTCAACGGCGTGAGGCCCAGCAGCAGGCCTATGCCAAGGTCAATGAAGCCCGCCAGGCCCATTCCTCCCTGTCCAGCCGGGCCGCCGCCGCACAATCGCGCGTGGCAAGCGTCGAGGAAAATGCGGAGCGCACCGCCCAGGAGATAGAGGAAACGCAGGCGCAGCTCGTTATGGCGCAGGAAGCCCTGGACGGTTTGGAAGACCCGCAGCAGGCCTGGGACCGGGTCAATCAACTGCGCGCGGTGCTGGCCGAATTGCGGACGGTGCAGGTCGAAAAGCGCAGTGCCTTCGACCGGCTGCAGCGCGAATCGGAAAGCCGCCGGTCCCGGCTGTCAGCCATCGAGGTTGAGGAAGCTTCCTGGCAGGAGCGGGCTGCAGGTGCGGGGGAACGCATGGAGGATTTGTCCATGCGTGCGGAATCGGCGGCGGAACAAAAGGAATTGCTGGAAAGCCGACCGGAGGAAATTGCCGAACAGCGCCTTGGGCTTCTGGATGCAATTACCGAGGCAGAGGCGAAACGCAACGCGGTGGCGGACAAACTGTCGGAGGCGGAGCGCTTCCAGATGGATGTGGACCGGGCGCTGAAGGATGCCGAACATGCGCTGGCGGAGGCCCGCGAGATGCGGGTGCGCCGACAGGCGGAGGTCGAACAGGCGCAGCAGAATGCCAATAACGTTGCAGAACGAATCCAGGAAAAACTGGATTGTTATCCCAAAGATGTTCTGCGCGTTGCCGGAATCGAGGAAGGCGAGGAACTGCCGCCCAAGGCCGAGGTGGAGGTCAAGGTGGACCGCCTGACCCGCGAGCGGGACAATATGGGGGCGGTCAACCTGCGCGCCGAACAGGAAGCGGCGGAACTGTCCGACAAGATTACTTCCATGCATACCGAACGCGATGACCTGCTGGCGGCGATTGCACGCCTGCGTCAGGGCATTGCTGCGTTGAACCGCGAAGGCAGGGGCCGCCTGCTTGCCGCCTTTGAAGAGGTGAACAACCATTTCCAGGAGCTTTTTGTGAAGCTCTTCGGTGGCGGTGAAGCAAAGTTGAAGCTGACGGAGGCGGAAGACCCGTTGCAGGCAGGACTGGAAATTATGGCGTCTCCGCCGGGCAAACGGATGCAGGTAATGTCGCTTCTCTCCGGTGGGGAGCAGGCGCTGACGGCCCTGTCCCTTTTGTTTGCTGTCTTCCTGACAAACCCGGCCCCGATCTGCGTGCTTGATGAGGTGGATGCGCCGCTTGACGATTCGAACGTCGACCGATTCTGCATGATGCTGGAGGAAATGGCGGCGGCAGGGACCACCCGCTTCCTGGTCGTGACCCACCACCGGATGACAATGGCGCGCGTGGACCGGCTGTTTGGCGTTACAATGGCGGAACGCGGTGTCAGCCAGCTTGTCTCTGTCGACCTGCGTCAGGCTGCCGCCATGCGCGATGCGGTGTGATCATGGGGCACTTTGGATTGTGTTTGTGGCTGATTCCCCAGTATGCGTTTTTGGACAAAAATGTCGGGCGACAATGAGGCAATCCTGTGCCAATTCGTGGTAATTAACCGGCACAGAAAATAGTCAAGATTCCGGCAATATCTATGAAACCCCGGAATTCTGCGATTTTTGCAGAATTTTTGTAATCTCTTTGTACCTTGACTTCGATAGGGGTGGTCAGTATTTTTGCCGCGTTTCGCGTGGGCAGCAGGTTCGATGGAAGAACATAAACAACCACCATCACTGCAAGACCTGGATGCACGGCTTAAGGCTGTGCAGCAGCGACGACAGCCCAAACCGGCCTCCGACCCTGTTTCGAAGGGTGGAGTGTCGGGTGTTGGGGTGGGCATTCGCATAGCCGTTGATCTGGTGGCGGGTGTCGGTGTCGGCGTTGGGATGGGGGTGGTTCTCGACCGCTGGCTGGAAACGCAACCTTGGATGTTGATCATTTTCTTCATCCTCGGGTCTGCGGCAGGGGTGATGAATGTTGTTCGCACCGCCAACCAGCTGGATGCGCAGGCCAAGCGCGCGAAACAGGACGCCGAAGCGGCGCGGTCCGAAAAGGATGCGCAGCGTTAAGGCAGCTTGATTTTGTTATTGGTGAGACATGCCGGCGGTACCCCGCCGGTTAAATTTGAAGGGGGTTGACCGTGGCCGGTCCGCTAGAGCAGTTCGAGATTAAGCCGATTAGTGACAGCATCATGATCGGCCAATACGACGTAGCCTTCACAAACTCTTCCCTGTGGATGGTCATCACCGCCGTTTTCTGCATCGGTTTCCTGAGCCTTGGCATTCGCCGTCGCTCGCTGGTTCCCGGCTACTGGCAGTCAATGGTCGAATCCTTGTATGAAGTTGTTGCCAACATGGTACGCGACAACGTGGGCAATGAAGGCCGGAAGTATTTCCCCTTCGTCTTCACGCTGTTCATGTTCGTCCTGTTCGGCAACCTTCTGGGCCTGATCCCGCACGCCTTCACCTTTACCAGCCACCTGATCGTGACGTTCTCGATGGCGCTGGTGATTTTTGTCGGGGTCACGGTAATCGGTATCGTTCGTCACGGTTTCAAATTCCTGTCCCTGTTCTTCCCCCATGGGGCGCCCTGGTGGACAGCGTTCATTTTGATCCCGATCGAATTGGTCTCCTATCTTTCGCGTCCGATCAGCCTGTCCGTTCGTCTGTTTGCGAATATGACGGTTGGTCACGTGATCCTGAAGGTGATTGCAGGCTTCGTTATCGCCTTGGGGATCGCCGGTGTCCTGCCGCTGGCCGGTCTGGTCGCGTTGACGATGCTGGAATTCCTGGTCGCTGTGATCCAGGCATATGTCTTTACCATCCTGACCTGCATCTACCTGCATGATGCAATCCACCTGCACTAAGGCGGATGTCGGTCTAAGAGTTTTAGAATTTCAAGGTCTTAACTAGTTTTATCGAGGAAAGGATTAATTCCATGGAAGCAGATGCTGCAAAACTGATCGGCGCTGGCCTGGCTGCTATCGGCATGATTGGTGCCGGTGTTGGTGTGGGTAACGTTTGGGCGTCCTACATCACCGCCCTGTCCCGCAACCCGGCTTCCAAAGCTGAAATCGGTGCGAACATCTGGATCGGCTTCGCCGTGACCGAGGCTATTGCCCTGTTCGCCCTGATCGTGGCTCTGATGGCCCTGTTCGCTTAATCTTTTAAGCGTTCGAGAATTCACGGCGGGGAGGGCCCGGTTTTAACTGGCCCTCCCTGTCGTTTGCATGACGACCGGGATAACCGACTGTCGTGCAATTCCTGAGAGCCGGACGGTGCTAATGCTGTTTCGGCCGCAAACAGGACGGTGAGGTTTCAGGATGCCCCAGTTTGACCCAACCCACTTCCCGAGCCAGATTTTCTGGCTTGTGGTTGTATTCACGACGCTTTTCCTCATCATGTGGAAATTCGTCCTGCCGCGCATTACCGAAGTCATGGAAATGCGTGAAGAGCGCATTGGCGCGGACTTGAAGCGTGCGGAAGAAGCCAAGGCCGAAGCGGAAGCTGTTCTGGCCGACTACGAAGCGGCATTGGCGAAGGCCCGTGCCGAAGCGCAGGACATCCTGCGTAAGGCTTCGGACGATATGGCTGAAGAGCAGGCCAAGCGGATCGAAAAGGCCAATGCCGACATCGCGGCGAAACTTGACGAAGCCGACCAGCGGATTGCGGAAGCGCGTGAAAAGGCGCTCTCCCATGTTCGCGAAATGGCCGGTGAAATCGCTGAAGCGACGGTAGAACGTCTGGCAGGCAGTGCGGACCGCAAGGCCGTCGATGCCGCGCTGGACAGTGTCGCTAAGTAATCACCGCATTTAACGCGTAAGGGGAGATAACCCATGGCCGTTGAACACCATGGCGGACTTTTGACCGATACCTATACCTGGATCTCAGTGGCGATGGTCGTTGTTGTTTTCCTGGTTTGGTGGAAAGGTCGCGTTTCCATTAAGGATGGCCTTCAGGGTCGTATCAACCGCATCAAATCCGAACTGGACGAAGCGGAACGCCTGAAGGAAGAAGCGGTGGCTATGCTGGCGGAATATCGCCGTAAGCAGGATGAAGCCCTGAAGACCGCGGAAGATATCGTAAGCCAGTCCAAGCTTGACGTTGAGCATATGCGTGAAGAGGCCGCCAAACGCCTCGAAGAAACGCTTGCTCGCCGTGAACAGCAGGCATTGGATCGTATCGGCCAGGCCGAGGCGGCAGCCCTGCACGAAGTGCGTGGCAAGGCTGTTGATCTGGCTATTGAGGCATCGCAGTCGGTTTTGACGGAAAAACTTTCCGGCAAGGACGGCGATGTCATGGTCGATGGCGCTATCGAAGATCTGGCCGAGCGACTGCACTGATCGCCGCGATCGGACAATACTTGAAAGAGGGGCCGGTATTTTCCGGCCCCTTTTTTTATTGGATCGCTGCGGCCTGAACGGCAGACGCTGTTACTCATATGGTATTTTAGACGAATCCAGGTTTTCCCCTTGGCGAATTTATGCCATCTAGTTCAACGGTAGCGATGGATCGGTGTGACGGATCAGACCATCGCGGCTGATAATCGCAAGGGAAATTGGCGATGCCCTATGTAACACGTGACACGGATGGCAAAGTTGTCGGGATCAGTGATCGCCCGACAGAACCGGGGCAGGATAATCTTTCGCCGGATCATCCGGACGTGGTCGCCTATCTTAAACATGCGTCGCCGTCGGTCATGCTGGACGAATTGTCGCGTTCCGACCTGGAAATGGCTCGTATCGTCGAGGATCTGATCGACGTTTTGATTTCCAAGAATATTCTGAATTTCACAGACTTGCCGGTCCCGGCACAGCGTAAGCTGGTCGGCCGTCAAAGATTGCGCCGCAACCTTTCGGTCCTCACCAATCTGGTGAGCGACCGTGATGAAATATTCTAGGTTGGCCTAGACTTCACGGGGGTGGGGGAACCGTATCGTGCAGGAACTCGACATCGTCTGGATTGGTACGACTGCATTTGCCGCAGGCGCTTTGCTGGCGGGCGGAGCCGCCTATGCGTTGCTGCGCCGCGCGGGGCGGAGCCTTACTCCGCAGTCGCGCCCATGCGACCGTGAAGAGGTCCAGCACCGCTTTGACAGGGTCAGGGAGCTGGCCCGCGTCGGCTATTGGAGTTGCGAACCCGGTTACGACAAGGAACTTTACAGCGAGGGCGTCGCCCGTTTGCTGGGGCTGGAACTGGACGAGGCGCTCAGGACGGGTTCCGGATTCCAGGGCTATGTGCATCCGGAAGACCGCGACCATCTGGTTGCAACCCGTGAAAACGCTGCGATCAACAAACTGTCCTATGAAACCCGCTATCGTATTCGCCGGGCTGACGGGGAAACGCGTCATGTGGAAGAACATGGCGTTTTTGTCGAAGGGACAGCGGGGCAGGTTGGCCGGATCGAAGGAAGCCTGCAGGACATCACGGAGCTGAAAGAATTGGAGGACGCCCGTCAGGCCAGTAACCGCCAGCTTCAATCCTTCATCGAACACACTCCTTTGACCATTGTTTTCAAGGACTGCCAGGGCCGTTGTGTCCTGGCCAACTCAAGCTGGCATAAAACCTATAATCCCGAAGGTGCAAATGTGGTCGGAAGGGTGCTGACCGATTTGCTGCCAGGCAGTCTTGCGAAGATCCTCGTGGAGCAGGACAACCTTGTGATCGAGGAAGGCCGCCTCGTTGAGCGGGAGGTCTCGGTCCCGCAGTCCGATGGGCGCGACAAGATCGTGTTGCTGCAGAAATTCCCGGTGCGGGGAAGTGATGGCGAGATTATCGGCATCGGTGCGATCGGAACGGACCTGACGGAAAACTACCGTGCCCACGAGGCGCTGCGCCTTGCCAAGGAATCGGCCGAAATCGCCAACAGGGCTAAGTCGGAATTCCTGGCGAATATGAGCCACGAACTGCGGACGCCGCTGAACGCTGTCATCGGTTTTTCGGAAATCCTGCAAAACCAGCTTTTCGGCCCGATCGAACAGCAGCAGTACCAGGAATATATCGACGACATTAATACCAGTGCGCGGCATCTTCTCGAAATCCTGAACGATATTCTGGACATGTCCAAGGTGGAATCGGGGGAATATCTTCTGGATGACGAAGTATTCCCCTGCCGGGATGAATTGTCCCGCTGCCTGAGGCTGATACGCGAGAAAGCCGTGCGCAACGGATTGGCGGTTTCCCTGGTGGAACAGGAGGCCGGCCTGTTGCTTCGTGCGGACCGGCGGGTGTTCAAGCAAGTTATGCTCAACCTGCTGTCCAATGCGGTGAAATTCACCCATGAGGGCGGACAGATTACCGTTTCCGTCGCCCGCACCGGAGAGGGCGGCCTTGAAATAGATGTCAGCGACACCGGCATCGGCATTGCCCCGGAAGATATCAACCGTGTCCTGCAGCCTTTCGGCCAGGCGGATAGTTCCCTGTCGCGCAAGGTGGAAGGGACCGGCCTGGGCCTCAGTCTGGTACAGCGTTTCATGCAATTGCATGGCGGTGATCTGGTGCTGGAGAGTGAGCCGAACAAGGGAACCACGGCGCGTGTGACTTTTCCCTTCGACCGGGTCAGCTATAATTCACCCGACAGCAAAACGGTGACGCCGACTGCGGAAGCAGCCCTCTAGAACCCTGTCGGCGTCACGGTGGGAAAGAGACAGGATGCAGCAAGCACAAACAGAAATTTCGGTCTCTACTCAAGGGCAGGGGCTTTATGAAGTCACCCGTGATGTCGATACCTGGGTTTCCCGGCAGGGTGTCGATACCGGTCTGCTGACGGTCTTTTGCCGCCATACCAGTTGTTCTCTGACGATCCAGGAGAATGCCGACCCGGATGTTCAGCGGGATATGCTGGAATTCTTCCGCCGATTGGTGAGTGAAAATGAACCCTGGTACAGGCATCGGGCCGAAGGGCCGGATGATATGCCTGCCCATATCAGGACCGCACTGACGGATGTATCGGTGAATATTCCGGTGACCGGCGGGCGGCTGGGGCTGGGAACCTGGCAGGGGCTTTACCTGTTTGAACATCGCCATCATCCGCATCATCGAAAAATAACCCTTCACTTGCTGGGGCAGTGACGGCTAGGCTGATGACCGGATACGGCATCGGGAGAGACAGATGATGGAAACGACGACTGGCAGTCTGCGGCGCGGGCGGACCGCATTCTTCGTAGCCCTGCTGGCATGTCTGCTGTCCGGTGCGGCATCGGCGCAGGAGCTTGTCTCGCATGTCGCCCGGTATCAACTGGACCTTGAGAAGGTCCGCATGCCCGGGATCGTCGGGTCCACCGGCGGCGACCTGATTATCCGGACGGAGCGGCGCTGTAAGGACTGGGCCATGTTCTCGCGCATGGAGTTCTCCCTGCATGGGGAAACGGGGGACAGCGTGCGTATGGAAACACTGACCGGCCTGCAGGAAGGGCTGGAGGGTGACTGGCTGCGCTTTCGTACCGAACAGCGGGTCAATGGTCAGGTGATGGATGAATTGGCCGGGGAGGTTTCTGGCCAGCATGTCACTTTCTCCAAGCCGGAAACGGCCAAGGCGAAGGATTTACCCAAGGGTGTTCTCCTGCCGATGCGCTCCATGTATCTGACGGTTAAACAGGTGACTGATGGGGCCAAAATCAGAACCTATCAGCTTTTCACCGGCGATGATCAGGACGCTGTCCGCGTGAGCGACCTATGGCTGGGCAAGGGGGCGGCACTGGAGAAAGCCCCGATTGGCAATCCGGAATTGCTGGACGGGGCATCCTATCACATGGTGAGCAGCTTCTTCCCTCTGTCCTCTGAAGACAGCGAGCCGATTTTCGTCAGCACCTATGACATGCTCAAGAACGGTATCATCACGCGGCTGAGACTTGAGGGAGACGCTTTGGTTGCGAAGGGGACCCTGACGCATCTGGAAAAGCTGCCGCCGCCCGACTGTGCGAACGGTGCCTGAAAGAACAGTTACAGCTCAACCCGTTCAATCACCCAGGGTTCGTCCGCGGCGGCCTCGGCCCATTCCTGCATGGGGCCCAGAGACAGGACAGCATCCATATAGCGGCGGCAGGTGCCGTCGACATTGATGCCATAGGTCTGAAAACGGGTGACAACCGGTGCATACATGGCGTCTGCAATGGTAAAATGCCCAAACAGGAAGGGGCCATCGCCCTGCTTGCGGGCAAGACAGTCTTCCCAGATATCCAGGATACGTCGGATATCCTTGCGGGCGGCGGCGTCGGGTTCAAAATTCTCCACCCTGCGACGCACATTCATGGGCATGGCATTGCGCACACCTGTCATTCCGGCGGCCATTTCGGTTGCCACGCTGCGCGCGCGTGCGCGGATTTCCATGTCGTCCGGCCACAAATAGGCCTCCGGCTTCAGTTCCGCCAGATACTCACAGATCGCCAGCGATTCCCACACGGTCAGGTCGCCATGGATCAGGACAGGGACCTTCCGCGACGGACTATGGGCGTCCATCGCCTCGACAAAGCCGTTCTCAAACAGGGGGACGACCTCCTCGGTGAAGCCGAAACCGCCCATCTTCAACGCGAGCCACGGGCGCAGGGACCAGGAGGAATAGTTTTTGTTGCCGATAATAAGACGAAGGGCTGACATGATGCTTTCCTGTTGACTGAATGCAGCGAAACTTTAGATTTCACCAAGGCTTAAGGCAATAACGACATTCTGGGGGTTCATTATGCGCCAATCTTGGCTTCGGTCTTTTCTGGTGATCGTCGGGTTCAGTCTGCTTCTTACGGGCTGTGGCGTGAATGCGATTCCCACTCTGGATGAACAGGCGAAGGCCAGTTGGTCGCAGGTCCTGAACCAGTATAAACGCCGGGCGGACCTGATCCCCAACCTGGTTGAGGTGGTCAAAGGTTATGCCACCCATGAACGCGAAACGCTGACGGCGGTGACAGAGGCGCGGGCGAAGGTCTCCCAGATCAATATCCCCAAGGATATCCTGACCAATCCGCAGGCTTTCCAGGCTTTCCAGCAGAGCCAGGGGGCGCTGACCCAGGCGCTGTCGCGGCTGATGGTGGTGTCGGAACGCTACCCGGACCTGAAAGCCAGCGAAAACTTCCTGGCGTTGCAGGCACAACTTGAAGGCACGGAGAACCGGATTTCCGTGGCCCGTCGCGACTACATCCAGGCGGTGCAGGCCTATAACACCGAACTGCGCACCTTCCCCGGCCGGATCTGGGCCATGATCCTCTATTCCGATGCGGTGCCGCTGCAGAATTTCACGGTGGATCAGGAAGGCATTGAAAACGCTCCCGTCATCAAGATGGGGAACGGCTGATGACTGCGGTCCTGCGCAAGTCTCTTGCGGTATTCGTCCTGCTGCTGGCGATCGTGCCAGTACAGGTGCTGGCCGATCCGGATTTTCCAAAACTGACCGGGCGTGTGGTGGATGATGCGGCGCTGCTTTCCGGCGGTGAACGTGCCGCCCTGACGGAAAAGCTGCGCGCCCATGAACAGGCAAAGTCCAATCAGGTCGTGGTCGCGACTGTTCCTTCGCTGCAGGGCTATGCGATCGAGGATTATGCAAACCGCCTGTTCCGCCATTGGAAGCTTGGGCAGAAGGAACATGACAACGGCGTGCTGTTGCTGGTGGCGCCCAATGAACGGAAGGTGCGCATCGAAGTCGGCTATGGCCTGGAAGGCTTGCTGACGGACGCCACGTCCAAGTTGATCATCCAGCGCAAGATCATTCCGGCTTTCAAGAAACAGGCCTATGCCCAGGGCATAAAAGATGGCACAGCGGCCGTGTTAGACGTTCTGGCGGGAACACCGCCCGAATGGATCAAGGACGGCAAGAGCGGTGGTGGCATCGACAGTGATTTCCTGATGTTCGTATTCTTCGTAATTGCCATGATCTTCCTATTTGTGCTCCGCGTAACCCGGGGCGGCAGAAGCGGCATATACATTAGCCACGGCCATCGCTACCATGGCGGAGGCTTTTCCAGCGGTGGTGGTTTTGGCGGCGGAGGATTCTCAGGCGGTGGTGGCAGTTCCGGTGGCGGCGGCGCGTCGGGGGGATGGTAAGATGGCATTGTTGAGTGCAAACGAACGAAAGAGCCTGGTCGAGGCAATCGACAAGGCAGAGGAAATAACCAGTGGCGATATTGTGGCCGTGGTTCTCAAGGAATCGGACGAATATCTCTATATCCCGCTATTGTGGTCCGCAGGGCTCGCCCTGTTTGCCCCGGCGGTAATCGGCCTGTTGGGGCTCGACTGGTCGCTTCTTGGCGTCTATGGCGCCCAGATAGGTGTCTTTGTCGTCTCGAACCTTCTGTTCCAGTTGTCTCCGCTAAAAGGGCTGTTGCTTCCATCGTCGGTGAAGCATCGCCGGGCGAACCGGAATGCCCGGACCCTGTTCTTCGATCACGGTCTTCACGCGACGCCGGACAATAATGCAATCATGATTTTTGTCTCCGAGTTGGAACATCATGTGGAGATCATCGCCGACCATGGCATTAACGCCCAGGTGCCGGACGGCTATTGGCAGGAACTGGTGAATGAGCTGACCGGCCGGGTCAGGGAGGGCAAGGCCCTGGATGGACTGGTTCATGCGGTTGAACAATGCGGCGACCTGCTGACGCGTCACTTTCCGTCGGACAACTTGCGTGACGGTTCGCTTTCCAATGACGTGATAGACAAGTAAACAGACAATCAGAACGAAAGATTTCTCGGGAGTTCCCTAATGCAGTGTTTTGTGGACCGCGCGACCAAAAAGACCGTTGCCCTGATCCCGCTTTGTGAAAAAAGCCTGCCGGACTGGCTGAACCGCCATGGTGAGCAATACAAAGCCTGGGTAGAGGCATCTCACTATGAGGCGAAGGCGGGCAGCGTGCTGCTGCTGCCGGGGGAAAACGGGGTCGATACGGCGCTGGTCGGTGTGGATGACGCAGAACCGATCTGGTCCTGGGGGGGCGTGGTTGCCAAACTTCCGGCGGGACGTTACCGCATAGATGCAGACAAGGACGGGACTGCGGCCAATGCGGCAACGCTCGGCTGGGCGCTGGGCCAGTATCGTTTTGACCGCTACAGGAAATCCGAGGAAGGACTGCGCGAACTAATCTGGCCGGTGGAAGCCGACCGGGAATTTGTGAAGGCGCAGGCTTCTGCCATCTATCTGACGCGCGATCTGGTCAACACCCCGTCCAGTGACATGGGGCCGCGCGAACTGGCCGATACCGCCAAGGAACTGGCAAAGGAATTCGGCGGTGAAGTGTCGGTTGTCAAAGGCAAGGACCTTCTGAAAGAGAATTTCCCGATGATCCATGCGGTCGGTCGCGCCAGCAGCCGGGACCCGCGCCTGATCGACTTGACCTGGGGAGAGCCGACGGCGCCGAAAGTGACCCTGGTGGGCAAGGGCGTCTGCTTTGACAGCGGCGGGCTGGACCTGAAACCGGCCAGCGGCATGCTGATGATGAAAAAGGACATGGGCGGCTCTGCACAGGTTCTGGGGCTGGCACGGATGATCATGGCAACCGGCCTGGATGTGCGCCTGCGCGTGTTGATCTCGGCGGTGGAAAACGCTGTTTCCGGCAATGCCTATCGTCCGATGGATATTCTGACGGCGCGCAATGGCAAGACAGTGGAAATCTACAACACCGATGCCGAAGGCCGTCTGGTGCTGGCCGATGCACTGGTGCTGGCTTCCGAGGACAAGCCGGAGGTGATCTTTGACTTTGCCACGCTTACCGGCGCGGCGCGAGTGGCGCTTGGCACGGAAATGCCGGCGCTGTTCACCAACAGTGACCAACTGGCCGGGGAAGTCCTGCAGTTTTCCACCAGCGATTCGGACCCGCTTTGGCGGATGCCGTTATTCGCGTCCTACCGGAAGCTGCTCGACAGTAAAACGGCAGACATTTCAAACTGTTCCAGTGGTCCATACGGGGGGTCGATCACAGCCGCCCTGTTCCTGCAGGAGTTCGTTGGCGAGGATATCGACTGGGCACATATCGACCTGATGAGCTGGAACCTCTCTGCCCGCGACGGACGGCCGGAAGGCGGTGAAGCGCAGGGAATCCGGGCGGTCTATAGCTATATCGCTAATCGTTTTGGATAAGCACCTTGATCCCGTTAGCACCCTTGGCTATGGTCAAGCTGTAATCATAACGAAATCGATATGACTGTGAAATTGACACAAAATCAGGCGCTTGCCTTGTGGCAGGGTGCCATCGTCGAAAGCGTTCGGCGGGATTCGCCGGACCTGTCTGCCCGTCAGATGGCGGTGTTGACCACCGTCTACCTGACCCAGCCACCCCATACGGTGCGCGGCCTGGCGGATATGCTGAACGTTTCCAAACCCGCGATCACCCGCGCCTTGGACCGCTTGTCGGAACTGGGCATGGTCCGCCGGAAACCGGATGAGAATGACCGCCGCTCGGTCAATATCCAGCGCACGGTCAAGGGATCGGTTTATCTGTCCGAATTCGCCGACCTGATCATGGAAGCAGGCGACGGGGCGGAAGAATAAGCGCCCCGTTAATCTTCTATATTGCCACAGCCCCGCTTTCATCGGCCTTTAGCTTGAAGGCGGCGGCCATCAGGGCTTTGGTATAGGCCTTGTCCGGGGCATCGAATATCTGGTCGGCGGCTCCGTGTTCCACGACCTTTCCTTCCTGCATGACCAGGACTTCATCGGCCATGGCGCGAACCACTTTCAGGTCATGGCTGATAAAGAGATAGGACAGACCGTGTTTTTCCTGCAGTCCACGTAGCAAATCCACGATTTCCGCCTGAACCGACATGTCCAGCGCCGATGTGGGTTCGTCCAGCACAATGAATTTTGGTTTAAGGATAAGCGCACGGGCGATAGCGATACGCTGGCGCTGTCCACCGGAGAATTCATGTGGATAGCGATGCAGGGCTTCTGGGTCGAGCTGTACCTCCCGCAGGGCGTTGGCAACAAGGTCGTCCCGTTCCGACTCGTCCAGTTTTGGCCGGTGAACGCGCAGGCCCTCGCCGACGATATCACCAACGGACATACGCGGGCTGAGACTGCCGAAGGGGTCCTGGAAGACGACCTGCATTTCCTGACGCAGGGGGCGTAATTCGCGCTGCCCCAGGCCCTGGATACTCCGGTCGCCGAAGGTAATGCCGCCTTTGGAGGACAGCAGGCGTAAAAGCGCCATGCCCAGCGTCGTCTTGCCGGAGCCGCTTTCCCCCACCACGCCCAGGGTCTGCCCCTGCCGGATGGTAAGAGAGATGCCGTCGACGGCACGGATATAGTCCACCGTGCGCCGGAAGACGCCACGCTTGATCGGGAACCATACCTTCACATCCTCGCCTTTCAGGATGATCGGGGCGTTCTCCGGGACCGGCGCCTTGCGGCCCTTGGGCTGGGCGGCGAGCAGATGTCTGGTATAGGTATCCTGCGGATTGTCGAAGACCGAGGTGGTCTCGCCCTGTTCGACGATTCTACCCTGTTGCATCACGCAGACCCGGCCCGCCATTTCCCGCACGATGCCCAGATCATGGGTGATGAACAGGATCGCCATGCCGAATTTTTGCTGTAGTTCTTTCAACAGCTTCAGAATCTGGGCCTGGATGGTGACGTCCAGTGCGGTGGTCGGTTCATCCGCGATCAGGAGGTCCGGCTCATTGGCCAGCGCCATGGCGATCATCACGCGCTGACGCTGCCCGCCGGACAGTTCATGGGGGTAGGAGTTCAGGCGTTCTTCCGGATTGCGGATGCCTACCAGGTCCAACAGTTCGATCACCCGTGGCCGTGCCTGCTGTGGTGTCAGGCCCTTATGGATCAGCAGGCTTTCACGGATTTGTTTTTCGACCGTATGCAGCGGGTTGAGGGACGTCATCGGTTCCTGGAAGATCATAGAGACCTTGTTGCCTCTGATCCGGCGCAGTTCCTTTACCGGTGCGCCGACGACTTCCTTGCCGTCCAGCCTGATCGACCCATTGGGATGGGAGGCGGTGGGGTAGGGCAGCAGTTGCAGGACCGACAGGGCCGTGACTGACTTGCCGGAGCCGCTTTCCCCGACCAGGGCCAGGGTTTCCCCCTTGGCCAGGTCAAAAGAGACATGCTCCACTGCGGTAAGATCGCCGTCGGCCATATGGAAGTCGACGGACAGGTCTTTCACGGACAGGAGTGGATCGGACATGGCGGGTTACTCCTCACGGACCGCTTTGCGGGGGTCAAAGGCGTCACGTATGCCTTCGCCTACGAAAACCAGCAGTGACAACATGATCGCAATGGCGAAGAAGGCGGTGAAGGTCAGCCAGGGCGCATAAAGATTGGATCGGCCCTGTTGCAGCATCTCGCCCAGCGAGGGCGATCCCGGTGGCAGGCCGAAGCCCAGGAAATCCAGCGAGGTGAGCGTGACCAGCGATCCTGCGGTGATGAAGGGCAGGAAGGTGACCGTCGCGACCATGGCGTTGGGCAGGATATGGCGGAACATGATTGTCATATTGCTGACACCCAGTGCACGTGCGGCGCGGACATATTCAAAATTGCGCGCCCGTAAAACCTCTGCCCGGACCACACCGGTCAGCGCCGTCCAGCTAAACAACAGCAACAGGCCGAGCAGCCACCAGAAACTGGGTGTGATGATATTGGCCAGGATCATCAGGATGAAAAGCGTTGGCAACCCGCCCCATACCTCGATGAAACGCTGTCCCAACAGGTCCACCAATCCGCCGAAATACCCCTGCAACGCGCCAGCGCCGACACCAATGATGGAACTGAAAACAGTCAGCAGCAGGCCGAACAGAACGGATATACGAAAGCCATAGATCAACCTTGCGACTACGTCGCGGGCCTGATCATCCGTGCCCAGCAAGTTCTGCGCGGTCGGCGCGGAGGGCGATGGCGTATCCAGCCCGACGACGAATGTGTCATAGCGGAAGGGGATCGGTGCACGGATCAGCCAGCCGTCCTCCTCAATCAGATTGATCACATAGGGGTCGGTATAATCAGCCTCGGTCTTGAACTCACCACCGAAATCCGTTTCCGGATAGGCAATGAGCGCCGGGAAATAGAGACTGCCCCCGTGATAGACGACAAGTGGCCGGTCATTGGCGATGAATTCCGCAAACAGGCTGATGATAAACAATGCCAGGAAAATCCACAGAGACCATCTGGCGCGATGGTTCGCCCGGAACCGCAAATACCGCTGCCAGGTGATGGGGGAGACCGGCAACAGACCGAGAACCTTGCGCTGCTTCCTTGTCATGGTCACTGGTCCCTCGCTTCAAAATCAATGCGCGGGTCGATAACCATATAAAGCACGTCGTTGATGATCCCCATGAGGAGGCCCAGCAGGGTAAAGAAGTAAAGCGTGCCGAACATGATCGGGTAGTCCCGCTTGACCAGGGCCTCCCACCCAAGCCTACCCAGCCCGTCGAGCGAGAAGATCACCTCGATCAGCAGGGCGCTTGTGAACAGAATGCCGATAAAGGCGGCAGGAAAGCCTGCAATCACGATCAGCATCGCATTGCGGAAGACATGGCCGTATAGCACACGATGTTCGGTCAGCCCCTTGGCACGTGCGGTCAGTACATATTGCGCGCGAATCTGGTCAAGAAAGCTGTTCTTGGTCAGCATGGTCAGCCCGGCGAATGCACCGATTACCATGGAGGCGACAGGCAGGGCGATATGCCAGAAATAGTCGACGATCCGCGCGGGCCAGGACATCAATTCCCAATTGTCGGAAGTCAGCCCGCGCAAGGGGAACCAGTCCAGATAACGTCCACCGGCAAACAGGACCAGCAAAAGCACTGCGAAGAGGAAGGAGGGGATGGCGTTGCCCACGATCACCGCCCCGCTGGTCCAGACGTCGAAGCTGCTGCCGTCCCGCACGGCCTTGCGAATGCCGAGCGGGATGGAAATAAGGTAGGTGAGCAACGTCGTCCACACACCCAAGGATATGGAGACCGGCATCTTGTCGATCACTAGATCAATGACCTTCTGGTCCCGGAAATAGCTTTCCCCGAAGTCGAAACGCAGATAATTGCCCAGCATCAGGAAAAATCGCTCATACATGGGCTTGTCAAAACCGAATTGTTTTTCGATCTGGGCGACGAATTCCGGGTCCAGCCCGCGTGAACCGCGGTAGTTGCTGCTTTCACCGTCGCCTTTGTTGTTCTGCACGGCGGGCGCGCCCACATCCCCCTGTGCGCCACTGCCAAAACGGGCGCCGGACGTGGTTGCCGTTCCCTCAAGTTCCGCGATCAATTGTTCCACGGGGCCGCCCGGGGCCAGTTGCACGATCACGAAGTTGATCAGCACGATCAGGAACAATGTCGGTATGACCAGAAACAGGCGTCTGATGATATAAGGAAGCATTGCTTAACTCTCCCCGGCCAGGCCGTGTTTGCGCGCCAACACGGGATCGTACCACCAGGTCGTCAGGCTGTAACCGGACCAGGGCTGTACCTCGGGCAGGCCGAATTTGTTCCAGCGCAGAACCCGGTCGGTCATCGAATAGTAACCGGGCACGAGCAGATATTGCCATTGCAACACCCGATCCAGCGCACGGACATGTGCCTCCAGTTCCTTCCGGTCAGGGGCGGTAATGATCTTTTCGATCAAGGCGTCGACGACGGGATTTTTCAGGCCGGTGTAATTCTGGCTTGCGGGGCTGTCGGCAGAGGCGCTGCCCCATTGCTCGCGCTGTTCGTTGCCGGGTGACAGGGACTGTGCCCAACCCAGCCAGATCATGTCGAAATCCCGGTCGCGTACCCGTTTGATGTATTGTGAGGAATCCGCAATGTTCAGCTTGGCCTCGATGCCCAGCCGTTTCAGGTTGCGGGCGATCGGCAGCAGCACACGTTGCAATGAGGTACTGCTCATCAGGATTTCGATTGTGAAAGGCTCTCCGGTTTCTTTATTCACCCGCATCAATGTGTCCGGGTCGATCACCCAGCCTGCTTCTTCCAGCAGGTCTGAGGCCTTGAGCAGGTTGTCACGCAGGCCGTTGGGCCGGTTTGTGCTGGGCGGGTTGTATTCCCGGGTGAAGACTTCCGGTGGCAGTTGATCGCGGTACTGGTTCAATATTGCCAGTTCACGCCCCTGTGGCAGGCCCTTGGCCGCAAGATCGCCGTCCCCGAAAAAGCTGCGCAGATGGGAATACTGGTTGAAAAACAGGTTTTTGTTGGACCAGCTATGGTCGTAGATGGCGGTCAGGGCCTTGCGGACGCGCCGGTCCTTGAACTTGTCCTTGCGCATGTTGAACAGCAGACCCAGCATCACCTGGGCCGTCTTGTCCTTAAAAGTCTGTTTGACGATCCGCCCGTCGCGCACGGCGGGGATGTCATAGGCCAGCGCCCAGTCCTTGGCGGTATTTTCCCAACGGAAGTCGAACTCGCCCGCCTTGAAGGCCTCCTGGGCGACGGATGTGTCCGAATAATAGTCATATTGCATGATGTCGAAGTTGAAGCGGCCTTTGTTGACCGGCAGGTCCTTGGCCCAATAGTCCTTCACCCGCTCATAGGTGATATAGCGGTTTCCCTCGAAATCCTTGATGCGATAGGGGCCACTTCCCAGCGGTGGTTCCAGGGTGGTGCGCGTGATATCGCGGCTTTCCCAGTAGTGTTTGGGCAGGATGGTCAACTGTCCCAGGATCAGGGGCAATTCTTTGTTTTTTGTGGTCTTGAAGTTGAAGCGGACGGTCTTATCGTCCAGTTTTTTAACATCAGCCACATCACCGTAGTACAGCTTGTAAAGCGGCGCGCCGTGTTCAACGAAGGTGTTGAAGGAGAAAATAACGTCGTCGGCGGTGATGGGCTTGCCGTCGTGCCAGCGGGCTTCGTCGCGGATGTGAAAGGCGATTGAACTGCGGTCGTCGGCCAGGTGTACGTCATCCGCCAGCCAGCCGTATAGGGCAAAGGGTTCGTCATCGGATTGCGCCATCAGGCTTTCATAGATCAGATTGATCCCGGCTGCCGGGTGGCCCTTGGGGGTGACGACATTGAAACTGTCGTAACCATCGGAAACAACGGCCTGGCGCAGCTTGCCGCCCTTCGGTGCATCGGGATTGGCATAGTCGAAATGGGTGAAATCCGATGGATATTTCATGTCGCCATAGATGGCGATTCCATAACTGCCCTTCACGCCGTCCAACTCGTGGGCCTGCCCGGTGGACAGCAGGACGGTAAGGGAAAAGACAACCCCGATGGCGATTTTTATGATGACCCTGACCCCTGTTCTCATCCTTGCGATCTTATTAGCTGATGAAACTATAATCGCTTACCAGACCGCAAAAAAGCGGCAAATTTTTGATTTTACAAGATGTTGAACGGGAAAGGCCTTCGGTGAATGCAAATGTGCTACACTGAACACGGGGAACACTGCGGAGAGGTAAGCCAGCCATGTCTTGGATGCGCCCCCTGCAATATCTGTCGGCAATCGCTGCCGCCTTGGTATTGTCCATTTCTGTGGCAAGGGCGGAACTGATTTCCGTCGAAATCATCGGCGATAACGATTATATCCCCTATTCCTACGAGGACGACGGACAGGCCCAGGGGATTTATGTGAACATCCTCCGCGAGGCCTTCAAGCGGGTGCGCGGTTTCGATGTAAAAATCCGCATGTTGCCCTGGAAAAGGGGGTTGGCCCTCGTTGCGCGTGGGGACGGTTTCGCGATTTTCCCACCGTATTATTTCCCGGAGCAACGCCCCTATATGCAGCCCTACTCGCAACCAATGTTGCTGGAGCAGGTCTCCATTTTTTGCCGCGACAGCGTGATGGGGCGCCCGCGTTCCAAATGGCCGGATGATTTCTACAATCTGCGGATCGGAAACAACCAGGGGTTTCTGACGCCGGGGCCCGCGTTTTTCGGTGCCGTCAATGCCGGACTGATCCAGTTGAATGAGGTGACGGATACCAACACCGGGCTGCGTATGCTGGTGCATGGTCGTATCGATTGCTTCGTGAATGACCGCCGCGCCATACAGTGGGAATTACAGGCGCTGCAACGATCGGGCAGATATGATCCCGACAAGCATCATATCCAAGAGGCGACAACAGGGGCGGGGCATTGGGCCTATATCGGTTACACCAACAAACAGCCGGAACGTTATCCCTTCAAGGAGGATTTTGTCCGCCAGATGGATGAAATCCTGAAGGATATGCATTCGACCGGCGAGATCGACAGGATTGCCGATCAGTTTTTCGGTTCCTGACAAATACTCCCGACAGATACAAAAAAGGGCCCGTATGGAACAGGCCCTTTCCGTTTGCTTCTCTTCGAGGCTTTACCCGTTGAGCAGGGCCAATGCTTCCTCGTGAATTTCTTTTGTGGCGGCCGCCAGGACTTGCGGCCCGGAATCGAGGGTCAGGGGATTGCCCTGCCAGTCGCTCATGATGCCGCCGGCCCCTTCGACAACGGGAACCAGAGCCATGAAGTCATAGGGCTGAAGCTGTGATTCCAGCACCAGGTCCACATGACCTGCGGCCAGCAGGCCATAGGAATAACAATCCCCGCCGAACCGCGTGATCTTCACGGTGTCTTTCAGTTTCTGGTAGCGTGCGCGCTCTTCGTCGGTCTCCAGCATATCGGTCGTGGTGATATACATCGCGGCATTTTTCAGCCCGCCACAGTCACGCGTCTTCACGGCTTCCCCGTTCAGGGTGGTCGGGTGGCCGATGCCGCCGATCCAGCGTTCCCGGGTGATCGGCTGTTCGATAAGTCCCAGGACAGGTTTCTTTTCCTGTGCGACGGCAATCAGGGTGCCGAATACGGGCATGCCGGTGATAAAGGCTTTGGTGCCGTCGATCGGGTCCAGGACCCAGACATGGTCGGCATCCAGGCGCACCTGACCATGTTCTTCGCCGTAGATTCCATGGTCGGGAAAGGTGGCTTCGATCACTTTACGCATTTCGGCTTCTGCCGTCCGGTCGGCGATCGTCACCGGGCTTTCGTCGGCCTTGTCGATGATCTCCAACGGTTGGCGGAAATAGGACCGGGCGATTGGCGCCGCCGTGTCGGCCAGCTTATGAGCCAGGGCAATAATGTCGTCGCTGACGGGTGTAACCATTGTCGTCTCCCCAAAAAGATAAGGGGCGTGCCATGGTTAATGGCCGCCCCCATTTCTTGATAATTAGGTCGGTATTTTAGGCCGGTAAGCTTAGGGCAGCGGAGCCGGGTTGTCGCTCAACGTACGCAGATAAGCGATGATGTTGGCGCGGTCCTTGTCTTTCTTGAAACCGGCGAAGGTCATTGCCGTGCCTTCGATATAGGCTTTCGGCTTGAACAGGAAGTGGTTCAGCTCTTCGTAGGACCACTCGCCGCCAAAGCTCTTCATGGCGCTGGAATAGCCGCCAAAGCTTTCGTGGCTGCCTTTCGGGCGGTTCACGACGTTCCACAGGTTCGGGCCGACCTTGTTCGGGCCACCCTTGGAACCGTCATGGCAGGCGCCGCATTTCTTAAACAGCTTTGCACCCTTTTCGACATCGGCGCTTGCCAGCATGTCTGCAATCGGCGCGGGGCCGGCAGGTTTCTTCGGCTCATCCGTGGCGGCAGCGCTTGCGCTTTCACCGGTAGCGATCACATAGGCCGGTTCTTCCGGTGTGTGATCAGTGTACAGAATGCGCGACAGCGCACCCGTTACCATCGCCAGCAAAGCTGCGGCGAGAACGGCGGCAGCGATCTTGTTAAACAGCAGCGCGTCTTTCATGTCCCAGGCCCTCGAAATTCGATCCTTCGTCTTGTCGCGTTCGACGCAACAAAAATAGGGCATACTTTACTTGTTGCCCGACTCGCAAAGCGGTATATCCTCTAGTCGCTGTCAAATCAATGCCCGGATGCATCCCGAGGCCGATTTCCTTGATCTATTTTGTGTTTTTTGAGGTGCTAGAGTGAACCCGCTGATCGTGATTCCCGCCCGTATGGCCGCAACGCGTCTACCCAACAAGCCCTTGGCGGACATTCACGGAGAGCCGATGATCGTCCATTGCTGGCGCCGTGCGGTGGAGTGTGAACTGGGGCCGGTCGTCGTTGCTGCGGGGGAACAGGAAATTGTTGATGCGATCACGGCCGTTGGCGGCCAGGCGGTGCTGACCGACCCGAATCACCCTTCCGGGTCGGATCGGGTCTGGGAAGCAGTTCAAAAGGTCGATCCGGACGGCAAGCATGATGTCATCATCAATATCCAGGGCGATCTGCCGACCCTCGATCCAGCCCTGATCGAGGCCTCTGTTGCGCCTTTGGCCGAAGGAGAGGTCGATATTGCCACCCTTGTGGTGGAAATCACCGATGAGGAAGAAAAGGTCGCGCCCAGCGTGGTAAAGGCATTCGTCGGTTTCGAGGATGGCCGCACGGTGGCCCGTGCGCTGACCTTTACCCGGGCGACCGCGCCTTATGGAGAAGGCCCGCTCTATCACCATATCGGTCTTTACACCTATCGCCGGGATGCGCTGGCGCGTTTTGTCGCCCTTCCTCAGGGCGTGTTGGAAAAGCGGGAAAAACTGGAACAGTTGCGTGCCCTGGAAAACGGCATGCGTATTGACGTCAGTCTGGTCGACACCATCCCGCTGGGCGTTGACACGCCGAAAGACCTGGAAAAGGCACGCCGACTTTTACAAGGTTGAGGTTGGGGGGCGTTTGTCCGGCCTATCGGGTCGTCCAGATATCCAGAGACGAAAAACGTTCTGCGGCGTCCCGCGCGATGGCGCTGTGTTCCACGGCAGACTTATACGCCATGTCTTCGATCATGATGTGATTGGTCAGCCAATCTTTCAGATAGTCCAGCAATTCGCGCTGGGTTTCCTCATCACCGGCCTGCCCAAAGGCATGGCGAAGTTCAAGGATGTCCTTGATGAAGTCATGATGTTGGTGGCGGTGGCCCTGAAGCGATGCGTAATGCACTGCGTTTAGCACGGCTTCCTCGCGGCCAAAGTGAACTTCGGTGTAGCGCAGCAATGCGCGAAAGGCCTGTTCGATGACTGCATGCTGGTCGGGCTTGCCGCAGGTCTCGGCCAGCCGGTTGATGATCGCGATCAGCCCTTTGTGGTCATCATCCAACCGGGCCAGCCCGACGCTCATCTCAGGGGTCCATTCAAAAAAACTCATGGCAATCTCCGGTTATGGCAGACATAGCCCATTGGCAGCGTGACCACTATTATCGCTCGAAATCACACTGAATGCATTGATATTTATTAATCGGAGGATCGTAACGGCAGGCACGAAAAAGGGGCCGCAAGGCCCCTTGTGCTAAACTCCCCTGATCGCAGGCCTAGAACAGGTCGCTGATCGGATAGGAATAGTTGACGGTAACCACCTCGGTTCCGGGGTTGTTATCGCTCAGATGGGCGTTGGAGATGTGGAAAATCGACAGGCCCAGACGGGAGCGGTCATCGAAACGGTAGGCCACCTCAAGTTCTGAACGGAATTCGATCGTGTGCCCCAGATTTTTGCCGTCGCCATCGTGATAAAGGCCCGGCGCGAAGGAGGGGGTGACAACAAATCGTTTGCCCAGGAAGATGTCCATGCGTATGCCGCCATAGACATAGGCTGCGGCATCGCTGGTCGCCATGGCGCCAATGAAGGGCTTGAAGACCCACCATTTGGAATTGGAAATATATTCTACGTTAAATTCCGCGGCATCTTCGTTGTCATTGATATCGTAATACCCAATGCCGCCCCGCAGGAAAGCGGGTTCGTCATCAGCACGCGCAACATTGGCGGCAACCAAAACCAAAAGAACCGAAAGAACACTGAGAATCCGGCAACTCACGGAAACTCTCCCCAAAATCTATTATCCCCAAGCAGCAGCGCGGCCATATATGCAACGTCCGGTGCAGGCACTATCTATAGACAACTTCGGTTTGAAGGCAACGACTTAAAGTTGGTGTGACAAAACTGAGGTCGGATTGTGGCGGGATTGCAACAGCCCGATCGACAGAGTTACGGGGTGGCTATCGTCCGAAACAGGCGGAAAACGCGGGTTTTGGGTTGACCGGCCGGGCGGGGTGTCTTACAAGAGCGCGCTTTCGGTCTCAGGGGAACTTGAGGCGAAGGCGATTATAGCGGCCTCAGGGCCGCTGCATCAAGCAAGAAAAGGCGTCAAAAGATGCCGATATTGAAAGGATTTGAGCTATGTCTCGTCGTTGCATGATCACCGGTAAAGGTGTGCAGAGCGGTAATAACGTTTCGCATGCGATCAACAAAACCCGTCGTCGGTTCCTGCCGAACCTTCAGACCACCAGCCTGCAGAGTGACGTGCTGGGCGAGCCCGTGCGCCTGCGCCTCTCAACCCGTGCGCTGCGCACCATCGAAAGCAAAGGCGGCCTTGATGCATTCCTGCTCGGCACGCCGAACCGCAAATTGCCGGAAGAAGCACGCCGCATTAAGCGTCGTATTCAGAAAAGGGCCGCTACGGCCGCTGCGTAACAACGATTACGCTGGAGCATCGAAGCCCGTCGCGTTAGCGGCGGGCTTTTTGATTCCAGGGCATCGGAAAGTGGAGGAGGCTGGCTTCAGGTAGCTTCAGCGCCCCTTTCATTGTTGGTTTCTGCGCGAAGACGCGCCAGGGTATCCCGCAGGATATTGAAATTGACCGGCTTGGAAAGACAGCCCGTCATGCCCGCTGCCAGGTAATTCTTGACGTTATGGTCGGCGACGTCCGCCGTCATTGCAAAGATCGGTGTGTCCGATCCGCCCTTGTTGGGTAGATGCCGGATTTGACGGGTTGCTTCGATTCCATCCAGCTCCGGCATATGTATGTCCATCAGGACCGCGTCAAAATGTGTATTGCGCATTTTCTCCACGGCCTCCGCCCCGTTTGCGGCGATCGTGACAACATCCCCCAGTTTTTCGAGCAACAGCTTCACCATGCGTTGGTTCAGCTCTATGTCATCGACGACGAGTATGGACAGACCACGGGACGCGCGCTCCATCTCTATATTGTTCGCAGCGTTGGCGGGAGGGGCAACCGGAAGCGTGATTTCAAACCAGAATTCGCTGCCCACGCCAACGTCGCTTTGCACGCCGACTTGGCCGCCCATGGCAAGTGCCAGGTTCCGGCAGATCGCCAGTCCCAGGCCGGTGCCGCCAAAGCGGCGCGAGGTTGAGCTGTCGGCCTGGCTGAACCGCTCGAAAATATAGTCGATCTTGTCTTCGGGGACGCCGATCCCGGTGTCCCTGACCGACAGTCTGCAGGATGCCCAGTCTTCAGTTTCATCCAGAATGTCGAGTTTGACCGACACGACGCCATTTTCGGTGAATTTCAAGGCATTGGAAATGTAGTTCACAATGATCTGGCGTATCCGCGTGGGGTCCCCGACGACCCATTGCGAAAATGTCTCGGGCAGAATGACTTCAAGGTGATTGCCCCGGCCCTCTGCGGTAAGGCGCTGGGCATTTGCCACATCCCGGATGCTGCCGATCAGGTCGAAGGGAATTTTCTCCAGTTCCAGGGTACCCGCCTCGATTTTGGAATAATCCATGATGTCCCCGATCAGGGCGAGCAGATGTTCCCCCGCATTGGTGACATTCGTGGCATATTCGCGGTTTTTATCATCCAGATCGCCCATGCGCATCAGTTCGCTATAGCCAAGGATGACATTCAGGGGGGAGCGCAGTTCATGGCTCATGGTGGCCAGGAACTCGCTCTTGGCTTTCGAGCCGGCTTCGGCTTCTTCCTTCGCCTTCATCAGGATGCTTTGCATCTTTCGGCTCTCGGTGACGTCGCGCATGCCGACAATGGCGATCTGGTCACCGTCGTCCTCGACCAGGTTGATGTTGATATCGACCGTGCGCTCACCGTGGTCGCGTGTCAGGGCATGGAAGTCCTTGCCCGTTCCCATGGGACGGATGCCCTGGGATTTACCAAAAAAACTCTTACGCTTGTCTGCATGCGTGTTTCTGAACCGTTCCGGAAGCAGGTCTTCCACCAGCATTTGTTCCAGGGCCGGGCGATCATAACCGAAGAATTCAACGGCGGCGCGGTTTGCCCGGATGATGGCTCCCTCACGATTGACATACAGCATGGGGTCGGGCGACTGATCTATGAGGCTATTGATCTGCTGATAGGCTGTTGCCACGGCCCGGGAGATGCTTGTTATACGCTCGATCAGGTAAACGATGGCGGCGGCACTGGCGATGATCAGAAGGCCGACCGCTGCGCCATATCTCAGGAAGGAAATCGTGTCGTCATAGGCTGCCTGGGCTTGCTGCTCCTGCTCCTCGCTACGGGCCTTGTTCTTTTCCAGCAAAAGCTGGAACGCGGCCTTCGCTGGGGCGTCGTCCACTTTGACTGTCTTGTCCAGGGCTGTCGGGGTGACGTCGTTTCCCATGGCGACCGCCTTGTCGATATTGGCGATATATTCGCCGAATGTTGCGCGGATCGTGGCCAGTGCCGCTTGTTCTTCCTTTGTCGGCAGCAATTGTTCCAGGCGCGCCATTTCATTGTTATAGGAGTTTATGTTGGCCTTCAGGGCAGATAGGTAGCCGGGGTCGCGTCGCAGGACGTAATTTTTGAAATTATGGATAAAGCCGCCGTAACCGACGCTTTCCAACAGGTTGGAGGTCGAGCGGGCGATGGCCTGTGAGTTCCGGTTGTACTCGTTCCAATGCGCCTCCGCGGTCTGGAAACGCCGGATCGCTTCCCCGCCGAAGGATAGAAGGGCGGCGATGCTTAACAGCGCAAGGGCGGCAACTGTAAGCTTCAAAGATCGTTGTATCTTTTCAGACCAGAAAGCTGACACGGTATCGGGGGGCTTCACTCAAGAGTCTCCGCAAATTAACTGCGACTATCTTTACCCCATGAAACGTTTAAATAAAATTAATCGGAAATTGTCTGAAAGCCAGGTGTAGTAACGCTTTTAGTGGTGTCGCGAGGGGGGAATTCAACTTCAGGATTAGGTTCTGTCCCATTCCTGGCGAACGTCCGTATCCGCTTCTTCCTCACAATATTTTTTGCGCAGCGTGGCAAACGCCTCCCCGGGCAATAACCGGTATAACGCCCAGACTGCCATGGCCCGCACAAGGGGGCTCTCGTCGCGCAACATAACTTCGATACGAGGAGCATGACTGGCATCGCCGCTATTGCCAAGGCCGATCAGCACATTGCGCAGGAAACGGTCGCGCCCGGCGCGTTTGATGGGAGAGCCACGGAACAGCGCCCGGAACTCTGCATCGTCGAGGTCCAGGAAATCCGCCAATCGCGGTGCGGTCAACTCGGCACGTGGCCAGAAATCGGCCTCGCGCGCCTGTTTGGCGAATTTGTTCCAGGGGCAGACGGCCAGACAGTCGTCGCAACCGTAAACCCGGTTGCCCATGGGTTCGCGGAATTCCTCCGCGATATGGCCTTTATGTTCGATCGTGAGATAGGAGATGCAGCGGCGCGCATCGAGAGTATAGGGTTTCGGGAAGGCCTTGGTCGGGCAGACGTCCTGGCAGGCAGTGCAACTGCCGCACTGGTCACGGTGAACCGGATCGGTGGCGATTTCAAGGGTGGTAAAGACCTCCCCCAGGAACAGCCAGGAGCCATAGTCCTTTGACACGATGTTGGTATGTTTGCCCTGCCAGCCGAGCCGTGATTGTGCGGCAACCGCCTTTTCCAGCACAGGCGCGGTGTCGACGAAGACCTTCACCTGTACGCCGCTTTCCTCAACCAGCCAGCGCGCCAGGCGTTTGAGGCGCTTTTTGACGAGGTCGTGATAGTCCTTGTTCTGGGCATAGACGGATATATTGGCGCGGTCATGCCTGTGCAGTTTCTCCATCGGGTCGAGGCTGGGTCCGTAGTTGGTGCCCAGCACGATGACCGACCGGACTTCCTCCCACAGGGCCTCGGGGCTTTCCCGCCAGTCGGCGCGGGCCTCCATCCAGTCCATGCCGCCATATTCGTGATTGGCAACGAAATCTCGAAAGCGCGCCTTGTTCCGCTCCGGCGTGGTGACAGGGGCAAAGGCAACGGCGTCGAAACCGATTTCCTTTGCCTTGGCGATAATCCGTTCCTTGATATCGGTTGCGATAGTTTCTGCCTGTCCGCTCACGCTGGCTGCCTTCTTCTGATCCCATCAGAGAAATAGCCGGTCAGCCCGGCCTGTCAACGGATGTTGGGTGGACGTCGAAAAGGGAACCCCCGGCCGGGAGGCGGTGGCCGGGGGTGGAGGTTTTTGAGAGGGGGGGAGGCGGCCGGTCTACTGGGTGGGATATAGTGAGGAGGCCCGGCCGCCTGGATGAGGGATCTGTTACGTGGTTCCGTCCGAAGGGTAACGGGGAGGACGGAACCCTAGAAGCTGTAACTGATACCCACACCGTTCACGAATTGTGTTTCAGATCCTTTGTCCTTGACGATGGGGCTGTCGGCGGCGTCGCCGATCAGGCGGCCAACGCTGGATATGGCAAAGACGTTCCAGTTTTCGTCGAAGCTGTAGGATGCATTGAAGTTGAGGGTGACATCCTTGAAGCCGGCGCCTGCGTCATAGCGCTGATAGCCCGACCGCGACGCCTGGCCGGAATCGACACCGAAATAGCTTTGCATGTATTTTTCACTGGCCCAGGAGGTGGCAACGCCGGTGGACAGGTTGACGCCATTTTCGAAATGCCAGCCGTAACCTGCGGACAATTCCGCAATAGTGCCGTCATGGCCGTCGCCGAGGTCCGTGCGGACCGTCAGATTAGCCATCCAGGGGCCATAGGAATAGTCAATAAAGCCGCCGCCTTCGATGGTCTGGTCGATATCGCCCAGACCGCGCAGGGCGTCGTTATCGCCTTCATCGCGGCCACCGTCGTAACCCAGCATTGGCCCGGCGGTAAAGGCGCTGTCGCCATTTTCCACGGATATGGCGTTCACACGCAGGCCGTCCAAGCCCAGGACGACGGTGTCGGCCCAGTTGACCTCGATGATCGGCATAGGGCCGAAATCATAATCGTCGGACCCTTCATAATCAGGCCCGTAGACGGCCCCTATCCCGAGGGTGAAATCGACCTGGGACCAGTCGCGGGCATAAGATGCCATGGGGAAAGCCGACAGGCCGGTGATCAGGGCCGTTGCCGACAGCAGGAAGCGTTGCATTCATTTACTCCAAGCCAATTCATTCGAACTGGGGGAGGAATACCAGCCCCGGGCGGGGTGGTCTGTGAACCGGTTCACAAATTGAATATGAAACTATCACTTGACCTTTTGGTCTCCCGGCGGCGTTATTTGGCGCATTGGGGTAGGATCAGACATGACCGGGCATATTGGGCTTATAGAGACGTTCGGAATCTTTCGCGGACTTCCGAAAGACGTGATTGGCGAACTGGCCGGGATGGCCGTCACACGGACAATTGGCAAGGACCAGCTTCTGTTTCAAAAAGGGGACGAGGCCGACGGCCTTTATTGCGTACTCTCCGGTAGGGTCCGGATTTCCGTACAGTCGGAAAACGGCAAGGAAATCATCCTGAACATCATGCAGCCGGGGGAGGTCTTTGGCGAGATCGCCCTGATGGACGGCACCGTGCGCAGTGCGGATGCGTCAGGCCAGGAACAGGCTGACCTTCTGTTGATCCGACGTCGTGACTTCATGGCCCTTGTTGATCGTTCCTCTGTGCTGGCGCGGCATATGATTGACCTGCTTTGCCGCCGGATTCGCTGGATCAGTTCCCAGGTGGAGGATACGGCCTTTCTGGCGTTGTCGGCGCGGCTGGCAAAGCGGTTGCTGCTGATGCGTGAGGCCGTGGCGCCGGTTGAGGGGGCAGTGACGATCCGGATTTCCCAAAGTGAAATGGGCCAGATGACTGGCGTATCGCGCGAAGCCGTCAACAAGGTGCTGCAATATTGGCGGCGCGAGGGCTGGATTGACCTGGCAAAGGGGAGGATTTCCCTGCTGGACGAAGATGCCCTGCGGGATGTTGCCGAAACGCCGACGGATTAGACCATGAAACCCCTGAATTTCCTCGCGCGGATTGGAAGCCGCAGCCATTTCAGACCGAATGAGACCACGGCGGCCTTGATTGATGGTGAGGAGATTGCCGGTATAAAACTGGGTGTGGCCGTCCGCATTACTTCCATTATTGCCGTCAATCTGTTTAACCTTGCGACCTTTCTGTACTGGGCAGAACTCAAAGGCTCCGCCCGCGAATTCATTACGAGTCCCGAATTCCTGGAAATGCTCTATGACATGAGCAACACCCTGCCGTTTCTCATCATCGGGTTCATTCATCTGGGGATCGTTTATTTCCGGCCATCCTGGCGTTGGATACTATACCTGACCGTACTGCTGGATGCGATTTTCCTGCCAATGGTCTGGCTGATTCCTTCACCCTTTCAGGACACTGTGGTGCCGCAGGCACTGATCCTGCGGACCTCGCTTTTCAATTACTATTACGTGATGGCGGTTATCGTTGCGCTGACCTATTCGCCCTGGTTGATGATGTGGTTTGGGGCTTGTGTCGTGGTGGTTTGGAATTCTCTGGCGTTCTGGTTGGGTACATTGCCCGGGGCGGTTATTTTCAATGAGGAGAACACGGACCCGGCGATGACAGTGGCGGATATCCTCGCCATCTATCTGGACCCGAATTACGTCGATAGTAGCAAAGCCATCGAACAGACGGTCATTTTTATGATTGCCTCCATCGGTCTGGCGGTGGCTGTGCACCGGTCCCGCAAGCTAGTCTTTCGAAGTGTCGGCGCGGAGGTCCAGAAGAACAACCTGTCCCGTTATTTCTCCCCCAAAGTTGCGGCGCGCCTGACCGAACAGGGGGGTGCGGTCGGACAGGCGCAAAAGCGCAAGGTTGCCATCCTCTTTGCCGATATCGTCGGTTTCACCGGATTGACGGAGGACAAGACACCCGAGGGCGTGCTTGATCTGCTGAGGGATTTTCATGGCCGTATGGAGGCTCACGTCTTTGCCCATGACGGTACCTTGGAAAAATACATCGGCGATGCTTTGCTGGCCACATTCGGCACACCGGAACCGGGGAGCCATGATGCCAGTGATGCCTTGAAATGCGCCATGGCGATGCAGCGGGAACTGCAGGCCTGGAATGCGCAGCGTATTGCCAGCGGTCAGCGTCCGGTCAGGGCCTGTATCGGCATCCATTACGGCGAGGCGGTGATGGGGAATATCGGCCGTGACCGCAATATGGCCTTTGTCGTTGTCGGCGGCAGCGTCAACATTGCCAGCCGCCTGCAGACCATGGGGCGTCATCTTGACGCAGGGCTTGTGATCAGCGAAGCCCTTGCCCGTGAGGTTCTCGCGGAGGCCGTTTTGCCAGCGGATTGCCTGACCGAATTTACTTTGCTTGAGAATCAAAAGCTTCGAGGCATGCAAATGTCTGTTGACTTGCGCTATTTACCTGGGCTTAATAATGGTTGAATATTCAACCAAATACAACAAAGATGCAGTGTGAATTAAAATAATTTACACAAAAACACGTTCAGGTGTTGAAATAGATTGAAAATTAGGCCATATCACACCTTCTGCCGCTGTGAAGACAGCCTTGGCTGCGGCGGTCTGAACGGCCCGGTCTTTTGCGACATTACGCCGCAATCCCAATTGACCTGGCGCAAATAATTCAATTGCCGATCCGAAATAAGATCGGCAAAACCGGACAGAATGTGTCTGTCTTCGTGTTTTGGACGCTGAGAAAATCCGCACGGGCGTGCGAATTCGAATAGGAGCTCTTTCATGCCTTTCGACCAGTTAGACCAGATCGAACTGCCGAAATCCGTCACCGGGGAAACCGTGCTGGATGTGAAGCATTGGACAGACAGCCTGTTCTCCTTCCAGATCACGCGTCCGGCAAGCTTCCGTTTCCGGTCCGGCGAATTTGTCATGATCGGCCTGATGGTCGATGGCAAGCCGCTGTTGCGGGCCTATTCGGTCGCCAGCCCCGCCTGGGATGACAAGCTGGAGTTTTTCTCCATCAAGGTTCAGGACGGTCCGCTGACCTCGCGTCTGCAGAACATCAAGCCGGGTGATATGGTGCTGCTTGGTAAGAAGCCCACCGGTACGCTGGTGCTGGATGCACTGCTGCCGGGCAAGCGGCTGTATATGTTCTCCACCGGCACGGGCATTGCGCCTTTCGCCAGTGTTATCCGCGACCCGGAAACCTATGAACGCTATGACGAAGTTATCCTGACCCATACCTGCCGCACGGTCGCCGAACTGGAATACGGCAATCAGCTCGTCAAGGATCTGGTGGAAGACCCGCTGGTCGGTGAGATGGTCGAAGGAAAGCTGCGCCATTACACCAGTGTGACGCGCGAAGACTTCCCGCGCATGGGCCGTATCACCAATCTGATTGAAAGCGGCAAGCTGTTTGAAGACCTGGGCGTGCCGAAACTGAACCCGGAAGAAGACCGGGTCATGATCTGCGGCTCCATGGATATGCTCAAGGACACCAAGGAACTGACCGAAAGCTTCGGCCTGACCGAAGGCTCCAATGCGGCTCCCGGCCAGTTCGTGGTGGAAAGAGCCTTCGTCGGTTAATCCCGGACGGCATCTCAGAATTGCGAAAGGCGGCCTTCGGGCTGCCTTTTCTTTTGGGCGTGGACTGTAATTTTCGTCATGGCCGGACTTGATCCGGCCACCCGCGAGGGCAGTGTCGTTTCCGGTTTTCCCCGTTAACTTGGAAGCCCCCGTGGGTACGCGGGTCAAGCCCGCGCATGACGGGGGAGGAGGTTGATTAGCGGGACGTGTGCTCCGATCATTGCTGCGGTGCGGGTTGCATCCAGCCCGTATGACGGTTGATCAGATAGCGCTGTACCAGCGAACCGTCCTTGGTCACGACTTCCGCAGACATGACATCGTCGCTGACTTCTTTGATCTTGCCCAGCTTGAGGTTGGGATTGCCGTTCCAGTAGAGCTGGTATTCCATCATGCGGCGGACGTCTTCGGTCTGGATGTTGCGGTCCATCATGGTCTGGCCGCCCATCATGCCTTGCCCCATCATCCCGGGGCCCATACCCTGACCGCCCATCATGCCGCGCCCCATCATCGGGTTCATGCCGTAGCCCTGGCCCATGCCGTAGCCCATGCCGCCGTTCATCATGCCTTGTCCCATCATACCTTGTCCCATCATTCCGGGACCCATGCCATAACCCGGCCCCATCTGCCCGCCCTGATAGCCGCCGCAGGGCGTGGTGCCGCCGCCCATGCCATGGGCCGATGCGGTTGTGACGACGCCGGTGGTGAGCGCAACCGCCAGTCCGGTGGCAATAAACATATTTTTGAAAGTCATGATCAGGCTCCTTCGCGCCAGGCGATAATGAATGAATCTCTATCGCCATTCTGACGCGCGGGGAGCCGGGCGCATTAATCTGTATCAAGCCTGCCGGATTAGGAACGGCACAGGGGCACCGATAGATAGACGCCGAATTCCGCGCCGATGTCGCAGCTGACGCGGGCGTGGACGCGGCCCTGGCGGTCCAGGAAACGCTGGTTGTCTTCTGCCGGGAAGATGCCCTCATGCCAGATGTTGGGATGGATATAGAGGCCCTTCGCGCCGTCGCACCACAACGCGATGACCTTCTCCGGCGTCAGGTTGTCGCCGGGCAGGGCCACGGGCACGACGAAGGGCTTTTTGTCCAGCGGGAAGAAAAGCTGTCCGCCGTCCGGGTGGTAATTCATATGCCAGAGCAGCACCTTGTCGCGCGGTCCGGTGGCCGCCTCGGCGCTTGCCTGCTGCGGGTCCTGGGACCAGCCCAGTACATAATGGCCCTTCACCGCCTCGTTGGAGCCATAGAGCACGTCACCCTTCCAATTGCCGTGGAAGATGCCCTCCACATAGCCCGCCTCGTCGCCCGTGCCCGCATCCACCTTGCGCCAGCCTTGCGCCGGCCATTGCACGATCTCGATCTCGAAAGCATCGGGATCGTCCACCAGACAGCCATAGCCCTTCACCGTCTCCTCGGTGGCGACCACCAGGGGCACCTCATGCAGCGGCAGGGACGGTTTTTCGGCGGCGTCGAAAATATATTGGGGCGCTTGTGCATCCATGGGCGGGCCTCGTCAGCGGCGGTGAAACTCAATCAGCGCACTGTCCGTCAACGGGCGGAGGGAGGCAAATTTATATTGCTGTGGGATCTATAAGGAAAAGTGATGATCCCACTTCAAGCGTGTAGTTGGCATTTTGATTTTAGTTTGAGGGTGGGGAGCGGACCTAAAGGCAAGATGGATAGCTGATCGCGAAAGATGCCTCCGGGTTTCCAGTCATTTTTCTGAAGATTGAATTTTTTTCTTGCTCGCTATTTTAGCGCGCCTATATGCATAAGAAAGTACTGAAGTTTAAGTCGTATGTTTCTTAATAGATTAAATTTCCAACGAGGTAATTGAATGGACCTTCAGAGTCAGTCGGAGTTCGTTGAAAGCGAACTACAAACATTAGAAAGGCTCCTTACTTACATAGAATCGCATAAGCTATGCATGTTGAGGTTACCGAATGACGCCTGGCGGAGAGTTTTACTGTCGCATTCTGGAAGTATAGCGTTTTCATGGGCGACAGATCATTCCGTCTTAGGCGGCTTTGAGCAAAAATCTCTATGTATGACTTTCGGTGACGTGGATGGAAAACCTAAAATTTTCTTAGGTATTATTAACTCGCACAGAGCAGTCACCACCGTACAGTCGAGAATCAAGCTTATTCATAGTCTTGAAATTCAGCCAGACGACTTGGATACACTGCTTTCGATAGTCAAATCCGAGAACTTACCAAGATTATTCGATCTGCAAAAAAGACCTTGGGGTTTTGCGTTCATATTGCATACAGATTTGGCAAAGATTGTTCTCACCACTCTTTACAGAATTGATGAGAACAGACCAGTTATCGAAAAAATTGTACGAAAACTTCTACATAACGACGTTTTTCACGACGCATATTCTCTGCAAGTTGATGCTGTCAATACTGCGCTTACAGCCTTTGGGTTTGACAAAAACGATCCTGCTGAGCGCATCCACATTAGTGAGAAATTTGAAGGTGATCACCCACTTCATTTGTATGAAGACATGGTTGTTGTTGATGATAGTCGGAGATTTCTCGATTATGATTTCATCAGTAGTTCCAATACTGGAATCGCCAGCTTCCAGAAGGGGAATAGCCGCCTCGATATAATATTGGGGAATAAACAGCCTTTAGAGAAGCTGTTTGGAGTCGACTTAATCTACCATAACCACACCAACGGTAATACTGTAATGGTGCAGTATAAAATGATGGAAAAGGTGAAGGGCGACAAGGACACAATCTACAGGCAAGATGCGCAGTTACTTGATGAAATCGCTCGCATGGAGCGTTTTGCGGAAACTCATGATACTAGCCACGACGAATATAGACTGAACCCTGCTCATTTTTACCTGAAATTCGTTCCTCGAGACGGAGCTCTGACCGAGCAAACGTTTTTGATGCCAATAGAGCACTACATGAAGTGGAAAGACTGTGATGCTGCATTAGGCGAACGAGGTGGGGTAAGAATTAGCTACAAGGCATTGAACGGCAATTATATGCGACCGCGCGCTTTCTATGAACTGGTGCGTTCGGGTTATATAGGTTCGACGCATGAAACGACGGAACACCTGTGCGCATTAGTGGATGGAACACTTAGTAAGGGGAATGCTTTTGTAGTTGCGGTCGAGCGTCACATCAAGAAGGCAAAAAAAGAAAACTTGTAGAAAAAGGCGGCCAATCGGCCGCCTCAGACTGCTGACAAAGGTCTCGCGCAAGCGGGGCCTTTGTGATTCTATTGTCTTATGTTGAAGAAGCCCCAGCCTGAACAGGGCCGACTTGAGATGGTGACATTGGAGGGTCTGGTGCCTGCGGATCACCTGCTTCGCAAGATCGATGCGGTGATCGACTTTTCGTTTATCCACGACCGGGTGGCCGGTCTGTATTGCGCGGATAACGGCCGCCCGGCGCTTGCCCCGGTGATGCTGTTCAAGGCGCTGTTCATCGGCTACCTGTTCGGCATCCGCTCGGAGCGGCAGTTGGTGCGGGAGATCGAGGTGAATGTGGCCTATCGCTGGTTTCTGCGCTTGGGCCTCACCGACAAGGTGTTCGATGCCTCGACACTGTCGCAGAACCGCCGCCGCCGCTACCGGGATGTGTCTGTGGCGCAGGATATTTTCGATCACATTGTCGAACAGGCGATTGCCAAGGGTCTTGTGGACGGCACGGTGCTTTATACCGACAGCACCCATCTGAAGGCCAATGCCAACAAGAACAAATGGGACAGCCAAGTGGTCGCCAAGTCCCGGGCCGACTATTGGGACGCGCTGGACCTGGCGGTTGAGGAGGATCGGGCGGCCCATGCCAAAAAGCCGCTGAAGGCGAAGGAACGCGCGCCCGGGCAAAAGGAGACCAAGGTCAGCCGCACCGACCCGGAAGCCGGTTACATGGTGCGTGAAGGCAAGCCCAAGGGGTTCTTTTATCTGGATCACCGCACGGTGGACGGGCGTTATGGCATCATCACCGATACTCACGCCACCCCGGCCACTGTGCATGACAGTATCCCCTATCTGGACCGGCTCGACCGGCAGCGGGATCGCTTCGGCCTGGATGTCCAGGCGGTCGGGCTGGATGCAGGCTATGCCACGGCGGGCATCGCCAAAGGGCTGGAAGACAGGGATATCCTCGGTGTAACCGGCTATCGCCGTCCGAACCACCGGGCAGGCATGCTGCGCAAGCGCGACTATCATTACGACCGGCAGTCAGACGGCTACCGCTGTCCGCAGGGCCAGCTCCTGAATTATGCCACCACCGACCGCAACGGCTATCGCCATTACAAAAGCGACCCGAAGGTCTGCGCCACCTGCCCGCTGCTTGCCTCCTGCACCGGCAGCGCCAAACACACCAAAACCGTCACCCGCCATGTCTGGCAGGACGCCCGGGAGCGCACGGACGCCCACCGTCTCACCGACTGGGGCAAAAGGCTCTATAAAAGACGCAAGGAAACTGTAGAACGCTCCTTTGCCGACGCAAAGCAGCTCTTCGGACACCGATACGCCCGCTTCCGCGGCCTCATCGCCGTCAAAACGCAATGCCTGCTCGCCGCCGCCGCCCAAAACATCAAGAAAATCGCCCTCGCAATGGTTCCAAAAACCGAAACCAGCCCGATCTGATCGAAAGGGGACTTCTCACTCTCCCTCAATAACAACCGGCAAACATCCAAAACTAAACCCCGCCGAATATCGACGGGGTTTGTCAACGGTCTGAGGCGGCCAATCGGCCGCCTTTCTCGTTTGCTTTAAAGCGGCGGGATATCCCCGCCGGAATATTCCTCGTGGAAGGCGACCTGGAAGTCTTCGAAGCGGCCTTCGGCGATGGCGGCGCGCATGGACTGCATCAGGGTCTGGTAGTATTGGATGTTGTGCCAGCTGAGCAGCATCATGCCGAGGATTTCGCCCGCTTTGATCAGGTGGTTGAGATAGGCGCGGCTGTATTGGGTGCAGGCCGGGCAGGGGCATTCCTCGTCCAGCGGGCGATGGTCGGCCGCGTGGCGGGCATTGCGGATATTGACCGGGCCGCGGCGGGTGAAGGCCTGGCCGTTGCGGCCCGACCGGGTCGGCAGCACACAGTCGAACATGTCGATACCGCGCGCGACCGCACCGACCAGATCGGTCGGTTTGCCGACGCCCATCAGGTAGCGCGGTTTGTTGGTCATCATCATCGGTGTGGTGAAGTCCAGGGTGGAGAACATCAGTTCCTGACCCTCGCCCACGGCAAGGCCACCAACGGCATAGCCTTCGAAGTCAACCTCCTTGAGTGCCTCGACCGAATGGCGGCGCAGGTCTTCAAAGGTTGAGCCCTGCACGATGCCGAACTGGCCGTAACCCTCGCGCGGTACGAAAGCCTTGCGGGAGCGTTCCGCCCAACGCATGGAAAGCAGCATGGATTTCTCCGCCTCTTCCTTGGTGCAGGGATAGGGCGTGCATTCGTCGAAGGCCATGGTGATGGTCGCGCCCAGCAGATGCTGGATTTCCGTCGAGCGTTCCGGGGTCAGCATGTGATAACTGCCGTCCACATGGGAGCGGAAACGCACGCCTTCCTCGGTCATCTTGCGCAGCTCGGTCAGCGACATCACCTGATAGCCGCCGCTGTCGGTCAGGATCGGCTTGTCCCAATTCATGAATTTATGCAGGCCGCCCAGCTCCGCGATGCGTTCCGCCGTCGGGCGCAGCATCAGGTGATAGGTGTTGCCCAGGCATATCTGTGCGCCGGTGGCGGCCACATCTTCCGGGAACATGGCCTTCACCGTTGCCGCCGTGCCGACGGGCATGAAGGTTGGCGTGTCGATTTGCCCGTGGGCGGTAGTGATCTTGCCCAGACGTGCGCCGCCGTCGGTCTTCAGCAGTTCATAGGAAAAGTCAGTCATCGAGAAGATCCTCCCGCACCAGCAGGCTGGTATCGCCATAGGAATAGAAGCGATAGCCGCTGTCGATTGCGTGTTTATAGGCTGCCTTCATGCGATCCAGCCCGGCAAAGGCGCTGACCAGCATGAAAAGGGTCGATTTCGGCAAATGGAAATTGGTCATCAGCATGTCGACCGCCTTGAAGCGGTAGCCGGGCGTGATGAAGATGTCGGTCTCGCCTTCGAAAGGCTTGATGCTGCCGTCGCTGGCGGCCGCACTTTCCAGCAGGCGCAGCGAGGTGGTGCCGACGGCGACAACCCGGCCGCCCTTGGCGCGGGTGTCGTTGATCCGGTTGGCCTCATCGGGCGTGATGATACCGAATTCGGAATGCATGATGTGGTTGCGCGTGTCCTCCACCTTCACCGGCAAGAAGGTGCCCGCACCCACATGCAGGGTGATGGTCTGAAAGCCGATGCCCTTTTCCTTCAGGGTTTCGGTCAGGCTGTCGGTGAAATGCAGGCCTGCGGTGGGGGCCGCGACCGCGCCTTCCTCTTTGGCGAAGACGGTCTGGTAACGCTCCCGGTCGGCTGCGTCTTCGGCCTCGTCGCCGCCCTTGGTGCGCTTGATATAGGGGGGCAGGGGCATGACCCCGTGGTCCCAAAGCCGGGTGATCAGATCGCCGCCCGACAGGTTGAAGCGCAACAGCACCTCGCCCCCCTCGGTCTTGTCCATCACCTCGGCTTGAAAATCCTCGGATATGACGAAACTCTCGCCCAGGCGCAGCTTGCGTGCCGGTTTGGCGAAGGCCCACCACTGGTCAGGACCGATTTGCTTGTGCAGGGTGACTTCCACACGCGCCTCGCCGCGCTTGCCGGTCAGCCGTGTCGGGATCACCTTGGTGTCGTTGCAGACAAGCAGGTCACCGGGACGCAGCATCTCCGGCAGGTCGCGCACGATGCGGTCGGCGAAGGCGCGGCCTGTCAGGTCCAGCAGCTTTGCGGCATCGCGCGGCTCAACCGCCTGCTGGGCGATACAACTTTCCGGCAGATCGAAGTCGAAGAGGTCGACTTTCATGAATGGATGTCTCCCAAAGAGCGTCTTTTTTCTCCGTCATGGCCGGACTTGATCCGGCCACCCACGAACCATATTGACGTCAGAGAATTCGTGGGTACACGGGTCAAGCCCGCGTATGACGGCTTAGATGAATGTGGCATTATTGCCTGCTTCCCGCAGGCGCGCTGGATAAAGGCTGACCAGCAGTTTGAACGGGTAGAGCAGGGCCGCAATCATCACCATCTTGGCGGCGAAATCGCCAAAGGCCCAGTTCGTCCAGGGCAGGCCAGTACCCGCAAAGGCAATGGAAAAGAACAGCATCGTGTCTACCAGAGAACCGATCAGTGACGAGATCAGCGGCGCTTTCCACCAGGTCTGGTTGCGCAGGCGGTCAAAGACGAAAATGTCCAGCAGTTGCGCGGTCAGGAAGGCGGAACCGCTGGCGACAGCAGTGCGCAGCATGCCGAAAGCGTCCGGATCGTTGAACAGCATATGAAGCGCGGTGGCGTTGGTGCCCGCCGTGGCGGCCAAGGCGATGCCGAAGGCGGAGGCCAGTGTCAGGAAGACGCCCAGCGCAAACCCCACATAAACCACCATGCGCGCCGTGGCGGCACCGAACAGGCGGTTGGTGGTGTCGGTCACCAGGAAGGCAACCGGATAGGTAAAGGCCCCCCAGGTCAGCAGGTCGGCAAGATTCATGCCCGCGACCGTATAGTCGACCGGATGCTGGACCAATTCATTGGAGGCGAGAATAACGGCACCCATCGCAAAGATCGGTGCCAGCAACCGCGTCAGCGGCTGTGTGGCGGAACTCATGTCCTATATATCCTTTCGTTATTGGGCGAATAAAACCAGGCAATACAAACCTGGCCCCAAAAACCGTATGCGCGGACTTATATGGATTTTGGCTCTGCCGTCAATATTGGGCGTAAAAGCCGCTGTTTAAGTGATCTTAGAGGCAGTCGGCACTCTTGAGCACAGACCGCCAGGCAGTGTCCTTATCGAAGCCTTTTACCCGCCAACTGTCATCGTTGGTATTTCTGGTCATATAATAAGGGGCATAGTCGGGCGCCCCGACAGCCGTGATATAAGCGCAGAGCCTCTGCATGGAACGGTTGCCGCCTTTGTCGCCTTTTTTGAAGGCTTCTCCGAGGTAGGAAGAGAAAGCGTCGCTTGTCGCCTTGTCCAGGCGAGTGAAACGATCTCTATAGGCCTTGTCGACGACCTCGTGCTTGGACCCGTCGGCCACACGCTTTTTATCATAATCGCCATAGAGCATACCGAGCATGAAGGGGTAGGCGGCTTCCTCAAACTGATTTTTTCTTACGCAATCGTAGGCGACGGCGGCCAAAGATACCGGATTTTGCTTCGCGCCAACCAGATTGCTGTCCGCACAGGCGTAGTCGTGGGACCAGTGAAACTTAACCGGTGCTGGCGGGGGCGTTTCCGCAGCCCAATTTGTCTGGCTGCTGCTGCTGGTGACGCAAGCGGTCAGGGACAGCAGGGCAGCGACGGCGATTGCCAGAGATTTTAACCTGTTCATGAAAGTCTCTTTGTTTTTGTAATGTGAATAATAGGGATGCAGTCACTTCACCGTGCTCAACACGCCGAAGCTTTCATAGCGTTTGACGTAAGGGGCACTGAAATGGGCTTCGACGAAGTCGTTGTAGGCGTCCATATCCTCAGTCTCGACGGCCATTACCCAATCGGCGGCACCTGTCACGTGATAGCATTTCGTCACTTCCGGCAGGTTGCGGAATTTCTCCGTTACGTCGCGGTCGCGGTTGGGGCGGTCCTGTTCGACGGTGACCAGCACGATCATCTTCAACTTCTTGCCCAGCGCCTTGGGTGAGACAATGGCGACTTCTTTCTCGATCGCACCGTTTTCGCGCAATCGCTGTACCCGGCGCAGGCATGCGGCGGCAGACAGTCCCACTTTCTCGGCCAGTTCCGCGCCGGTGCGGCGGCTGTTTTCCTGCATCAGCTTCAAAATGCGGCGGTCGAAATTATCAAGGTCGGGCATCGGCTAAAAACTTTGCTTGGTAATAATTTTACAGGCTTTGCGAAAATTTATCGCTCCGCCGCTCGATTTTGCGAAATACACGCAGAAAAAACCTTTCTTTGCGCACTATTCATCTAACCCAGACGTTACATTCTTCGCAATCAATCAATGCATTATACCCTGACTTAGGAGGACGCATCATGAACGCAATTGATACCCGCATCGCTCATGGCTTTTTCGGCTTCGGCCTGATGCGTAGTCTTGAGACGCCCGTTCGCTGGGCTGCCCGTAAGTGGCAGATGGTTCTGGCAAAAGAACATCTGGACGGGCTGCCGGAATACCTGCTGCGGGATATGGGGCTGACCCGCTCCTGACAGCGCCCGCCCGTAGAATTTGACGAGAAAGCCCTCCGCCACGCCGGAGGGCTTTTTTCGTCCTTGTTGGATGCAGTTGCCTTCGTGAATCTTCAATAATAGATAGAATGCTAATGTCGGTATTCTTTTCAACGTTGATCGACCGCTGAATTAAGTGACTGATAATAAACGATTAGTATTTTGGCCCAAATATTGCGGCTACCCGTCCCAGTTCCAAATAAACCAATTCAGGGGGGATGAGATGAATTCTTTTAAACATTGGGCCATGGGTGCGGCCTTTGCTGTTGCGGCTGCCTTTGGCGGTGCCATGTCAGCACAGGCAACGGTGATTGATTTCCAGGGACTGGAAGTTAACGACAACAATGCACACGATGCGGGATATAGCTATTCCGAAGATGGTTTCACAGTTGCCAGTTTGAGTACATTTGGATTGAAGTCCTACGGCACTGCCGCATCACGCTATTATGGTTCTACGGCGCTGTTTAATGACACTCCCAACGGCACTAACAAGCTGACGGCTGACGGTGGGGCCGTATTTTCCCTGAACTCTATTGATCTGACAGAATTCGGTGCTGGCTACGGCACTGACGTCGATGTTACCTTTATTGGGCATCTGCTGGGCGGAGGAACCGTTACCCAGACGTTCTCGCTGGATGGCGTGTTGGGCTTTGAAACCTTCTTATTTACCGCCGCATTCAACAATCTTCTGGATGTTACCTGGGTGCAGCAGGCTGATTATCACATGTTCGATAATATTGTGGTCAATGCCGCATCAGCCGTCCCGGCGCCGGGGGCACTGGGCCTGCTGGGGCTGGGACTGTTCGGACTTGGGTTTGCGCGTCGCCGCAAGGCCTGATCACACAATGATCTGACTGGGAAACGCCTGCAGGTATTGCCGCAGGCGTTTTTTTTCGGTTCGTCTTTTGATGGAATCCTTTCGGAATGGCGTGGAGGGAGGACTGCTTCCGGGTGTCGGTATCCTTTACATTGCCTGCTTGCCGCAATTAGCAACCTGTTGAAGAAAATCAACTTATGCGTGTGGCATGATAATTGAATTATCCCCATTGATGTACGTTCTTTTTTGGGGGGAATAGCAATGATTTGTATGCGAAGGGCCCTGCCCGCGGTGGCTTTGGTATTGGCAGGCGCGATTGTGCTGCATGGCCCTTCCCGAGCAGCCGCCATTCAGTCAGAACATTTCGCACCCACCCGTCATTCTCCTGAGTCTTCTGGTGCGCTCTCTCACGTCGAAACGGCGGCCTATGCGACGCAGGCCGTGCCCGCACCGGGGGCTGTGGGGCTCCTTGGGCTGGGGTTGATTGGCATTGGACTGGGCCGCCGCCGCAAAGCCTGATTACAAGCTGCCTGATGGATAGAAATCTAATGTCGGGTTTCTTGACGGTTGGGTCGTGAGGGTTTTGGATAATAATCTGAAAATAAAAGAAAAAGTGCTTTGGCACATGTATTGCTGCAATGTGCCTCAGTGTCTATGGGCTGTTCTTAAGGGGCGAATATGTTGAAAGCTATGAAAAATTTGGCCACGGGCGTGGCGCTGGCAACAACGGTTCTGTTTGCGAGCGGCATGGCGGCGGAAGCCACTGTTATTGATTTCCAGAGCCTGGAACAGAATAACAGCAGCGTCAATTCTGCGGGCTGGAACTATTCCGAAGACGGATACTCCCTGCACAACCTGGGGGGCAGCCAGTCTTTCGCGACATTCGGTACAAAGGAATTCCGCTACGCCGGGTCCACGGCGCTTTTCAACAATACGATTGGCGGTGGGATCGAGCTGGTGGCCGATAACGGTTCGGCCTTTGACCTGACCTCCATCGACTTATCCGAATTGAATGGAAACAACAGTGCTAACGTGACTTTCATCGGGACGCTGCTCGGCGGGGGCACAGTTAGTCAGACCTTTACCCTGGATGGTACGCTGGGTTTTGAAACCTTCTTCTTTGACAGCGTGTTTTCCGACCTTCTGCGGGTTTCCTGGGTTCAGGAAGGTCCCTTCCATCAGTTCGATAATATCGTGATCAACGGTGCAAAGGCGGTTCCGGCACCGGGCATGTTCGGCCTTCTGGGGCTCGGCCTGTTCGGGATGGTTTTTGCGCGTCGGCGTAAAGTCTGATCCGATTTCGATCTTTTGAAGAAGCGCCTGCGGGTTATGCCTGCAGGCGTTTTTTTTATGTCCGGGCCTTTGGCGTTATCCGATAGGCACAGCGGCGCGCGCCTGCCAGGATGTGGTCGGTGCGGCTGACGTCCACGCCTGAGCCCATCACCAGTTGGAAGACCTTGAGTTCCATGGCGCAAAGGCCGCTGCAGGCATGGGCGGCCGCACAGATGGGGCAGTGGTTTTCAACAAACAGCAGGCCGTCGTCATCTTCCGTGACACAGGCCATATAGCCTTCGTCCTCACGAATTCGGGCCAGTTTGACCAGCCGGTCGCGCAGGTCGTCCGTACCCTCCATTCGCGTTCGATAGTCTGCGACCTGCTTGGCAGCACGGGCATCGAGAAACTTGTTGAGACCGTCTTCTCCAAAGGTTTCCTTCATCACCTCGATCAGGTTGATTGTCAGGTCCGCATGGGCATCGGGGAAAAGCCGGTTGGCCTCTTCCGTCAGTTGCCACAGCTTGGCCGGGCGGCCCTTGGGGCGCGGTTCCTCCGTAAAGGTGACCAGCTTTTCTTCCTGCATCGCATAAAGATGCTGGCGCACGGCCATGGCCGAAACCCCCAGCTTTTCCGCCAGCACGGCGGCTTCCTGCGGTCCTTCGGTTTTCAGGATTTCCTGGATGCGGCGGCGGCCCTTCACATCCTTCGGTTTGGATTGTGGTTTGCTCATAAACATTTTTCTAAAGATTTTTCTTGATTAAGTCAAATTTCTTCGGTCATATGTTTTATAAAGAAAAAACTTTATTAAATTGAATGGTGAAGCTGATGAGAAACATGCGTGCAATGACAAAAGTTCTGAGGCTGGCGCATTTGTTCCGGCGTCGGAAAAAAACCATTTACCCCGATGCGTTGTCCAATCATGTGCTGCGCGATCTGGGGATTCAGCGGGACGATATCAAACGCCTGCGCAGCCGCCGCTGATGGCGTTGTCGAGGGCGAGTGAGGGAAAGAGGGCATGGGGCATTCCAAGAGGTTCAATCTGGCTTGCGTGATCGCGGCGATGTTCGTGGTGAATATGGTCTACTCGCTGTCGCTGCCGCTTTTGGCGGTGCGGCTGGATGCCATGGGCATTACGGAGACTGTAATCGGGCTGAATACGGCGGTGCAGCCACTGGCGGGTGTCCTGGTCGCGCCATTCTTTCCCGCCCTGCTTTCGCGTTTCGGCGCAAAACCAATCCTGATCACGGCTCTGGTTACAATTGGTGTGGTGTTTCCCTTGTTTACGGTGATGGAAAGTCTGTCGGGGTGGTTTGTCTTGCGGGCCTTCGCCGGGGCGGCGGCCTGTGCGCTCTGGGTTGTCAGCGAGGCCTGGATCCATGATCTGGCCGAAGACCATAGCCGGGGGCGGGTAATTGGCGTCTATGCCACGGCGGGCAGCGCGGGCCTGGCGATTGGGCCGCTTATCCTTGCCCTGACCGGCACTGCGACCATTGAGCCTTTTCTGATCGGCGCGGGCCTCTGTCTGATCTGCCTGATACCGGTGATGCTGGCGGATGGCGGTAGTTACAGCGTTGAAAAGAGCAAAGGGAAGGGCGGTCTTATCGCCTGTTTGCTGTTCGCGCCCCTGCCGATGGTGATCAATCTGGTGATGTCGGCCAGCTATGAGGCGACCCATGCCTTCCTGCCGCTTGTGCCTGCGGGGGTGGGTGAGAAGGACATTTTCCTGCTGCTGGGCCTGCTGGGGGTTGGGGGAATGCTCAGCCAATATCCCATGGGATGGCTGGCGGACCGGATGAACAGGCTGGCCCTGGTGGCGGGGCTGACGCTTGGGGAATTCCTCATGATCCTGGGCTATCAGCACTTCCTGACCGCGGAGCCCGCGGGGATTATCTATTTCCTTTTCTGGGGCACGGCAGGCAGTGCGTTATATGGCATGGGCGTGTTGTTGGTCGGACATTTCTTCAAGGGTCATGCTCTGGCTGTGGGCAGTGCGGCCTTTTCCGCCATGTATAACGTTGGCGTGCTGGTCGGGCCATCCACGGCAGGTGTGATGGTGGACGTGTGGCAGGGTGACGGCCTGATGCTCTATCTGGCCGGTGCGGCAATCCTGATTTTTCCCGCGACGGCCTGGACAGCGATGCGGGCAGGCAGGGCCACTGAAAAACTGGTATAATCTGGACGATGGAGACGGATGATGGCTGAACGGGAATTACGAATTAAGGGTGCTGCGGAAAAGCTGGCGGAAAAGGGCCGCATCCTGGTGAAGGAAGGGGGACGCCAGATCGCGGTCTTTCAGGGGGAAAAGGGAATATTCGCCTGTAATAACAAATGCCCTCACGAAGGTTATCCGCTGTCTGAGGGCACGTTGACCGAAGGCTGTGTCCTTACCTGCAACTGGCACAACTGGAAGTTTGATCTGGAAAGTGGCGAGACCATGGTCGGCGGCGATCAGGTCCGCACCTACCCGGCCCGGCTGGATGGTGGGGACTTGCTTTTGGACGTCAGTGATCCGTCGCCCGAACAGGCGATCGGCAAGGCGCTGGACAATCTTCTGGATTGTTTCGACGATCATGAATACGACCGTATGGCCCGCGAAATCGCGCGCCTGGTGAAGGCGGGCGGTGATCCGCTGGATGCATTGCGCAGGACCATTCACTGGACCCATGACCGGATGGAATTCGGCGCGACCCACGCCTATGGTGCGGCACTGGACTGGCTGACGCTGCGCGACCGTTATGGTGCAGACGACGAGGCACTGGCCCTGATCCCTGTCGTAGAGGTGGTCGCCCATATGGCCTGGGATACGCGGCGTGAAAAAATTTATCCCTATCCTGTGAAGTTGGTGGACTTCACGGTCGATGGCTTTGTCCGGGCGGTGGATGCAGAGGATGAGGAGACAGCCATTGGTATGATCCGTGGTGGTCTGGCCTGCGGTATGACCCACCGGGATTTTGAAGAGGCCCTGACCCGTGCGGCCCTTGACCACTTCCTGGATTTTGGTCACAGCCTGATATACGTCTACAAGACCATGGGCCTGATCGACCGGTTGGGCGCGGATGTGGCAGAACCGCTTTTGCTGGCGCTGGTGCGGTCACTGATCTATGGGCGGCGGGAGGATTTGATTCCGGAATTCCGAGCCTATGCGCCGGCACTACAATCCTGGGGGCAGGCGACGTGGGATGACGAGCCGGTTGTCTGGGATGAGTTGACCGGCCGTTCGGTGGCCAAGGTTCTGGAACGGATGCAGGCATCCTCCTCCAACACCGCGGCGCTGTTTGATGCGGCGCTTGGTGCGCTCGCCTGGAATATGTTGCATTTCGATGAAGCGCATCAGTTTCACACGGACCGCAATGTGGCCGCCAATCAAAGCTTTCTCAGCTTTACCCATGGCCTGACCTTTGCCAACGCGGTGCATGTGCAATGTTCGCGTTTTCCGGAATTATGGCCGCAGGGGCTGTTGCAGATGGGCTGTTTCATCGGCCGCAATGCGGGTTTTGTCGATAAGGGCTATGTGGCGGATCGCTGGTATCTGTCCGACCCCAGGGCCTTCTTTGCCGAGGTGGAGCACGGCTTTTTCGATCATGCCCAGTTTGAATATATTGTTGCCTGTCATCTGGTGAAGACGACGGCGGCGATCCGTGAGGAATATGAAGCCTCGCCCGATGGCCCGGCCGCGCAAATGCTGTTGGCGGCCGGGAACCGGTTTCTCAATGCAACGCTGAAGCGAAAACATGTGCTGCGCACTGCTCGCCAGGCGCTGAGCTTTGTTGCGAATGAGGGCTAGTCATACCGGAGGGATGGGTTCCAGTCTGGCCTTCCCTCCGGAGTCAAATCCAGCATGTTCCAAAGTGACCACATGCAGTCAGCATGGCGGGGGTGCTGGCCCGGTTCGGGAGGAACGAAGAGCAACTCCGTGGTGTAGAAATGGTGGATACCCTTCGCAGTACGCTTGAAAACATGCATCAGGGGGGCCTGGGATCCCTCTTCGTTTTCCGCGTGATAGTCGCGGTTAAAGCTGTTCCCGGCAGATGAGAGCATACGCAAGTTATGCCATCCGCGTTCCTGGCCCCAGGCGCGGAAGGTTGCAATGTCGGTCTTTGCGACGGCGGCGAAATTCACGCGCTGTTGCAAATGGACCAGGTCACCGTGATAGCTGTCCGTGAGGGAGGTGCATCCGGGGCAGGGCGTGCCGCCCGGCGGGAACATGAAGCTATATAGAAGCAGGGTGTCCTTGTCCGCCTCAAACAGGTCGGAGAATTGGGTGTGGACCGTCAGTCCGTCCCGAATTTCATCGAAGGTATAATTCTCCGGGATTTTGCCGCCGAGGGGCAGTTGACGGCGTTGCTTGGCAACCGCTTCGATCTTCTTTCGTAATTTGATCTCCTGCTCCAGCAGGCCCAGGCGGCAGGAACGGTAGTCATCGTCTTCTCCGGGAAACCGCTTGTGATGATCTGTCATGTTTCTTCCCCAATAATGGCCCGGCAGCGGCAGAGGCTGCTGCCGGGATAATAATTAATCAGCAGCCTGAGGCAGGGGCGGCGGGGCGGATTTGATAAAGCTTTCTCGCTCTTTCATGGCGTTTGCGGCGCGCTCGATATTGGGGGTGTTGGCGAACAGATCGCCTCCTTCCGGAACGACGTAGAGGTAGTAGAGGATCGGGGCGACAAACAGATCTGCCAGCGAACATTCCTCACCTAAAAGATAATCATGGCCGTCATAGGCCTGTTCAAGGGCGGCAATCAGGGGGCGGGCCTCCTCGACCGACTGATTGATCAGGGCCATATCCGGCTGTCCGTCCTCGGTTTTGGGGAAAAATCTCGGCAGCAATATCCCGCGGGCGATCACCTGGTACAACCGGTCATTGGAGAAGCTGATCCATTGATACATCTTGGCCTGCTTGAGCGGGTTGGCCGGGTGCAGGGCAGGCCCGTCAAAGGCGTGGTCGATATAATGGGTGATCGCGAGGGTTTCGAACAGATGCACGTCGCCATGGCTCATGACCGGCATCTTGCCTGCGGGGTGAATTGCCTTCATGGCATCGCTTTGCGGCATGGTTTCGATCAACTCATAATCAATGCCTTTTTCAATCGCGGCCATACAGGCTGTACGAACGAAGGTGCTTTGCGGCATGCCTAGAATTTGCAGTTTGTGCATGGATCATTCTTCCAGATAAGCGGCCAGGGAATCGAGGCAACCCTGCCAGCCGTGGTTGTGCGAGGTACGGGCCTCCTCGTCGATGAAGTTGCTTTGATGAAGAATGAGGAGGGTGCCGCTGCCGGACTTCCGAAATTCCAGGGTCACTTCCATCATCCTGCCGGCTGAACCGTCCTCCTGGTCCCAGGCCCAGGAAAAGCGCATAAGCGCGTTGGGGATAAGGTCTTTGATAACACCGCGGACGGTGAAAAATTTCCCGTCGGCCGATATCATGGGAAAGACATAGCTGCCGCCGACCCGTGCATCCATTTCTGCCGCTGGGCAGGTGAAATGCAATGGCCCAACCCATTGCCGCAAGGCGGTCGGATCGGTCCAGGCCTTGAAGACCACGTTGGGCGGTTGCTTGAATTTCCGCTCGATCGTCAGCGTCTCGATATTACTTTTCGTCGGCGGTTCCGGTCTTGTTGCCGTGACTGCGTCGGTCATCCTGTGCTTCCTCCCCTGTTTGGGTGTCCATGTCTATTGTGTCCAGATAACTGTCCAGCCGGTCCAGGCTCTCGGTCCAGAACCGGGCATGATCTTCGATCCAGTTGGCCGCATCGCGCAGGTTTTCCGGGCGTAGGGTGCAGCGCCTTTTCTGGGCCACTGCTTCGCGGCTGATCAATTCCGCCTGCTCCAGAACTTTCAGGTGCCGGGAGACGGCCGGCAGCGAAATGGAGAAGGGCTCGGCCAATTCGTTGACCGTGGCGCTGCCTTCCGCCAGCCGGGCCAGAATGGCGCGGCGGGTCGGGTCGGCCAGGGCGGCAAAGGTGCTACTCAACTTGTCCATATAGCCTGCTATGCTCACTTTTTTATTTAACGTATATATTAATTAACATATTCGTTAAATATATGGAAGGGTTGATTTGTGCGCCTTCCCGCTGAATTCTGGAAAAAATCTTAGGGAATTGACCGACCCCTGCGCTTTCTGAGACAATTTCAGGGCGGGCAGATTGATCGATCTGACTTAGGGGTAGACCAAATTTATAACCAAGTAGGGGGACGATCATGGCAGAAGATAATGATATCCTGACACCTGATGGTGCTGCTGATGTCATCGACACCGACTACGAGATCGGCCAGGATAATATCCAGGCGAACATCGGTCCATTCGGTTTAGATATTCACAATCCGGTCTTTTTGATTTCAGGTTTGACGATTGTCGCTTTCGTCTTCCTGACCCTGGCGTTCAAGGAAGATGCCGGGGAACTTTTCGGCCATTTGAGAGGCTGGCTGACATCCACATTCGACTGGTTCTTCCTGAGCGCAGGCAACATCTTTGTGATCCTGTGTCTGGGGCTTGTCGTATCGCCGCTGGGCAAGGTCCGGCTGGGTGGTATGGAGGCAAAGCCCGATTTCTCCTATTCGGGCTGGTTCTCCATGCTGTTTGCGGCCGGTATGGGTATCGGCCTGATGTTCTATGGTGTGGCCGAGCCGATCTCGCATTTCAGTTCGTCAATGGGCGGGATTACGGTTGGCGAGGACGGTGTGCGGACCGACTGGGCGCCTTTGGGTGGTGCTGAAGGCGATTCGGCCAAGGCAAGCGCACTTGCCATGGCGGCCACCATTTTCCACTGGGGGCTGCATCCCTGGGCGGTATATGCAATCGTCGCGTTAGGGCTGGCGCTGTTTGCCTATAACAAGGGGCTGCCGTTGACGATCCGGTCCATGTTCTATCCGATTTTCGGGGAACGTGTCTGGGGCTGGACGGGCCATGTCATCGACATCCTTGCCGTTTTTGCGACTTTGTTCGGATTGGCGACGTCGCTTGGCCTTGGGGCTTCACAGGCGAATGCGGGTCTGAACTTCCTCTTCGGTATGCCGGTTTCCGACACTTACAAGATTTTGCTGATTATCGGGATTACAGCCCTGGCGCTTACTTCCGTTGTGGCAGGCCTTGAGGCCGGGGTTAAACGCCTGTCGGAGATCAATATGGTTCTGGCGGCTCTGTTGCTGCTGTTCGTGATCATTGTCGGGCCGACACTGGCGATTCTCACCGGTTTTGTCGACAATCTGGTTGCCTATGTGACGGAACTTCCGGCGCTGTCCAATCCGATTGGCCGTGAAGACACCAATTTCTCCCAGGGCTGGACATCCTTCTACTGGGCCTGGTGGATTTCCTGGTCACCGTTTGTCGGCATGTTCATTGCCCGTGTGTCCCGGGGGCGTACGGTGCGCGAATTCATCACCTGCGTGCTGTTGATCCCGTCGCTGGTCTGCGTTCTCTGGATGACGGCCTTTGGGGGTGTGGCGTTGGACCAGATTATCAAGGATGGCTACATGGCGGTTACCGAAGCGCCGCTGGAACTGAAGCTGTTCACCATGTTCAAGGAACTTCCGCTGACGATGATCACGTCATTCCTTGGTATCGTGCTGGTGATCGTCTTCTTCGTGACCTCGTCGGATTCCGGCTCGCTGGTGATTGATACGATCACTGCGGGCGGCAAGGTCGATGCGCCGACGCCACAGCGTGTTTTCTGGGCTTCCTTCGAAGGTCTGGTTGCTATTGCACTGTTGCTGGGCGGTGGTCTGACTGCCTTGCAGGCCATGGCTGTGTCCACAGGCTTTCCGTTTGCCATCGTGCTTTTGGTTGCGGCCTTCGCAACGGTCAAAGGTCTGATGAGTGAACCGAGGTAGGTTCCGGCCAGTTAAAAGACTGGAATGAATTAGCGTCGGGCCCGATCAGGTCCGGCGCTTTTTCTTATGGCTATAATGGTGCTGGAAACAGTTAAATCAGGCTGAGCGCCTGATTGGCGATCTGGCGCAGGACGTCAGGAGATGTGTGCGCCTTCCGCATAACCTGCATGCCCTGCAGGGTGGTCAGGAAAAAACGCGCCAGGGCGCGACTGTCCTTGTCGGGGGCTATCTGGCCCTGGGCCTGCCCTTCGGCAATAATGCCGGCAACGGCGTCTTCCATGCGTTGCAGGCTGTCTCGGACGACGGTGGCAACATCGCCGTCGCGGGTGCAAAGCTCACAGATGGTGTTGGTCATCAGGCAGCCGCGTTTCAATTCCGGGCATTCTTCCGTGGTGCAGTCGGCAAGGCGGTAGAGCATGCTGCGGAGGATATCGCGGGCGGGCTTTCCGGCCTCCTGTTCGGCAACAAGCCGGATGGAGTGGCGATTGATATACCGGTCCAGTGCCTTCAGATAGAGGGCGTGCTTGTCACCGAATGTGTCGTAGAGACTGCCCCGGTTGATGCCCATCCTGTCCACAAGGTCCTGCATGGAAGTATTCTCAAACCCTTTGCACCAGAATAGTTCCACGGCCTGGTCCAGGGCCTGTTCGGGATCAAATGTCTTCGGTCGCGCCATTGTGCCTGTCTTGTCCTTACCTGATACTGCGCCGGGCGGGCGTGGCTTATGCCTGGCTAATATATGTGGTTTTGGAACGGAAATTCAAATAGTCCTGACGAGACAGACATAGCGCATTGATTGCCCGGCCGGAAACCCCTTGATAGGATCGCCACAAAATAGCCGGCCGGTGGGGAAGGCCAACCGGCGTCAACTGTGAAACAGGGATGGAATATATGTGGACGGGACAGCCGCTGCCGCGTTTGGAAGACAAGCGCCTTTTGACCGGACAGGGCAATTATGTGGAAGATATCCACCTGCCGGGCATGGCCCATGCGGTGATGCTGCGCTCTCCCGTTGCCCATGCGAAAATTTCCAAAATCGACCTGGATGACGCCCGCGATGTGCCAGGTGTTCTGGCGATCTATACCGGTAAGGACGTGGTTGAGGCGGGCCTGAAGCCATTGCCTTGCAAGACCCCGATCGACAGTGCGGATGGCACGCCGTTCAAAGCGCGCCTGCGTCTTCCGCTGTCCGTTGATGAGGTGCGTTTCGTCGGCGATGCAGTGGCGATGATCGTGGCGGAGACGCCGGAGGCGGCGCTGGATGCATTGGAATTGATCGACGTTGATTACGACGATCAGGACCATTGCGTGGAACCGGCGAAATCCGACGATGTTGCCTTCAACTGGTCGATGGGGGATCGCACGGCTGTGGAGACGGCCATGGATGCGGCCGCCCATGTGGTGTCTATCACGGCAACCGCCAACCGCGTCGTTATCAGCCCGCTGGAAACACGTTCCGCCGTTGGCGAATACGACAGTGCGACCGGTCATTACACCCTGCACACCCAGACGCAGGGCGTGCATTTCATGCGCAACGTGGTGGCGGAGACATTGGGTGTTTCTGAAGATCAACTGCGGGTGATTACCAAGGATGTTGGCGGCAGTTTCGGCATGAAACTGGTGAATTTCCCGGAACAGAGCATGGTGCTTTTTGCCTCTAAGGATCTGGGGCGACCGGTGCGTTGGGTCGCTAGCCGTCAGGATGCCTTCCTGACCGATGCCCATGGCCGTGACGATGTCAGCACCGCAACCGCCGCCTTCGACGGCCAAGGGAAGATTCTGGGCCTTCGGATCGACAATATCGGCAATATCGGGGCTTATGCCTCCGCCTTGGGACCGTCGATCGTCTCCACAGGGTTTGCCAAGCCTGCCGGGCATGTCTACCACCTGCCCGCGCTGCATATTACGTCCAAAGGTGTCTATACGAACATGGCCCCGACCGACGCCTATCGTGGGGCGGGAAAGCCGGAATCGGTGGCGCTGGTCGAGCGGTTGCTGGACAAGGCGGCGCGGGAGATCGGTATTGACCGGGTGGAGTTGCGCCGCTGTAATCTGATCCCGGAAAGCGCCATGCCCTATAAGGCGGCCAATAATAACACCTACGATTCGGCCCGTTTCGAGGTGGTCCTGGATCAGGCGCTGCAAGCCGGTGACTGGGCAGGCTTTGAAGCGCGGCGAGCGGCGGCTGCGGCAAACGGGCTGCGCCGGGGGATCGGGGTCGGTCTTTATCTGCATCTGACCGGCGGCGATGCGGGGCCGGAACTCAGCGAGGTTATCGTTACGACCGAAGGCGAGGTGCTGGTGAAAACCGGCGTGCAGGCCTCCGGCCAGGGGCATGAGACGGCCTTTGCGCAATTGGTCGCCGACCGCCTGGAAATTGACCCCGGCCGTATCCGCATCATCGAAGGGGATACGGAAGAAGTGGCGCAGGGCGGCGGCACCGGCGGGTCCAGTTCACTGCCCATCGCGGCGACCACGATCACGCGGGCCACGGCAAATCTGCTGGAGAATGCCCGTGGCCTGGCGGCGGACCACCTGGAGGCCTCTCCGCTGGACCTGGAATATTCGAAAGGCGGCTTCGCGGTGGTCGGCACCGATAAGTCCGTCAGCCTGTTCGAGTTGGCGGCAGATTTGTCGGAGGAAAAGGCCGGGCAATGTGCGGGGCTTGCCCATTTTGAGGGTGACCACCAGACCGTACCCCATGGCGCCTATGTGGCGGAGGTTGAAATCGACCCGGAAACGGGCCGTGTGCGTCTGGATAAATTCACCGCCGTCGACGATCTGGGCCGCAGGCTGAACCCGCTGATTGCCAACGGACAGCTTCATGGCGGGCTGGCGCAGGGGATCGGTCCGGTCTTTCTGGAAAACACCGTCTATGACCCCGACAGCGGCCAGATGTTGAGCGGTTCCTTCATGGATTACTGTCTGCCGCGCGCTGATGACCTGCCGGATTTCGATCTGGTAGAGGCTGATGTGCCGACGGCGGCTAATAGTCTGGGCATGAAGGGGGCTGGCGAAGTGGGCTGCATTGGCGCGCCGGGCGCGGTTATGAATGCCATCTGTGATGCCCTGGGCCATGACGACATAGATATGCCCGCCACACCGGAACGGATATGGCGGGCATTGCAGAAGGGCTGAGGCGTCAGCCGATAACGCCGCCCCACAGGGCATAGAGTAGGCCGACGGCGACCGAACCGGTCAAGGCGATTGCCACATAGGTCAGGAAGACCGGCAGTCTGGTCATGGCCTTCACCGCGACCATGGCCGGAATGCAGGTGATGCCGCCGCCCACCATGAAGCTGAGTGCCGCACCCTTGCTCAGGCCCATCTGCATCAGGGTATCCGCCAGCGGGATTGCGGCATAACCGTTCAGATAGGCCGGTACGCCGACAAAGGCCGCCGCGGGAATGGACCAGAGGCCCAGGCCGGCCAGGGTTTGCCCGATATTATCCATGGGCAGGTTGTTGGTCATCAGGCCTTCCAGCAGGAAGGCGATCGACAGCCATTTCAGCAGGAACCAGCCGGTGCGGCGGAACTCACCGACAAAGTCTTTCATCCGGTCCTTGTCGTCCCAGAATTTCCAATGAGGTTTGGCCGGTTTGGTGATGGCGCTGGTGCCGCAGGTGGAAACCTCGATCCCGCGCAGGGGATCGGAAAAGCCGCCCGCCTTCTGGATCGCTACCGTGGCATAACCGCCGACAGCGCCAATTACGATGGCCGACAGGGTTTTGGCGACAGTGAATTCCACGCCCAGAACGCCGGCGGTCACCAGCATCATTTCCGGGTCGATCACGGGGGAGGCAAGCCAGAAGGCCATGACCGGACCAAGCGGCACGCCCGCGGCCAGCAGGGCAGCGATCAGCGGCACCACACCGCATGAGCAGAAGGGGGACAGGGCGCCTACCAGCGCGGCGACCATCACCGCCTTGCCTGCATTGGCGCGGAAGGCGGCCCCGATCAACTGATCCGCCCCTGTCGCCTTCACGCCTGCCGCAATGGCAATTGACAGCAGGAGGAAGGGGGCGATGTCTGCCAGGCTGTTCCCGACAAAACTGAGTGAGGGCCAGAATTGCTGCGGTGTGGCAATGCCGACAACGGCCATCAACAGGACGAAGGCCAGCACCACACGATCCAGATTCTTGAGGCGATTTATAAATCCGGTATTACCAGAAGTTTCGAAATTATCGGCCGTGTGAGAATGTCCGGGATGCTCGCAAGCCATAACGCTATCCTTTCAGTCCCGCGCCTTGTTGCGCTCTAACCTTGGGTGTTTCTGCCCTTTATTCGCCTTCGCGAATATGGTGGGCCACATGCTCTTCCTGATGCGGGTGTTTGCCGTCCTTGCAGCAATTTTCCGCCAGAAACAGGATCAACTCGTCCATCTCCTGGTAATCGGCGCGGCACATATGGGTGGTGCCCACTTTCTCGCGCTTGACCAGGCCGACCAGTTCCAGATGTTTCAGGTGGTGGGTCAGGGTCGAGGCAGGAATATCCAGCGCTTCCTGCAACTTGCCAACCGCCTTGCCATCGACGCCCGCGCGCACCAGCAACCGGTAAAGCATTAACCGGGTGGGGTTGCCCAAGGCGTCCAAACAATCTGCAGCGTGGTCTAATTCGATCATTGTCGAAATATGAAGCAGGAATTTGCTGTTGTCAACCATATTACCGGAATTATCGAAATAACAACTGTGGCGGCTTGTCGTTTTGGTGCTGCTTCTGTCGCTGTTATGCTTGAAGGCGGGACCATTCTGGCTTATTTGCCAATATGGATGGAATGAGAGGACGATGATGGCGACTCTGCCCGATATCCCGTCGCCCTGCGTGGGTGTGTGCAAGATGGACAGCGAGCGGAAATACTGCGAGGGCTGTCTGCGCACTATTGAGGAAATCCGCGTCTGGTTCCGGTCCGATAACGAAACCCGCTATGCCATCCTGCAGGAACTCAAACAGCGCCGCATTGCTGCCGGTCGCGTCAGTGAAAGCGACCTCAGGCCACGCCGCCGCCGCCGGGCGCGCTAACACCATCAATTTGGCATTTCTCTTGCTGTACTCCCCAAGGGCGGACATCATCGGGATGTCCCGACTGGGGAAAATTTTCATGACGGCACTCACACAGTTTCTTATCCGGCCTGCCCGGCTTGACGATGCCGAAGCCATCTACACGGTCTATCGCAAGGCTTTCGCGACCCTGGCAGGCAAGATCGACCCGCCATCGAGTGCCGGTCAGGCGACGCTTGATGCCATCCGTGACAGCTTGGGCAAGGTGGATGTGGCCGTCTGCGACGATGCCGGAAAAATAGTCGGCTGCGTCTTTTTTAGGCAGGAAGGGGATGCCTGTTATCTCTATCGCCTGTCCGTTGACCCTGACTGCTACAACCGTGGCATTGCCAAACGGCTGATTGCCCATGTGGAACGCGCCGCAAAGGGGCAAGGGGTGGGGAAGGTTGCGCTGAATGTGCGGCTGTCGCTTGACAAGAACCGGAAGCTGTTCGCCAGCCGGGGCTTTCGTGAAGTCTCCCTTCACGCCCACAAGGGCTATGATCACCCCACCTATGCGCGGATGGAAAAGCCCGTTGCCCTTTAAGGACGGTTAGCTGTTCGTGCCGCGCAGACGGGGCAGGCGGGTGCCTGCCTTGCGGGTTTCACGGTGCAGCATGTAGAGCCCGCTGCTGATGATGATCGCACCGCCGATCCAGAGCCTGACGTCCGGTACTTCGCCAAAGATGAAAAAGGCCAGTGCCGCAATCCAGACCATCTGGGTATATTCCAGCGGTGCAACCACGGCGATTTCCGCCATCCGGAAGCCCTGGGTTTTGAAATACTGGGCAATGCCGCCCAATATGCCAACAGAGCTCAACATCAGTAAATCTTGCCAGCTGGGCATAACCCAACCGGAGAAGAACAGGGCGATGCCGGAGACGACCACACCGGCGGAGGTGAAGTAGAATGTGATCGAAACCGAATGTTCCGTTCTGCTGAGGCGGCGAACGGTGATCATCGCCATGGCCATGAAAAGGGCGGCCCCGACAGCGTAGAGGGCGCCGATTTCAAAAACACCGCCGCCCGGATTGACGATTACGATCACCCCGATGAACCCAAGAAATACGGCAGACCAGCGATGAAGGCCGACTTTTTCCCCGAGGAAGGGCACGGACAGCGCGGTCATGGCGAGCGGCGCGGAAAAGATGATGGTGACCGCATCGGCCAGGGGCAATTTTACAAAGGCATTGAATACGCAGAACATGGCGCTCATCCCGAAAGTGGCGCGCAGAAGATGCGTATGCAGGCGGTCGGTTTTCAGAACCTTGAAACCACCGGCACGGTGGATCAGGAAGAAAATCGGGAACATCGCGACAAAACAGCGGAAGAAGATGATCTGGACCACGGGATAGTCGCCGCCCAGATGTTTGATCATCACGTCCATGGCTGAAAAACAGAGGATACTGGCCAGCACATAGGCAACGCCCGCCGCCGTTGTGTCGGGGGTCGAGGTGGCTTGTGTCGCCTGTTTTGCCATTGGAGGAAAATCCCAGCCCAAAAGTGAATGGATTTCGTCTATCTTTGGTATAGGCAAGCGTTGGGGCTGTCCATGGGGCATTGCCGATCATTGGGCACAACAGAATTTCCTTGCCAGTTCTAGGGGTTTCGGCAACCTTCGCTAGTTGCATTAGCGTACAATTATAAAATTTTCGAATTAATCGGGGAGCGATCATGTTCACGACACGGCCGGAATTGCGCGGGACTTTCGGGATGGCAGCATCTACCCATTGGCTGGCAAGCCAGGTGGCGATGCGCTTGCTGGAACGTGATGGCAATGCCTTTGATGCGGCGACCGCCGCGGGGCTGATGCTGCAGGTTTGTGAACCGCATATGAATGGCCCGGCCGGGGACGTTCCCTTGATTATTCATGACGCCAAAACCGGCAAGAACCGGGTGGTCTGCGGACAGGGACCGTTGCCTGAAAAGGCGACGATCGATGCCTACCGGGCGCTGGGGCTGGAAATTGTACCGGGTACCGGCCTTCTGGCGGCGGTTGTGCCGGGGGCGTTCGACGCCTGGATGTTGATGTTCCGCGACTATGGCAGCCTGTCCTTGCGCGATGTGATGGAACCGGCAATTCATTATGCGGAAGAGGGGTGCCCGATTCCTGCGGGTGCGGTGGATATCCTGCGCGCCGCGGAAAGGCTGCTGACGGAACATTGGCCCGCCAATGCTGCGATTTATATGCCTGACGGGACGCTTCCGGAACCGCAGTCGCTGTACAAAAATCCGGCTCTGGCGGAAACCTGGCGGCGTCTTTTGGAGATCGGGGAGGCCGCCGGGGCTGATCGTAAAGCCCAGGTGGATGCGGCGCGCGATGCATGGTCACGTGGATTCGTGGCGGAGGAAATCGACCGCTTCTGCCGGGAGGAGCCCCATTTCGATGTGACCGGCCAGAAAAATACCGGCTTCCTGACGGCTGATGACATGGGCAAATGGTCGGCCTCTTACGAGGACCCGGTCAGCATGGATTATCACGGCCACACGGTACTGAAATGCGGCCCCTGGAGCCAGGGGCCGGTGCAGCTTCAGTCGCTGGCGCTGTTGAAGGACGCCGGGCTGGAGAAGATGGACCCCAGGGGGGCGGACTTCATCCACACCATCGTGGAGGCGATGAAGCTTTCCTATGCCGATCGTGAGGCTTTCTATGGTGATCCGGACTTCATCGACGTGCCCTTGGACGTGCTTTTGTCCGAGGAGTATAACGCGGAACGGCGCAAGCTGATCGGCGAGGAGGCCAGCATGGAATTCCGTCCGGGAACGGTCGAGGGCTTTGGTGGTGTTGTGGATTACGATGGCGCGGTGGCGCGTCGCTTGCCGGCGGATCAGTTGGATGGCTTCGGCGGCGGTGAACCGACGGCAGGTCCCGGTGCGGGGCCGAAGCTGCATGTGGGTGATACCTGTCATCTGGATGTGATTGACCGTTGGGGCAATATGGTTTCCGCCACGCCCAGCGGCGGCTGGCTGCAAAGCTCCCCGGTGATCCCGAAACTGGGTTTCCCTCTGGGCACAAGGGCGCAGATGGCCTGGTTGGACGAAGGAACAGCCGCCAGCCTCGTGCCGGGCAAACGCCCGCGTACAACGCTGACGCCGTCCCTGGCGCTGAAAGATGGCAAGGCCTATATGCCTTATGGCACGCCGGGTGGCGACCAGCAGGACCAGTGGCAGTTGATCTTCCTGCTGCGCCATATCCATCACGGTATGAACCTGCAGGAAGCGATTGATTGCCCCAGCTTCCATATTGAACATTTCCCAGGGTCCTTCTATCCGCGTCAGGCCTCGCCGGGCCGTCTGGTGATGGAAGGGCGTTTCGACGCGGAAGTTATCGCGGAATTGAAGCGCCGTGGCCACGATGTGGCCGTGGGGGCGGACTGGTCCGAAGGGCGGATGTCTGCGGCAAGCTGGACCGATGGTGTCATGCGGGCGGCGGCCAATCCGCGGGGAATGCAGGGATACGCCGTCGGGCGCTAGGTCCGGTTTCTCCGGTTTTCTTGCTTGGAGTGTTGAGGATGCAGGTGGCTGTTCACGCGGATGCAGAGCGTCGCCAGTTCTTTGGGGTGATTTGCTCGATCATTGCCGCAGGCCTGTTCGGGGTTGCGGTGGGCATGATCATGCCCCTGTTGCCTCTGCGCATGGAAAGCTGGGGCGTGGAGCCTTTCTGGATCGGCCTGAATGCGGCGGCCAGCTCCGTTGCGATTTTCATCGTTGCGGTGCGGATGCAACCGCTTCTGGCCCACTTTTACCTGCCTAATGTACTTTATGTGGGTGTCGCCCTGTTCTGCGTTTCCCTGATCGGTATGGCCTATTGGGAAAATCTGATCGCCTGGTTCTTCTTTCGTTTTGTCCTCGGCATTGGTGTGGCGCTGCTTTGGATCGGCGAGGAAATCTGGATCAGTAAAGCATCGCCTGAGCATCTGCGTGGCCGACTTATTGCGCTTTATGCGGCGCTTTTTGCGGGCAGTGCTGCTGTGGGACCGCTGGTTCTTCAATTGACGGGCCTGGAAGGGACAGTGCCGTTCTGGGCGGTGGTGGGGCTGACGCTGCTCTCGATTGTGCCGATCGCACTTGCCCATAACGCCGCCCCGTCTTTTCAGGGAGAGGGCCGGATTGCCATGCGGACGGTGGTGAAGGCTGCCGTCTTCCTACTTCTGGCCGGGGCAATGGCAGGTGTTGCTGACGGTGCTGCCTGGTCGATGCTGTCGCTATACGGGCTGTTGGTCGGTATAGATGAAGGCGTGGCGGTTTTGCTGCCTTCGGTGCATCTGATTGGCGCCCTTGTCCTGCAGGCACCGGTCGGCTGGATTGCGGACCGGATGGACAAGTCGGCGGTCCTTGCCGTCATGGCGGGGTTGAGCAGCCTGACGGCCCTTGTGATGTGGCTGGCAGGGCCGGGGACGCCGGTCTTCTGGCTGGCCCTTTTCTGCGCAGGCGGTTTCATGATGGGGCTTTACAGCGTGGCCCTGTCGATCCTGGGGCAACGTTTCAAGAGTGGCGGTCTGGCTGCCGCGAATGCTGCTTTCATCATGTGTTTTGAGATCGGGATCATGACGGGCGGCCCGGCGACAGGGGCGGCGATGCAGACAATTGGCGCGCCGGGGTTGTTGCTGGTCATGGGCGGGGGCTGCTTCCTGGTGGTACTTGCCTGGCCGTTCCGCCAGCGCCTGGGCGGATAAAATTCTCTTATAGGTTGCAATAAGTCTTGCGTATACGTCATCCGGTGGCGTAAGGTTCTTGTTGATTACATACTATAGTACGCCAAGAACTGTGAGGGATGCTGGTCTAAACCTTGTCGCCCATACCTTATCGCAAGGAGGTTACGATGCGGAAGTTACTGCTCACGACGATTTCTGTTTTGGCCCTTGGTCTGGCCCTGCCGGCAGCGGCGGAGCAAGCCTCGCCGAAACCCGGTGTTCAGGAAGATGACAGCGGCTTTTTCTCCTATCGCGAAGTCGAAGGCACGATGGATGTGAAGGGTGACGATCTGGGCACCATTACCCGTTATCTGGACAGCAATGTGTTGAACCGGAACAGGGTGACCATCGGTTGGGTGGAAGACCTGTTGATCAATCCGGAAAACAACCGCGTGACCCATGTGGTGGTTGATCTGCGTATGGAGGGCAAATATATCGCCCTGCCTGTTAAGTCGTTGCACCCTGCGCCGAAGGAACGGGATGCCCTGCTGACGTCATTGTCTGACCCAGAACTGGCGCGTCTTCCATCCTATGAACCCATGGGGGAGTTCTGGGCGGTCGCAGACAGCGTGGATGATGGTCTCATGACGGCGTCCGGCCCTTCGGAAGGGAACACGCAAACGCTGATGGAAAAGGTGGGCCCGCGGGGAGCGGATATGGCCGCCGACGATATTCTTGGTCGAAAAGTCCTGACATCGGATGGCTATCGCGCCGGTGAAGTCAGCGACCTCATCCTGGACAAGGACAAGGCTATTGTCTCCGTCCTGATGGATGTTGGCGGTTTCATGGGCTTCGGCGAAAAGACGGTGTCTGTTCCCATGAAGGACATTTCACTGGCCGAAGGCAAGTCGCTATACGTCAGTATGACCCAGGAGGAATTGGAAGGCCTGCCCGAATATACGGGCAAAACGGATTAACCTTGTCTCCCAGTGGCAAGAGGCGAACTGAGGCGGGCCAGCATGTCCGCCTCTTTTTTTTGCAAGCCTGGACGGGTTGGCAGAAAGGGTTGCCCGAAAATTGCCGTAACTTTCTCAAAATCGTCAAAATCCTGCCGCCAAATCTGACCGTTTCGCTGGCTTATTGCCTGTCACGAAACGTGAGGGATGCTGATCAACCAAACCTGACCGCAAGGAGGATATTATGCGGAAAACTGTTCTTACGAGTATCTCCGCACTGGCGATCGCATTCGCTCTGCCGGCAATGGCGGAAACGACGATTAATGATGCCGATACTGTCCGTATGACAGACGAGATGGAAATCAACGACGCGGCGGAAGAAAAACTGCCGGTGTCCGAAGACCTCAATGCGGCGGCCAACGCCTCTGTTCCGGTAGAAAAAGTCAATACCCAGGCTGAGAAACCGGCCGCGCCCATGAACCCGGTTGCGCAATTGCCGAAGGATGAAATTCTGGGCCGTAAGATCGTCACTGCCGACGGCGAAGAAGCCGGTGATGTGAACGACCTGCTGGTGGACAAGGATAATCACATTACCCATGTGATCGTCGGCGTGGGCGGTTTCTTCGGGTTCGGTGCCAAGCCGGTGTCACTGCCCATCCAGAAGCTGGCCTTGGCCGATGACAACGCCCTGTCCGTCGATATGACCCTGAAGGAAGTGAAAGGCCTGCCCAAGGCCGAAACGACCGTGCAGTAAATTTTCTCCCTCCCAAGAAGCCTCTCCGGGGCGGGCCTGATCGGTCCGCCCTCTTTTTTAGAGGGTGAATGGAATACCATAGTAAAGTCTATGGTTTTTTGGGAAAATTAACCTTTTGGTATGGAATTATATTTATACAGCCCCTACTGTCGTGAATTAGCATCCGTGCAAAGGGGCGCCGGAGGAGGCAGTAGGGGTATCGCCGGATACCGTAAAAAAAAGTGGAGTTTAGGTCAGCGTTTCCATCATGCTGAAAGTTATTGGCTGCATATATTATGACCATAATATCTGGCTGGTCCTGGTTGCCGCGGCTGTCTGTGCCGCTGGTTCCTGGGCGACGATCAGGCTTTTTCAGCGCGCAGCAACTGCCAAGGGGATGCAGCAGATCGGCTGGCATTTTCTGACGGCTGTCGGGGGCGGGTCCTCAATCTGGTGCACGCATTTCATCGCGATGCTGGCCTATGCGCCGGGCGCGCCGGTGGATCTGGACCCCATTCTCACCATTCTTTCGCTCCTGGTTGCCATGATTGGCACCTGCATTGGCTTTGTCCTGGCGGCAGGGGCGGTTTTTCGCCCGATGCCACTGATCGGCGGGGCCGTGGTCGGGACGGCTGTTTCCACCATGCATTACACAGGCATGTTGGCCTATCGTGTCCAGGGGTTCGTCGGCTGGGACATGACATACCTGGTGGCCTCCATTGTCATGGCTGTCGTTTTCTGTGCGCTGTCCATGTCTTTCGCCATGCGCGTGTCGTCCGGCATAAACAAGGCCGCCGCGACCGTGTCGTTGGTGGTCGGTATTGTCAGTCTGCATTTCACAGCCATGACGGCGCTTGAAATTCAACCGATCCTGATTGACCTCGCCTACACAAACCCACAGGCGATGGAGGCCCTTGCCCTTGCTGTTGCTGTGGTGACCCTGATCATTACCGGGGCAGGGATGGTCAGTTATCTCATTGATGATCAGGTCCGTGCGGAATCTCATCAGCAACTGATGCAGATGGCGATGAACGACAATCTGACCGGCCTGCCGAACCGCAGCAGCTTCAATGCGCATCTCGACCATGAAATCTATCTGGCGCGGGAGACCGGGGGGCGGCTTGCGCTGGTCAGTATTGATCTGGATTCATTCAAGGAAATAAATGACTTGAAGGGCCATGCGATTGGTGACGCCGTTCTCCAGGTCGTTGCGCGGCGGCTGGCGGCTTTGCTGCGCGACGGCGAATTTGTTGCGCGGGTTGGCGGGGATGAGTTTGCCGCCGTCTATCGCCAGCACGATCATGGCAGTCTGGATGAATTTCTGTCGCGCCTTGAAGGGGCTCTGTCCCGGGAGGTACGGCTGGAAGGCCATGGGCTTTCACTGCAGGCGAGTCTAGGCGTGTCCTTCTATCCGGACGATGCGGACTGCCGCGAGGGTCTTGTGAATAATACGACGCTGGCCATGTATCGCGCCAAGGCCGACAGAAACAGAACCGTGTGTTTCTATGAGCAGTCCATGGACGAGACTGTCCGGGCGCGCCGGGCACTGGCAGCGGATTTGCGGCAGGCTGTGGATAATGGCGAATTGCAGCTTCATTACCAGGTTCAGACCCGTGTCAATTCAGGTGAAGTCTGCGGTTTTGAAGCGTTACTGCGATGGGTGCATCCGCGGAAAGGCGTCATCCCTCCTTCCGATTTTATTCCGCTGGCCGAGGAGAATGGCCTGATCGTCGAACTGGGGGACTGGGTGCTGCGGCAGGCCTGCCTGGATGCCTCGGCCTGGGATCAGCCCTATAAAGTGGCGGTCAACCTGTCGCCCGCACAATTCAACCATTCCTGTCTGCCGGAACGGGTTCAGGAAGTCCTGGCGGAAAGCGGGTTGCCTGCTGATCGGCTTGAGCTTGAATTGACGGAAACAACGATCATCGAGGACAAGGAGCGTTCTCTCGCTATCTTGAAGCAGATCAGGAAACTGGGTGTCTCCATCGCGCTGGACGATTTCGGGACGGGCTATTCCTCCCTGGACACGTTGCGGTCTTTTCCTTTCGACAAGATCAAACTGGACCGGTCTTTTGTCATTGAACTGGAGGAAAGCAAGCAGGCGAGGGCGATCATTCGCGCCGTTCTGGCCCTGAGCCGCAGTCTTGATATTCCGGTTCTGGCGGAAGGTGTGGAGACCAGTGGGCAGATTGCCCTGCTTGAAAAAGAAGGCTGTCACGAGGCGCAGGGTTATCTGCTGGGGCGGCCCCTGCCGCAGGCGGAACTCAGGAACATATATGATGTGGCCCCTGATCCGGCGGAAGAACAGATCGCTTATGAGTTTGCCATCTAGTCGGCGGGCGCTCCGTTGGCGTAACGATAGGCTATCCTGTCAGTGAACCTGTCGCGTGTTCGTGCGATTTCTGACCAGAACCGTCGGGCGATATCGGCATGTTCGCGCATGAACTGGTGGCTGAATAGCAGGAAATAAGCCTTCTTCGACAGAGGCGGGGTGACCTTCTCCAACATAGGGTGATCAATGGTTGTCAGGTAGGAATCGGCGATGGTCTCCTGGTCGGCCACAGCATCCACACGATCGGCGAACAACATTCGAAAGCTTTGTGCGGTGGAGCGTCCTTCCGTGACCGTGATCCCCAGTTTACGCAGGTCCGCGACAATCGAATAATTCAGGTTCGCTGCGATCCGGCCTGTGAAACCCGTGAATTTTTTACCATCCCAGTTAATTCGGGTCTTTGGTCGCTTGTAGAGGGTATAGCCCAGGGTCGCGAGGCGCTGGTTGGCATCGGGCTTGCCGTCCGACATGGGGTAGACACCGAATTCCTCGCGTGCCTTGCGATAGGAGAACAGGAAGGCGCCATCCAGCTTGCCGACGCGGAGGCTGTGCAGGACACGCATGCCGGGCTGGCGCTCAAAGCGGATCGGCAGGTCGAGCCGGTCAGCGACATATTGGACCAGTTCCACGGACAATCCGGGCGGACTGGCAAGCTCCGTACCTGTGCCCGCAAGATAGGGATAGGCGCTTGCATCGTTGAAGCCGAATGTAATCAGGCCTGCCTCGTCAGCCTGCGCCAAGCTCGACACAGTCAGTATTGCTGTACAGAAAATTGTAAGCAGAGACTTCATGAGTTCAAAATCGGCTCCAAGTCGGGCGAATTGTCAACCTCGTCAATCTAAGTCGCAGGGGTTAAAGATTCCTTGTCGGCCTAAAGAACATCCTCATAGCTTTTCGCCAGTTGTTCTACGAGAAAGTCGATGAAGACGCGGACCTTGGTGGTCAGATGGCGGGCATGTGGATAGACCGCGTAGACGCCCATGCGTGCCTGGGAGTAATCTGACAGCACTTCTTCCAGGTCGCCGGATTTCAGTTCATTTTCGCAGAAAAAGAAGGTGGGAAGGCGGGCGACGCCAAGCCCGGCCTTCACAGCTTCCAGTGTGGCGTCGCCGTTGTTGCTGTGCAGGCGTCCATCGACGCGGACGGATATATCTCCGCCGCCGGCCTGCGGGAAGCGCCAGATATTCGGGGTGTCGATATTGGCGTAGGTGAAGCAGTTGTGGTCTGCCAGTTCCTGCGGATGGGTGGGCCTGCCGTTTTTGTCCCAATAGGACGGTGCACTGATCACATGGCTTCGGACCTCTGTGATTTTGCGGGCGATCAGGCTGGAATCCTGCAGAATTCCGACGCGAACCGCCAGATCGAACCCTTCTTCCAACAGATCGACGCGGCGGTCGTTGAAAGATATATCAACCGTGATATCGGGATAGCGCTCCATGAATATGGGCAGGATCGGCGTGATATGCCGTCCGCCATAGCTGTGCGGCAGGGATAGCTTCAGGCGTCCCTGCGGGCATTGCTGCATGGTGGTTACGGCCAGTTCGGCCTCTTCGGCCTCCTCTACAATGCGTTGGCAACGTTCGTAAAAAGCCTGGCCCACATCGGTCAGTGTCAACTGGCGGGTCGTGCGATGTAAAAGCCGCGCACCCAGACGGTCCTCCAGTTTGGAGACCTGTTTGCTGACGGCTGATTTTGACTGACCCAATTCGCGGGCGGCGGCGGTGAAGCTGCCTGTTTCAACGACGGCAGCGAAAACCACCATCCCATTCAATTTGTCCATAGCGGCGCCATATTATCATTCATGGGGAAACAAACAGTTTCTAATCTGCCTGTTTATCATTTATGTGGCAACAATATATTGGTTCTTAAGAGACACACAAGACGGGAAGTTTCCCGGAAACGCAAAGGACCAAAGCCATGACCAATCTTCTCGTTGTAAACAGCAGCCCGAACCTGGACGCATCCGTTACCCGCGGTTTGAGCAAGGAATTCGCAGACACGCTGGCCTCCCAGTTGGGTGATTTGACTGTTGTCAACCGTGACCTGGGTGCCACGCCGCCGCCGCATCTGGACCAGACCACAATCGGCGCATTCTATACCCCCGCAGAAAATCGCAGTGCGGAACAGAAACTGGCTGTGGCCCTGTCCGATACCCTGATTTCCGAGTTGAAGAATGCCGATGTGATCGTGATCGGTGCTCCGATGCATAATTTCGGCATCTCGTCCTCCCTGAAAACCTGGTTCGACCACGTTGCCCGTGTCGGAGAGACCTTCCAGTATACCGAAAACGGTCCGCAGGGCCTGCTGGGTGGCAAGAAGGTCTATGTGATTACTGCCCGCGGTGGTGACTACAGCGAAACCAGCCCGGCGGCTGCCATGGACATTCAGGCGCCCTATATCAAAACGGTCCTGGGCTTTGTCGGTATCACCGACGTGACCTTCATCCACGGTCATGGCCTGGCGATGGGCGACGAAGTCCGTGAGAAAAGCCTGGAAGCCGCACGCAATGCCATCTCCGAGGCAACCGGGGCCCTGGCGGCCTAACGTTCGATAGGCAAAGAACCAAGCAAGGCATAGGAGACAGATTATGGGCAAGCTCGTCGACGGTCAGTGGGTGGATCAGTGGTATGACACCAAATCCACCGGCGGAAAATTCGTCCGCAAGGACAGCCAGTTCCGCAACTGGGTGACCGCCGACGGCGAGCCCGGCCCAAGCGGTGAGGGCGGCTTCAAGGCAGAGCCAAGCCGCTATCACCTCTATGTCTCCTATGCCTGTCCCTGGGCCCATCGGACGCTGATCTTCCGCAAGCTCAAGGGGCTGGACGATGTGATCTCCCTGTCTGCCGCGCATTGGTATATGGCCGACAACGGCTGGACCTTTGCAGACGGGCAGGGTGTGCTGGCGGATACGGTGAATAACGCCGACTTCATGCATCAGGTCTACACCGCCGCCGATCCCCAATACAGCGGGCGCGTAACCGTGCCGGTGCTGTGGGACAAGCAGGAGAACACCATCGTCTCCAATGAATCGGCGGAAATCATCCGTATGTTCAACAGTGCCTTTGACGGTGTTGGTGCGATGTCCGGCGACTATTATCCGGAAGACCTGCGCCAGGAGATCGATACCGTAAATGCCTTCGTTTATGACAAGGTGAATAACGGTGTCTACAAGGCCGGATTTGCCACCTCCCAGGAGGCTTATGAAGAAGCGGTCAATGCGCTTTTTTCGGCTCTGGACATATTGGAGGCGCGGTTGGGTGAAAACCGCTATCTGGCTGGTGACCGCCTGACGGAAGCGGATTGGCGGCTGTTCACCACTTTACTGCGCTTCGATCCGGTCTATGTCGGACATTTCAAATGCAACATCCGGCGTATTGCGGACTATCCCAATCTCTGGGGCTTCACTCGGGAGTTGTACCAGATGCCGGGTGTCGCGGAGACGGTGAATATGGATCACATCAAACGCCATTATTATGAGAGCCATGGGACGATCAATCCAACCGGCATCGTTCCCACGGGACCGGATATTGATTTTACAGTGCCGCATGGACGTGGTGCTTAAGGAGGATGTCATGGGAGTTGAAATAAGGAATTTCGATAGCCTTGGACACGCCAATTTCGGTTGGCTGGATGCGCACCATCATTTCAGCTTTGGCGAATATTACGATCCGTCCCGCGTGCACGTCGGCCCCTTGCGTGTCTGGAACGACGACCGGATACAGCCGGGCACCGGCTTTGACATGCATCCGCACCGGGATATGGAAATCATCACCTATGTGCGGACCGGTGCGATCACTCATCGCGACAGCATGGGCAATGTGGGCCGGACCGAGGCTGGTGACATTCAGGTTATGAGCGCAGGGTCGGGCATCTTCCATTCCGAACATAATCTGGAAGACGAGGAAACGACACTTTTCCAGATCTGGATCATGCCGCGTACCAGCAACCTGAAACCCCGCTGGGAAACCCGGCAGTTTCCAAAAGGACACAATGATGGTCGTCTGACGGCTCTTGCGTCCGGGCAGGCGGAATATTCCGATGCCGCCCCCATCGACCAGGATGCAACCCTGTTCGCGGCGACGCTGGCGCCCGGAGAGGTGGTGACACATGTCTTGCGTGCAAACCGGCAGGCCTATCTGGTGGCGGCACGGGGCAGCTTCCTGCTGAATGACGAACCGGTGTCCGCCCGCGATGGTGTCGTCGTCAGGGACGAAGGGGAGCTGGCTATTACGGCGCGCGACGATGTGGAATTGATCCTGATCGACCTGCCCAGGGGACGCGGCGAATGAGTAACCGTCACGCTGCCTATTTCATCAGCCATGCGGGGCCGGACCTGGTGCTGGACCCGCGCGAGGCAGGGCAATTCATGGGGGCACTCGGGGCTTCCATTCCCCGGCCGGATGCAATCCTGTTTGTTTCCGCCCATTGGGTGACGGACCGCCCGACCATATCCACGGCTGAATTGCCTGAAACGATCTATGACTTTGGCGGTTTTGCCCCGGAACTCTATGAGATGAAATACCCGGCCCCAGGTGCGCCGTATCTGGCGGAACGGTTGGCCGGCTTGAATATTCCCGCTGGTCTTGCAACAGATCCAACGCGGGGATTGGACCACGGGGCGTGGAATGTGTTGATGCTGATGTTCCCGGATGCGGATATTCCGGTGGCGCAGCTATCGGTGCAACCGGGCCTTGGCTTTGACCACCACTGGAAATTGGGAGAGGCCTTGCGGCCCTTGCGGGATGATGGCGTGCTGATCATCGCCAGCGGCACCATGACCCACAACCTGCGGGACCTGTTCGGCAGCCTCGGTCAGTATGACCGGGAGCCGTTTGATTATGCCGCCCGTTTTGACCGTGATATTGCTGCGCTCATCAAGGCCGGCGATTGGGATGGACTGCGGGAAGCTAACCGCCATCCCGACTATCGTCGCGCCCATCCCTCAGATGAGCATTTCGTGCCCCTTCTGGTTGCTGCCGGGGCTGGGGACGGCGTATCAGGTCGCACAATTCACAACAGTTTTCGCGGTCCGGCTGCGTCCATGCGGTCCTTTGCCTTTGATTAAACAGACAGTTTCCCTAAGATGTTTTCAGGGTTTTAGGGGACAGGAAAAGCGTGGTTTTAAATAGGGACAGTATCCGCAATGGCATTGTTCAGGAGATCGCTGAAGAAGGTGAACGGCTGGGGCTGATCCGTCGGCTGAGCCTGGAAGAACGGATTGCCAGCCGCAAGAAAACGCTGGCTGCCCGCCCGCCCGGTGTTAACGATGTCTGGGTCTTCGGCTATGGTTCGCTGATGTGGAACCCGGCTTTTCATCATGTGGATCGTCTGCGTGGCCGGATTTACGGCTATCATCGTGCTTTTTGCCTGAAAACCTTCATCGGCCGTGGATCGCCCGACAAGCCGGGACTGGTGCTGGGCCTGGATTATGGCGGTTCCTGTCAGGGCATTGCCTTTCGGGTTGATCCCGGCAATCTGGAAGAGGAGTTGGATGTGGTCTGGTCACGGGAAATGGTGGCCGACGGCTATTGCCCGACCTGGGTCACCATGCATACGGAACGAGGGCCGGTTCCGGCCATCACATTCGTAATGAACCGCACCTATGAACGTTACGTAAAAGGTTTGCCGCAGGAGACCATTGCGCGCATGATCGCGGAGGCCGAAGGCCGTATCGGGCGATGTGCGGAATATCTCGAAAACACCGTACAGTCGTTGGATGAATTGGGGATTGCAGACGGGCCGATGCATCGTCTTCTGGTCCAGGTCAGGGAATTGGAACACATAGGAAATGACTAGAAAGGTGACCAAGACCGACGCGCAGTGGAAGGCGGATTTGACCCCGGAGCAATACGACGTCTGCCGCAACAAGGGTACAGAGCAGCCTTTCAGTGGTGCCTACTGGAACGCCTGGGATGCGGGGGTATATGCCTGCAGTTGTTGCGGGGAGCCACTTTTCCGGTCGGAAACCAAATTCGATGCCGGATGCGGCTGGCCCAGCTTTTACGCTGCCATTTCCGATGACGTCCTTGAGGAAGCTCCAGACTATTCCCTTGGCAAAACCCGCACGGAGGTGACCTGCCGCAATTGCGGATCGCACCTGGGCCATGTATTTGATGACGGTCCGGCCCCCACGGGGCTGCGCTATTGCATCAACTCCGTGGCGGTCGAGCTTTTTAAAGACAAAGGCTGATTACCCTTCATGAATCGAAAACAACGCCGTCAGGCAAAAGGGGTGCTTGCCCCGGCTCAACGTGACCAGGCTTTGCAGCAGGGATTGTCGATGTTGCGGGCGGGACAGATGCAGCAGGCCGCCCGGATGTTCAACGCCGTCGTCAAATCCTTCCCCAATGATGCGGATGCCCTGCATCTGAGCGGGATTACACAATTCAATATGGGCCAGGCCAAGGCGGCGCGGCTGTCGATCCGCAAGGCGCTTAAACTGTCGCCGGACAATGTGGGCTATTGGGTCAGTCTGGCCTCCGTTGAAGAAAACCTCGGCAATGCGGAGGCAACGGAGGAGGCCTATGACAAGGCGTTGACCCTGCAGCCGGGCAACGCGGAGGCATGGAATAATTTTGGCACCTTCCTGCTGCCGCAGGGCCGCGTGGCAGAGGCGGAGACTGCCTATTCCCGTGCGGTGAAATTGGCGCCCAATTATCTGCAGGCCCTTTATAATCTGGCCGTGCTGATGCTGAATACGGGGCGGTCGGATCAGTCGATCGCCTATTTCGAACGTGGTCTGGCGATTGAACCGGCCCATCCGGAATTCCTGATCAACTATGGTGTGGCGTTACAGCGCCTGCGGCGGCTGGACGATGCACGCCGTGCCCAGGAAAAGCTGTTGGACCTGATGCCCGGCAACCCCGGTGCGCTGACCAATCTTTCGTCTGTTTACTATGACGCGGGACGCCTGGAAGAGGCCGAGGCCTATGGCCGCAAGGCGGTGGAGGGGGGCCCCGATCTGGCTCCCGCCTGGAACAATCTGGGAAATGCCTTGTCCGCCCAGGACAAGAATGCAGAGGCGGAACAGGCCTTCCACAAGGCATTGGACATTGAGCCGGACTTTTCGGAGGTGATCGGTAATCTGGCCAACCTGATGGAAGATTCCGGGCGGGCGGAAGAGGCGGAGACGCTCTATCGTCGTGCGGCAGACCTGGAACCAGACAATCCGCGCCATCGCTATCATCTGGCGATCAGCCATTTCGTAAGGGGCAACCTGCGTGAGGCCTGGCCGCTTTATGATGCGGGTTTCGACTGTGGGGAACGCCGTCCCAACCGGCTGACAGACCACCCGGCGGGTCGCTGGCAAGGCGAGGCGCTGGACGGCGGCTGTCTGCATCTCTGGCCGGAACAGGGGATCGGCGATGAAATCGGGGCGGCGGCCTTGTTCGAGGAGATGCGCCAACGGGCAGGCGCATCGGCTGACATCGCAATTGAATGCGATCCACGTCTGGTAGGACTTTTCCAGCGTAACTTCCCTTGGGCGACAGTCATGCCCGAGGGAGATTTTGATGTCTCAAAGGCAACGGTCCAGGCACCCTATTTCGACCTGATGCGTCTCTCCTGGCCGAATTCTGTAGACGATATCACGCCGCGTGCGGCTTTCCTGACCCCTGACCCGGCCCTGTTGGACGACTGTCGGAAACGTCTTGCTGCCTTGGGTGACAGGCCGAAGGTGGGGATTGCCTGGGGCAGTGGGCTGGTGACCGCCCGCCGTGCGACGGCCTTGTCCCGGCTGGAACAATGGGGTGATGTATTCGCGGTCCCGGATGTCACCTTCGTCAACCTGCAATATGGTGACCGGGACGCGGAACTGGCGGCTGCGGAGGAACGCTTTGGCGTCACCATCCATCGCTGGCCCGATGTGGACCTGAAGGACGATATAGAGCGCGCGATGGCATTGACGGCCTCTGTCGATCTGGTGATCAACATGGGCACGTCGGTCGGCGACATGGCGGCGGCGGTCGGCACCGAATGCTGGACCCTGCTGCGCACGCCATCCTGGCCGCTTATGGGGACGGACCGCTTGCCGCCCTATGCCTGCGTGAAGGTCTATGGCCGCCGCCACGACCAGTCCTGGCCGGAGATCCTGAGCAAGGTCGCCCAGGATCTCGCTAACAGGAAGGCTTAGCCCTCAAGGGCCGCCAGGCTTTCTTTTGCCGCTTTGATCATCAGTCCCATATCCGTTGAAATCGTACTGAAGCGATAGCCCCAGTCGAACATCTGGCGGGCCATCGCGGCGTCGCCGCTGTGGATGCCCGGGATCACGCCATGGTCCCGGCATTTGGCGGCAATGGTTTTGATCGCCTCCACGACCTGCGGGTCTTCCGGCATGGCCTGGGGCCAGTTGCCATAGGAAAAGCCCAGGTCGTTGGGGCCGACCAGCACACCGTCCAGGCCCGGTGTTGCCAGAATTGCGTCCAGATTGTCCATGGCTTCTTTGGTTTCGATCTGGGCGATGGCCATGAGCGTGTCATTGGCTTCCTGGGTATAATTCTCCCCGGCATAGATGGCTGCCCGGAAGGGACCCCAGCTACGGCTGCCCTGTGGCGGATAGCGCATGGCGTCTACAAATCTTGCGGCCTGATCCGCCGTGTTGATCAACGGGCAGACCACACCCATCGCCCCGAAATCCAGTGCCTGCATGATCGCCGCCGGTTCGTTGCCAGGAACGCGGACGAAGGGCATGCAGTCGGTGGTCGAAATCGCGGTCAGGATCGACACGGCCGAACGCGTGTCGATCACCCCATGTTGCAGGTCCACCAGCAGGAACCCATATCCTGCATGGGCCATGCCCTCCGCTGCGGCGCTGCTGTCCAGGTCGATGAAGACGCCGGGTACATTCTCTCCCTTGGCGATTTTTGATGTGACCAGATTTTCTCGCATGGTTGTTTCCCTGTTATGGTCTGTTTCGACTATTTATCGACGAAGCGGATCAGGCGGTCCAGTGCCTGTTCCAGAAGGTTCGGGCTTTTGGCAAAACACAGCCGCAAATATCCTTCGCCCTCCACCCCGAATGCCGCACCCGGCGCAAGGCCGACTTTTGCTTCCCGCAGCAGGTCCTTGGCAAACTGGGTGCTGTCGCGCATGCCATCGACGGCAAAGAAAGCATAAAAGGCCGCTTCCGGTTCCGCATAACGAATCTTCGGGTGATTGCCGAGATAAGCGGTCAGCATCGCCCGGTTTTTGCCAAGGCCGGCCATCATCGCTGCAATACTGTCTTCGCCCTGCTCAAGGGCGGCAATGCCTGCCTTTTGAACAAAGGGCGGCTGGCAGGACGTATTATATTCGGCAACCTTGCCGTAATGCTCCAGCAGCGTTGCCGGGGCCGTGATCCAGCCCAGACGCCAGCCGGTCATCAGCCAGGCCTTGGAAAAGCTGTTGATGACCACCACGCGGTCATCCGGCTCAATGAGTTCCAGGAAGGAAGGGGCATATGGCGCATCATAGACAATGCGGCTGTAGACTTCGTCGCTGACGATCCAGATGCCGCGCGCGCGGGCAAAGTCCAGCAGGGCCTGCTGTTGTTCCCGTGGTATGACCCAGCCGGTCGGGTTGCCGGGGGAGTTCACGATGATGGCGCGGGTGCGGTCATCGCAGTGGCTGAACAGATGGTCCATATCCAGCGACCATTGCCCGTCGGTTTCCGTCAGGCCGACCATACGCGGCTCTGCACCCAGGATATCCACCGTGCCGGGGATATTGGGCCAGACCGGGCCGATGATGACGGCATTGTCCCCATGCCCCACCAGCAATTGCGTGGTCAGCATGACAGCCTGGATGCCGGATGCCGTGACCGTGATCCGGTCGACATCCACGGCGCGTCCGTAAAGGCCTTCCATATAGCGGCTCAACGCCTCGCGCAGGGGGCGGATGCCATGGTTGGGGGCATAAAAGGTCTCATCTGCCTGCAGGGCATCGGTTGCGGCCTGCTTGATGAAGGGGGGCGTGGGCTGATCGGATTCACCGAACCAGAGGGGGATGACGGCGGGGTCGTCAAAGCCCAGGGCAGCCACTTCGCGAATCTTGCTGGATGGCATCCGTGCGATGCGGTCTCGAATGGTACTGTTGCTGACGGGCGGCTGGGCCGGATGTGGAGACGGGCTTTCCATTTCTGCTTTCTACCGTTAGAGGGAATGGGGAAACGCATGTTGGGGATGCGGTTGATGAGTGAATTGGACGAAACCGACCGGAAGATTTTGGCCGAGCTGGCCCGCAATGCGCGGCTGCCAATCACCACGTTGGCGGCGCGGGTTGGTCTGTCGCGCACAGCGGTCCAGCATCGCCTGGACCGGATGGAACGGGATGGCACCATAGGTGGATATACCGTCCGGTTGGGTGCGGATACGCGTGTGACCCCAACGGCGAAACAAACCGCGGCCTTTGTGGAGGTCAAGCTGAAAGATCGCCTGCGTCAGGGGGGCGTTCTGGCCTTCCTTGGCCGGATAGCGGAGGTTCAGAAGGTTCACAATGTCAGCGGCGAGGGCGACCTTGTCGTGCTTTTGGAAGATGCGCCGCAGGACCGTATCCGCGAAATCTGCCAACAGCTTTGGGGCCACGAAAATGTGGCGTCCACCAATACGGTTTTTGTTTTGGGCACGCCCGTCGACCACGGCTGATCTTCCCTCGTCTAATGTTCTCAACGAGAGTGGCCGGAAAAAATGACGCCGTCCATTAGGCAAATTGCAGGGCGATAGGAAATTTGCCTAAGGCGGCGTCATCAGGGTTAGTCCAGTAATGTCAGGTCGAGCTGCGGGCGTCCGTTGGACGTTCGCTCCTGAGACTGGCCAGCCGGGCCGATGTTGCCCGTCACCCGCTTGCGATAGGCGGAAAAGCTGTCGAAGGTGACCACATCGACGGGCTGGTCCAGGTCAAGTGTTACCCGGACCCAGCCCGGTCGGATCGCCTCGATGGCAATGATTTCCGCCTCGATCGGCTGTGACAGGTAATGGCCGGTGACGCGGGTGCCCTTTGTCCAGGTTTCCGGCGGGCGTTCGTCAATCGCCGCGCGGAAGGTGTTCCAGTCGCGATAGCCATGTTGATGGGCAATCAGCTCCAGCGCATGGCCGTGGCTGACCGTCTGGCCGTCCTTTTCCAGGGCGCTTCGCAGTTCTTTTGCCTGTTTTTTGACAGCATCCACTGTTGGTAATGTTCCGGTCATGCCGAAATCTCCTGGTCACTGGTTGTCTCATGATGCGCGATTGCCGACGGGGCTGCAACTTGGGGGATGGCTTTGAACAGACCCCATTTCAAGGCGCTACGCTGTGCCGTTTTTGCCAGGACGATCAGGGTCAGGCACAGCAGCAATGCCTCCGCCACGGGTCCTGCCATCCAGATGCCCTGTTCCCCGAAGGCAAGGGGCAGCAGGAATGTGAGGGGAATGGCGAAGAAATAGGGTTTCGCCAGTCCCAGAATGGCGGCACGGCCTGCCGCCCCGATGGCCTGGAAATAGGAGGCGACCATGATGAGCGGCCCGGCCACGAAGTAGAGGATCACCATGACCGGCATGATCCGGCTGACTTCGCTTTTGACGGCAGGGTCGTCAACGAAAAGACTGCTGATCGCATGGGCCAATCCAATCAACGCAAGCTCTGCTACGGCGCAATAGACAAGTGCGATAACCACGCCCAGCCGCAGACTGCTGTTGGAACGTTGCCATTCCTCTGCGCCATAATTGTTGCCGGTGATCGACTGCAGGGCCTGGCTCAACCCCAAAAGTGGCAGGAAGACGAACGTCATGATCCGGGTCACGATGCCATAGGCCGACACTGTCGTCTCATAGGCGTCTCCCGCCACAAGTTGCAGAGAGGTGATAATCGCGGCGGAAACCAGGGCGATGCCGAGGAAGTTCAGGCTTTGCGGCGCGCCGAGCGCGAGGATGTTTCGCCATTCCGCAAAGCTGTGACGGGACAGGGCTTGGGGGCGAAGTACGGTCCGGCCCCGCAGGCGAAAGACCAGAATGATAAACAGCGCCAGAACCTGCGCCATGACCGTGCCATAGGCGGACCCGGCGACGCCCAGATCCATCTGTGCAATCAAAATGTAATTGAACAGGATATTGCTCAGGGAAACGAGCAGGCTCATTGCGGCCATGAGACCGGCCCGGCCTTCGTTGCGCAAGGCATCGGAATTGACCGACAGCAGGAAGGTGACAGGTGAGTAAAGAATGGTGATGCCCAGATAGGTTCGGCCCATGTCCGCCAGGGCAACCGATCCTTTGGCGACCAGCAGGGTCATGTCACTGCCAAAGACCAGGAAGAGCGCGATAAGAATGGCACTTACCGCAAGCCCCAGACCATGGGCGCTGGCAAAACTGGTCCGGGCCTCGTCAAAACGCCGGGCGCCCAGGTGACGGGCAACCAGGCTCGACATGCCGCTGGCGACCAGAGTGGCAAGCGCCGCAAGCATCATATAAAGCGGGAACATCAGCGTCACCGCGCCCAAGGCGTCCGGGCCGACATAAACGCCGAGGAAGATGGCATCGACAACGGCCAGCAGGCCGTTCATGCCCATCACGAAAATGATCGGCAGGGCGGTCTTGGCAAAGATGGCCGCAAGCGGGCCCTGGGTGAATGTATTCTTGGGGAAGGCGTCAGACGACATCCCGGCCTCCTTGTCACAGGCATTCCGTGGACTTGGATGGGGCTCGCCTTGCCACCCGCACGAAATGCGCGGATAAGGGATCGGTCGTGTCGAAAGCGTCAGATGCGGAACTTCACCGTGACATGACTGTCTGCGAGCGGCCGGTGTCCGGAACCGAGGAGGCCTTGATAAATCGATTATGCACCGGCGTCAACCGCGAGGTTGGCCCATGGTCATGGCCCAGTAATGGAAATACCGCACCCGGCCCTTGTCGGTCGGGTTATAGCGATAGCCGATCCCGACTTCTGTCGGGCGCGGGTCCAGCATGGCCTCGCGATGGCCGTCCGTCGAGGCCTTCCACCCCTCCACCACGCCATGCGGTGTGGATTGGCCCGCTGCCAGGTTTTCCAGAACCAGGCGATAGCGATAGCCGGATCTCAGCGCCCGGTCGCCGGGGCCGCTGCCGTCTGGCGCGCGATGGGCAAAAAAATCCCGGATGGCCATATTATCTGCATGGAGCTGTGCGGCGCGGTTCAGGTCTTTGTTCAGGGTCAGTGGCGGGAGGGCGTTCAGCCGCCGGAACCGGTTTACCTCGTCCAGAACAGCCGCCCGCCAACCGTCTTTGGCCGGGCGGTCGGGCAGGGCGGCGACTGCTACCCAGATATTCTGAATGCCCTGCTTCCTGAGGCGTTCGTCGGCCTCACGCTGGGATATCGCAAGGTCGAGTGCAAGGGGAGAGGCAAGAATTTGCCGTCCGGTTGCCTGCGACCGCATGGCCCTTGCAAAACTGCGTGCATCGGGAAAATTTGCGCCGTGAAGCAGATGCCGCAGCCGCCATCTGTAGCCTGCAGCATCCATTTCCTGATCCAGCCAGCGTTCGGGCAGGTGATCTGTCCCATGGGCCACCAGCCTTTCCGCCAGTCCATCGGCAACCCGGTCCAGGCGTCTGCTGGACTGATGTTCGGGCCGGTGGGCGCCGCGGCGATCAAGGTTGACGAGAGAGAGAAAATCTATTCCTTCCGCCTCAACAACTTTTGATTGCAGCATTAACGAAAAAATAACTGCCGCACAGATAAAAACTTTTTGCAAACACCCGTGGTTTCTGTGCATGGGAAGCCTCGCGATTCCGCTAACGATTTGGCCCGGACCTGGTAGTATAAGTCATGAAAGCCCCGGAAACGACAAGCCGCCCCGGCTGGCCGTGGAAAATTTTCAAATCCGCTCTCGTTATGCTCTTTGTAACCTCGCTGGGAGGCACCGCCCTTGCACAGGGCAAGCCGGTCCTGCGCTATGTGGTGGATACCGGGTCTGATGCCTGGGTTCCCTATATGACGCCCTCCACTGCGCCGGACAAACCGGGAATCGTCGTGGAGCTTTCCCGCATGATCCTGAAACGCGCGGGTATTGAAGGGCGTGAAGTGCCTATTCCGGAACGCCGGGCCGTTAATGCCTATGCAAACAGTGACGTTGATTTTGAATGGGCCAGTCCGGCCTGGTTCCCGGGCAATGAGTTTCCGGAAACAGACCTTGCGAGCGTGCCCGTTCTCCCCGTCCGTGAAGTGCTGATGTTTCCGAAGGGAGACAAACAACGCTGGCTGATGCCTCAGCTTATCCAGGGGCACAAGGTCGGCACCATCCGAGGCTACACCTACCGCAACAGCATCACTTTCAGGCGGTTCGACGTATCCAATGAAATTGACCTTGTGCGCATGGTGGGCGCAAGGCAATTGCCCGTGGCGATCATCGGCGAACTGCCGGGCCGCTATTGGGCGCGTGCGTTGAATGCAAAGGTGGGCTTTGGCCCCGTTCACTCAGAGGGTAGCCTTGTGATCCGGCTGCAGGGCCGTTTCAGAAAACTTCTGCCCCGCATCAACGATGCGATTCTGGCGCTTCAGTCGGAAGGTGAGGTAAACCGCATTGTTGCCAAATATATCGGCGGATTTGACCTGAACTGATCAAACGTCATCCGGCCTCGGTCTGAAGGTTGGGAATGGGAAAGACCAGGTCATAGGCCCAGTTGAAGACGAAGGCGTAAGCCAGATAAAACAACGCGAATGAGATATCCATCATAAAGGCGTCGAGAAGGCTCACGCCCAGATGCCAGGTAACAATCGGCAGGAAGGCGACCAGCAATCCGCCCTCGAACAGGATGGCGTGAAAGATGCGGATCGTGACTGTCTTGTGGACATGTCCTGCAAGGCGAAGCATTGCCCGGTCGAAGAGCAGGTTATAAAGGTAATTCCAACCTGTCGCGAGGCTTGCCCCGATGATGGCAAGCATGCCGATATCATGCATCGGCAGGTCGAACACATACCCGCCCAGTGGTGTCACGACGACAAGCCCGATGATTTCAAAGCTGACGGCGTGGCGAATACGATCCTTGGTGGTGCGCATGGAATGCTCCCCCCCTAATGTTTCCGGCCGGGCCGTCCCGGCATGAATAACCCAGAATGGGGGAGGTCGTCCTCGCTTCGAGGCCTTATCTAGGAGATTAAAAAGAAAACGCAAGGGCCGCCTGACGACCCTTGCGCTATTTTGTCCCAGCCGTCGCCAGAGTTCTCCGGCGGTTAGCTCATCACGATATTGGGCGCGGCGCGGCCTGATGCAGTTTCCCCGGACAGTTTCTGCCAGACCTTCTCCGCAATTGCCTTGTAGGCCTGCGCATGGGCGCTGTCCGGCTGGCTGACCACGATCGGGGTGCCGCTGTCGGAGGTGGTGCGGATATCCATATGCAGCGGGATTTCGCCCAGGAAATCACAGCCCAGCTTGGCCGCTTCGTCGCGTGCGCCGCCATGGCCGAAGATATCGGACTGTTCACCGCATTTCGGGCAGAGGAAATAGCTCATGTTTTCAACGATGCCCAGGACCGGCACGTCCGTCTTGCGGAACATGTTGAGGCCCTTGCGGGCGTCCAGCAACGCAATGTCCTGCGGGGTGGAAACGATGACCGCACCTGCCAGGGGGACGCTCTGCGCCATGGTAAGCTGTGCATCGCCGGTGCCCGGCGGCATGTCGACCACCAGCACGTCCAGCTTGCCCCAGTTCACGTCGTTCAGCATCTGCTGCAGTGCGCCCATGACCATCGGTCCGCGCCAGACGACAGGCTGGTCCTCTTCCACCATGAAGCCCATGGACATGACTTTGATGCCGTTGCTTTCCTTGGGATCGAGGGTCTTGCCGTCTGCGCTGTCGGGACGGCCCTGCACACCCAGCATCCGCGGCATACTGGGGCCGTAGACATCAGCGTCCAACATGCCGACTTCCAGGCCCCGCGCCTTCAGGGCAAGGGCGATATTGACCGAGGTCGTGGATTTGCCGACGCCGCCCTTGCCGCTGGCCACAGCGATGATATGGGTGATTTTGGCAGCACCCTTACCGGGCTGTTTCTGCTGTTTCTGCGGGGCGGTATTCTGTGCCTGGGCGCGTGGACGCTCTGCCGTCAGGATGGCGGTCACGGACAGCACGCCGGGGATCTCCCCAACAGCCGTCTCGGCCTTCTTGCGCAAGGGCTCCATTTCCTCTGCCAGGGCCGGGTCGCCGATTTCGAGGCTGAACTGGACCATATTGTCCTTGATGGCGAGGCCTGAGATCATATCCGATTCAACCAGGTTCCCGCCGCTGCGCGGGTCGATGATTCCAACCAGGGCATCCAAAACCTGGGCTTCGCTGATCTGTGCCATGAATTTACTCCGGTTTGCAGAATTCTCTGTCGGTTTATAGGCTTATTGTTGTTCGTTATGTCTAAAGGGCTAGAATATCAGCCAACGCAACACATATATGGTGTCGCGAGGCCGGGGAAAAGGGACTTTCGGTCGCAGGAATTGCGTTTGACCTTGGGGTGCGCTATTCCCGGCGGCAGAATAGATAACGGACTAGACCCTGTTCACGCCTTGCGAAAGAGGGTATGTCTAAAACGGCAAATAGCTGAAAAACGGGATAGTTTATATGCCTTGGCAAAATAATTCTGGAGGCGGCGGCCCATGGGGCGGCGGCGGAAATCGCGGTGGCGGGGGCGGTAACAGCCCCTGGGGACGTGGCGGCGGAGGTGGTGGCGGCCAACAGCCACCCGACATGGAACAGATGGTCCGCGAAAGCCAGGAAAAGCTGAAAAAGATGCTGCCGGGGGACTTCGGCGGCAAAGGGATTCTGGTGATCGTGTTGCTGGCGGTCGCCTTGTGGTTCGCCACCGGCTTTTACACCGTCAAACCTGGCGAGCAGGGGGTCGAGCTGGTCTTTGGCAAGCTCTATGACACCACGGGCTCCGGTCTTAACTATAATTTCCCGGCGCCGATCGGTGAAGTCCTGACGCCAAGCGTCGAGGCTGTTAACCAGGTGGAAGTCGGCTATCGCAGTGCCGGTGCCGGCCGGAATAACGTTTCCCGTGAGATCAGCGAAGAAAGCCTGATGCTGACCGGCGATGAAAACATCATCGATTATCAGTTCACGGTTTTCTGGCGCATCAAGGACGCAGGCAAGTTTCTGTTCAACGTCCGCAATCCCGCCGATGCAGTCAAAAATGTGTCCGAGGCGGCCATGCGTGAAGTTATCGGTAAAAGTGACTTCGAATATGCCCGTACCGACGGCCGTATCGACGTCAGTAATCAGGCCCGTGATCTGATCCAGCAAATCCTGGACAGCTACAACGCCGGTATCCTGATCACCAACGTCAACGCCCGTAAGGTCGACCCGCCGAAATCTGTCCTTGATGCCTTCCGTGACGTGCAGGCAGCCCGTGCAGATAAGGAGCGCGCCATCAACGAGGCGACGGCTTATCTGAACGAGGTAACCCAGCGTGCCCAGGGGCAGGCGGAACAGATCGTCCGCGCCGGTGAGGCCTATAAACAGGAAACGATCGACCGCGCCGATGGTGACGCGTCCCGCTTCCTGCAGGTCTACGAGGAATACAAAAAGGCCAAGTCCCTGACCCAGCGTCGAATCTATCTGGAAACGATGGAAGAGATTCTCGGTGGCATGGACAAGGTTCTGATCGAAAACGGCCCGGACGGCAGCGCAGGGGTTTTGCCCTATCTGCCGCTCAATGAGCTGACCGGTCAGAAGAAGTCGAAGTAAGGAGGCAAGACAATGAAAAAAGGTGGTATTGCACTCCTGGTTCTCGTGGTTTTGGGCGTTATTATTGCCCTGTCGACCGCATTTACCGTGCGTGAGACGGAACAGGCCCTGGTTCTGCAGTTCGGCCAGCCGCGTCGGGTCCTGACCGAGCCTGGGTTGAAGTTCAAGATTCCGTTCGTGCAGAATGTGAAGATCGTCGATCGTCGCGTGTTGGACTATGACGCAAACAAGCGTGAAATTCCGACCAAGGACCAGAAGCAGGTCGTGGTTGATGCCTTTGCCCGGTATCGCATTGTCGATCCGCTGGAATTCTACAAGACCGTAGGATCGGAACTGTTTTTGGAACAGCGTCTGGATTCCGTTGTGGATAAAGGTCTGCGTGACGTCCTGGGTGAGGTTACCCTGGCAGTGGTCATGACCCCGAAACGCGCTGATCTTATGGCTGATGTGACCAAACAGGTTGCAGAAGAAAGTAAGAAGTTCGGTATCGAGGTGGTGGATGTCCGCATCAAGCGTATCGACCTTCCGAAAGAGAACAGCCAGGCCATTTTCCGCCGGATGCAGACCCAGCGTGAACAGGAAGCCCGTAAGTTCCGTGCCGAAGGCGACAAGGAATCACGCCGGATCAAGGCCGAGGCCGACAAGCAACAGCGTGTGATTGTGGCAAACGCCAAGAAACAGGCGGAAATCCTGCGTGGTGCCGGTGATGCACAGGCCCAGGCGGTTTACAACGAAGCCTATGGCAAGGACGAGCATTTCTTCGACTTCTGGCGTTCCATGCAGGCCCTGCGCAAGGGGCTGGGTGAGAAGTCGACGACTTATGTCGGTCCGCCGACAGGTGACTTCTTCCGTTATTTCAACAATGAAGTAGGCGACCCGACCGAAGCCAAGTAAGTTCGGGAACGGCTGAAAAATCAGGCGGGCGGACCAGAATACGGGCCGCCCGTCATTTTTTTACGTTATGGTATGGGTATGAGTGAGTTTTGGATCGCGGTATTCACCGCCCTCGGTATGATCCTGGTGATCGAGGGATTGATATATGCACTGTTTCCCAATGGAATGAAGCGCCTTATCATTTCCATGTTGGACATGCCGTCGGGGTCTCTTCGCCTGGGCGGGCTGGTGGCGCTTGTGATTGGTGTGGTCGTCGTCTGGCTGGTTCGCGGTGGCTGATGGCGGCGGAATGGGCTGCGGTCCTGCGGGGAAGAGGATGAATTTTTTATAATCTTTCCAAATTGGCCCTTAACAAACACGGCTGAATAGCTATATTTCCTCTCGGACAGAGACGGTCCTCAAACCAACCTCAAGAGAAAACAAAAGGGGTGTCCCAATGGCTTTCGAACTGCCGGCACTGCCATATGCAAAAGACGCTTTGGCGCCGCATATTTCCGAAGAAACCCTCGATTTCCACTACGGCAAGCATCACAACACCTATGTTGTGAACCTGAACAAGCTTGTTGAGGGCACGGAAAACGAGAACAAGTCCCTGGAAGACCTGATCAAGGCATCCGCAGGCGACGCCTCCAAGGCTGGCGTTTTCAACAACGCTGCCCAGATCTGGAACCACACCTTCTACTGGAACTGCATGAAGCCCAATGGCGGCGGCAAGCCTTCCGGCAAGGTTCTGGAGATGATCGAAGCAGCCTTCGGTTCCTACGACAAATTCCGTGAAGAATTCAAAACCGCCTGCGTTACCCAGTTCGGTAGCGGCTGGGGCTGGCTGGTTCTGGACGGCGATAAAATGGCGATCATGAAGACGCCGAACGCCGACCTGCCGATGGCTCATGGCAAAAAGGCTCTGCTGACCTGCGACGTTTGGGAGCATGCTTACTACATCGACTTCCGCAACCGTCGTCCGGACTATGTCGACACCTTCCTGGATCACCTGGTGAACTGGGAATGGGTTGAAAGCCAGCTCTAAGCGCGGCTGACAGTCGATTCAAAAAGGGCGGTAGCGAAAGCTGCCGCCCTTTTGCTTTGGCTGTCTTGTCGGGGAATAAGGCAGATTTGCCTTATTCTTGCACCTATTTAGGCAATTTCTTGGTTTCTTTTGTTTGCCATCTCTGGACACTTGATCGACTATAAGGCTGTTCTTATGTCGATATTTGAAAGCCCCTCCTTGCGGCATGCAAGGTGTAATTGAATGGAGTGTGATGCAATGTCGAGACAAGCAAAGTCTTTGGTGCAGGCACGCAGTGCGTATTTCCTGTGGGGCCATAAACCCGCAACGATTCTTTCGATTATTGTTCTGGCAGCTTTGATGATCGCCTCTTCGGCCTGGCAGGCCCAGGCACGGGCGGTGCCGGACAGTTTTGCGGATATGGCTGAAAAGCTGTTGCCTTCCGTGGTGGATATCCGGGCCATCCAGAATGGTCAGACCGTTTCAGATAACGGGGACCAGCAGCCGGATATGCAGTCGCCTTTCCCGCCGGGCAGCCCGTTCGGCGATTTGTTTGAGCGGTTCCGCCGCAACAACCCCGAACATCAGGGGCCGCGTCGCCGCGAAGCCGCCGGTTCAGGTTTCATTATCGAAGACAATATGGTGGTGACCAACAACCATGTGGTTGAAGGCGCCGACGAAATCTATGTGGTCTTCCGTGATGACAGCCGCCAGTATGAGGCCGAGGTCGTCGGCCGTGACGAAGGTGTCGACCTGGCCCTGTTGAAGGTGAAAACCGACCATAAGATGCCGGCCGTTAAATTCGGCAATTCCGACAAGGCGCGGATTGGCGACTGGGTGATGGCAATCGGTAACCCCTGGGGCCTGGGCGGTTCCGTCACTGCCGGGATCATTTCCGCACGTGGCCGTGACATCGACCGGGAATCCTTTACCGATTTCATCCAGACCGATGCCCCGATCAACATGGGGAATTCCGGCGGTCCGCTGTTCAACATGGATGGTGACGTGATCGGCATCAACACGGCGATTTTCTCCCGTTCCGGTGGTTCCATCGGTCTGGGTTTCGCAATCCCGTCCAACCAGGCAAAACATGTTGTTCAGCAGCTTCGCGAATATGGTCATACCCGTCGTGGTTGGCTGGGCGTGTCGATCCAGAGTGTGACGCCGGATATCGCCGAAAGCATGGGACTGGACAAACCCGAAGGCGCGCTGGTTTCGACCGTTTATGAAAAAAGCCCTGCCGCTGCAGGGGGTGTCGAGGCAGGCGATGTGATCATTCGCTTCAACGATCGCGTGGTTGAGGATTCGACCAAGCTGCGCCGCATGGTTGCCGCGACCGATGTGGGCCGTGACGTTCCGGTCGTCGTCTGGCGCGACGGTGAGAAGGTCGACCTTTCGGTTGAGCTTGGCGAGCGTGAAAAGGTCGATATTGCCTCCCTTGGCGGGAGTGACAAATCCCCCGGTCAGTCCGGTGGCGCGAAGTCCGAAGCGCTTGACCAGTTGGGGGTTGATGTCTCCCCGATCACGCCGGCGCTGCGTCGTCAGTATAACCTGAGCGACAGCCAGAAAGGCGTTGTCATCACTGCCGTCCGTCCGGGCAGCAGCGCTGATGAAAAACGTCTGGCACCGGGGATGGTGATCGTTGGTGACAACCGTGGTCCCATCAACTCGGTCGACGAATTGCGGCAGCGTGTGGAAAGCGCCCATGACGACGGTCGCCGCAGCGTCCTGTTGCATGTGGCCGTGGAAGGGGACCTGCGTTTCGTCGCGATCCGTTTCAAGGCTGAAGGCTGATCCGGCCATAAACCGGTGAGAATGAGGGCTGTCCTTTCGGGCGGCCCTTTTTCGTTTGATTGGCCCTTCCCCCGGCTGTGGAAAAGCGGCATCTTTGCCTGCAGATAACAAATGGGGGAGGGCTGCCCATGGGGATGGCACAAATGAAGAGCGGTCTGAGCGTGTTGGGACCCGCCTATCTGGTCGGCGCGGGGCATGGAGCCACCCACTGGATCGCAGCCATCTTCTATTTTCTGCTGCCCTTCCTGGCCAAGGATCTGGGAATCTCCTACGCCCAGGCCGGTGCACTGGCCGCGGTCTTTCAGATGGCTTCCTTCTGCGCCAATGTGGTCAGTGGCCCTGTGGTGGATATCACCGGGCGTCGGGTGCTTTGGCAGGTGATCTCGCTGGTGATCGGTGCAGCAGCGCTGTTTTGTGTCGGCATCAGTCAATATTACTGGGCGGCAGTTCTGGCACTGATCGCGATTGGCGCGTCCAATAACCTGTGGCACCCCGCGGCAATTTCCTATCTTTCGGCGCGTTTCCCTGAACGGCGGGGGCTGGCCCTGTCAATCCATGCCCTGGGCGCCAATATGGGCGATGCGGTGGCCCCGTTGGTGATGGGGCCGGTGGTTTTGCTGATCGGCTGGCGTGGCGTTGCCCAAACGTCTGTTCTGGTGCCAATCCTTGTGGCGCTGGGATTGTTTCTCTTCCTGCGGCGCACGGGCCGTGCATCTAACGAAGCGCATCAACCCCTTTCAATCGGTGCCTATTTCGGCGGTGTGGCCGGTATGCTGCGCAATCGGGCGGTGCTGGCACTGTGTCTTATGTCGTCTTTCCGCAATATGGCGCAGGCGGGGCTTCTGGTGTTCCTGCCGCTGTATCTCGCGGATGAAATGGGGCTTAGCCCCGCCGTCATGGGGGTTGTGCTGTTTGCCTTCCAGGGCGCGGGTATCCTGGCTGCCCCACTTGCAGGCCACTGGTCAGACAAGGCCGGTCGGCGGCCGGTGGTCATGGCGGGGATCACGACGACGACGCTGGTGCTGATCGGCCTGACCTTCGTCAGTAATTCCGTGGTCTATGTGGCAGGTGTATCGGTTTTGGGATTTGCGCTTTTTGCGATCCGGCCCGTGGTTCATAGCTGGTTGATGGACCTGACACCGGAGAATATGGGCGGATCGGCCACCAGCCTGATGTTCGGCCTGCAGGCGTTGTTCGCCATGATCGCGCCCGTGTTGGGTGGCTGGCTGGCAGACCGCTATGGCCTGCCATCTGCCTTTTATCTGTTGAGCGTGGCGATGATCCTCGCCAATGCGGTGGTCATTCTGCTGCCCAAGGCCCAAAGAGAGGCCGGGGATGGGGATCAGAGCTCGACGAAATCGGCGTCGCTGTAACCCTGGAAGTAAAGCAGGGTTGTCAGGTCCCCGTGGTTGATGTTGAAGGCCGCCTTCTGGCGCAGGATCGGTTTGCCGTGATAGCCGACGCCCATGCCCGCGGCCTGGATCATATCCAGGTCGTTTGCCCCATCGCCGATGGCGCAGGCAGCGGATAGCGGCAGGCCGCGTTCCCCGCAGGTTTTTTCAAGCGTCGCCAGTTTGCTGTCCCGGCCCAGGATCGGTTCGATGACTTTGCCGGTCAGATGACCGTCGATAATTTCCAGTTCATTGGCATGATGTTCGTGAAAGCCGAGCTTTTGATAGACGACTTCGGTCGTGAAGGTGAAACCACCTGAGACAAGGATGCAGTGACAGCCATGGGCGGCAAGTGTCTTGACCGTGACCTCCGCCCCGTCGGTATAGGGAATGTCTGCCAGGACTTTAGCCATGGCTGCCTTGGCCTCCTGCCCTTTCAGAAGGGCCACGCGACTGCGTAACGAATCGCGGAAATCCAGCTCCCCGCGCATGCCGCGTTCGGTGATTTCCTCGACCTCCGGACCGAAACCCAATTCGTAGGCCAGCTTGTCCAGGCTTTCCAACTGGATCATGGTGCTGTCCATGTCTGCTACCAGGACTTTCTTGCGGCGGCCTTCGGCAGGCTGGACTGCGATATCCACCTCGGTGGTCAGCAGCGCAAGCGCGATCCGGGCGGCATCTTCCTTGACGCCGTCGAAGGTAAGGTCAAATGCCCGATCGGGGGATAGCCAGGCGATATCGCCAAAGGTGCCTCCTTTGACGGCGAGGGCTTCTTTGACTTGGCGGAGGATCGGGGCCGGGATGGCTTTCCCGGCGGGGGCGACAACGGTCACGACCAGAGACATGGAGTTTCGACTTCCTGATTTGCAATTTTGCCTAATCAATGGCCTGTGTAACCCCTATCTGTCAAATAGAGTGCCAATCCGGGGCAAGCTAACACTTCTCTCTTGCCTTCCGCTCGTGTAATCAAGAGGCATGAAGAATATCCTGATTCTGGCCGGTCCGACGGCCTCCGGTAAATCGGCGCTCGCCATTGATCTTGCACGGGAATTTTCCGGCACGATCATCAATGCCGACAGCATGCAGATCTACGCGGATCTGCGGGTTCTGTCCGCCCGTCCCGGTGAAGAGGACGAGGCGCTGGCCCCGCATAAGCTTTACGGTGCCCTGGACGGGGCGGAGGTCTGTTCCGCCGCTCGCTGGCGGGAATTAGCGGTGACCGCGATTGAGGAGACGCTGGCCGAAGGGCGCCTGCCCATCGTTTGCGGCGGCACGGGATTGTATCTTCGTGCGTTGACGGAAGGCCTGTCGAACATGCCGGAAATCCCCGATGAAATACGTGATGCGGTTCGTGATCGTCTGGCGGAAATCGGGCCGGAGGCGTTGCATGGTGAACTGGCGGCGGTTGACCCTGTCATGGCAGGGCGTCTGAATCCCACCGATCCGCAGCGTATCGCGCGGGCGATGGAGGTTTTCAAGGCTACCGGGCGGTCGCTGGCGGACTGGCAGGCCGATGCGCCGCTCGCCGCCCCGCCGGAAGACTGGCAGTTCACGACATTAGCCCTGATTCCGCCGCGCGATGTACTCTACGGGCGTTGCAACAAGCGTTTCGGGATTATGCTGGAACAGGGCGCGATTGAGGAAGTGGCTGCGCTGAAGGCCCGAAATCTGGATCTCAGCCTGCCAGTGATGCGGGCGCTTGGCGTGCCGGAGCTGATTGCCTATCTGGACGGGGAAATCACCCTGGAAGAGGCGGAAACAAAGGCCTGCACGGCGACCCGCCGTTATGCGAAACGGCAAAATACATGGATTCGGAATCAGATTATTTCTAAAAAGGCAATCGAATCGCAATATTTGAAAAGTTTGCTTCCTGAGATTTTTTCATTTATTCGAAAAAGTGGCTTGACCGGCTAATCGCATATTCCTATTGTGCGCCTTCTTTCGCGCATGCAACATAGGCGAAAGACCATCGTTACCCTGGCCTTTCATTGGAGATTCGAGTGAAATTCCGGTTGGTTGGGGTGGAACAGTTTTGTCATCAACCCGGCGCGGCCGGATATTGAAGTTGAGGGTAGGAGAATGAGCACAGACGCCTATAACGGAGCGGCCATCGTCATCAAAGCCTTGAAGGACCAGGGCGTTGATGTCGTATTCGGGTATCCGGGCGGCGCTGTACTACCGATTTACGACGAACTGTTTAAGCAGAATCACATTCGCCACGTTCTGGTCCGTCATGAACAGGGCGCGGTTCACGCCGCAGAAGGCTATGCGCGTTCCACCGGCAGGCCCGGCGTCGTTCTGGTTACCTCCGGTCCGGGTGCAACCAATGCGGTGACCGGTCTGACCGATGCATTGCTGGATTCCATTCCGGTTGTCTGCCTGACCGGCCAGGTGCCGACCCACCTGATCGGCAATGACGCCTTCCAGGAATGCGACACCACGGGCATCACGCGCCCCTGCACCAAGCATAACTATCTGGTGAAGTCGGTAAACGATCTTGCCAAGACCATGCATGAGGCCTTCTACGTTGCCACCTCGGGTCGTCCGGGTCCGGTTGTCATCGACATTCCGAAGGATGTTCAGTTTGACACGGGCACCTATTCCGGCCCCAGCAATGTTCAGCACAAGACCTACCGTCCGAAGGTCAAGCCGGACCAGGACCGGATCGAACAGGCGGTTGAGCTGTTGCTGAATGCGAAAAAGCCGATCATCTATGCCGGCGGCGGGGTTATCAACGCGGGGCCCGGCGCCAGCCAGTTGCTTTCTGAACTGGTCCGCATGACCAACTATCCGGTGACGCTCACCCTGATGGGTCTGGGTGCTTTCCCGGCCAGTGACAAGCATTTCCTGGGCATGCTGGGTATGCACGGGACTTATGAGGCGAACTGGGCGATGCATGACTGCGACGTCATGCTCTGCGTCGGTGCGCGTTTCGATGACCGGATCACTGGCCGTCTGGACGCCTTCGCGCCGAATTCCACCAAGATCCATATTGATATCGACGCAAGCTCCATCAACAAAAACGTTCAGGTGGACCTGCCGATTGTGGGTGATGCGGGCCGTGCGCTGGAAGATATCATCAAGATCTGGAAATCCAAACAGCGCCAGCCGGATCAGGCGGCTCTCGATGTCTGGTGGAAGCAGATTGAAAGCTGGCGGGAGAAGAAATGCCTGTCCTACAATCAGGACACGGATGTCATCAAGCCGCAGCATGCAATCACGCGTCTTTATGAAATGACCAAAGACCGCGATCCGCTGATCACCACGGAAGTGGGTCAGCACCAGATGTGGGCGGCACAGCATTTCCACTTTGAAAAGCCGAACCGCTGGATGACCTCCGGTGGGCTGGGCACCATGGGCTATGGTCTGCCGGCGGCGGTTGGCGCGCAGATGGCGCATCCGGATCGTCTGGTGATCGACATTGCCGGCGAGGCGTCGATCCTGATGAATATCCAGGAGATGTCGACGGCGGCCCAGTATCGCCTGCCGGTCAAGATTTTCATCCTGAACAACGAATATATGGGCATGGTACGCCAGTGGCAGGAACTGCTGCATGGCGGGCGTTATTCCGAAAGTTATTCGGAGGCGCTGCCTGATTTCGTGAAGCTGGGTGAGGCTTATGGCTGGAAAGGTATTCGCGTTACCAGTGCAGCGGATCTGGATGCAGGCATTCAGGAAATGATCGATTATGACGGCCCCGTCATTGCCGATATTGCTGTTGATCCGAAAGAAAACTGCTTCCCGATGATCCCGTCCGGCGCGGCGCATAATGACATGCTGCTCGGCCCGGTGGGTGAAGGCGAGGAAGCGATTTCCGCAAAGGGCAAGGTGCTGGTCTGACCAGCACCTTTACCCCAAAGTCGGATTGAATACAGGGATTTCGAAGAGGAAATAAAAAGCCATGGCGATTACCGGACCCAGCCCGAAACAACCGGGCTCCGCCTATAACATTCAGCCCAGCAATGAAGCCGTACGCCGTCATACCTTTGCTGTAATTGTCGACAACGAACCGGGCGTTCTGGCGCGCGTCATCGGCCTGTTCTCCGGTCGGGGCTATAACATTGAAAGCCTGACGGTGAGTACGGTGACCGAAGACGAAAGCGTCAGCCGTATCAATATCGTCACCACTGGCACGGCCATGATCATCGAACAGATCAAGGCACAGCTTGATCGTCTTGTGCCGGTCCACAACGTCCACGACCTGACGGTCGAAGGCCCGCATGTGGAAAAGGAACTGGCGCTCGTCAAGGTGAAGGCGACAGAACATCAGCGCCGCGAAAGCCTGCGCATCGCAGATATCTACAATGCGCGCGTTGCGGATACGACATTGGAAAGCTTTGTTTTCCTGATTGACGGTGAATCCGACAAGGTGGACAGCTTTGTCGAGTTGATGCGCGCCCTGGGTGAGGTGGAAATCGCGCGCTCCGGCGTCGTGGCAATCAGCCGTGGCAGCGATATTACCCCAGTCTGATTTGCCCTGACAATGTCTGTTTGACAGGAAGCCCCTCCATCGTGAGGGGCTTTTCTTTTGCAGAATTGACGATATATGGCATTTTAGCGTTATTTTAATTTTATCGTTATTTTAATAGTGCTGCCCTAGGCTGGCATTCGGGTTGTCTTCACAGGGAGACGTTCATTGGGCCGATTGTTAATCGCCGGTATGATCGTAGGCTTGTCGCTGTTAAGTACGCAGGCGCGTTCTGATTGTGGCCGCGTCTATTCCATGGCCCATTCCGGCGACTATGTGCCCTATCAATACAAGGATAAAGACGGAAGCCTCGTCGGTCTGGACGTTGATATCGTGCAGGCCGTTATGGTGACGATGGGCTGTGGGCTGGAACTGCGGGAGATTCCGCCGAAACGTGCACAGCGTTTGCTGGCAACAGGCGGGCTTGACCTTATGGCCGCAGCATCGTTGACGCCGCAAAGACAGGATTTCGCCTATTTTTCCCGGCCCTATCGGGATGAACGTGTGGTGATGTTTGTGTCGCAGGGCCGTTATAGCACCCTGAAAGATCTGACCCTTGCCGATGCCGTGGATCAGGGCTACCGGATCGCGGCGGGTGTCGGCGGTTGGTATGGGCCGGAATATGGAAATCTCAAGGATCGGGCGCTCAAGGCAGGTGTTTTAAAACTGAACAGCAGTACGGCACAGCGAATTCGCATGCTGCTGGCGCATCGCGTGGATATTGTGGTTGCCGATCTTTATGTTGGTTATCATCACGCGATCCTCGAAGGTAAGGCCGCTGATATCACGGAGCTTCCCCATGTCCTGAACAGTGACCCGGTTCACTTCATGTTGAGCCGGAAAACGAATACGGCGGATCAGGTGGAGGCCTTCAACAAGGCGCTGTCCAAAGTGCTGATGTCGGAGAGCTATCGCGGGCTGATCCGCAAATATATCCCCGAAAGCGGCTGACCCTTTCGGCGTGGTGGCAGGCTAATAAAGGCGGCTGTTAGCGGCCTTTTGTGTAATTTCATTACTTATGAGCCTGCGGAATAGGCATTTTGATAAAAAAATAGCCTGAATTAACGTCTCAAAGATTGCGCCATCGGCTCACAATCGTTAGAAAACGCGTGGTTATAAATGTCTCATTTGTGAGTTTAAGATAAAGGAGCGCCAGATGCGGGTCTATTACGACCGTGACGCGGACGTCAATCTGATCAAGTCCAAGAATGTGCTGATCGTCGGCTATGGCAGCCAGGGCCACGCCCATGCCATGAACCTGCGTGACAGCGGGGTCGAAAATGTCCGGATCGCGCTACGCGAAGGATCCGCGACCCGCAAGAAGGTCGAGGGCGCAGGCTTCACCTGCATGACCCCGGCTGAAGGCGCAAAATGGGCCGACGTGGTTATGATGCTGACGCCGGACGAACTGCAGGGCGACATCTATGCCGCAGACCTGCATGCCAACATGAAAGACGGCGCGGCGCTGTGCTTTGCCCACGGCCTGAACGTCCACTTCAACCTGATTGAGCCGCGTGCCGATCTGGATGTCTTCATGGTCGCACCGAAAGGCCCGGGTCACACGGTTCGTTCCGAATATCAGCGTGGCGGCGGTGTGCCGACCCTGGTTGCCGTTGCCCAGGACGCGTCCGGCAATGCCATGGAGCTGGCGCTGTCCTATGCTTCCGCCAATGGCGGGGGCCGCGCGGGTATCATCGAGACCTCCTTCAAGGAAGAATGCGAAACTGACCTGTTCGGCGAGCAGGTTGTCCTCTGCGGCGGTCTGGTTGAGCTGATCCGCGCCGGTTTCGAAACCCTGGTCGAAGGCGGTTATGCGCCGGAAATGGCCTATTTCGAGTGCCTGCACGAAACCAAGCTGATCGTGGACCTGATCTACGAAGGCGGTATCGCCAACATGAACTACTCCATCTCCAACACGGCGGAATATGGTGAATATGTCACCGGTCCGCGCATCATCACGCCGGAAACCAAGGCAGAGATGAAACGTGTTCTGGAAGATATCCAGACCGGTAAATTCACTCGCGACTGGATGCTGGAAAACAAGGTGAACCAGGCTTCCTTCAAGGCGACCCGTCGCCTGAACGACGCGCACCCGATCGAAGAAGTTGGCACCCGACTGCGCGCTATGATGCCGTGGATCGCGGAAAGCAAGCTGGTCGACAAGGAAAAGAACTAACCGGTTCTGCCTTTGTGATTGCGAGGAGGCCCCGCCAATTGGCGGGGCCTTTTCCGTTGGGGGCTCGGTCGCGTGCAGGGGATGGGTTCCGGATAGTAAAACATGGCGTGTTTTCTGTAATCCTTCGCTCATGACATTAATATTTGCGATTATTTTGTGGCATGGCCGCCTGAATGGCTGCTTGCGGCCAAAAATCGTTGCAGTTTCATAGAATCCGTCGTACATCCTATGCTGGTCCGTTCGGACGTTAGTTTGCCCTGAAAATAATCAGTCCTTTGCAGTTGTTACTATTAAATGTAAAGTATTCGATTGTAAGACTGTAGGGCGTCTGACGTAACTGTCCGTCCGGCGAATAGAGTTTTTAAGTAATATGGCGATGTGACCTTTGGCTTTTACTGGAACTGAGTGTCACGTCGTCTGGGTTGTAGGGGTCGGATAAGGTTGCCTGGCGTGCAGGCCTGTGACGGGTGTGCGACTGATCCGGCAAACCGGACATAATTTTGGAGGCTGTCGCTCAATATGTTCTCGCGACTACTTGGTTTTCTTTCAGCCGATATGGCTATCGATCTGGGCACCGCCAATACACTGGTCTATGTGAAAGGCCGGGGCATCGTTCTGAACGAGCCCTCCGTTGTGGCAATCGCGGAAGTCAAAGGCAAAAAACAGGTGCTGGCCGTCGGTGACGAAGCCAAGATGATGCTGGGCCGTACGCCTGGCAATATCCAGGCAATCCGTCCGTTGCGAGATGGTGTGATCGCCGACTTCGACGTGGCGGAGGAAATGATCAAGCATTTCATCCGCAAGGTTCACAACCGCCGCAGCTTTGCCAGCCCGCAGGTCATCGTATGCGTGCCATCAGGCTCCACGGCTGTGGAGCGCCGCGCCATTCAGGAATCCGCAGAAAGCGCAGGTGCGCGCCGGGTCTTCCTGATTGAAGAGCCGATGGCTGCAGCGATCGGCGCGCAGCTGCCGGTGACAGAACCGACCGGTTCCATGGTTGTAGATATTGGCGGCGGCACCACAGAGGTCGCCGTTCTGTCTTTGGGCGGTATCGTTTATTCCCGTTCCGTGCGTGTCGGCGGCGACAAGATGGACGAGGCGATCATCGCCTATATCCGTCGCAACCATAACCTGCTGGTCGGGGAAGGTTCTGCGGAGCGCATCAAGAAGGAAATCGGTTCTGCCTGCCCGCCGTCGGATGGGGATGGCGAACAGATGGAAATAAAGGGCCGGGACCTGATGAATGGCGTGCCGAAGGAGTTGATGATCTCCGAACGCCAGATCGCAGAGAGCCTGGCAGAGCCTGTCGGCGCGATTGTCGAGGCCGTGAAGGTGGCCCTGGAACAGACGCCGCCGGAACTGGCAGCCGACATCGTCGACAAGGGGATCGTACTGACCGGCGGCGGCGGTATGCTGCGCAATCTGGATACCGTGCTGCGTCAGGCAACCGGCCTGCCGGTCTCCATCGCAGATGATGCACTGTCCTGTGTGGCGCTGGGGACCGGGCGTTGCCTGGAGGAAATGCGCACCCTGCGGACGGTTCTGATCAGTATGTATTAACTATTGGTTAATCGGCATGGCTGTATAAGTCATGTCGATACCTTTACTATAGTAGTGTTTGGATAACCAGGACTGGGAGAGGCTTGTAGTGAATCAGCGTTCGGGCGCGATTTCCCGCATCGCCACGTTGCGCACCTTAGTGCAACGGTTCGCTTTTCTTCTGCTCCTGGCCAGCGCCGTGGCGATCATGATCGTCGGCCGTGCGGATCCCAGGGTGTTTGAACGCGCCCGCACCATTGTCACCGACATTATTTCCCCCATGCTGGATGTTCTGTCCCGGCCGACCGCGACGGTCGACCGTTGGATCGGGGATACGCAGACGATGGTGAACCTCTATGAGGAAAACCAACGCCTGCGCGAGGAAAACCTGCGCCTGCTGCAATGGCGCTCGGTCGCGCAACAGCTCAACGTTGAAAATACGCGCCTGCGTAATCTGATGGCTTTAAAGCGGGATGACGCCCGGCGTTATATTACCGGCCGGGTGATCGGTGTCGGAGGCAGTTTCGTCCGTTCCGTGACCCTGAACATCGGGAAAAATGACGGCGTGCGCAAAGGTTTTGCGGCTGTGGTCGGCGAGGGGGTCGTTGGCCGTGTCGCCGAAGTCGGGCACCGCAGTTCCCGTGTTCTGCTGCTGACGGACCTGAACAGCCGTCTTCCGATTGTGATTGAATCCACGCGTGTGCGCGCCGTGCTTGCCGGTGACAACAGTACCGAACCCCATCTGATCTACCTGCCGGCGGATGCCGCCCTTGAAGTGGGCCAAAGGGTCGTGACCTCCGGTCATGGCGGAGCCTTCCCGCCGGGATTGCCGGTTGGTGTCGTTTCGTCTGTTGGCGAGGAAGGCGTACGCATACGGCTTTATGCGGAGATGGACCGCCGCGAATATATCCGTCTGATGGACTTCGGGTTAAGCGGCATCATCAATGCTCAGGATGACATGAAAGAGGACGCGGCGGTGACAACCGCCACGCCGCAATCCGGGCAACAGTAATGAAGCTGGACTTTTGGTCCCGGGTAGACCTTTTTGCACGAAGCCTGACCCCTGTTCTGTTGACCCTGGTCTTTATCATGGTGCAGCAGGTCTCCCTGCATATCCCGAATTTCGCCCAGGTGTCGCCCTTGCTGGCGCTGATCTCCATTTATTACTGGGCGATATACCGGCCCGACCTTATGCCCATGCTGGCGGTATTCCTGTTGGGGCTGGCCGATGATCTGATGAGTGGCAGTGTGCTGGGCGTCAGTTCCTTCATCTATCTGATCTGCTATGCCCTGGTCGGGGCGCAGCGGCGCTTCTTCTATGTGAAGGGTTTTGGCATCGTCTGGTGGGGTTTCATGCTGGTCGCCGCCCTGATGATCGCACTGAAGTGGGTGGTGGTCTGTCTGTTGGACCAGAACCTCTATTCCTTCCTGCCGTCGGTCTTCTCCTATTTGATGAGTTTGGCCTTTTTCCCCATCATGGCTGTGATATTGTGGGCGGCACATAAGACCGTGCCGCAGCAGGGGTAGAACCTTGACTTTCACGCGCCGCACCACAGGTAACAAGCCATGAAACCCGAACAAGACCGCAGTCGCCAGTTTAGCCGCCGCGCGGCCATTCTGCTGGGGGGGAAGGTGACCCTGCTCGGCGGGCTGGCAACGCGTATGTATTACCTGCAGGTGCTGGAATCCGAACGCTATGCGGTGATGGCGGAAGATAATCGCGTCAACCTGCGCCTGTTGCCGCCGCCGCGCGGTTTCATTGTCGACCGCAATGGCGATTATCTCGCCATCAATATCCAGAATTACCGGCTGATCCTGGTGCCGGAACAGGCGAAAAGCGCCGGTTCCGTGGCAGACGTCTTGTCGCGGCTCGCCCGCCTGATCGACCTGGACGATCATGAAATCCGCAAGGTCCTGAAAGAGACGGAACGCAAGCGCGCCTTCGTGCCGGTGACCGTGCGGGACAATCTGTCCTGGGAGGAGGTCAGCCGTCTGGGGGTGAACACGCCCGATCTTCCCGGTGTAACCATCGAGGTGGGTCAGACCCGGCACTATCCCTATGGCCGGACTATGGCGCATGTGCTGGGCTATGTATCGGCGGTGACCGAGAAAGAATTGACGGGCGACCCGCTATTGGAACTGCCGGGGTTCCGGATCGGCAAGCGCGGCATTGAAAAGCAATATGACCTGGCCCTGCGCGGCAAGGGCGGCAACAGCAAGGTCGAGGTCAACGCCCTGGGCCGCGTGATCCGCGAACTGGAGCGGATCGAAGGTCAGCCCGGCCATGAATTGCGGCTGACGCTGGATATGCGGCTGCAGGACTATATCGGCAATCGTATTGCAGACGAGCGCGCGGCCTCTGTCGTGGTGATGGATGTTCACACTGGTGACGTTCTGGCGCTGGTTTCCATTCCGTCCTTCGACCCCAATGCCTTCAGTGAGGGGTTGACCAGCAAGGAATGGCAGGACCTGGTCAACAACCCCTACAAGCCGCTGGCGAACAAGGCGATCGCGGGGCAATATGCGCCGGGTTCCACATTCAAGGTTGCGGTTGCCTATGCGGCGCTGGCCAACGGCATTTCACCCGACCACAGGGTGTTCTGTCCTGGTCATATGGATCTGGGCAATCACCGGTTCCACTGCTGGAAGCGCTGGGGACACGGCTGGATGGATCTGGTCGGTGCAATGCGTGAAAGCTGTGACGTCTGGTTTTATGAGGTAGCCCATAAGATCGGCATCGACAAGATTGCCGAAATGTCGCACAAGCTGGGCCTCGGACAGCCGACTGGCATTGACCTGCAGGGTGAGCGCAAGGGCCTGATCCCCGATAAGGCCTGGAAGATGCGCGCCATTGGTGAGCGCTGGCAGGGCGGTGAGACGCTGATTGCCGGGATCGGTCAGGGATATGTCCTGACCACGCCGGTGCAGCTTGCCGTTATGGCGGCCCGATCGGTCAATGGCGGCAAGGCCGTCGTGCCGCGGCTGACGCGGCAGGTGTTTGAAGGCGATGAATTTCTGGGGGTTCAGCCCCATCCCGAATATGAAGATCTGGGCATTCCAGAGGCCCATCAGAAGGTTGTGCGGGCGGCCATGGATGAGGTGGTCAATTCCCGGAAGGGGACGGCCCGCGCCAGTTCCATTGATACACCCGGCTGGGAAATGGGCGGCAAGACCGGCACTAGTCAGGTCCGCCGGATCAGCATGGCCGAACGCCAGGCGGGCATCCGCAAGGGCGAGGATATTGCCTGGCGCCTGCGTGACCATGCCGTCTTTGTGGGCTTTGCCCCTGTGGACGAGCCTAAATATGCGGTGTCGGTTGTGGTGGAACATGGCGGCGGCGGCTCTCATACCGCAGCCCCGATTGCCAAGGATGTTCTGACGGAGGTCCAACGCCTGATGTCGGAAAGCGTGCAGGCGCCGATTGATCCGGAACAGGAGGCAGGCTGATGGGATTGCTGAGCGATAGCGGCCAGCAGAATATGACCCTGGGCCAGAAATTCTGGCAATTGAACTGGGGCCTGATCCTGCTGATCACGCTGGTGTCCTGCATCGGATTTGCCATGCTCTATTCCGCGGCAAACGGCAGTTGGGACCCCTGGGCCAAACGCCAGGCCATGGTTTTCGGGCTGGGGCTGGTCTTCATGATCGCAGTCGCCCTGATTGACATTAAATTTTGGCTGCGTTCGGCCTATTTCTGGTATTTCGTGGCGCTGGTCCTTTTGGTGGTGGTCGAGGTGGCAGGCCACATTGGCATGGGCGCGCAACGCTGGATCGACCTGAAGGTTTTCAAGCTGCAGCCGTCCGAAGTGATGAAGGTGGCAATGGTTCTGGCGCTGGCCCGCTATTTCCATGGGGTGTCCATGGATGATATCGGCAGGCCCAGTTATCTGATTATCCCCATTGTGATGGTGGTGGTGCCGGTGCTGCTGATCCTGCGTCAGCCGGATTTGGGGACCTCACTGATGCTGGTGATCGGCTCCGGTGTGATCTTCTTCCTGGCGGGTGTGCGATTGTGGAAGTTCGCACTGGTGGGGCTGGCGGGGCTGGGCTCGCTGCCCGTTGTCTGGAGTTTCATGCATGGGTATCAGAAACAGCGCGTGCTGACCTTCCTGAACCCGGAAAGTGACCCATTGGGGTCCGGCTATCACATCATGCAGTCCAAGATCGCCATGGGCGCGGGCGGCATGTTCGGCCAGGGCTTCATCCAGGGCACGCAGAGCCACCTGAACTTCCTGCCGGAAAAACAGACCGACTTTATCTTCACCATGCTGACAGAGGAATTCGGCTTTGTCGGCGGGGTGACGCTGATCACGCTCTACGGGCTGCTGTTCATCTACGGGCTGGCGATTTCCCTGCAATGCCGCAGTCAGTTCGGCCGGCTGGTGGGCATGGGGGTTACGACGACCTTCGCGCTCTATGTCTTTGTGAATATCGCGATGGTGACGGGGGTGATCCCCGTGGTCGGTGCGCCGCTGCCGCTGGTTTCCTATGGCGGGACGGCGATGATCGTGGTGCTGGGCGGCTTTGGCCTGTTGATGAATGTCTTCGTCCACAGGGACGTGCGCATCCCCAGGCGCTGGTCCGACCCGTTGAGCTGAGCACGGCAAAATACGGGCAATACCATAAAGCGACTTCCGGTATGGTCATTTTTCTGTAAAATGGCGCTCGACAAGCAGGCCTCCGCTTGCTAAATAGTCGCTCCGCTCAAAAGGCGGTAACCGCAAATTGCGGGCCATTAGCTCAGGTGGTAGAGCAGCTGACTCTTAATCAGCGGGTCGTAGGTTCGAGTCCTACATGGCCCACCAAAGAACCCCGAGGACATTGTCCACGGGGTTTTCTTCTGTCTTACGCGTTCTGCTCCCTCTCCGGCAGCAACAACACCACCAGTACGATCCCGATGCAGGTGATGAAGCGGAAGGCGGATTGCTGGCCGTTCCAGATTTCCGACTGCCACATCTGGAACCATTCCGCGCCGATGGTCATGAAGCCGACGAACCACAGGCCGAAGCCGATGGTCAGTCCGGCGGCGGCAAAGGGTTTGGCGCGCTGGAAGGTATCGGGCGCGCCGGATGTGCGGATCAGGCGCAGCCCGCCGACCAGACAGAGCAGGCCGGTAACAAGCTCACCCGCGATGATCAGCCAATAGGCCGCGTGATGCAGTGCCGCTGTGCTGATCGCCCGGTCCATCAACCTATTGTTGGGGAAGGTGGTGTCCATGCTCAACACATGGCGCACGAATTCGAAATTCGAGCCATAGTCCGCGATATTGTTATAGCCGACCAGTGTTGCGAATATGCCGATCATCAGCACCAGCAACGCCTTGCAGATCCGGATTGTCATGGTTGTCGTCCCTTTCCCCTGTTTGTGTAGGGCAGTCTAGGGCCTTCAACTTATAAGGGCGACCGTTTTTTCAGTTTCCATCCGGCGGCAGAGAGCCAAGAGGCTGCCATGACATTACCTTAATTTCGGCATTGGTGCCGATCCGATCCTCCTGTGTAATGATGGTCTTGGTGGAGCATCATGTCGGTGAGTGAATCATGAAGCCTGTGTTACGGATTCTGGCGGTCTTTCTTGTGTTGCTATCGGCCAGGGCGGCGCTGGCAGAGGCCGACGGGCCGGACTATTTCCGCCTGCGCGTCGATGGCACGGTGGGCCTCTATGAGGATTTGACGCCGGATGCAAAGCGGCTGGGCACCTTGCCGGTGGCGGCAGAGGGGCTGCGCAATCTGGGATGCAAAGGCCTGCCCACCTATGCCCAATGGAGCGCCATGAGCGCGGAGGCGCGACAGGCCGCGGCAGAGAATGCCTGGTGCAGGGTCGACTTTCTGGGGCAGGGCGGCTGGGTCCGCCATGCCTATCTGGGGGAGGGCGCACCGCCCCAAAGCCCGGGTTTTGACTGTGCCGAGGCATCGGGGCAGGTCGAAACGATGATCTGCGAGGACCCCGCGCTGATACTGCTGGATCGCCAGATGAATGCGGCCTTTAAACTGGCGGTCGAAGCTGCATCCAGCCTGGACGAGCGCCCGGCCGATGCCGTTTCCCTGCTGCGGGCGCGTCAGCGGGGATGGATCAAAGGGCGCAATGACTGCTGGAAAAGCCAGGATGTTGCATCCTGCGTCAAGGACGGGACGGAGCGCCGGTTGAGCATCTTGCATGTGGAATGGAACCTTGTGCCGCCCGCGAAGCAACGCTCCTATCGCTGTGGTGAGAATGCCGCAATTGTGCTGTCCTATTATGACTTGCTGCCACGCAATGCGATTGCCGTGGAATATGGTGACCGCTGGGCGGTTTTTGTTGCCGGGGACAGCCGGAACAAGGGCCGTTTCGAAGGTTCCTTTGGCCGTTGGGTGGAATTGGACGGCAGCCAGGCTCTACTGAAGCTGGACCAGAAAAAGCCCACCTGGCAATGCGAGGGGATTTAGGCCCGCCCCGGTTGCCAGGGGCGCTATTTCAGAAGGTCGTCTTCAAAGGGGAAGCGGCTTAACAACTCGATCCCGCTGCCGGTGACAAGGATCTGCTGTTCCAGTTTCACACCTTCCGGGCCGCCCGCCTCGCCGATATAGCTTTCCACGCAGAGCGTCATGCCGGGCAGGATTTCCCCGTCATAGCCCGCATCCGGGAAATCCGCATGGTGATAAAGATAGGGATATTCGCCGGTCATCCCGACCCCATGGGAGGACAGGTAATAGCGGTTGGCGTGGTATTTATCGGGGATATTCCAGGCCCGGTCGGAATAGTCGCGAAAGCTCATGCCCGGTTTGATGATCCCCATATTGTGATGCACCTGCTCGTAGGCTGTCTGGTACAGGGCGCGCTGATTGGCGGTGGGCTTGGCCGGGCCTGCGTGGAAGGTGCGGGAGAAGTCCGAATAATAGCCGAAACAGCCGACGACGTCGGTATCCAGGGCCACAAGTTCGTTTTCCCCGATGATCCTGCTGCTGCATTCCTGGAACCAGGGATTGCTGCGCTGGCCGGAGCTGAGGAGGCGGGTCTCGCAATAGTCCCCGTCCTGGGCGATGACCGACTGGTGCAGGACTGACCAAAGTTCGTTTTCGGAAATGCCGGGGCGGATCGCGTCACGCAGTTTTCCAACGCCCCGTTCCGTTGCCCGCAGGGAGGCGATGACACATTTCAGCTCTTCCGGCGATTTGATGCATCGCGCCATCTCGATCGGTTCCTGTGCGTCCACCACCCGCACACCAAACTGGCTGAGGGCAATCGCACTGCCTGCGTTCATGCGTTCCATGCCGATCACGGCACCCGGGCCGACCAGTTCGGTCACGAGGTCCAGCATATTTTCCGCCCAGACCTTCTCGCGCCGGGCGATATCCGGCCCCGCGGCGACAAAGCTTGCGGTGGTGGCGGGACGGACCTCGTCGATAGTCTCCAGTCCATCCGCCAGATGTTCACAGCCGGTAAACTCGAACAACACGGTTCGGCCAGCCGTCACCAGCAGGTAACGTGAGGGCGTATTGCGGGCGCAGAAGACCTGCATGTTTCGCGCACCGCAGGAATATCGGATATTCACCGGGTCGGAGATGATTAATGCGCCGATCCCGCGTTTTTCCATTTCGGCCCGCACCCGGCCTAGCCGATAGCCGCGTACGGCGACCATGTCGATATCCGTCGACTGTGGTTCCAGGTCTATGAGAGCAAGGCCCTCGTGATCTCCGCGATCCGCATGCCAGTCCAATTCGGTCATTGCTGTCCTTCCAATCCCGATCCGCGTTTGTGCTTTTTGATAACTATTGTTTATTTTGATTGTGTTGTTATCGTCGCTGTTAAATTCGACATCGAACCAGATTATGAAGCGTAGATGAGGGATTTCAATGTTATGAAATCTCGGGGTTACTAATAACTAATGGTTATGAAGAGCTTTCGTCATCGTCTGCCACCCTTGAACAGCCTGCTGGTTTTTGAGGCTGCGGCACGTAGCGGCAATTTCACCCGGGCCGCTGCGGAACTGCATATGTCCCAGGCCGCTGTCAGCAAGCAGATCAAGGGATTGGAAGCTCACCTGGGCACCGCCTTGTTCGAGCGTCAGGGGCGGCGGGTGGCGCTGACCGCGGGGGGGCGGCAATTGCAGGAAAAGGTAAATGCGTCGCTCAATTATCTGGCGGATGCGGTTGAGGAACTGACGGCGGGAAAACGGTCGCAGACGACGGTGACGCTGGCCGCCAATACCGCCGTTTCCTATTTCTGGCTGAACCGGGCGCTGGCGGCCTATCACCGGACCCACCCCGACCACAGCCTGAATTTCCGGGTGCTGACCTCCGATCATACGCCGGACCTGTTCGCGGAGGATGTGGATATCGCCATGGCCTATGACCCTGGACAGCGGCTGGGCTGGTCATTGTCGCCGTTGTTCGGGGAGGAATTGATCCCGGTGGCCTCCACGGATTATTTGCGCAGTCATCCGGTTGAGGGGAAAGAACCGTCGACTTTGTTTTCCCATCGCCTGCTGGATTTCGAGCGGATCGAGCCAAACTGGATCAACTGGAAAGTATGGTTCGAGGCGCTCGGCCTGGACGGGCGGCAGGTCGAAATCGACAAGCGCTACAACAATTATGTGATGCTGCTGGAGGCGGCGGAACGGGGTGAGGGGATCACACTTGCCACGCGCTATCTGCTGGACGCGAGAATGGCGGAAAGCAATCTGGTCCAGGCGATGGATGTGACAGTCCGTTCGGGCCGGTCCTATTGTTTAGCGTTGAACGAGAAAAGTGCTGCCCGTCAGGCCTGCCAGGACCTGTTCCTGTGGTTGTTGCAATGGCAGGCAGGGGACCGGTCCTAGTTCCAGCAGCCAATTCTGACAACGATCTTGTTGTCGTCGCCTGGCACCTGGGCGCTGCCGCTTGCGGTCTGTGGCGTGACGCCGTTGCGTGAGAGAAACTCGAAAGCCGCCCCGCCGCTGACCGCATAGCTGATGTCTTCGATCAGAAGGCCGGTCTTCTTGTAGAGGGCAACGGTATTGATCTTGGCAACAGCAACCCCGACGATCCGGCCATCCATGTCCATGATCGGGCCGCCGCTGTTGCCGGGGAATAGTTCTCCGCGCATGACCATACGGCTGATGACGGGCTTTTCCTCCAGCAGGCGAAGGTCCGTCTCCTGAGGGTGGACGGGAGTGAGCGTCAGTGTGGGATAGCCATGGGTCCTGAGGCGTGCGTTTCGCCGCAGCCTGTTGTCCGGCAGGCGGAAGCGTGCGACGACAGGCGGCGTTGCACTGCTGCGCAGGACGGCCAGGTCCAGAGGTTCGTTCTCCTTGATGACTTCCGCAAGTACCGTCTGGCCGTTCACATCCTGCGCCGTGATCATCGGGCAGCCTTCAATCACATGCTGGTTAGTGAGGATATGCCCGGCCTTGCTGACAAAGAAACCCGTCCCGACGGCCTTTTCAAAATGGCCTTTGGTCAGTTCAGCCAGGCTATCCCGGCCTTTGCCATCCAGAACAACCGAGCCCTCTTTGTCGCGTTTGATGATGCCCTTCTTGAAGCTGGGCGCGCCGGGAAGGCTTTGCGCCGGGGCAGGCTGGGACAGGCATAGCATGACGGAAATCAGAACAAGCCAGCCTATGGCCGCCAACGATTGCGGCAGGCTCTGTCTATGGGCAATGGCGTGTTGCATGGGAATATTGTCACCGTGGGTGGGGGCTGCTGTCAATTATGCTTTGTAACGGGGGTGCTTGCCTGTGCCGCCCGCTTTCGCTTTATTGAGGCGGGACAACAGGAGACAAAGGGAGTAGAGCCGCCATGACCCATGGAAAGCTGAAAGTTTATCTGTCCGGTGAAATCCATACCGACTGGCGTGAGCGCATCGAGAAAGGGGCGGAGGCAAAAGGCCTGAACGTCAAATTCTCCAGTGCCGTCACCGACCACGACGCCAGTGACATGTGCGGCGTGCGTATCCTGGGTGAGGAGGACAAGTCCTTCTGGCAGGACCGCAAGGCCTCCGGCATCAATGCGATCCGTACCTCGCTCGGCCTGAAAAACGCCGATGTGGTGGTGGTGCGTTTCGGCCCCAAATACAAACAGTGGAATGCTGCTTTTGATGCAGGCTATGCCGCCGCACTTGGCAAGGCGCTGATCATCCTGCACGACGAAGAACATGACCATGCCCTGAAAGAGGTGGATGCCGCGGCCAATGCGACGGCGCGCACGCCGGAACAGGTGGTGGAAATCCTGGACTATATCCTGTCGTAATTGCACGGGCCTCCGCTGGCAGGCTGCAGGCGGAGGCTTCGCGATCTCCGGAATGGAGAATTCGGAAAAGGTTCACTTGATATCCGCAAGTGAACCCGATTGAGTGAGGCGCTTTTTGTGTGCCGATTTGTTAAAGGGGAAGGTCCTGTATGAAAAAGCTGATTGTATCCGGCGCTGCCATCGTGGCTGTGGTGGCGGTGGCCGCCGGTGGCGGCTGGATTTATTCGCAAAACGAAGCAAAAGCCCGGTTTGATGCTGTCTTGCAGAAATTCGGCTATGCTGACGCCATGGAATATGGCGATCTCAGCTATAATCCGCTGGCCGGCAGGTTGGTTGTTAAAAATATCCGTCTGAACGGTGATGTCCTGGGCAAGCTGCAGGCCCTGAACCCGAGGGCGGAACAGCTTGTCGTTGACGACTATTCGGCCGGTGATAATGGCCTGATTGAAAGCCTGCACTGGAAGATGTCCGGCATCACCATCAATGTTGCCGATGCCGTGGAGCTACTTGCCGGACAGGAGCAGACCCTGGAAGAACGCCATTTGTCCCAGGCGCTTCAGAATGTTGCGGCTTTCGGCTATCCGATCATATCGGCCGACATTGACGCCAGCGGCGTCTATAATGCGGAAACCGGTGAGGCGAGCGAAAATGTGACCATCACCGTTGATGATGCTGCCACCGTTGAATACGGCTTTGAACTTGGTGATCTGACACGCGAAACCGCGCTGAAATTGCAGGCGCTCAGCGAGGAGTTCGGGGGCAGGCGCATGGTTGGCAGAAGTGAGGAGTTCATGGAAGCCTATCTGGACACCCTGGGGAATACGCGTTTGGTATCGGCCAAGGTGAAAGTCGTCGAAGGCGGCCTGGCCGAACGGCTTTGGACGAAGTTTGACGAGATGACAGGCCGTGAGCCCGGCGCCCCGCGTGATGACGCCCTGTTCCGCCCGATGACCCTGACCCGTGAGCAGGTGCTGCGGCAGGTGAAGGACCCGGTCCATGCAGACCGTATCGTGGCCGGGAACAAGGAACTGATCGACTTCCTCAAGGAGCCGGATGAATTGACGCTGACCGTTAAGGCGGGTGACGACTTTAGAATCCAGGCCTTTGTTGAAGCAATCCGGGATCGTTCACCGGAACTGGCGAAAATGCTGAAGACGCTGGACTATGAACTGAAGTCCTAGTTTGGCTTGTGCCGTGAAAGAAAAAGCCCCGCCAAACCGGTGGGGCTTTTTTTGTTAGCTGCGGACCGCTATTGCCGCGCCTGCGCCCATCAGCACCGCACCGGCGCCGATATTGAGCCGCCGCATGGCCCGGGGGCTCTTCAGGAATTTCCCCATCCGGGCGGACCCCAATGCCCAGATCAGATTGCCGGAGAAAAAGAGAAAGGCAATCCAGCCGCTGGCGAAGGCGGCTTCATAAAGGTTCAGGGCATGCAGATCGACGAAAGTCGGCAGGAAGCTGACATAAAACAGGATCAGTTTCGGGTTGCCGAGGGTGACGAGCAGGCCGCTGAGCCAGCCTGCCGCCAGGGATTCTTTCCTGGCAGCCGCCGGAATAGTTGCGTTGTCGTCACTGTCCTGTGTGGCGATGGATATCCGCTCGCGGATCATCTTGATGCCCAGGTAGACCAGATAGGCCGCGCCGACATATTTGATGACCAGGAAAACAGGGGCGAATTGGGCGGCGACATAGGCAAGGCCTGCCATGGCGAGACCCGCATAAAACAGGTCCGCTGCCATGACCCCGAAAAGGAAGGCGATGGAAGCCCGGAAACCGCCGGTTACCGACCGGGCGATGGTTGCCAGCACGACCGGTCCGGGGGTTGCCACCAGAACCAGCGTGGCAATCGACATCGCAAAAAAGCTTTCCCAGGTCATTTCCTGTATTCCCGTCGAACAAGATTGGTAAAGCGTAGTAAACGCATGAAACCGTGAGGGCCGCAATAGAAATATCAGGCGTTGGGTTTCAGCAGTTTTTTGAGCCGCGCCTTGCCCATATGCAGGGCTGCGGCTGTCAGGCCGATGGGCGTCCGGTTGAAGGCGATCAGTCCCCGGCGGTGGCGAAGATGGCTCAACCAATCTTTTTTGTATGTGTCGGGGCCGCGACCGAAATCAACTTCGACGACCTGGTCCTGTTCCAGAACGTAACGCATCATGGCTGCGGTGAGCACCGTGCCGGGGGAGAGTTTTTTGGCATCGTCGTCATAGGCCAGTTTGAATATGGTGGCGCGTCCGGCGGATACCAGCCACAGGTCCGCCGCAAGGGGCTTGTCGTCCAGATAGAGGACGCCCATGCGCAGGCATCCGGCAATTGCCGAGCGGCGCACCAGGGCAGGGGTGAATTCCGGATAGGGCTCTGCCTCTTTCCAGCTTTGCGCATAGACCGTTTCGTAGTCGTCCAGAAGGCGTTCCAGGTCCTTGCAATCGGGGAAGATGTCGATGCGCAAATTGCCCTGACGCTCCAGCGCGCGGGACTTGCGGGTGTAGGTGTTGCGCAACCGCCCCGGTCGGCGGGCCCAATATTGGTGAAAGTCCGGCTGCTTGATCGGCTCATACCAGTTCTCGAAACCTTTATAGTCGAGCACCAGAAAGCCTGCGGCCTTCAACGCGGCGACCGTCACGCCATAGGCCGGATCGTCTTCCACCAATGCCTCGAAACCGATGAGGTCGAAACTGCCGCAATAACGTTTCAGGGACGCCAGCAGGGGCGCGGTTACCGTGCTGTTGCGTGGCAACAGCGGGCGGAATTCCGTCGTGTAGGGGCTGGACAGGGCATGCAATTCGCGCGCTCCCTTGAAAAACCGCGGGCGCGCCGGGCGGCACAGGGGCAGATAGGCGCGTGGAACACGGTCGTCATCAACGGTGCACAGGTGAAAGATCTGGTCGTCCGGCATGGTACAGGTCTGTTCCAGTGTCTGGAACCAGAAGGGTGATTGCTGAATACCCCGTGGACGTGCCAGTTCCTCCAGCCGGACCATCAGGTCGGACGAAATATTCCTGGCGCTTTCAAAACACAAAACTTTCATTGATGACCCAAGCCGCCCCGGAGGAAATAAATTGCGGTCCGCACATGCATGCGGTACCTAACTATCACACCATTCAGACGTTTTTATGCAGGAAGGTCAACCATGTGTGGCTTGGTAGGAGTATTCGACAGCCGGGACAAGCGTTCTGTTGACCCCGCGCTGTTGGACAAAATGAACCAGACCCTCCTGCATCGTGGACCGGACGGCGGGGGAACGCATGTCGCCCCGGGGATTGGCCTGGGCCATCGCCGCCTGTCGATTATCGACCTGGAAGGCGGCATTCAGCCCATGTTTGATGAAAGTGGTGATATTGCCGTCGTCTTCAACGGTGAAATCTATAACTTTCAGGATGTTGCAAAGGAACTGACCGATCTGGGGTTCACCTTCCGCACGCATAGCGACACGGAAGTGATCGTCCACGGCTGGAAGGCCTGGGGCCCGGATTGTGTGAAACGCTTCCGGGGAATGTTTGCCATCGCGCTTTGGGATGCGCGCAGCGAAACCCTGTTCCTGTCCCGCGACCGCCTGGGCAAAAAGCCGCTCTACTACACCGAATTGCCGGATGGCATGGTGGCCTTCGGTTCAGAGTTGAAGGCCGTGACTGCTTATCCCGGCGTGGCGCTGGAAACCGACCCGAAAGCGGTCGAGGACTATATGGCGCTGGGCTATGTCCCCGACCCGAAGACGATCTACAAATCCGTCAGGAAGCTGCCCCAGGCGCATAACCTGATCTGGAAACGGGGCGGCCGGCCACAGTTGCAGCGTTATTGGCAGTTGGATATGACCCAGCGGGTCAACGGCAAGGTGGAGGAGATCGGCGAAGAGCTGATCGAACGCCTGACGGAGGCCGTGCGCCTGCGTATGATTTCCGATGTACCGCTTGGGGCCTTCCTGTCTGGCGGGGTGGATTCCAGCGCCGTGGTTGCCCTGATGGCGGGCCTGTCGGACAAGCCGGTCAATTCCTATTCGGTCTCCGTTGATGACCCCGCCTTTGATGAAAGCAGCTATGCCAAGGCGGTGGCGGAACGTTATCATGCCCATCATGCGGTGCGCGAGATCGATCCCAGTTCCATCGACCTTGTGGACCGGCTGATTGATTTTTACGACGAACCTTTTGGCGATAGTTCGGCCATGCCCACCTTCCGCGTCTGCGCCCATGCCCGCGAAGGCGTGACCGTCGCCCTGTCCGGTGACGGTGGCGATGAAAGCATGGCCGGGTATCGCCGCTATGGCCTGCATCACAATGTGGACCATATCCGGCAGATGATCCCGAGCGCCTTGCGGCGTCCGGTTTTCGGAACGTTGGGCAGCCTGTATCCCAAAATGGATTGGGCACCGCGTTTCCTGCGGGCCAAGACCACTTTCCAGGAACTGGCCCTGTCGGCGTCGGACGCCTATTTCAATGTGGTGTCCGTGGTCGGCGACGATATGCGAAACCGCCTCTACAGTGGCGGTTTCAAGGGGGATCTGCAGGGATATTCCGCACGCGACGTGTTGCGTGGGCATTTTGCCGAGGCCGGTGATGTGGATGCGGTGTCCCAGGCGCAATATGCGGATATTCATACCTATCTGCCGGGTAAAATCCTGGTAAAGGTGGACCGCGCGAGCATGGCGAACTCGCTGGAGGTTCGCGCCCCGCTTCTCGATCATGAGCTGATCGAATGGCTGGCGAGCCTTGATAGCTCGCTCAAGCTGCATAACGGTGTCGGCAAATATGTATTCAAGAGGGCTCTGGAACCGTATTTGCCGAATGACGTGCTCTATCGGCCCAAGCAGGGTTTCACCATTCCGCTGGCACGTTGGTTCCGTGAAGACCTGCGGGGGCGGGTCGCGTCTGCGGTCACCAGCGAAGTGATGATGGATTCCGGTTATTTCGACCCGGATGCCCTGCGGCGTCTGCTCGACCAGCATCAGTCCGGGCGCAGCGACCATTCGGATGTCCTGTGGACGCTCTATATCTTCGATGCCTTCCTGCATAAGGCTGCAGGCGTGGAACGTCGCCGGGCCGCCGCCTGACGGCCCGTTTCGTCATAGGTGTGCTCTGATTAATTCTGGTGGAAGGCTGCCTGGAAGCTTTCTTTGACCGGGGTCAGCAGGTAACGCAGGAAGGTGCTTTCCCCTGTGACGATCATCGCGCTGACCGGCATGCCCTGAATCAGCTTCCGCCCTTCCAGACGGGTTAACTCGTCCGTTGGAATACGGATACGCGTCTTGTAATAGGTCTTGCCGGTGCGCTTGTCTTCCTCAACGGCGGAGGAGACATAGAAGACTTCACCGTTCAAGGTTGGTGTCGTACGCTGTTTGAAGACCGGAAAGCGCAGTTTTGTTGGCAGGCCGGGGGATACCATATCGATATCGACGGGATTGACCTGTGCCTCGACGATCAATTCGTCATGGGAGGGGACGACATCCATGATCTTTTCACCCGGACGGATGACACCGCCGGGGGTGAAAAACGCCAGGTTTTCAACCACGCCCTCGACCGGCGAGCGGAGGATGGACCGTTCAAGAACATCCCGCGCGGCTTCCCTGCGCTCTTTGACGTCACTAAGCTGCGCCTGAACCTCGCGCAATTCGTTGACGACCTTGTCCAGATGCTCGACGTCGATATTCAGGATTTGAAGCTGCGTCTCGCCGATTTTCTGTTCCGCCTCCGCGATCCGGCCCAGGTTCTCATCCTTCTGGCCCTGAAGGCGGGCATGTTCGCGTTCCAGCTTCAAAAGCCGTGGCTTACGTTCCAGGCCCTTGGAAACCATTTCCCGCACGGCCTTGACTTCCTGTGCAATCAGGCCGACTTGCTTTTCGGCGGAATTGACCTGTGCCTGGAAGCTTTTGATCTGGGAACGAAGCTGATCCATTTTTTCCGTGAGGATATCCTGTTTCAGGCTGCGGGCCTGGATGCCGTTGTCGAAAATCGCCTGCTGCGCCTTTTTGACGGTTGCAGCAAATTCCAGGTTTTCCGGGGCGGAAAGTTCCTCGGGGTAGACGATATGGTCCAGTCTGTCGCGTTCTGATTCCAGCCGGGCCTCGGAGGCAATCAGGTTCAGGTAACGACCGTTGATCAGTTGCCAGGATGCCCGCGCCTGCGCGTCATTGAAGCGCAGCAACTCCTGTCCCGCCTTTACCGACTGTCCGTTGGAAACATCAATATGTTCGATGATCCCGCCTTCAAGGTGCTGGACCGTTTTGACATTGCCGTCGACGGTGATGGACCCTGGTGCAACTGCCGCCGTTGCGAGTGGAAGTTGCGATGCCCATAGCAGCGACCCCACAACAAAGAACAGGCATACGACCAGCCCGAAGATGATCACGCCGCGAATGTTGGGGCTGGGTTGGGGGGTCGGTAGCTCTATGGGTTCCATGGTGCGGATATTCCTTTATCCGGCAGGTCTGGTCACGCGCTGGCGCGTGGCTGGGCCAGTGCCGGTTTGTCCTGTTGCTGCTGCCTGTGCTGGTCGATCGGGGTCGGTGGTGCCGGTGGGCGGGCGCCCTGGCGCAGCTTGGCAAGAACCTCGTCGCGTGGACCGAACATTCGGACTTGACCTTCACTCAGGATGCAGACCTTGTCGGCGACGCGCAGGATGTTGGACCGGTGGGCAATGATGATCACGGTGGAGCCGCGGGCCTTCAATTCGGTGATGGCTTTCGTCAGTGCGGTTTCACCCTCGATATCCAGCTCTGAATCCGGTTCGTCCAAGACGACATATTTCGGGTCGCCGAACAGGGCGCGGGCCAGGCCAATACGCTGGCGCTGGCCACCGGACAGCGCCATGCCGCTTTCCCCGATCGGGGTGTCATAGCCCTGCGGCATGCGCAGGATCATGTCGTGGCAGTTGGCCTGCTTGGCGGCGATCACCACCTTGCCCCAGTCTGCGTCGGTCATGCGGCCGATATTCTCACGGACGGTCCCGGCGTAAAGCGCATTGCTCTGAGGCAGATAGCCGACATATTTGCCGAATTCCGTGCGGTCCCAGTCATAAACGTCAGCGTTGTCCAGGCGTACCGTACCGCTGGTCGGGCGCAGGGTGCCCACCAGCATCCTCGCCAGCGTCGACTTGCCGGCGGTCGACGGGCCTGTGATGACGACGGCCTCACCGGGTTCCGCCCCAAAGGAAACATTCCTCAGAAGATAGCGGCTGGACCCCGGCAGAAGGTGATTGATGCTTTCGACGCGCAAGTGCCCTTTGGGTTCCGGCAGCTTCATGCCTTCACTGCGGACCTCGGCGGATGCGAACATCCGCCCCAGCTTGGCAAGCGAGTCGCGGGTCTGGATCAGGCTGCGCCAGGAAGTGATCGAATGTTCCACGGGCGCCAGCGCCCTGCCGATGATGATGGAACTCGCAACGGTGACCCCCGGTGTCAGATGCCCTTCCAGGACCAGCATTGCACCGGAGGCGAGGATTGAGATCTGAATGACCATCCGGACGAATTTCGACCCGGAGATGACCATGGAGGACCGTTCCGTCGACACCAGATGGGAGGCGAGCGACCGGGTGTTGGCTTCGAACCATTTGCTCGCCATGCCTCTCAGCATGCCCATGGCGTCAATGGCCTCGGGGTGGCGCGTCGCAGATGAAATCCGGCGATGTGCCTCACGGGAGGCCTCGGAGGATTCGATCATCGGCTTTTTGGTCACGAATTCATTGAGCAGGGCAAAGCCGAACATGATGACCGCGCCGATGACGGTGATGACGCCAAATGTCGGGTGCAGCATGAAGGCTACAATAACGAAGATGGGAATCCACGGCGCGTCCAGCAGGGAGGTCACTGCGTTGCCTGCGAGGAAGGAGCGGACAATATAAAGGTCCCTTGTCGCGTCGGTGCTGTATCCCTTCAACTGCAAGGATGCGGTCAAGGCTGAATCAAAGGCATGCAGCGACAGGTATTCCTCAAACCATGCACCTGTGCGGCTGAGCACACGCGAGCGCGCGGTCTCCAGCAACATCATGATGAAAAGAGCAAAGATCGCGATGATTGTCAGGTAGAGCAGCGTATCGAGGCTGGAGCTTGGCACCACGCGATCGAACATCTGCATCATGTACAGAGGGATGGTGAATTGAAACAGGTTGATGAAAAGGCCGAAAATAAATGCGACAAACAATGCGCGTTTGCACCGGCGTGTGGCGTAAAGGAATTTATCGTTGAGGCGTGTCCACATGAGCCCTGACCACTGCGTTGGGGAGGTCGATTATATCAGTATTTTAATAAAATTATCCAGCAGCTTGATTGGAGTACTATCATTTTGGGGACTTGAAGCCGTGCAAAACTTCGTGAGGTGGAGGGGAAATTGTAGATCAATCTCTTGTTAAAATTGTATGCGTTAAGGATTGCTTAATATGGGGGTGTCGATTTTTTTTACAGGGACTAATATTCTCAAGGCCTAAATATTTCCTATTATATTGATTTATATAACTAAACTTGTATTGGTCCGCTCCTTGCATATTACATTGGTGACACCCATAGAAAATGGGGTTATGGCTTGAGAGCCGGAGGTACAAGAGAATGAAAACTGTAAAACTCATACCATTTGCGATTGTTTCGCTGGTACTTGCTCTGTTTTCAGTGAACAGCCATGCAGCGGCTGTTGGCTGTTCTTTCGGAAGCGGATTTGAGTGTGTTGTGAATGCTGGCGATTCTCTGCCCGGCGGACTGACTGTTCCAAACAGTGGCAACGACAAGGAAATGTATGTTGAGGCGGCCATCGAACTGGTGACAGGTAACCCGATCGACCTGATGTTGCTTGGCAAGGACGGTGATCCCGGTCTGACTGTAACGTCCGGTGATGGCGGTTATTCCGGTACCTGGAATTCGGCCAGCGATCTCGTTGGCTGGATTACGGTCAAAGCCGCGAATTCTTTCATCATTTTTCAGGTCACGCCTGCGTCCATGTCCGGTATCTGGGATACACTGGGTATCGTGAATAAAGGTGGTCAGCAGCCGACCCTGTCCCATATCAGCTTCTGGAAGGGACCGGAAAATGTAAGCGAGGTTGGCAGTCTGGCAATCATCTTGCTCGGTCTTGGTGGTTTGCTGGTGGCGCGCCGCCGCCGCACAATCTGATCAGCAAAACGCAAATGAGAAAGGGGCGCTGTTCGCAGCGCTCTTTTTTTGTTTTGTCTTCCTAAAACCGAAAAAAATGTCTGACATAGTTGCGTCCGACGCGGTGATCGGTCATTGGTATCTATCTACCGACGGATTGGGCCGGGAAGGGCTACTTCCTTGAGTCACGTATAGAAAATGGGGAAAAACATGCGTGTAATGTGTGTATTTGGGACGCGCCCGGAAGCAATCAAAATGATCCCGGTGGTCAAGGCGTTACAGCAGGCCGAGGGTATTGAGGCGCAGGTCTGTGTGACCGCCCAGCATCGTTCCATGCTGGACCAGGTGCTCGACCTGTTCGGTGTTACCCCTGACTATGACCTGGACATCATGAAACAGGCGCAGGACCTGACCCATATTACCGCCGAGGTCCTTAAGGGCGTTCAGGATGTCTATAAGGACGCAAAGCCGGACCGTGTGCTGGTTCATGGCGATACCACGACCACTTTTGCCGCAGCCCTCGGGGCCTTTTATCAGAAGATACCCGTCGGCCATGTGGAAGCCGGTCTGCGCACAGGGGATATCTACGCCCCCTGGCCGGAGGAAATGAACCGTCTGCTGACCGACGTCATCTGCGACATGCGTTTTGCCCCAACGGAAAGTTCGGCGGAAAACCTGCGCCGCGAAGGGGTGAAGGAAGAAGATATCTTCGTCACTGGCAACACCGTAATCGACGCTTTGCTGGATGTGGAGGAACGTCTCGACAGTAATGGTGGTTTGCGGGCGGAAATGGAAAGCCGGTTCGATTTTATCGACCCGGATAAACGCATGATTCTGGTGACCGGTCATCGACGTGAGAATTTCGGGGAAGGCTTCCTCAATATCTGTAACGGTCTGGCGGAAATTGCGGCGCGCGGGGATGTGCAGGTGGTCTATCCGGTGCATCTGAACCCGAATGTGCAAAAGCCGGTGTATGACATTCTGGGCAATCGGGACGGCGTTCATCTTATCGACCCGCAGGACTACCTTCCCTTTGTCTATCTGATGACCCGCTGCGATATTATTTGCACGGATTCCGGTGGGGTTCAGGAAGAGGCGCCGTCGCTTGGCAAGCCTGTCCTGGTAATGCGTGATGTGACCGAACGTCCCGAGGCCGTGGCTGCGGGGACCGTGCATCTGGTGGGCACCGACAAGGATAAACTTGTCAGCGAGGTGAACCGGCTTCTGGACGATGACGAGGCTTATCGCAGCATGAGCATGGCCCATAATCCATATGGGGACGGCAAATCCGCCGGGCGGATCGTCGATCTGATTCAGGCGCGTGGCTGAGACGTTCCCCGCGAACAGCGGACGGTAAAGGGGGATTAAGGGTATGACTGTGCGGATATTGGAACTCGACGACGGCAATATAGAGCGCTGGCGCGACTTTGTGGCTGCCTGTCCGCAAACCACTTTCTTTCACCGGCCGGAATGGAAGCGGGTGATTGAAAACAGCTTCAATCAGAAATGCCACTTCCTCATGGCGGAAGAGGATGGCCGGATCACGGGCATCCTGCCGCTGACCCATGTTCGCAGTTTCATTTTTGGCAGCCGTCTGGTCTCCACGGCCTTTTGCGTTGGCGGCGGCATTGCCACAACCACGCAGGCGGCACATGACGCCCTTAAACGCCATGCGGTGGATTTGCGGGACAAGGCCGGTGTGGACTATGTGGAATACCGCGCGCCTGCAAATTCGGATGAGGACTGGATCAAGCGTGAAGGGCTTTATGCCACCTTTGAGCGGCCGATCGAGGAAGAAGAAGACGAATGCCTGAAACAGATCCCACGCAAACAGCGCGCCGTGGTCCGCAAGGCTTTGAAAACCGACCTGATCTGGCACCTGGAACAGGACAGCGATGCTTTTTACGGTGTCTATTCCATGACCATGCGCAACCACGGGACGCCGGTCTTCTCGAAAAAATATATCGACAACCTGCTGAGCGCATTCGGGGATGATTGCGATGTCCTGACGGTCTATTCGGGTGATAAGCCGCTCAGCAGTGTCCTGAATTTCTATTTCAAGGACCGCGTGATGCCGTATTACACCGGTGCCGTTCCCGAGGCCCGAAAGCTGGGTGCGGCGGACCTGATGTATTGGGCGGTGATGCGTTCGGCAGTGGAGCGGGGCTACAAGGTCTTTGACTTCGGCCGGTCCAAGGTCGGCACCGGGCCTTTCTCCTTCAAGAAGAACTGGGGTTTCGAGCCGCGCCCGATCAATCTTGAGTTCAGCCTGAAGGACGGTGTACCGCTTCCCGACGTCAACCCCAACAACCCGAAATACAAGATGATGATTGAAACCTGGCGACGCCTGCCGTTGCCCGTGGCGAATATTATCGGGCCGATCGTCTCCCGTCAGGTCGGCTAACGGCCTGAAGTCCTAATGGTGGCGGGCCGCACCGACGAGGCGCGTCAGTTGATTGTCACCCTTGAGGCGTAGGGAATAGAGCTTGTCCGCCCCGGTGGCGAGGCTGCGTTTATAGCGGCTGTCACCGGCGAGGAAGGAGTAGCGGTCCAACCCACGATCCAGATAGTCCTGTGCCGTCAGCGCATGGCAGACCAAGCCGGGCTTCAGCCGGTTATCTTCGTCATATCGAAAGCCGGACTGGTAAGACAGGGCAGCGCCGCGATGGAGGAAGTTGTATAAATAGCCCAGCGGCGCTTCCTCGCTGCGGATTTCGATCAGGTCGATGACACCCTGGTCGAAGCTGTTGCTGATCATTTGCCGGTGGAAGGCCTCGAAGAAGTCCGGGGCGAAGGCGCCCGGCTTGCCGCGGGCGCGCCAGGTTTCCTGATGCAATTCGATCAGGCGGTCCAGATAGCGTTGGGCGTCATCCGCCGTGTCAGGACGGGACAAGGTCAGGTCACCTTCCTGCGTTTCGTATAATGTGATCGACCGGCGCAGCTTGTGACGGGAATTGCGGCTGAGCGCAGAGGCGAAATCCCCATGTTGATCGGCGATCCAGGAGAGATTCGCATAAGGGGCTGCTTCCAGCGTCGGCTTGCCGGAAGACCCTCCGGACGCTTCAATCTGGTGAAAGCTGTCTTCGCTCAGGCGGTTGAGGTCGAAGGTCGGGCGGCGTAGCAGCGGGCGGGACGGATGCTGGCATGTCAGCCAGGTCCAGCAATCGGCCTCAAGACCGGTGACGGTGTCGTCGCAAAGCAGTCCGTTGAATTCAATATAGATGGAATCCTCGGCCATATCGCCGCTTTGGTGTAACAGAAACCGGGAAGGGCCGGTTTCGAAGAAAAGGCCGAGTGCAACTGTTTCGCCATCGCGGGTTGCACTGAAAACCAGGGGGCGCCGCGCAAGCCGGTTCAACCAGGTTCCGACCCAGTTCCAGGATAGAAAAAAACTGCTGCGGGATTTTTTCTCCAGCGCTTTCCAGCGTTCAGCCAGTGCATCCGGTGCGGAAAGCGGTTCGAATGTGCAGTGCAGCGACATAGCATTCTGCAATGCTTTACTCCTTTGATTCGCGGCGGGCGCAAGTATTGGAAAAAAACTGTTGCATGTCGGTAAGCGTCCTAACAATATGCCGCCGGAAAGGCATGATTTTCACTAAATTTTATATATTTCATGTCTTTGTATTAAAGAAGAAGTTGTGTAAAAAGGAAATGCGCAAGTTTTGCGCGGAATACTGACCCAAATAGAAAATGAGGGGAAGGTCATGCAAACTAACTGGGGCCGAAGTAAATCGCTTATCGGTGTAATCTTCGTCTGTGCTGCGTTTTTTGTAGGGGGCTGTAGTTCTTCGATCCCGGTGGCGGATTCCGTGGAACAACCGAAAGTGACCGATGTTCAGTACATCATCGGCCCACGTGATGAATTGGACATTTTTGTGTGGCGTAGCCCGGAATTGTCCAAGACCGTTCCGGTACGCCCGGATGGCCGGATTTCCATACCGCTGGTTGACGATATGATGGCGGCGGATAAAACGCCGAGCGAATTGGCGCGCGATATTGAAAAATCGCTGAGCAAATATGTACAGGACCCGATCGTTTCCGTGATCGTTACCAATTTCGTTGGTCCTTATGCCCAGCAGGTTCGCGTCGTGGGTGAGGCAACGGACCCGCAGGCGATTGCCTTTAACGACGATATGACCGTCCTCGACGTTATGATCGCTGTTGGCGGCATGACTGAATTTGCCGATGGCAACGGGGCCGTGATTGTCCGCAAAGGCCAGAAGCTGCGCGTACGTCTCGATGACCTTCTGAATGATGGGGATATTGACGCGAATGTAGCGATGCAGCCCGGCGATGTCCTCATTATTCCGGAGACCTGGTTCTAAGGCATTTCGGTGCCGTTTGGTCGAGTAGGTTTATGGAAGAGATTCTTCGGTATCTGTATGTTGGCTGGCGGATTCTCGTTAGTCGCAGATGGTTTGCATTAACGACCGCATGGGCGATTTGTGTGGTGGGCTGGCTCGGTGTAGCCAGCCTGCCCGATCAATATGAATCCGAAGCCCAGATTTATGTGGATACGACAACCTTGTTGGGGCCGTTGCTGAAGGGGATTGCCGTTCAGGGCAATATCAATCAGCAACTGGTTGTGATGCAGCGTACCCTGCTGAGCCGCCCCAATATCGAAAAAGTCATCCGTGAAAACGACCTCGACCTGAAAGTGGTTGATGACAACGGCTGGGATGCGTTGGTGAATTCGGTGGAAAGCCGGGCCAATATCCGTGTTGTAGGTCCCAATCTGTTTGTTGTGGGCTTTGTCGACCAGAATCCGAATCTGGCAAAGCGTATCACCCAGTCCCTTCTGGACATTTTCGTCTCCGCGAATGTTGGTGAAAACCGGAAGGGGATGGAAAGCGCCCAGTCGTTTATTGAAACGCAGATTGCCAAATACGAAAAGCAGTTGCAGGCCGCAGAAGCCCGCAAGGCTGCTTTTCAGTCCAAACATGCCGATATTCTGACCGGGGGGACATTCTCCAACCGTTTCGAGGCATCCCGCCGTGCCTATCGCAATGCCGAACGCGAGTTGGAAGACACGCGCCTGGTGAAGGCACAGTTGGAAACCCTGTTGGCGAAGACGCCGCGGTTCCTGGAGATCGACCAGAACCCGTCCATTATCGTCCAGGGCGGACAGCAGGTCAGCAGCACAGAACAGGAAGTGCGTTCTCTTGAACAGCAGCTGGCGTCGCTTCGCTCGCAATATACCGATAACCACCCTGACGTAAAAAGCATGGAGCGGTCGCTGGCCGATGCGCGCAAGCGTCTGGAAGCGGAAAAGGCGGCTAAGGGGAATGGCGGTTCCGGCAGTCGGAAAGGACGAATTCCGAACACGGTTTATGAGCAATTGCAGGTCCGCCTGTTCGGTGTTCAGCAGGATCTTGTGCGGTTGCAGAAGAACTATACCCGCACCAAGCAGGAGTTTGAGCTTCTCGAAAAGCGCAAAGAGGCAGCGCCTGGAATTGAGGCGCAGCTGGCAGGTCTCAACCGCGATTACAGTGTCATCAAGGCGCAGTATGAGGCGCTGTTGAAGCGGCGCGAATCGGTGAATATCTCTGCCGCACGCGAGGCGAGCACCGATTCCGTGCAGTTCCGGATCATCGAGCCGCCTGAAGTGCCGTCGCGCCCGTCCGGGCCGAAACGTGTGTTGTTCAGTGTGGCCGTGTTATTTGTCGGCATCGGTGCGGGGGTCGCACTGCCGATCCTGTTTGCCCTGATGTCGGGCTATATTTATGACCGCAAGGATCTGGAAGAGACTTTCAACCTGCCGGTCCTTGGGACGGTTCAGTATATGGCCGGAACGGCCGATGTTGCCGGACGCCTCTTCAGCTTCCTGTTGTTCGCCCTGGGCGGCGGCGCTCTGGCTTTGACGCTGTTAGGGGTTGTTTACCTGCAGCCCAATCCCTCCATGATTGATGCCGTATTCGATCGCTATGACGTCAACAGTTATGTCGAGCAGGTGAAGGGGGCCGTTTCGAATGTCTTCTAAAGACGAACGTATCAGTCTGGTCGAACGGGCCGTCAAACGCATGCAGGAAGAAGGCGGGGCGACGCCGGAGGGCAGCGGCAAACGCGCCGCGCCAATCGGTGGAACGGCCAAGAAAAAGGACGCAAAGCTGCCGCCGCGCAAGACACCGGCGCAGTTGGAACAGGAAAAACGCGCGGAACAGAAAGCCAGGAAAGACCCCAGGCAGGAAGAGGCCCCGGCGGTCAAACCGTCCGAACCGGCCAGCCCGCCGCCGGTCCCGCCTGTTGCGCCGACCCCCGCCACGCCGGAAAGCAGTGCCGACAGGGTTGTTGCGCCGCCGGTAAGCCCGCCGCCTCAGGCCGAGGCGCAAAGGCAGGCGCCTCCTGCCCCGCCGCTGCAGGGGCCCGATGATACATACATGCAGATCGACATTGATATGCTGCGCAAGAACGGCATGGTCACGCCCAATTCCGGTCGAACTCATCTGGTTGAGGAAATGCGCGCGATCAAACGGCCGATCATCCGCCGGGCGTTCAAGTCGGAACGTTTGAACGGCACGAACAGCCTGAATAACGTGGTGATGATCACGAGCTGCCGGTCCGGCGAGGGCAAGACCTTCAATGCGATTAACCTGGCGATGAGCATCGCAATGGAGCGTGACCTCTATGTGATGTTGATCGACACTGATGTGTATCGCCGGGGGATCAACCACCTGCTCGGTATCCCGGACGAGAAGGCGGGGCTGGTGGATCTTGTGCTGGATTCGGACCTGGGGGTCTCCGATGTGCTGCTGCGCACGAATATCGACAATCTGTCGGTTTTGCCTGCAGGGACACAACATCCGCATGCGACAGAGCTGTTGGCCAGTCAACGCATGGTCGAGATCATCAAGGATATTTCTTCCCGTTATCCGGACCGCATGGTAATCATTGACACGCCGCCGGTGTTGGCGAGTAGTGAGCCGCGTGTGCTTGCGGCCTATGTCGGGCAAGTGGTCATGGTGGTCGAAGAAGGGGGAACCAGTCGGCCGCTGGTCGAAAATGCGTTGGACGCATTGGGCGATTCCGATAAGGTACGCTTCATATTGAACAAGCATAGGGGTCGGTCGAAAACCGATACTTATTACGGTTATAGCAGAGAGGCATACTCGTGAGCTTTGGGCGTGGGAAAGTCGACTTTCTAAAAGACTGTAGCCGGGTGGCGTTGTTGAGCAGTGTGATCGGTATTGCCGGTCTGCAAGGTGTTGCGCTTGCACAGGATAAAGGCGCCGATATCCAGGACGCCAGCGCCGACGCCAAGGACGCCCCGCAACGGACCTTTACGCTCACGCCGTTTATCTCAGGCAAGGAATCGTTTTCCGACAACGTTTTCAGCACGGAAGACGGTGAACAGGCTGACTTTATCACCACGGTGGAAGCCGGCGTTGACCTGAAGAACGAAAGCCGCCGGTCCACGATTGATTTCAGCTATACCCTCAGCAAGGATATCTATGCCGACAACAGCGAGTTGAACGGCACACGCCACAATATGCTGGGTAATGGGGAGGTCATCCTTCTCGAAGACTGGCTGAAATTCAACGCCAACATTGCAATTTCCGAGCAGAACGTATCGCAGACCGGGAGCACAACGGCGACGGATCGCACAGCCTCCAGTGACCGCACGCGGGTGATCAACTATGGCCTGGGGCCGACGCTGGTCCATTCCTTTGGCCGCTGGGCCTCGACGGAACTGGGGTATAAATACAAAGGCGTGGATTTCAAGAAGCCTTCCACCGGTGCATCGAGCAGTGCCCCTGCCAATGCGACGATCCAGGAGATAACCTATAATCTGGAGAGCGGCCCGAAATTCGGCAATCTGGATCTGGCTTTCGATTCCAGCTACACCAATACGGATAAGGCGGAAGGCGCGGATACCGAACGCAGCAATGCACAAATCCGTAGCGAATACGCCTTCACACCCCATTTCTCGGGTATCGCGCGCGTCGGTGTCGACAAATATAACGGCGATGACAGTTCCGAACAGTATGACGGTGGCTATGGTTTCCTGGGTGGCCGGATTCGGTTCAGCGAACGGCTGGATGCCAGCCTGGAAATCGGTAACCGTAACGACAATAACACTTTCACTGCGGATGTTTCCTACCGGCCGACGCCGCGTACGGAATTCACGCTGTCCCATGATCAGTTCGTCCAGACACAGCAGGAAACGCTTTCTACTTCACCGATTTTCGTCAATGGTGTGTTGGTGAACCCCAATGACCTTGGCACGTCGCTGGTGGACAGCACAACGCGGACGCGCAAACTTGACGCATCCTTCACTCACCGCCGGAAGCGCACCGAATTCAAGGCCGATGTCGGCTGGCGCCAGCGTGACTTCGCCGTCGACAACACGGATGACGCGACGCTGAATCTGGGCGTTGATGTGTCTCACGACTTCACCAAAAAGGCGACGGGGACACTGAATGTTAAATATAGTGACACTTTAGATACACGTACCGACAATACGGATCAGACCAGCTATCGGATGGGGATGGACCTGGACTATGATCTGAGCGACACGCTTGTCAGCAAGTTCGGTTACAGTGTTTTATACCGCACCGAAGAAGCAGGGCAGGACATTGTGGAAAATGTCTTCTTCGTAAGTCTACGCAAGGATTTTTAACGCTTGGACAACATATGTATGCCAATTACTTCGGTTTCTCCGACCTTCCTTTTCAGCTAACGCCGGATCACCGCTTCTTCTTCGGTAGCAGCAGTCATACCAAGGCCTTGGCACATCTGACCTTCGGGATCAGTCAGGGTGAGGGATTTATTGTCATTACCGGTGAGGTCGGGGCCGGCAAGACGACCCTGTTAGGGCGTTTGCTGACGACACTCGACAAGAACCAGTATATCGCCTCCGCCATCATGACCTCTCAGTTGCAGGGGGATGATATCCTGCGTCTGGCGGCACTCAATTTCGGGCTGGACAGTTCCGACAAGGACAAGGCGACGATCCTGAATGATCTGAAGGCCTTTCTGATTGCACGTCAACGCGAAGGCAAACGCTGTCTGCTGATGGTGGATGAGGCCCAGAACCTTTCCTTCGAGGCCTTGGAAGAACTGCGGATGCTGTCCAACCTGCAGGTTGAACAAAAGCCATTACTGCAGAGCTTTCTGCTGGCACAACCGCAGTTCAAGGAAATCCTCGCCCGTCCGGAGTTGGAGCAACTGCGCCAACGCGTGATCGCCGCCTACCATCTGGGGCCGCTCGACCGGGATGAGACCCGTGAATATGTGAAGCACCGTATGCATGCCGTGGGCTGGGACGAAAAGCATCCCAGCTTTACCGATGGGTCTTACGAGGAAATCTATGACGCCACCGGCGGCATTCCTCGCGTAATCAACAACCTCTGCTCACGCGTGTTGCTTTATGCCTGCCTGGAAGAGATGCAGAAGATCAATGCGGACACCATCCGCAGCGTTGCCGAAGACCAGCGCCGCGAGACCGCAGAAGTCATGGCGGAGGCAGGGACCCAGCAGCCGTCCCGCCCGGTCAACGGCAAGGCGGCCCTGGCGTCGCTTCCGGCGGCGGCAAGTTCCGGCGACCTGCATCAGATGCATGAGCAGCATAAGGAAGTCATGGCCCGTCTGGACAAGATGGAAGCCCGCATCACACGGCTTGAGGTCGGGTTATTGCGGGGGATTCGTGCTGTCTTCGACCATGTTTCCGACAATACCTGACCGGCAGGAAGGCAGCTAGGGGCATGAGCATGCAACAGTCACCCAATTCCGCAGGACAGGTCAAAAACGCCGGACGGCTGCTTAATGCCATGACCGTTGACGTGGAAGATTATTTCCAGGTCCAGGCCTTTTTCGGACGTATCGACCGCAAGGACTGGGACAACATGCCCTGCCGGGTGGAACAGAATACCAATCTGATTCTTGATATGTTCGGCGAGGCGGGTGTTAAGGGCACCTTTTTTACCCTCGGCTGGGTCGCTGAACGCTATCCTCACCTGGTCCGGCGTATCGTTGACGAAGGACATGAAATCGCCAGCCACGGCATGGCTCATTTCCGCGCTGACGAGCAAACGCCGGAAGAATTCGGTGAGGATATCCGGCAGGCAAAAAAACTGCTGGAAGACGCCGGCGGTGCAGCGGTCAAGGGCTACCGTGCGGCAACCTTCTCCATCGGGGCTAGAAACCTCTGGGCTTTCGATGTGTTGAAGGAAGAGGGGTATCAGTATAGCTCCAGCATCAACCCGGTCCGTCATGACTTCTACGGTATGCCGGATGCACCGCGTTTTGCCTTCAAACCGTGTGGGGAGGATGGCATTGTCGAAATGCCGATCACGACGTTGAACCGTAAGGGCAAGAACATTCCCTGCGGCGGCGGTGGCTATTTCCGGCTGTTTCCCTATGCGCTGTTCCGTCGCAACCTGCGGCAGGTTCACCGGCAGGATGAAGAATCCGCGATTTTCTACTTCCATCCCTGGGAAGTTGACCCCGGTCAGCCCCGTATCGACGGTATTTCACTGAAGACCAGGGTCCGTCACTACCTCAACCTCAACCGGATGGAAGGTCGCCTGCGGCGCTTGCTGCGTGACTTCAACTGGGGCCGCATGGACGAGGTCTTTGCCGATCAGTTGCCCGGGCAAGCGGCTGAATAAGCCGCGTCAGCCCAGCAGGGACCTCAGCTTGTCATATTTGGTCTGCCAGCTGTATTGACCGGCCACACGGCTGCGTGCCTTCACGCCGATTTCCGGGTTGATGCGGCCTTCGATCACATCCAGGGCCGCCTTGGCAAAGTCTTCCGCCGTGTCTGCCACGATCAGTTCCTCACCGGTTTCCGCCTCAATCCCTTCGAAGGCCGGGGAGGTGGTGATAACGGGCCGGGCCATGGCCATCCCTTCCAGAACCTTGTTCTGAATGCCGCGTGCAATACGGATCGGGGCCACGATGGCCGTCGCCTGGGCGATATAGGGGCGCACATCCGGCACGCGCCCGGTGACGTGAATGCCGTCCCGCTTGCCGAGCGCCTGCACGGCAGGGGTAGGGGAACTGCCGACGATGCAGAATTGCGTACCGGGTGCCTGACGGCGAATGAGGGGAAGGATTTCGTCTGCAAACCAGATCGCACCGTCTACATTGGGCTTGTAATCCATGGCCCCAGTCATGGTGACGACGGGGTTTTCACCATCATAGACGGACTCAAAATGATGCTCCGGTGAGAAAAAATCGGCGTCGATGCCATTTTCCACGCCATAGACCGCACAGCGCTGTCCGTTCATCAGGCCACGGAAGAGGTCTGCTTCCTTTTCGGAGACCAGCAGGGAGGCCTGCGAGGCCGCCGCTGTCTTGCGTTCGAAGTCGAGCAGACGCTTCCCCTCACGCTGATAGAGCCAGTGGAACAGGCCCTTTTCCTGTTTGGCGTATTGCAGCCATTTGTCGGAATCCACGTCGACGAAATCGGTTACGATCCTGTCGGGCCGATTGGGATCGTCGATGACATATTGCGCCATGGAGGAGGAAAAGATGAAAGCGACATCGGGCTTTTCCTCGCGCAGGATTTTACGCACCCATGCGCCGAGGTCGGCGGAACGGAAATACGGCAGGGTCAACGCCTCGCCGGTCAACAGGCCACGAAGGCTGAGGATTTTGCCTATAGCTGGTTTCAGTTCGGCCACAAAGAAGTCTTTGCAGATATCGTGCAGACCACCGATATTTTCGCGATCGGCCGGGTCGTCAATGAAGGTTCCGATATAGACATCGAAATCTTCCGCCAATCGCTTTACAAAGTTGTACGAGCGAATCTTGTCGCCTTTGTTCGGGGGATAGGGAAGGCGATGGGACAGGAAGAGAAGTTTCTTTTTGCTCATATCGATTTTGCAGCTCGCAACAGGTTGTTTTTCCGGGAACCGGTTCCTGCCCACTTTATAGACCGGTTCGATTTCAAAGATTTGTCACTATACCCAGTAACCTGTATGGCGGTATAGGAAGAAAGTCCGTCTTTCAATGAGTAATTGTGTTTTGAGCCTTCCTTAACGTCTCATGATTCTTATAATATCAGTGGATAGGGGGGCTGAAGGTTGTAGGTTCTGTTCGCGGTTTTTGCGAGTGGTGCCTTGGCTGTCGCTGGCCGGATGATGCGGCCGGGACGTGCCGGGCCACAGAAAAGAGAGGTACGCCGTGGGGGTTGATAAACTGGAAGCAGGAGCCTTTGCCCGGGACCGGGGAGACAATCGGGTCTGGCGGCGGCATCTGCTGTTGTTTTTCGCTCTGGTTGCATTGCTGATCGCTTTGTACTGGCAAAGCTGGTCCCGGCTGGTAGGCGTGTGGCAGCATGAAACCACCTATAACTATTGCTTCCTGATTCCCCTTGTCAGCCTCTACATCCTTCGTGCCCGCTGGAAGGAGGTGATCCACCTTCGCCCGGGCTGGAGCCTGATGGGCGCTGTGGCATGCCTTGGGGCCGGTGCGTTGTGGCTGGTTTCCGATGTGGCCGATGTGGCTTTGGGCCGACAGGTGGCGCTGCTTGCCCTGTTTCAGGGAATTGTGCTGGCGACATTCGGCTGGCGTGTTTTCTGGGGCGTTTTCTTTCCGCTGCAATATCTGTGGCTGATGATCCCGACCTGGGCCTTTCTGATTCCGTCACTGCAGAAGACGACGCTGTCATTGGCGGAAATGATGATCCGCATCACAAATGTGCCGCTTTATGTGGACGGGCTGTTGATGGAGGTGCCAAGCGGCCTGTACCGCGTGGCACCGGAATGTTCGGGCCTGAATTTCCTGCTGGCGGCGGCGGCGTTGTCCCTGGTTTTCGGGATTCTGATGTATCAGAGCGTCATGAAGCGTGTTGCTGCCTTTGTGATTTCGCTGATTGTTGCGGTTCTGGCCAATGGCGCCCGTGTCGCCGTGATCGTCCTTTTCAATCACTGGGGCGGAACGAAGATCGGGCTGGCCGGTGATCACCTGACCTGGGGATGGGGCTTTTTCGCCGTGATTGTGGTTTTCATGATCTGGCTTGGCAGCCGCTTTGCCGACCGTAGGCCGGAACAGAAGATCACCATGGATGATTTGTCCGTTACCCCACGTAAATCATACAGCGCAGCCATTCTTGTGGTCTTCATTCCCTTCCTGATTGCAACCATCTTCGCCCCATATGGCTATGCCTATATGTTGGAGCAGGACATGAATGCGGACCGGCGCGTTGCCTTTGCCCTGCCGGACAAGTTGGGTGGCGCGGTGCATGAGGACGGCTTGACCAGCAATTGGAACCCGGTATTCCCGAAAGCGGATGTGGCTGTTAGGGAGGTTTACGCGGCCCAGGACGGCAACCGCGATTTGTTTGTCGCCTATTACGGGATGCAGCAGTCGGGCAAGGAGGTTGTTGGTTTCGATAACAGTTTCATCGGCCACGGATACCGGACCATCGCCCCGGCGCGGACCACTATAATTACAGTCAATGGCAGTCCGCTGACCGTCGTGGAAAATCATCTGAGCAACGGGAATGGCATGCGTCTGGTCTGGTCATGGTATTGGGTGGACGGGCAATTCACCCATAGTGATGTAATGGCGAAAATTCTGCAGGCAAAGGCAACCCTTCTGGGTGGAGAGACGCGGGCGGCCCTTGTCGCGCTAAGCGCGGAAAAACAGATGGATGCGCCGGAGCTTCGTGACTATCTGCAAAGCTGGGTCCAACAGAATTTTCCGGTTACAGGTATGTTGAACGGGGCCAGCGTTACCCTTGCGGAGACGGCTGACTGAACCCTGCCTGCGACCAGATTGTTTCGAAAGGACAAGAGGTTATTTTCCCAGATAGGGGATTGCGGTAGGTTAAAAATTAATATCTATAATGTATGTAAAATACGAGATAGTTTTGTAGGAGCCTGGTGACGATGGGGGAGAAGGCCAAGATCCTTCTGGTAGAGGACGACGTAGGGCTGCGCGGGCAGCTCCGTTGGGCATTGGAGGAATATGACGTCCTGACCGCCGGCAGTCAGGACGAGGCGCTGGCAGCGGTCCGCAAGGAGGACCCTGACGTTGTCGTCCTTGATCTCGGCCTGCCACCGGACCCTGACGGGGCCACGGAAGGCCTTGCAACCCTGCGCGAAATTCAGGCCTGTTCACCGGACAGCAAGGTGATCGTCTCCTCGGGGAACGAGGAAAAGGCGCACGCCCTGAAAGCAGTGGAACTGGGTGCCTATGACATCTACCCCAAGCCGGTTGACCTGGATGTTCTCAAGCTGATCATCAAGCGTGCCGCCCGCCTTCGGGCTCTGGAACAGGAGAACCGTGCCCTGGCCATGAACACGGTTTCATCGCCCCTGAACGGGATCATTGCCGCATCGGACTCGATGCTGAAACTGTGCCGGACGATCGAGCGGGTTGCCAAGTCGGATGTCAGTGTGCTGCTGACCGGAGAGAGCGGAACCGGCAAGGAGGTCTTCGCGCGCGCCATCCATGATCTGGGGCCGCGTGCGACGAAGCCCTTCGTCGCCATCAACTGTGCGGCCATCCCTGAAAACCTGCTGGAAAGTGAGTTGTTCGGCCATGAGAAAGGGGCTTTCACCGGCGCGGTGAAACGCACCATCGGCAAGGTGGAGCAGGCCCATGGCGGTACGCTGTTCCTGGATGAAATCGGCGATATGCCGGTGGGACTGCAGGCCAAGATGCTGCGCTTTCTCCAGGATCGCACCTTTGAACGTGTCGGCGGTCGAAGCTCTATCGAGGTGGATGTCCATGTGGTTTCGGCGACCAATCGGAATCTGGAACGGATGATCGAGGAGGAGACATTCCGTGAGGATCTGTTTTACCGGTTGAATGAATTGTCGATCGGTATTCCGCCCCTTCGCGAGCGGGATGGCGATGCGGTGCTTCTCGGCAAGTATTTCTTAAACAAATACGCGCAGGAATATACCCGTCCTATCAAGGGGTTTACGGATGCCGCGTTGACGTCGATGGAGGCCTATGAATGGCCCGGCAATGTGCGCGAACTGGAAAGTAAAGTGAAGCGCGCAATCATTCTGGCGGACGAAAAATTCGTCGATACGGAGGACCTGGGGCTGCCCCAGGCTGAGGAAGGGGCAACCTTTCCCACGTTACGGCAGGTTCGCGAAGATGCGGAACGAAGCATTATCCTGCGGGCTTTGGCGCATTCGAACAGCAATGTTTCGGGGGCTGCCAAGCTTTTGGGCGTTAGCCGGCCGACCCTGTACGACTTGATGAATAACCTCGGGTTGGAGCGATAGGCGTCAGGCCTCGGGCCACCCGGGACATAAGACGAATGACAGAGCAGAGAATGCGAGGGAACGCCATGCGAGGAATTACGAAAATCGCTGCGGTTTGTGCAACGGCGGTCACCATGATGATGGCGACGCCGGTATTGGCAGCCGTTGACTCCGACACGCAGGAAATCCTGAAGGAGACCCAGTCGTACCTCGAGAAAGGGGAATATAAGGCTGCGGTTATCGAATTGAAGAATGCGATTCGTGATGACCCGAAGAACCCGCATCTGCGTTTTCAACTTGGGCGTATCTACCTCTCTGCCGGTGATGGGTTGGGGGCAGAGAAAGAGTTTAATGTCGCGTTGGAAAACGGCATTGATCCTTCTATCATGCAGGTGCCGCTGGCGCAGACATATCTCGTTCTCCGGCGCTATGACGATGTTCTGAACAAGACGTCTGTCGAGAAGACCGCACCGGGGCAGAAAGCGCAGATCCTGACCACGCATTCGCAGGCCCTGCTTGAAAAGGGAAAGCTGGCCGAAGCGGAAAAACTGGCCCAGCAGGCAGTTCAGGAAGAGCCCACGTCGCCGCGCGCAACGGATGCGCTGGCCGTGGTGATGTTGCGCGAAAAGCGGATCGAGGAGGCGGAAAGCCTGATCGACACCTTCCTGGCGGCCCATGAGGGCGATGCGGCGCTCTTGTTCCGCAAGGGCGAAATCCGCCGGTCCATGAAGGACGCAGACGGCGCTATTAACTTCTATAACCGCGCGCTCAGCTATAACCGGTCCTATGTCCCGGCGCTGAGCAGCCGTGCCCTTTCCTGGCTGTCGTTGGGTGAAACGGAAAAGGCCCAGCAGGATATTGAAACGATCCTGACGGACTCGCCGGGCAACCCCTTCGGACGCTATCTCAAGGCATTGATCGCATTCCGCGACCAGAAAACCGACGAAGCCAACGACCTGCTCGTGGCAACAGGACCGGCTTTGGACGAATACGCGCCGGCATTGTTCCTGAATGCAGCCGTGCGTTTTGCCCGCGGTGACCTGGAACAGGCACAGAGCTATATCCAGCGTTTCCTTACCAAGGTTCCCGAAAATCCCAATGGTCTCGGCGTATTGGGCGGCATTTATATGCAGCGTGGTGAAACGCACCGTGCCGTGCAGGTTTTGGAGCGGGCGGAACGGATCGCGCCGGAGGATTTCACGGTCCTGACCCTTCTCGGGCAGGCCTATATGAGTGTCGGACAGTTCTCCGATGCGTCCGAAATGTTTGACCGCGCCCGTCAGATCAACCCGGATGCCACGGTTGTAAGTACGCAATATGCGATCAGCCAGATCGGCATGGGTAATTCCAAGACCGGGGTGGAAGACCTCGAAAAGCTGGCAGAGCGCGAAGATGGCCAACGGGCCCTGTTTGCGCTTGTCACGGTCTATACCCGTGACGGCAAATACGACAAGGCGCTGGCGGCAATTGATAAAATGAAGATGCCGGATAGCCCGATCCCCGATTATTTCCGGGCGGATATCGCGCGTTTGAAAGGCGATCCGGATACGGCGCGGGCGGGCTATGAACAGGTGATCAAGGCCTATCCGAAATTTGCTCCTGCACGGTTGAGCCTGGCCTCTCTGGATGTCCTGGATGGCAACCTGGATGCTGCTGAAGAAAGACTGACGCCGGTTCTGAAGGAAGGGGAGACCAACATTCGTGCGCAGATCGCCATGGCGCGAATTGCGGAACTGCGGGCCAATTACAAGGAAGCCGAACGTCTTCTACGCGGCGCGATACAAAAAGAGTCCCGGCAAAGCCGCCTGTGGGTGGAGCTTGTGGCGTTGTTGATGCGTTCCGAGAACACGGACGAGGCGCTGGCAGCAGCGACAGAGTTTTCCGTTGCCTTCCCGGATTCCCCGACCGCACAGGAAATGCTTGTCCGCGCCCAGCTTGCGGCGGGCAAACAGGATGAAGCGCTCCAGACCATGGGGCGTCTGGTTCGCCTGGCACCGCGAAGTGTTCCCGCTCTGGTCCAGCATGCACGGATGCTGCTGGCGGCTGGTGATGCAACCAAGGCCCGCCAATCTGTTGAGCGGGCACTGGAGCTGGACCCCAAATCCGAACAGGCGCGCTCTATGCTGGTAGATATCCTGCTGCAAAGCGAGGGTGTCGATGCCGCCCTGAAATCGGTTGTGGAGAATGCAGAAGGGGCATCGCCTGAAACGGTGGCGCTGAGCCGCGGCGACCTGCTGATGCGCAAGCAACAGTATGGCGAAGCGGTCAAGGCCTATAACAAGGTGCTGGAAACCGACCAGCGAGCCTTCATTGCGGCCCGGAAATACCAGGCCATGTCCCAGGCGGGACAGCCGGACGAGGCGCTGGCCTGGCTGCAGGACTGGACGAAGTCCCATCCTGAAGATATGGACCTGCGCCTGTATTATGCCAGCACGCTGATGGGCCTTGGAAAGACCGAAGATGCGGCCAAGGAATATGTGGCCCTGACCAAGGATGATCCGAAAAATGCCATCGCCTGGAACAATGCGGCCTGGCTGTATGAACAAATGGGCCGTCCGGATTCCATGGACCTGGCTAAAAAGGCCTATGATGCGGCGCCCAACTCTCCGGCCATTGCTGATACCTACGGCTGGCTGCTGTTCAAACGGGGCAAGGTCGATGAAAGTCTGGACCTGATGAAGCGGGCCTATGTACGGGCACCGGAAAATGCCGAAATCACCTATCATTATGCTGCGGTGCTGAATGCCGCCGGTGATGTGGCCACTGCCCGGCAATATCTGGAAAAAGCGGTAAACACCTCGGCGACATATCCTGAAAAGGGCGATGCCGAAGCGTTGCTGGCAAAATTGAACGGAAATTGAGCGGCCTGCATTTCGTCAGGGCGATCATCGTGAATTGAGGAGGACTTTAGGGTGGCGAACACCGTTTTGGTTACCGGCGGTGCCGGTTATATCGGCAGCCATACCTGTCTGGCATTGCTTGAGGCCGGTTATCAGGTCGTGGTGTTGGACAACCTGTCGACGGGCCGCCGCCGTCTGGTGCCGGGGGAAGCCGTATTTGTCGAGGGCGATAGCGGTGATATCGCGCTGGTCCGGGAATTGTTGAAGCAGCATGAGATCAGTGCCGTCCTGCATTTTGCCGCGGCCACAGTGGTACCGGAATCGGTGGAAAAACCTCTCAAATATTACGGCAACAACACCTGCAACAGCCGTAACCTGATGCAGGCCTGCCTGGAAGAGGGCGTAGAGCATTTCGTTTTCTCTTCCACGGCTGCGGTCTATGGCGATCCCGACCAGCTTCCTGTAACAGAGGATGCCTCCCTGCGACCGCTGGCGCCCTATGGAACGTCAAAGCTGATGACTGAGCAGATGCTGCGCGACGTGTCCAAGGTGACCAATCTGCGGCATGTGATCCTGCGTTACTTCAATGTGGCCGGGGCGGACCTGAAAGGGCGGACCGGCCAGTCCACGCCCGAGGCAACCCATCTGATCAAAGTGGCCTGTGAGGCGGCCTGCGGCAAGAGGGACGGGCTGACCGTCTTTGGCGATGACTATGCCACGCCGGATGGAACCTGTGTCCGGGATTTCATTCACGTGACCGACCTTGCCGAGGCGCATGTGGCGGCCCTGCGGTATCTGGAACAGGGGGGCGAATCCCTCGTTGCAAACTGTGGCTACGGGCGCGGTTTTTCGGTTAAGGAAATCGCCGCCACGGTGGAACGCGTGTCCGGGAAGCCGATTTCGGTGGCTGTCGGGCCGCGCCGGGAGGGCGACATCGAGGCGATCTACGCCGATAATCGCAATATCCGCGAGACCTTGAACTGGACGCCGAAGCTGGACGATATCGACGTCATCGTGAAAAGTGCTTATGAATGGGAGCAGCAATGCGGTTTTTGAGGGCCTTGCCAGAGGATCACCGCGCGGTGATGTCAATGCCCGGGAGTAGTTAAGGCGGATGCTGCGGTCACTTTTCCTGTTTGCTATCGTTGGCATGCTGTTGCCGCTGGCGTTACGGAATGCCCATGCGGGATTGCTGTTGTGGGAATGGTTCACGGTCATGAGCCCGCACCGCGAGGTTTACGGTCCGGCGACCTATTTCAAGTTCAACCTGATCGTCGCCGTGGCAACCCTGGGCATGTGGCTGCTTTCCAAGGAAAAGAAAGTACCGCCGCTTTCACCGGTTGTGGTGTTGTTCCTCCTCTTTGTGTTCTGGATGGTCCTCGCGCAGGTGTTTTCTCTGCGCCCCGACTACTCCTGGCCGTATTTCGACCGGTTCATCCGGATCATGGTCTTCGTCTGGCTGATGCTGGCCATGACGAATACCAAATACCGCATCCATTCCGCCGTCTGGGTTCTGGTTGTCTCCCTGGCTTATTTCGGCGTGCGTGGTGGGGGCTTCACCTTGCTGACCGGGGGCGGATTCCGGGTCTGGGGCCCGCCGCAAAGCTCGATTGAAGACAATAACCATCTGGGCATGGCCCTGGTTATGGTGGTGCCGTTGATGCATTACCTGCGCACATATTCCGAAAAGAAGATTGTACGCTTGGCGCTTCTCGTTGCGATGATCCTGACAGTCATGGCCGTGTTGGGCACTCAGTCCCGTGGGGCCTTCGTGGCCCTGTCCGTGATGGTGCTGTTCTTCTGGTGGTATTCCAAGCAGCGGGTCAAGCTTGCGTTACTGGGCGGGGCGGTGCTGGCGGTTGCGGTCTTCTTCATGCCGGAAAGCTGGTTTGATCGGATCGCAACAATTGGGGAGGCAACGCAGGACAAATCCTTTATGGGGCGTGTGGATGCCTGGATCATTGCCTTCGATACGGCTGTGCATAACCCGTTGACCGGGGCCGGTTTCCGGGTCCCCTACCTGCAGGAGATCGCGGATCAGTTCACGACCGAATATCACAAGGCGCGCGCTGCCCACAGCATCTATTTCGAGGTGCTGGGAAGCATGGGCTTTGGCGGGTTGTTCCTGTTCCTGGGGATTGCCCTGTCGGTTTTAATTGCGTCCCTGCGTGTCGATCGCATTGCCCGGCGGCTGGTGGATATGGAATGGGCATCTGACCTTGCGCGGATGTCACGGGCCAGTTTCCTGTCCTATTTCGTCGGGGCGTCGTCGATGTCGCTGGAGTTCTGGGAAGGATACTGGATTCAGGTCGCCCTGATGGTGAACTTGCAGACGCTGGTCCTGGAGGAGAAAAAGCGCCAGGAAAAAGCGGCACTGGCCAAGGAGGGTGACGGTTTATCCTCGGAAGAACGCCCTGGGCTGACGCCGGAATATAGTATCAGCCGATCGACCTAGCGCCGTTTGCGTTTCTGACGGCCGCGGCGTTTCTCGATTTCGTCGCGGGCGGCCTCCAACTCTTCACGCTGTTCATCCGTCAACTTGAACTGCAGCAGTCCCTTTGTTGCTCCGTGCATCGACGTGTGACGGTGAATGACATCCCAGATCACAATAATGGCGATGCAAATTACGCTGGCGGCGAAGAAAAGAGAGTCGATCATTGCTTATCCACTAATAGCTGTGCCGGAAAGTATAACAGGATCGGCTGCCTGGGAAATGGGTTTTTCCCGCCGCGGCAGGTGTTCACATTCCCGTGTTCTCCCGGCATGACATAAAGCTGACATGACTCTCTACTTGTCTACCGCGCGTTGGTACTTTATTAATTGTTGTCAGTATAGCATACGCATTTGGATGAGGGGCAGGAGCGTTGCTTAACATCTGTTATCGCAAAGCGGTGGCGGGTGGTACAACGTGTAAGCTACAGATTTGCTGTTGCGGGGGAGTGACACCATGATGGTGCGCGTGTTCCGTCATCACATTTCGCTGTATGCGATTTTGTTGGCGACTCTGGAAGTATCCTTTTTCGTCCTCGGCGGTCTTTTCCTGATTGGATTTGTACCGGGCGCCGTTGCATTAAGCTATGATGGCGTCGACCGGGACTTTCTGATCGCGAGCCTTTCACTGGCGATCTTTATTACCGTTTGTAGCGTCGGTTTTTATAACCGGCGTGCAACCATGCGAAGCGAACTCCGTGTCGTTCAGTGGGTCGTGGTCCTGTGCCTCGTCTCCGCGGTTCTGGGCGGGGTTTTCCTGGTCTACTGGTCGGCTTTCGGACAAAGCGAGCAGTTCCCCTTCGGTTTGTGGGGGACCACCGTGGCCGTCTATGTGCTGGCGGCGTTGGTGGCGCGCTTCTTCTTTGAATATGTGATCCGGGACCGTGCCGTTTTGAAAAAGCGGATTATCGTTCTCGGCGCGGGGCCTCAGGCCGAACGCATTTACAATATTACGCAGCAGGATTCACAATGCCTGTTCGAAGTGATCGGTTTCCTGCGTTGCAATGACGGTGAGGACGACGAGGTCAAGGTCGGCCCGTTGTTGCATGATGAAATGCGCACGGAGCGCTGTGCGCTGGCCGATTTCGCGGATAGCAACGACGTCGACGAGATCGTTGTGACCATTCGTGATCGCCGCCGTCCGAAGGGACAGCTTGGCAACGGCTTGCCGATCTGGGAAATGATGGATTGCAAACTGCGTGGGATCCGTGTGACAGAGTTTGCGACCTTCTGGGAGCGTGAACTGGGTCGTGTCGACCTGGAATCGATCCGCCCCAGCTGGATTATTTTTTCCGAAGGCTTTGACGTGTCCGTCGTCAAACGCATCTTCAAACGGGCGTTCGACCTGTTTTTCTCGACACTTTTCGTTCTGATAACCCTGCCGATCATGTTGTTGGCTGCGATCGCCATCAAGCTGGATAGCAAGGGACCCGTTTTCTACAGCCAGGAACGCGTGGGCCGTGGCGGCAAGACCTTCAGCATTCGGAAATTCCGCAGCATGCGGACGGATGCTGAGGCCGGGGGCGCCGTCTGGGCGAAGAAGAACGATGACCGGGTGACCCGCGTGGGCAAGTTTATCCGCAAGACGCGGATTGATGAAATCCCGCAGATCCTGAACGTCCTGAATGGGGATATGAGCTTTGTCGGGCCGCGGCCGGAACGTCCTGTCTTTGTGAAGGAACTGGAAGAGCAGGTTCCCTATTACAAGGAACGCCATCGCATTAAGCCCGGTATCACCGGATGGGCGCAAATCAACTATCCCTATGGTGCAACGGTCAAGGACTCCTGCGAAAAGCACACATTCGATCTTTATTACATGAAGAATATCGGTCTGTTTCTGGATATGGTGATCCTGATGCAGACGGTGCGCGTGGTGCTGTTCGGTGAGGGGGCCCGGTAATACACTGTTCTTGAAGGTAAAAGGCTGGCTTCGCGGTCAGCCTTTTTTTTGCCCAATTGATCCTTCATATAACCATCTGGAATAAAATGGATCGCTAACTATATATCTACATGCTGTGCATTGTAGGGAAAGCGACGGAATTCTTGACGTCTTCACGATCCGCCTATGGGTATATTCCATTTAAAATATTGATATTTAATGATTTTTTTTCTTGGTATAGATATTGCGTAATTCTCAGGATGAAACAAAAATATCAAAAAACAAAACGGTTGGGCACCGCATTGTGTGACATTGTCAGTGATGTGGAGGGGCAATAGGAATGTTTCAGGTCTCCAGGGACGACATTTACCGTCTGTCGAGTAATCCCTCGCCGGAAGTGCGGGCGTCAATCGGCAGAAAGGTCGTCAGCGATTATGAGGCGGACCGCTACAGCGGGAACGAACGTCACCTTGCAGAGACCATTCTCAAGGCGCTGTCCCGGGATGCGGAAACCATTGTCCGCAGTCGCCTTGCCTGGGAACTTCGCGCGTCTGAGCGTATACCGAAAGACATTGCCCTACGTCTTGCCCGTGATGTGGAAGAGGTTTCCCTCCCGATTTTGAAATACTCGCCCTTGCTGGAGCCGGAAGACCTGCTCGCAATTGTTGACGAGTTGAACACCGAAAAGAACATGGTGATCGCCAGCCGCAAGGAATTGCCTGAAGAAGTGTCGGAGGCGCTGGCGGAGACGCGGGACCGGCTTGTCGTGCGCGTGTTGTTGGAAAACGAAACGGCGATTGTCAGCGATAATACGCTGGACGTGATCGACCACTACCTGGGTTATGACAGCCGTCTGCGCACGCTGTTGGATGACAAACGGGCGATCAAGCGCAGCCTCTCACGGGTTCTGGTGCGCAAGGTCGCGGGCAGTATCAAATCCAAGCTCATGCAGCGGCATGAGGACGAGTTTCCGGAATACGAACGGATGCTCTGGAACGATGAAAGCCAGATGGCGGACATGTTGTTGTCCGACAGTATCGAGAACATGGATTACAACGACCTTGTTCAAAATCTGGATGTCCGTGGCGACCTGGACGCCAACTTTGCCTTTATGGCGTTGGATCTGGGGAGGGCGGACCTGTTTGAGGTCAGTGTGGCGCGGATGCTGAAAATTTCCAGAGACGAGTTGCGCGAGGTGCTGGTCAGCGGGGGCATCTATGGCCGGACGCGGCTGGCTCAACGGCTTGGCCTGGCTCAGGAAAAGCTGGATAATTTCCTGGCCAATCTGGAAAACCAGTACGGGCAGCCCAAGTCCGTTCATTAACGGCCCGGGCCGTTCTCCTCATTTCCTAGTGTCCGTGCAGGATCGACTCAAAGAGATTGAGTTGTCCTTCCGTGGTGTCATCCCAGCTAAAACCTTCGGCATAACGCCGCGTTGCGGTTCGGGTTGGCAAGGCGGAAAGCAGGCTGTTGATGCCTTTGACAACGGCCTCGGGCGTTCTGTCTTCCATCAGGACCCCGGCATCTGCACAGGTGACAACCTCACCGGTTCCCCAGATGTCGGTTGCCACAACAGGCGTGCCGCAGGCCATGGATTCCAACAGTACATTCGCCCAGCCTTCACGGCTGGAGCAAAGCAGCATCAGGTCCGCGGCTGAATAAATCTCGGGCAGGTCGCGGTGCGGCACATTGCCGAGGAAGCGCACACGATCCGCCACGCCTTTTTCTTGCGCGAGATTTTCCAGGTTTCGCCGCTCCGGTCCGGCACCGGCGATCAACAGGGTCAGTTCCGGTAGGCCCGTCATGGCGGCAATGGCGATATGATGCCCTTTTCGTTCGATCAATCCACCGACTGAAACTGCGGTCGGCCCGGTGAGGCCCAGTTTCTGGCGGGCTTGTTCGCGATCCTGGGGTTGAAAGGCCGTCAGGTCGACGCCATTACGCAGGACATGAATCTTGGATCGGTCGATGCCAAGGTCCACCAGCGGTTCTGCCAAGGCCGCGCAGACGGTAATCAATCCGCTGGCCTGCTCGGCAGCCTGTTTGATCATCTGCCGCGGTTTGTCGAATTGCGGGATCAGGTTCAGGTCGGTACCGCGTGCCGTAATGGTCAGCGGTTTCTTGAACTCCCGGGCCAGCATGGCGGCGGCAATACCATCGGGGTAGAAATAATGGGCGTCGATCAGGTCGAAGTCATAGCCGTCTTTTATGATCTTTCGGATCACCGGCCGAAGCGCCCGATACATGAAACCCGGCGTCCAGTTCATGCCGACCTTCGGGATCAGGGGGTAGCGGGGGTGGATGATATCCAGCCCATGTCGTGTTTCCGCACTGCAGACCTTGGCATAGGTCGCATAAGTGCCGAAACAGTCCTGGCGCAGCGGGAACCACGGCACCGGGGCGACAACGCGGGCCTCCACCTTCCCGGATGACAAAAGATGGCGCAGCCGGTTCTCAACAAAGATACCGTGTACGGGCTGCTGGTCATTGGGAAACAGTGTCGAGAATGTGAGAATCTTGATCATGCATCCTGTCTCATAAACATATCAGGGCACCGCCTCCCAATGCCTAAAGGCTTGCTTTCGCTCCTATCCTGTATAGGCAATAAGCCTCTATCGCACCAGCATTTATCTATTTTTACGGAGGATCGCCTATCTCTTGTCTGCGGTTGTTCCCGCTCGGCTTTCTCGGTGCCTATAATCAATAAATTATCGCGAATAAACAGAGACTTGATTTTGTTTCCGGTAAGCGCCATTGCAGATTTCCAAATTGCGGGGGCTGGTGTAGGGTCTTGGACGATTTGATACCCATGGGGAAGACAGTGTCACAATTCGACCGTTTCAAGTTGGAGCAGGACAACACGGCTGCCGAAGACCAATATGCGGGCAGTAATCGCCCTATTCGACTGATGCATGTTTTCCCGTCTTTCGAAGTAGGCGGTTCCCAGGTGCGTTTCGCCAAACTGGCCAGGGCCCTGGGGCCTGGATACCGGCATCTGATCGTTTCCCTGAACGGGCGATGGGACGCGATGGATGCCCTGCTGGCGGGCGTGGACACCTGCGAGGCTGTGGATACAGGCCTCCCCAAGGCCTTCGGGCCGCGCCAGTATGGTCAGATCAGGCGACTGCTGAAAGACCAACGGGTTGATATCCTGATTACCTATAACTGGGGTGCGGTGGATTTTGCGCTGGCGAACCGCCTGATGCCGGTCTGTCCCCACATTGATATGGAAGACGGTTTTGGCCCTGATGAGGCGCATGGGCGTCTTGTGCGGCGGAACATGGCGCGGCGGCTGGCCTATTCCGGGGCGAAGGCGCTGGTGGCGCCGTCGCGGGTTCTGGAACGAATTGCGCGGGAAGAATGGAAAGTCCCGCCGAATATCGTCCGCTTCCTGCCCAACGGTATTGATTGCAGCCGTTTTGATAAGGGGGCTGACAAGACATTGCTGACGGAATTGGGCCTGCACGAGGGGGCAGGGCCGATCATCGGCACAATCGCCACCTTACGGCCCGAAAAAAATCTCTATCGGCTGATTGATGCCTTCAATATTCTGCGGGAAACCAATCCGCAGGCCCGCCTTGTGATCGCAGGCGATGGCGGGGAGAGAGCGTCGCTTGAAAAGGCCGCAGTCGCCTCCTCACATGCGGATGCCATACTGTTTACCGGACGGATCAACGAACCGGAGCGTATCGTCGGTGCCTTTGATATCTTTGCCCTGTCATCGGACACCGAACAGATGCCGTTCAGCGTTCTGGAGGCCATGGCCGCAGGCAAGCCTGTCGCCAGCGTCGACGTGGGGGACGTGAAGAATATGCTCGCCCCGGCCAACGCAGGATATATCTGCGAGAAAACGGCTGAGGCCCTGGCGAAAACCCTGTCTCTTCTGTTGGAGGATGAGCAGCTTCGCACGGAATTGGGGGCGGCCAATGCGGAACATGTGCGGGCGGTCTATGACCTGCGTGATATGGTGGAGGCCTATGACGCACTGTTTCGTGCAACTGTCCGGCGGTAACCGATATGACAACTGATCTGCCTGCGGTTTTTGTGGACGCCGATGCCTGTCCGGTCAAGGAAGAGGCCATGCGCGTTGCCGGGCGTCATGGCCTGATGTTGCATATGGTTAGCAATCAGTGGATGCGACTACCGGAAAGCCCCTTGATCAAACGGGTGGTTGTCAGCGATGGTTTTGACGCGGCGGATGACTGGATCGCGGAGAATATCCGTGAGGGCGATATCGCGGTGACCTCCGATATTCCTTTGGCGGCGCGTTGTCTGGAAAAAGGTGCGCGGGTCCTCAAGCCCAACGGGGAATCTTTCACCAAGGATGGGATTGGCATGGCACTTGCCATGCGGGATCTGATGGCGCATCTGCGGGACACGGGTGAAATCTCCGGCGGCGGCCCTGCCTTCGGCAAACAGGACCGGTCCCGCTTTCTCAATGCCATGGAAACACAGGTGCAGGCGGCAAAACGGCGTCAGTAGCGGTTGTGTAATTCAGGCGGAGGCCGATTGCGGCATGTCGATGGCCTTGTTGAAGAAATAGATCGACATCACGGTGCCTTCCCCCGGTTTGGACTGTACCTCCAGATGGCCGCCCATGTCGCGGACCAGTTGCTGCACCTGATAGGCGCCGATCCCGAAGCCGCCCGACTTACTGCTGATCAGCGGGCGGAAGAGGCGTTCGCGGATGAATTCATCAGTCATGCCCGGACCGTTGTCTTTCACATAAAGGCGCGGGCCGTCGTTGGTCTCGGTCAGGCCAAGTTCGACCTTGCCACCGTCACCGGCGGCCTCGGCTGCGTTGGTGAGCAGATGGTCCAGAACCGTCTGCAACGTTTCCTCCGCAACCTGCTTGGGATTTTGCAGGGGCGCGATTTTCAAGTCCAGGCTGTCGATCTTCCGGCTCCAACTGTCAAAGCTGGCCTGAACCGCCATTTCAAGATCGGATTGGCGTACCTCGTTTTTCTCCGCCTCCTGACCGGCCTTCAGACGTTCCATCAGCGAGGTCATGCGGTCCACGGTGTTCTGGATAGTCGCCAGCATGTCGCTCTGGAATTCGGGGTTGTCACCATGTTTTTCGGCATTGCGCAGCAGCATGGAAAGCTGGCTGATGGCATTCTTGATATCGTGGACGACGAAAGCGAAGCGGCGGTGGAAATCTTCCAGTTTCTTGGCGTCTTCCAGGGTGCGCAGGCTGCGCTCCTCTGCGGCGTAACTCGCCACCTGCTGACCGGCCACGCGCAGCAGGTTGTGATCTTCCCAGTCCAGCTCCCTCGGTGCACGGGACCGGGCAAGCGTGATAAAGCCGATCAGTACGTCGCGGTGAACAAGCGGAATGATCAACCAGGCCCGCGCATCCTTGAGCAGCCATTCCGGCAGGTCCGGCGCTTCCTGATGGCCGCGGTTGCGGCGTAACTGTTCCAGGTCAATGATCTCGCCGCTCTGGCTGAGATAGGTGACCAAGGGATGGGTTTCGGGAATGGCGCGCAGCTTGTCTCCCAGATTGACATGGGTCTGGAGGGAAAAGGACTGATCCTCCGGCATATGCAGCCAGATCGCACCGCCCGTGCTGTCCACCAGGTCACCGATGGCGCGCAAAAGGCGTTCATGAAAGCCGAGCGTGTCGGTTTCATGGGACAGAATGCCGGTGAAGCGCAGCCATTCCTTGCGGTAGTCATATTTGTGGCTGAAGAAATGCTGACTGATCCAGACCCGGAGGCGTGCGCGGATTGTCTCTGACGTCAGGCCAAGGATCAGGGTGACAACGGCGACCACGGCAATCACGATGCCGCTGATCCGCGCCCAGTCCCCGCCGAATTGCTGCACATAATAACCGGCGGCTGCCATGCCCAGAAGGTAAAGCCCGCTGACGATCAGGACCGTGGAATGATAGACCACCTCGCGGGACACATGCAGGTCCACACGCCAGGACTGGTTGCGCATGAAGGACACGGCGATCAGCGGGGCTGCAATCATGTCCACGAAACCCTGGGCGAAACGGTAGGATTGGTCGAGTTCCCCGAACAGGAAGACTTCCGCGTAAAGCACCAGATCGAATGTCATGAGCGTGGCGCAGCCCAGCATCAGATGCTTTAGCGCCCAGAACCGGGTCGGTTCGGAATTGCGGAACAGATGCTCGATCGCCAGCAGCCCCGCGATGACCATGACGCACATGCCACCACCGAAAAGGATGGTGTAGAGGCGTTCGGGTTCCGCCGTCAGAATTGTGGCAAAGGCACTTGCGATTGTCGCCAGGGCGATCAGTCCCAGGATAATGCGCTCTATCGTGCGGTTGCGGACAGGCCGGTCCATCAACTGGTGCAACACCAGAATCCAGCCGAAGCTGTGGGCGACCTGCAACGGGGCGGTCAGGGATGTCTTCAATCCGAGAACGGCGACCGTGCCGCTGGCAGATGCCCACAGGACAGTCAGCAATGGCGCACAGATCAGGGCCAGCGGGCGGTTGCCGGGCGTGGAGCGCAGCATATAAAAGACCCACAATATGCCGAAAGCGATAGCGGTGCCGCCAAAGCCCACAATTTCGATCAGGTTCGCCATTTCCACTCCAGGTTCGTTCGGAAGCTTTTATATTTCAGCACCTTGGGCGTCTGTCTGTTTTCAATTATACAGTCAATGCTGCGGGTCTTGAATGATCCTTCCTATATTTCTTATAGGCGTTAGACTGTATGATTACCAATCAGTTAATTGAAAGAGAGCAACGTTGCGCAAACTGGTTGCGAATTTGATTTCGAAGACCCGCCGGTCGGGCGACCCTGCTTTCCCCGGATCGCCTTCCAAGGGAACTGCGCTGGCGGTCATAGGCGATGTTCATGGGTATTCGGACCTGTTCCGCCAAATCATCGCCAGGATAGAACAGCGTTCGTCCGACTTGTCGCCTGACCGCCTGGTGATCGTGCAGGTGGGGGACATGATTGACCGTGGACCCGATAGCGCCGGTTGCCTGGATATCGCAGTTGAACAGTCTGCACGGCGCGATATCGAATTTGTACCGTTGCTGGGCAATCATGAGGTCTTTCTGCGGCTGTGTCTGCGCAGTAACGAGGACTGCCTTGACCATGTTGCAGACTGGCTGATGTTCGGCGGACGCCAGACCGTCGATAGTCTCCTGGATAACATTCCTTGTCCGCCCTTACCCGACGTTTTGAATGACCCGGTGACTTTCCGCCGGAATTTGCAGGATGCCCTTGAAGGCGCACGTATGGAACTGTTGGAAAACATGCGTTCCCATTACCGCGACGGGTCCGTCCTGATTTCCCATGCGGGCTTTCCGGAAGACGACCCGGTGGATGAGGTGCTGGCGCTTTCCTGGGATGATGTATCGCCCGGACATTGGGCATGGACCCGTGAACCCAGCGAAATTTCGCTGTCGTTCCAGGGGCAGGAATGCGGGATCGTGCATGGTCACAGCATTCATCAGGATGCGCGCCCGGTCGGTGCGCGCTTCCCCGTCGATACCGGCATCTACAGGTCCGGGCGGCTCAGCGCCGCGCTGTTCTTCGACGACAGCTATGAGGTCCTTGAAGTTTCCTGAAACCAGGGTGTTATTTCGTGATCAGGTCGCGCGGTGACAGGTCTTTTGCTGTCACGCCAAGTAATGTCGCCATTACTATCTGCTGACGCTCTGGCGTTATGGCGACGAGATGCGCGCCTTCTGGCCCATCCTGCCAGGTAATTTTACAGCGGCTGTGCGCGACGCGCTGCAACTCCCGCAGATCGATCCGGTCTTCGCCGGGCTTGAAATCGGATATGTGGTCACCGGCTTCCTTGACGTGATCGAAGACAAAGATATCCCGTCCGGGACCGCCGGTCAGTTCGTCCTGGCCCAGGCCACCTTTCAGCCTGTCGTTACCCGGCCCACCGTCCAGGCGGTCGTTCCCTTCATTGCCGAACAGAAAATCGTCGCCGGGACCACCATCAATCACATCATTACCTGCGCCGCCAAACAGAGCATCCGTCCCGCCGCCGCCGGAGATACGGTCGTCGCCGCCACGGCCATGCAACAGGTCGTTGCTGTCGCCGCCGTTCATGGTATCGGCAATATTCGCACCGATAACCTCGTTTGCCTTTGCAACACGGTGGCCATCAATTTCCACAGCCAGGGCGAATGTCGGGTCCTTGGCATAATCGCGCGGCATGTTGGGCGTTTCGGAGGCTATGAAGCCATAAGCCTCCAATGCGCGATACTGATTACCGGTGACAAGCGTGGCGGTGGCTGCCCGTGCCAGCGCGGCATAGCCGCCCGCCCAGTCCGGATAGTTCAGTTCCGTCGGCAATGCCTTGCCGGCTTTTTCGAAGGTGGCTTCCATGACCTGTTGCCAGGTCTCATACCAGACCTTTTTCCTGTTGACGATGTCATACATGAACAGGCGGTAGGATGTGCCCGCGATTGGCGGGAAGCCATCATTACCGGCAAGGAAACGGCCCGCGGTGAAATTGGTTTTCCAGGCCAGCAGCTTTTGCGCCAGTGGATTGCCGCGCCGTGCGATCTGGCCCACGACCATGGTGAAATAGTCGTCCTGCCAGGGTGATATCTTGCCCGGTTCGCCTGATGGATACTGGACCAGCCCGGAGACTTCGTCAGTTGGCGGGTCTTTTGGCAGATAGTTGTCCAGATACTGATGCAGGTTGTTTGCCAGTCTTTTCTGGAAATAGGCTTTCAGCGGGTGTTTGTCCGGCAGGATGAAGGCCGCATTGGCAATCTCGCGCAGGGCCCAGGCCTGGCCGCGTAACTGGTGCCGGTCGATAATACCCTTCTCATACCCCCGATAGGCAGGGTTCATGCTCGCCATCACATAATTGGCGGCCACCTGCATTTCATTGAGATAATACTGCGAGCCGGTCAGGAGATAAGGCAGGTAGGTCATTGACGGCATATGGGCCACATCCGTGTCCCAGTCGGTCCCCTTCGTCGTGAAGCGCGACTTCAGCATTTCAGACTTGTCGCGGTAGTCCAGCCAAAGCTTTGGATAGGTATCGATCCGGGCGATCTCGCCTGTCTTCTCATCCACATAATGCCAGGGAATGCTACCGGAGGCGTCGGCGTTGGCGAACAGAACCTTGGCGGCGCGCGGGTCCTGGGTGGCCAGATAGCGCACGGCCCAGGTGGGCAGCGGTCCAATGTCGGGTCGCCCGCCGGTGCCCGGCATGTAAGGGGTCACCAGCGCCTTGCCCATGGGGCCGGTATCGGCCTTTCGTAAGGATTCCAGGCCGGCAGCAAGGACGCCTTCCTGGGTGCCCATGGAGAAGTCATAGGTTGGTACGGCCCCGGTCTTCATGACATAGGCCATGTCCCGGATCACACTCAAGTCTGCGTAATCCTCGGATTTATACTCATAATGCCAAGTGGCTTTTTGATAATGGTCGAGATTCTTTTTTGACAGAACAGGATTGCCATCGGCGGTAATCGTCACGTCATAATGGATATGCCCCGTGCCCGTGCTGAAGGCATGGTCTGTTGCAAAGACAACATCCGCTGTCAGCGCGCCACTGGCATAAGCACGGATATTGAACCGGACGCGAAGGTCTTTGGATGCAGGCCGGGAGACGGAGAGTTCGCGAACCAGACGGCCGGACAGCCAGCTTTCCGGTGAAGCATCGCGCAGCGCCTTGGCGGCGTCGATATGGATGGATTTCCCCGTACCGGCAAAAGTAACATCGACAGCGAGCGAAAGCCTTTTGACGATATCAGCCGTGGAAAGGGACGGGTTGCTGTCCCGGTTCCCCTTACGGGCAAGCATCAGGTCCATCGATTGGCCGGGGGCGAGGCGCGGGCTTTCGATTGTCAGGATTGCATGGCGGACGGACCCGTCGGCATGTGTTGCTTTGATATCCGCCTGCAGTGGTAATGTCTTGCCGCCGGACCGTGCAACAAGGCCGGTATTGGCCGGCACGTCACCCGGCTGGAAAACCTGCCCGAAAGTGATCGGCCCCGCCACCGGACTGTCATGGTGGTTGACGAGGCGCAGGGCCACGATGTCGTCAGGCTGGCTTGGCTGTGGCAATTTTGGCGATTTCAGTGTTGCAACAGGAGCCTGAACGGTTTGTTGAGCGGCTTTGCGAGGTTTCGGCAAGGGGGCCGGGGTGGGTTTCTCCTGTGCCTTTGGTGCGACGGGTGTTTTTTTTGCCGGTTTTGGCACCGGTTTTGGTGTCGGTTCTGGCTGCGGGGCGGGTGTCTCGCTTGGTGCTGCTTCGGGGGCGGCAGGCGTCTGTTCGATAATGACATCGCCTTCCTTGTCGCGCTTGAAGCTGTCGCCCTTGTAGGACGGGGCCGATGGCAGCCCGGCTGCGGTGGCTGCGCCGATCGAAAGTGCGAGGGCTGCTGCGACGCCGGACCCGATGCGGAATACAGCCTTGTAAGACACGATCTCATTCCCCTTAAGGGTGACGGTTTCCGGGATGCGGCGCCAGTATTTCATAAAGCTCGCTCGGCGTGACAAACCGGCCCTGCAGGTCATTCTGGAAATGATGCAGGAAGGTTTCGATACTTCCCAGGAAATTCTCAAGCTGTTGACGGTTGCGCACATAGGGCGTGTTGCCCGCTCCCAGCGATGAACTGTGGTAATGGAACAGGAAGACCCGCTGCCCCTGGGCCATGCGTTGCTGGATAAAGGCCCCTTGTGCCTCCGGCGAGTGGCCGCCTTCAGGGCTGAGGTCGACGCGTTCCAGCAGGTCACAATGGGCAAGGATGCCGGCTGATTTCGTTATTCGTCCCAATTTTGTCTCGGTCAGGCTGAACAGTGATTTGGCCGGTGTCTGTGCCAGCAGGCCGTTGAGCCCGCGCGATACCGGCAGGCAGAGCAGGTCCCGTTCCGGGCCGTACCAGAAGCATGAATCGGGTGCGCCGAAGAAATTCGGCCCGCCGTCCCGCGTGTAGGATGACCAGGGCATGACGCTGGTATCGACCGTGAACCCGCGTTCGCGCAGGATATCGAGATGTTGGGCGCTGATCCCATAGCGTCCGGCCTTGTAGATTTTCGGGGCAAAGCCGAATTGCCTGTTAAAGGCAGCACAAAGCGCATCCAGCTTTTCTTCCTGTAGGGCAATGTCCAGGTTGCAGGGAAAGCTGTTTTCCCGGCTCAGCCATTCCCGATAGGGAGGATTGGCCCAGGGATGCATCTGCACACCCAGTTCACATTTCCCCGCATCGTGAAATTGCCTGAACACCTTTGCCGCATCGTCGTTATTCAAAATGGGGTAGTCGATCAGATAGGTCGGACGGATGCCATGTTGATCGAAAATGTCCTGTGCCTTGGTCTGGTTCCAGACAGAATCCAGACCGAAGCCGGAACGGCGATAAGGGCCGCCCCAGTCGAAATCCTCTTCCGTGTCGATGACGATCAGGCCCAGCGGTTGCTCCAGGTGTTTCTGGCCTGCCAGAACATAATCGCGTCCCGCACTCAGCTCACGGATCGGCGTATTGGACTTTTTTTTTAATCGATCATCGCGCAGTTCAATCTCACCACGCTGCAGGAAGGCCAGATAGGCTTCCATCTGCTGGCTGCGCGCCAGACCTTTGGAGGTGTTGTCCGGCAGGCTCGGGATGCGGCCCTTTTCTTTCTTCTCATCAATCCAGCCCCGGATCGCCCCGGCCAGTTTTTCCGGATCATTGGTGAGCAGACCAGCCTCGCGCCGTGCGATTTCCTCGGCGACGAAACCGCCTTCGCAGCCGACGGCGACAATGGGGCGGTGGGAGGCCAGATACTCAAACAGTTTGGCGGGAATATTCCCGGCGTCGGCATCGTTGTTCCATTGCATCAACAGCAGTACATCGCCACCTTTCTGCATGGCGACGGACTGGTTGAATGGCACTGGTTGGAGAATCTGGACAAAATCCTCCACGTCATATTCCCGGGCGCGCCGCGCAACATAATCCAAATCCCATCCGTAAAACTGGAACTGGACTTCCTCGGGCGTAAACTCACCATCCCGGATGGCCTTGAACAAGGGCGAGGGGTCCCGGCGTTCCGGATAACAGCGCCCCATATGCATGATCTGCACCGGCAGGCCTTCCGGGCTTTGGATTGGATCATGCGTGAAGTTTTCCGGATCGAAACCGTTGAGAAAGGTTCCCACAGGTTGCAGGAATTTTTCCTCGAAATACGGCTGCCATCGCGGCGAGACGGTCGTGATCGCCGAAGCTGTCGCAAGAATCCTGCGTTCAAACCAGTGATCGAAGCGACGACGCCACTGGGGCCAGTCGGCGTAGGGGTCGTCCATCCAGCGATCCCGAAATTCCGCGATCCAGGGAGTTTTTGTCCGCCTGGACGCAAGCGCTGTTGCGACGAAAGAAGTAAACGGGGGGCCGCTGGCGACAATCACATCCGGTTCGAAATCGCGAATTTCACGTACCAGTGCCGGATACAGCTTTATCAGCCAGCCGACATATTTGTCAGGGAACAGAAACAGGGCCTCGTAGAGGTCTGATAGCCAGTGCCATGCCTTGGGCTTCGCCCGCGCAGACTGCCCGGTCTTCGCCGTGCCGGTCGCCTGTCCGGCAGAGGCTTTGACGCTGACTTTGGAGGTCAGGGCGGATTTGATGCGACGCAGGACCGTGACCGGGTTGACCCATTGGTCGATATCGACGAATTCCGTCTCAACCACGGAGATGCGATCCCCGTCGATCGGCAGGGACCGGTCGTCACTGTCCTTGGCAACCGTGACGACCTTTACGTCAACGCCATTGCCGGCCAGATATTCGGCAAATTTACCCGTCCGCAAGGCGGCAACCGTATTGACGGGGGGGAAGTGCCACGTGACCAGCAAGACCTTCACTTCATTACTCCCTGAGGCAACGGGGCCTACGCAAGGTGGCCCCGTATCGCGCCTTTTATCGTTGAACCGCGCGGATGACGATCTTGCTGTCCAGGTCTTTCAAGGGGATTTCCTTGAACTGCTTGTGGCTGACCAGGAAGGCGACGATATCTGCCTCGCGCACGGCTTCCGAAAAGGGCATAAGCGTGACTTTGCCTGACTGGGCGATTTTCTCCGGCAGTTCGCGGATATTCGGTTCGACCGCAATCAACTCCCCGTCCAGCTTGTCGGCAAGGTCCAATACGATATCGACTGCCGGGCTTTCGCGCAGGTCGTCGATGTCGGGTTTGTAGGCCAGTCCCATGCAGGCGACTTTCGGTGCCTTGAAACGATCCGCTGCTGCCAGGATTTTTTCGACCATGTAATGCGGCTTGGCGTCGTTGACTTCGCGCGCGGTGCGGATCAGGCGGCTTTCTTCCGGTGCCTGGGCGACGATGAACCAGGGGTCGACGGCAATACAGTGACCACCAACGCCGGGGCCCGGGTTCAGGACATTCACGCGCGGGTGGCGGTTGGTCAGATCGATCAGTTCCCAGACATCAATGTCGAATCGGTCACAGATGATGGAAAGCTCGTTGGCAAAGGCGATATTGACGTCGCGATAGGAGTTTTCCACCAGCTTGGCCAGTTCAGCGGTGCGGGCATTGGTCAGGATACATTCGCCGGAAACGAAGGTGGTGTAGAATTCCTGTGCCTTGGCGGCGCATTCCTTGGTCATGCCGCCGATCATGCGGTCGTTTTCCACCAGTTCGCGCAACACGCGGCCCGGCAGAATACGTTCCGGGCAATGGGCGAGCGATACGTCTGGCGTTTTGGTTTGATGCGGGAAGCTCAGGTCCGGGCGCAGGTCCGCCAGCCAGCCGGCAATCGTTTCGGTGGTGTTCACCGGCGAGGTGGATTCCAGGATGACAAGATCGCCCTTTTTGATGACGGGCGCGATCTTCCTGGTGGCGGCTTCCAGATAGGACAGGTCCGGCTGATGGTCATCCTTGAACGGCGTTGGCACGGCCAGCATGAACACATCCGCCTCTTCCGGTTCCAGCGTCGCCCGAAGGCGTCCCATGGTCACCGACGCCTGAACCAGGACGTCCAGGTCCGGTTCCACAATATGGACGCGGCCCTCATTGATGGTTTCGACGGCTTTTTCATTCACGTCGATCCCGATCACGTTATAGCCGCGACTCGCAAGTAAGGCGGCGGTCGGCAGGCCTACATACCCAAGCCCGACAACCGATACAGTATTGAATGGCCGATCCACCTCGGTCCTCCACTATTTAAATGCCCCGTAAATTGCATAGCTAGCCTGAAAAATATAATCAAGCTCTGGTCGCATATCACACTAAAATTATTTAGGATTTTAAATTAATTGTAGTGTTTGAGTTGCTATATGGCTACACATTGGGGCACTGGCGAAAACGAATAACGATTTGAAAACTTTGTGCTAGAGTAAGCGCGAATACGTCACCAGGGGGATCAAATGCATGTCGCTTGCCAATGAAAGCAGCATGGAATTGGAAAAGGTTGACGCGGGGACGGAGCTGAAGCTGCCAGACGCGATTGTTGAGCGGCTTTGTGTGCCTGGCTCGCCATCTGTTCCACTGCACTTGCGTGACGGTAGACTTGTTGCCGTGTCCGGTGCTTCAGACGAGGTAACTGGTGGAGGCTATCCAATCGTCGATGGCACGCCGATCCTGATCAATGAAGAGAAGTCGATCTTCCAGATCGAGCATTTCGTGAAGGCGGAAATCACGACCATGGACCTGCGCCGCAAGGAAGAGCGGGTCAATACGCCGATCAAGAAAATAAAATACTTCCTCAATCAGATCACGCCGCCGAAATCCCGTTCCGTCACGGACTTCAATTCCCAGCAGGCGCTGGACGAGGTGTTGAGGGAAAAGCCGGATGCGACGGTTCTTGTGATCGGCGCGGGGGATGCCCGCTTTACCGCATCAGGCGGCGGGAACGTGGTCTACAGCGATGTGGCGTTGGCGCCGGATACGCATCTGATCGCCGATGCCCATGACATTCCTTTCCAGGATGCAACTTTTGATGCCGTTTTCGCCATCGCGGTTCTGGAACATGTGGCCGACCCGTTCCGCACCGTCTCGGAAATCCGGCGGGTGCTGAAGCCGGGGGGGCTCGTGTATTCCGTGACGCCCTTCATGCAACAGGTTCACATGGGGCGATACGACTTCACCCGCTTCACCGCGCTTGGGCATCGTCGCCTGTTCAACTGGTTTGACGAATGCCGTTCCGGGGTGGCGAACGGACCGGGTATGGTGATCACCTGGGGCATCGAATATATGCTGTCCAGCTTTTCAGAGCGTCCCTTCCTTCGCAGGTTGCTGCGGTCGGCGGCGCGCTTTGTTGCCTGGCCGTTTTTGCTGGCGGACAGATATCTTGCTAAGAAAGCGGGATCATACGACTGTGCATCGGCCTATTATTTCTTTGGCAGATTGCGGGATACGCCGCTTCATGATCGTGACATCATTGCTCAATACAAAGGTATGAACTGAGGGGGATCTGGTTCGAATGCGTTTTTCTTTCAGTTCATCACGTCGATAAAATTGTAGAGTTAAATTCCTATGCGCGTCCTTCATATTCTGGATCACTCTATTCCTCTTCACAGTGGTTATAGCTTTCGTACCCTTTCCCTTTTGAAGGGGCAGCGTGAAAGGGGCTGGGAGACATTTCATCTGACCAGCCCGAAACATACGATGCCCTATAAACCTGTTGAGGAAGTGGACGGGTGGACCTTCTACAGGACCAAACGCCCGGAAGGCCCGTTGGCGGGGTTGCCGGTCATCGGCGAGGTTATGCTGATGAATGCCCTGACCCGCCGGATTATCGAGGTCGCCCGGGAGGTGAAGCCGGATATCCTGCATGCGCATAGTCCGGCGCTGAATGGCTTGCCGGCCCTTCGGGCGGGCAAGAAGCTGGGCATTCCGGTCATGTATGAGGTGCGTGGTTTCTGGGAGGATGCCGCCGTCAGCCACGGAACGTCGCGTGAAGGAGGGCTTCGCTATCGCCTGACGCGGGCGCTTGAAACCTATGTGCTGAAGCATTCCGATGGGGCTGGCGCTATCTGCGACGGCTTGCGGCAGGATATCATCGCCAGGGGCATTCCTCAGGAAAAGCTGGTTGTGATTCCCAATGCGGTGGACCTGGAAAAATTCCCGGATCAGCAGACAGAGGTGAAACCGCAGTTGCAGGAAAAGCTTGGCCTGACAGGGAAGCTGGTGCTGGGTTTTATCGGCTCCTTCTATGAATATGAGGGGCTGGACCTGTTGTTGGAGGCATTGCCCCGAATCCTGGAGCAACGATCCGATGTGAAGGTTCTGTTCGTTGGCGGCGGGCAGGACGAAGACCACCTGCGTCGCCGTGCCCGCGAGTTGGGCGTGGAAGACCATGTCGCCTTTGCCGGACGCGTTCCTCATAACGAGGTGCAGGATTATTATGCCTTGGTGGATATTCTTGTTTACCCGCGCAAGTCCATGCGCCTGACGGACCTGGTGACACCGCTCAAGCCGCTGGAAGCAATGGCGCAGCGGCGTATCTTCATTGCCTCCGATGTGGGCGGACATAAGGAACTGATCCGTCATGGTGAGACCGGCACCCTGTTCAAGGCGGATAGCGCGGAAGACCTCGCCGCCAGCGTTCTGGAACTTGCAGGAGACCGTGAACGATGGCCGAAACTGGCGGCAGCCGGCCGGGATTATGTGGAAAATGTCCGCAACTGGCGCAACAGCGTGGCGAATTACGTTCCTCTTTATGAGCGCCTGCTTGCGCGAAGTGGCAAGGGCACCGGCTGATCGTGACAGGGCAGGGGGGCACAACGTGGTCTCGGCGGTCGGTTCTTACCGCGCTGGCTGCGTTGCCCCTTCAGGCGGGATTGTTGCGGGGACATGCTTTCGCTGCGCCGCCACCTTCCGATCCCTTGTTTCCCAATGCCGCAGACTTGCCTGTCCTGTTCCTGGACGTGGAAGAAAGCCGCCGACAGCAAACCCTGATTCCGCAAGGCGGCCGTCAGGTTGAGGACTATCCCGCAGGTTGTGTTCTGGTCATTCCGTCGGATGCGGAAATTCCTGTGACCCGATGGGTCTGGTCACCGGCCAGGCAGGCGGGAAACCAAAAACGCGTTCACCTCGTCATCAGAAGCGATGTTCCTGGCCAGCGTCCCCGCATGATCGGCAGCGGGATCAGGGGAATGTTGCGGGTTTTTTCGGGCGGAGGGCGTCAAACAGCACTGACCCTGGAGAACCTGGATATCACTGGCGGGCGATATGGCGATGCCTTTCGACCGGACAGCCTGTCGCGCCTGGACATGAGGAATGTCCGGATTTCCGGCGGGCGCAATTGCATGATGCTTCCGACCTTTCCAACGGTCGCCAATCTGACCGGTTGCGATTTCAGCCATGGCGGCTTCGGGGACGGGCAGACGCATACCGTATATGTGAATTATATTAAACGGATTGCGGTAGATAGATGCCGCTTTCATAGCCCCAAGACGCAGGGGCATGCGTTGAAAACCTATGCCCAGTCGACGGTTATCAGCCATAGTCATATTGCTTCGTGGTTGTCCGAGGATGATTATGACGCAGGCTATGGCGGTAATCTGCCGTTGCTGGATATCGGGGCCTGGGGGCAGTCCCTTGTGACGGATTGCGTCTTCACCAGGCTGCCGCCGGCCAGGGATGTCTGCATCGACTATCGCAATCGCCAATGGCCAAAAGGGTACAGCAGTTATGCGCCACCGGACTGGGGCACCGCGGCTGTGCCGTTCGGTCTGGTCGATAACGCGGATCAGAAAAATCCATATTTATTTAATCATTTTGTGGCAAACAATGTCTTTGAGAATGGCGCGTTGCCGTCTGGTGGGGTTTCCGGGCCCATCCGCGAACATGGAGGATATGCCTTGCGTAATAATGGGACCGCGCCCTGGGCCTCCGGCGTTACAGTGCCGGGGCAGTTGCAGGCAAGGCCGCTGGGCTGGTCGTCTCGTCATGAAAGGGCTGTCGTGTGGATGTGGAAAAACGAGGTTCGCGGGGTGCCGTTTGACGGGTGGTATCTGGACCGCCCCTATCGATATCCGATGCTTACCGCACCTGTGCGAAGAAGTGCCGAACGCCCGGAATTTTCCGGCCTGACGGGTGAAATCTATGAACAGCTTCTCAGGCAGGCCTAGACCGCTTCGCCGCTAATACATTGATAGATAATATATTGTCGGTTTGGTTTGGGGGTCTCATGGGAATGTGCTAAATTGTAAGGCAATTAAGCGAAATTCGACGCAAAAACTGTTGAAAAAAACACACAAGATTGCGCCGAATCAATGTGTTGCGCAGGAGCTACGGGCACAATCTATAATCCGCCCTAAATTGGTTAACTGACGTAACCAGGTCGTCAAATGAGGAAGCACCATGTCTGCCCAAGATCTTCTTAATCTCGTTGATGCTAATGGAGTCATTACCCTGGGGCTGCAGGACCTGTTGAATGCAGCCGGGATTTCATCTTTTGATGAGGCGACGACATCGATCAAAAACCTGACGACCTCTGCGGGGGATATCGTCGATAACGGAGATGGTTCCTGGACCTTTGTCCCCGTGTCCGATTGGGATGGCACATTGCCGATCCAGTTCGAGACAGTCAGCGGTGAAGATGTGCAACCCGTTTCGGCAAGTATCGACAGTGGGGATATCGTTACGGCGCAGGAAAACAGCGCTTTAATGGGCACCGACGGTGTGAACTATATCACCGGTACGGACGGGAATGATACGATCATCAGTGGCGGCGGCAACGACGTTTTGTCCGGCGGCGCCGGGGATGACGTCTTCGTTGTGGGCGATGAAGACGGTCGCAACCGTTATGACGGTGGTGAAGGGCAGGACACCATCCGTGGCACGACGGGCGACGACGTCATTAATTTCGATTCCTTTACCGGTGACGAAAGCATCGAGACGATTGACGGGGGCGAAGGCGACGACACAATTTCCGTTCGCTATGGCGCTGACTTCAGCGACACCAAGCTGGAAAATATCGAGAGGATCGAAGGCAGCAATTACGGCAACGCCATTACAGGTTCTGACGGTGACGACGTTATCGTCGGCGGTGGTGGCAATGACGCGCTGAAGGGCGGCGCGGGTGACGATACCTTCCTGAGAGGCCCCAATGACGGAGAGGATCAGGTCAGCGGCGGCGAAGGGTATGACACCGTTCAGGGAACGGATGCTGACGACGATATCGCCTTCACGAATTACGCGCGAGACGATCGCGTTGAGCATATTGATGGTGGCGCGGGCGACGACACGGTTTCCGTTCGTTACGGCGGCGATTTCAGTGAAACCACGATGGACAGCGTGGAGAAGATCGAAGGCAGCGGCTATAACAACGTGATCAATGGCAGCCAGGGCGATGACGTGATCGACGCCCGTGGCGGTTCCGACCGTGTGGATGCCCAGGGCGGTGACGATGTCCTGGTTTACAACTTCTCTGAAAATCAGTCCTCCTATGACCGCTATGATGGCGGCGACGGTACCGATACCCTGCGGATCGACCTGACCGGTGCGGAATATAACGATCCGGCAGTGCAGGCGGATATCGCAGCCTTCCAAACCTATCTGCAGGCAAAGGAGGCGGGTTCCGCTCCCGAGAGCTTCAAGTTCTCTGCGCTGGGTTTGCAGGTGAAGAATATCGAAAATCTGGATGTCACTGTTGACGGCACCAGCATCTTTTCCAATGAGGCTCCTGATGTGGCCAAGCCGGTTTCGTTCAATATGGATGAAGACGGCAATATGTTCCTGACCCAGGCACAGTTGCTGCAATATGCCAGCGATGCCGACGGGGATGCCCTGTCCGTTCAAAATCTGACCGTCGATGGCGGCACCCTGACTGACAACGGGGACGGGACATGGTTCTTCACGCCGGACCCGGATTTCAACGGCACGGTGCAGATGAGCTATGACGTATCCGACGGCCAGACAACGACGGCGGCAACGGGCAGCGTAACGGTCGCGCCCGTGGACGATGCTGCTGTTGTGACCGGCGATACGGCAGGCACAGTAACGGAAGACGCAACCGTCACCAGCAGCGGTACGCTGCAGGTGACCGACCCGGATGCCGGTCAGGCGAGCTTCCAGTCCGCGATGGTTTCCGGTGCTTTCGGCGCGCTGGTTATCGACACTGCCGGTAACTGGTCCTACAGCCTCGCCAACGACAATGCCTCCGTGCAGGCGCTGGGCGAAGGCGATACGCTGACCGACGTTGTGACCGTGGAAACGGCGGACGGCACGACACAGGATGTGACCATCACCATTTCCGGTACGAATGATGTGCCCCAGATTTCCGGTGTTGTGGCGGGTACCGTTATGGAAGACGGTCCTGATCCTGCGACCGGCCAATTGAGCATCAGTGATGTGGATACGGGCGAGTCTGCCTTTGCGGCGGTGACCCAGGCAGGCACCTATGGTTCCTTCTCGGTCGATGAAACCGGCCATTGGACCTATACCCTGACTGGCAATAACGCCGATGCGGTTCAGGCGCTGGGTGAAGGCGACAGCCTGACAGAAAGCTTCACGGTGACAAGTGCGGACGGGACGGCTGCGGAAACCGTTACGGTTGCCGTTACCGGTACCAATGATGTGGCCCAGATTTCCGGCAATGCGACCGGCGCTGTGGTCGAGGACGGCACGGCCGTCACCACCAGCGGCCAGCTTTCGGTGACTGATGCCGACAGCGGCGAGGCGATCTTTGCCGCAGGCAGCCAGGATGGCGATTACGGTTCCTTCTCGGTCGATGATGCCGGTAACTGGACCTATAACCTGACGTCCAACGACAGTCCCGAAGTCCAGGCCCTGGGCGAGGGGGATGTGCTGACGGAAACCTTCACCGTGCAGACGGCGGACGGTACGACGCAGGATGTCACCGTTACCATTGCGGGCAGCAATGACGTGGCCCAGATTTCCGGCGCTGCCTCCGGTGCGGTGGTTGAAGACGAGGCGCTGACGACCTCCGGTCAACTGGCGGTCTCCGATGTGGATACCGGCGAGGCAGTCTTTAGTGCGGCCACTGCGGATGGTGCCTATGGTTCCTTCTCCGTCGATGAGACAGGCCATTGGACCTATAACCTGACAGCCAACGACAGCCCGGCGATACAGAGCCTGGGGCAAGGCGACAGCCTGACGGAATCCTTCACGGTTCAGACGGTGGATGGTACTTCGCAAACGGTGACCGTGTCGATCAACGGCACGAATGACGCCGCCCAGATTTCTGGTGAAATGACAGGGCTTGTCACGGAAGATGCCTCCACGCCCAGTGCAAGCGGTGCATTGAGCGTCACGGATGTGGACACAGGCGAGAATGCCGTCCTGGCTGCTGAAATGCCGGGCTCCTACGGGGCCTTTGCGGTCGATTCCGATGGCAACTGGACCTACAACCTGACCGCTGGCGATACCGATGCGGTTCAAAGCCTTGGCGCGGGGGATACCCTGACCGAAAACTTTACCGTGCGCAGTGCGGACGGGACGGCTGTGGAGACGGTGACGGTTACCATCGAGGGGACCAATGATGCCGCCCAGATTACGGGCGATGCCACGGGCACGGTGATCGAAGATGCCGGTTCGACGGCAACCGGCCAATTGCTTGTGTCAGATGCAGATGCGGGCGAGGCCAGCTTTGTGATGAGTGAGATGGCTGGCAACTACGGTGCTTTCTTCATCGATGACAACGGTAACTGGACCTATAACCTGACGGCAAATGACAGCCCCGAGGTGCAGGCTTTGGGTGAGGGTGACTCCTTGACCGAGACCTTCATGGTGAAAACGGCTGATGGCACGACGCAGGCTGTGAATGTCACCATTGCCGGGTCCAACGATGCCGCACAGGTATCCGGGGAAACGGCGGGCGCCGTCACGGAAGACACAAGCCTTACAGCCACCGGGCAGTTGTCCGTTACGGATGTGGATGCCGGTGAGGCGAGCTTTGTCGCCGCGGAAATGGCGGGTTCTTACGGGGCCTTTGTCGTCGATCAGTCGGGTAACTGGACCTACAACCTGACAGCAAACGACAGTCCTGAAGTACAGGGGCTGAATGCGGGCGACACGTTGACGGAAACTTTCACCGTCAAGACCGCAGATGGCACGACGCAGGACGTCACCGTAACGATCAACGGCAGTAACGATGCCACGGCAGTGACCATTACCGGTGACACCGCAGGGACTGTGGTTGAAGATGGTGCGGCAACCAGTTCGGGGCATCTTGCGACGGAATCCGGCGCCGCTGCTACGTTATCCCTGGCGACGGATTCGAGCACAACGGTTGGCGACTTTGCCGCAGCGTCCCTTGATGGTGCTTACGGCACTTTCACCATGGATGACACGGGTAACTGGACCTATGACCTCACGGCCAATAACAGCCCGGTTGTGCAGGCCCTGGGCGATGGTGACACGCTGACGGAAACCTTCACCGTTCAGACAGCGGACGGGTCGGCCAGTCAGGAAATCAAGGTTACGATTGCGGGTACGAACGACGCGCCGGTTGTGAATGCGACCGTGCACAACGTTTCGGAAGACCAGTCGCTGACCATTACCGAAGCAGACCTGTTGAGCGAGGCCAGCGACGCGGAAGGCGATCAGCTTTTTGTTCAGAACCTGACGGTTTCCAATGGCGTACTGACGGCTAATGACAACGGGTCCTGGACCTTTACTCCGGACGCCAACTTCAGTGGTGATGTCACCTTCAGCTATGACGTGTCGGACGGCACGGCGACAACGCCTGTCAGCACGACAATCAGCGTGGCGGCGGCGGCAGACAATGCCCAGATTTCCGGCACGGCCGCAGGCGGTGTTACCGAAGACCAGGCCATGTTGGCAAACGGCACATTGACTGTCGTCGATCCGGATGCCGGTGAGGCTGTGTTCCAGGTGCAGTCGGGCACGGCGGGCGCCTATGGCAACTTCTCCATCGACGCCAATGGTAACTGGGCTTACCAGTTGACGGGGAACAACAGTGCGGAAGTCCAGGCTTTGGGTAACGGTGATACGCTGACGGAAACCTTCACGGTGAAGTCGGCGGACGGTTCCGCCATGGAAACCGTGACGGTTACTATTGCCGGTACGAATGACGCGCCGGTTGTTACTGCTCCGACATTCTCAACGGATCAGGATGTGGCACTGACCATCAATTCGTCGGACCTGCTGGCGCAGGCCACGGATATCGAGGGCGATGCGCTGACCGCGCAGAATCTGACGGTGGATACCGGGACCCTGACGGATAATGGCGATGGAAGCTGGACTTACACGCCGCCGTCCGGTTGGGACGGCACGGCGAATTTCAGCTACGACGTCTTTGACGGGTCCGATGCAACCCAGGCGGATTCGACGATCACGGTCAATGCAACGGCACAGAACCTGAACCTGATCGAGGGTACGGGCTATAACCAGACCATCACAGGCACCAGCCAGGATGACCTGATTATCGGGCATGGCGGTAATGACACCATGTATGGTGAAGCCGGTGACGACGTCTTTGAAATCACGACCGGTGATGGCATCGATGTGGTGTCCGGGGGTGAAGGCAACGACACCCTTCGCGGCACCAGTGCCGATGACGATATCCAGCTCAACCAGTTCTGGGGTGATAACCGCGTTGAAAATATTGATGGCGGTGCGGGTAACGACGTTCTGCATCTGCGCTATCATGGCGATTTCTCGCAGACCACTGTTTCCAATCTGGAGCGGATCGAAGGTAGCAGCTTCAGGAACTACATCTATGGCTCACAGAGTGATGATGTGATTTCCGGGGCTGGTGGCGACGATGACCTGCGCGGGAACGCCGGGGACGATGTCTTCCTGAAAACCACCGGAGACGGCTTTGATACGATCGCCGGCGGTGAAGGTTTCGACACGATCCAGGGCACCAGTGGTGACGACGAAATCAACCTCTATAACTACACGGGTGAACAGACGGTTGAACGTATTGACGCCGGTGAAGGTAACGACACCGTTGGTGTTCAGTATCACGGGGATTTCAGCAATACCGAAATGGTCGGTGTCGAAAGCATCGAAGGCAGCTCTCTGGCGAATACGATCGAAGGGTCTCAAGGCGATGACAATATCTTCGGCATGGATGGCAACGATATCCTGACGGGTAATGCCGGGGATGACATGCTGGATGGTGGCGCCGGTGCCGATACCGTTGTCTACGGTGGGGCCTTTATTGACTATTCCATCAATTTCAATGACGACGGCACCGTGTCGGTTCGCGACCTGCGGTCGGAAGGCAATGAAGGCGCGGATGTTGTCAAAAACATGGAATATATCCAGTTTGCCGACGCAAAACTGGGGCTGACCCAGGACGCCATTGATGCCTATGCCGGAACTGATACGGGTACCGGCGGCGGCACGGGCACTGGCGGTGATACAGGTACCGGCGGCGGCACGGGCACTGGCGGTGACACAGGTACCGGTGGCGGCACGGGCACCGGCGGTACGGGTACCGGTGGTGACACGGGCACAGGCGGTGGCACGACGACGCCAACTGAAAACCTCCTCTATAACCAGACCCTGGAACAGCCGGCGGATGCGGATGACGTCGTGGCGGTGCGTTTCTCCAACACGGGCACTGATCCGGCTGGCAACGGCCCGGTAACCCTGGGGCAGGTTTTCCAGGAGGGGGATATCCCTGCCGGCGAATATCTGATGGCGGAAATCAACGGACAGCCTGTTCAGATCCAGATGGATGTGAAGGCAACCCACCCCGACGGGTCCGTCCGTCACGCTGTCCTGACCATCGACAGTCCGGAAATCCAGCCGGGTGATTCCGTGGATATCATGCTGTCCCATACGCCGACGCCGCCAGCAGGCGCGACGAATGTCACGGCGCAGGATGCACTGGCCAATGTGGACCTGTCGGTGGACTTCACGATACACAATGCCGACGGGACCGATACGCCTATTCATCTGGATGCGGCTTCGGCCCTGAGCCAGGCGATTGCGGACGGGACGCTGAGTACGTGGCTGGAAGGTCCGCTCGCCAGTGAATTCTCCGTCGATGTGCCGGTAAACGAGCAAATGCACGTGACCTTCAATATCCGTGCGTTTGACGACGGCAATGTCATGACGGATGTGGTCTTTGCGGCGGACAAGGCCTTCACGGCAGGCAACGAGAACATCAACTATGATGTGTCGATCAAGGAAGGCGGTTCGGAGGTTTATTCCCAAACCAACCTCGATCATCACCACAAAGGGACCTGGCATACGGAAGTCTGGTCGGGTGATGATCCGTCCGTCCACGTCATTCGAGACATGGACTATTTCCTGAAGACCGGCGCGGTTTCCAACTACGACTTCTCAATGGGAGTCAAGGAAAGTGTCCTGCAACAGGCTTATGATGCCATGCAGAACTCGGATACTGACCCGATGGGGACCGCCACGGTGGAAACCTATATGCCTGGCACGGGCGGGCGTCCGGATATCGGGCCGTTACCGACATGGGCGGTGCGTTATCTGGCGACCCAGGATGAACGCGCGGAGGATGTCCTCTATGCGAATGCGGATGCCGCGGGCGGTATCCCCTGGCACTATATCGATGAAAACACGGGCGAAGTGGTCTCGATCGATGACTTCCCCTCGCTCTGGCTGGACTTCCGCGATGCAAGCGGCCAGTTACCGGATGGTTTCACGATGAGTGGCACGGATTGGGCGACGGATGTGGCGCATATGCCATCCCTGACCTATCTGCCCTATCTGTTATCCGGGTCGCAATATTATCTGGATGAAATGCAGGTTCAGGCAAACTTCGATATGGCCTGCATGAACCCGGGTTATCGCGGTTATGACGACGGCATCGTCGATCGTCACCAACTGCGTGGGCAGGCTTGGGCAATGCGTGACCTGAGTAACGTCTCCTGGGCGTTGCCCGATGACGAACCTATGAAGAATTACTTCGCAGAGAAGTTGTTGAATAACCTTGAAAACTACATGAACAACTATGCTCTGGCAGACCCGGACACGGGCGAAGTATCGGGTGCGATCCAGTATCCGTCCGGCGAACTGGGTAAGATTTCGCCCTGGCAGGATGACTATTTCACCATGGTTGTCTCGCTGATGGCGGATCGTGGAGATGCCTATGCACAGGACCTGATGGAATGGAAAGCCGACTTCACGGCAGGACGTTTCCTGGCCGAAGACTTCGGGTTCCCGGCTCTTGCAGGCACATCCTATCGTCTGGTGCTTTACGAAAAAGATGCAGACGGCAACAAGGTCTGGTTCGATACCTGGCAGGAAATCATGGACCATACCTTTACCGACGTCGGTCAGCCAATTCCGGACGAACTGAACTATCCGGACTGGGCCGGGGGCTATGCGGCCCTGGCGCGGGCGGCTGTGGCATCCCTGGTGACGCAGGGCGAGGACGGCGCGCTTGAAGCCTATGGCTTCCTGGTTTCCGAGACGCCAAATATGGATGCCGACTACGAAAACGACCCGACCTTCTCCATGCAGCTTGAGGTGGACGGTCATGCCATTGCCCATGCAGACGAGATCGTCGGTACCGATCAGGCCGATACCATGACCGGCACTGACCATAATGAATTGATGCATGGGGGTGACGGCGATGACTTCATCCTGGGGCAGGGCGGTACGGATGCCCTGTTCGGGGGCGAGGGTGCCGACACGATAGACGGTGGTGAAGGCGATGATTACCTTTACGGTAACCAGGGTGATGATGTCATCATGGGTGGTCTCGGTGATGATCACATCAAGGGTGGCAAAGGCGCCGATGTCCTGGAAGGTGGCGAAGGGCACGATACCTTCATCTATGACCGCCTGAGTGAAGCCGGGGATACCATCAAGGACTTCCATGACGGTCAGGACGTTCTCGACCTGCGGGAAGTGATGCGGGTGGCCGGTGATCAGGCCACGGTTGAAATCACGCAAGGCGGCACCGGTGCGGAGGTTTGGATCCATACCGGCGCGGAAGACGTCCTACTGACAACGGTGGAAGGCGTTACCCACGATCAGCTTCAGATCGGCGACGACGTCTTGATTTCATAAGAGACCCGCCGCATATCAGACTTTGGCGGCTGCCGGGCCATGTCCGGCAGCCGTTTCTTTTGGTGGAAAGGCAGGGCAGGTTGCCTTGGCAAGCTGCATCGGCTATTCAGCCATCTGTGATATGTCCTTGACCGTAGTTGCCCATCGCCGGGTAACCGGTCGATTTACCGGAGGCATAATGGGCCTGTTCCGACGCAAAAGTAAAAAAACGGAGGCGGATGTTCATCTGTCCAGCAAGTATCTTATTTCCCGTCTTATGTGGGAATATATCAGCCACTACCGGCGCTTGCTTTTTACCGGCATCCTCTTTTTGCTGCTATCTGCCCTGCTGACGGGTGGTCAGGCCTATCTGGTACAGCCAGCCATCGACAAGGCGCTTCTGGCGGGCGATGTAAACTATATTTACGGTGTTGCCGGTGTTTTCGTTGCGGTTTCGCTGGCGCTGGGCGTGGCGAAATACCTGCAGACCGTTGCGATGAACGATATGGGTATGCGCGTCATCTCCAAGCTTCAGTCGGATATGATGCGCCGGGTGCTAAACGCGGATATCTCCCATGTCATGCAGGATGGCAGCAGTAAGCTGGTCGCCCGTTTCATCAGTGACAGCTATAACGTGCGTGAGGCGGTGGTGAAGTCGATCACCGGCATGGCGCGTGATGCGGTTATGGTGATCGCACTGATCGGTGTCATGTTCTACATGAACTGGCAACTGACGCTCGGGGTCTTTTTGCTGTTCCCGATTTCCGTCCTGCCGGTTCAGGTGATCGGCCGCAAGCTGCGCAAGGTCAGCCGCGCCACGCAGGAGCGAACCGGCGATTTGACGGCTCTGCTGGATGACAAGATTCGCGGCGTTCGTCTGGTCAAATCCTATTGCGCGGAAGACTATGCCCAGGACAAGGCCGAAGGGCTTTTTGAATGGCTGCGGTCCTTGAACGTAAAGGCCGTCGAAGTCCGCTCACGGAATTATCCGATGATGGAAACCCTGGCGGGGCTGGCGGTCGGCGTGCTGATTGCCATCGGCAGTTTCCAGATCGCGGACGGAACCGCCACGCCGGGTGAAATCATGGCCTTTCTGGGCGCGATGATGAAGGCTTACCAGCCTGTCCGCAGCCTGGCCAACCTGAATGCCAGCCTGCAGCAGGGCCTGGCATCCGCACAACGCGTGTTCGAAACCATTGATGTGAAACCCAATGTGTTTGAGGCGCCTGACGCCAGGGAACTGGTGCTGGACAAGGGGGCAATCCGGTTCGATGACGTGTCCTTTGCCTATCGCGCGGATAAGCAGGTATTGAGCCATGTGACCATGGATGTGCCCGCAGGCGCGAAGGTGGCGCTGGTTGGCCCGTCCGGGGCGGGCAAGTCCACGGTATTCAATCTGTTACTGCGTTTGTACGATGCGACCGACGGCGTGATTTCTGTTGACGGTCAGGCGATCCGGGACCTGACCTTCAAATCCCTGCGCAGCCAGATTGCCCTGGTCAGCCAGGAAGCGGGAATTTTCAACGATACGGTTGCAGCGAATATTGCCTATGGCGACAACGAACCGGATATGGACCGTATTGTTGCGGCGGCCAGGGCGGCGGAGGCCGACGACTTTATTGCACAGTTGGAAGATGGCTATAATACCGTACTTGGTGAAATGGGAACCAAGCTTTCCGGCGGGCAGCGTCAGCGTTTGGCAATTGCACGCGCGATATACAAGGATGCGCCGATCCTGCTTTTGGACGAGGCGACGTCGGCTCTCGATTCCGAGACCGAGGCCCTGGTCCAAAAAGCGCTGCAGCGCCTGATGCAGGGGCGGACCGTCCTGATGATTGCGCACCGCTTGTCGACCATCATGGATGCGGACATCATTTACGTCATGGAAAACGGCCAGGTGGTCGAAGAGGGACGTCACGAGGAACTGGTCTCGCTGGATGGGCTGTATGCCAAACTGCATGCCCATCAGATCGAAGGCGTCCTGTCCTAGGGCGCCTTTGGGCGGACCTTCTATCGGAAGTTTGGCCCATGCACCCAGGTAACGAGACTGTAGCGCGACCCTTTTAGGACCGGTGAGACCCGATGCAGGACATAGGCGGGGAAGAAGACGGCCCCGCCTTGCGGGGCGGGGGCTGCTTCCTCAACGCCTGCGCCGTTCAGAATAAGGCTGCCGCCTTCGTAGGCGTCCGGGTTTGACAGTTGCACGACCATGGTCAGCTTGCGATGCTGGGCAGTGCCGCGGCTGCCGCGGTCCACATGCCAGTCATAAAAGCCTTCCTGTCCCTCGGGATAGCGCGTCAGTTGAATTTTTTCCGCAAAATCCGTCAGGACGAAATCGAAAACATCCCGGTTAACTTCGGCGACGGTTTTCATGATCCGCTCGAAAATCCATCCGCCCTGGTCCTCTTCGTCGATCCAGAATAGGTCACAGCGACGGATGTTGCTGTGCTTTTCACCGCCGACCAACTTCCCCCGTTCCATGGCAAGATTGTCGGCCAGCTCTGTGATACGCTGGCATTCCTCTTTTGAAAAAATGGCATCGCGCCACACCCACAGCGGATAACCCGCGGTGTTATCAAAGGCAGGGGACAGCAAAGCGTTGTCGCCAACGCCGTCAGTCAGACGACCCAAGGGACGAACCTCCACAAAGCCAAGCATAATTCGGTTGTTCAGATGTCAATGGGGCGGTTCTTGGAACACCGCCTGAATTTCTATTAGGCGTCAAAATTTCATTTGGCAAGCGAAATAGTCCGAGGTCGAATGGCCCATTTTTTTTGGAATTTTTCCCTGCCTCAACTGTTTATCTAACAGGAGCCGCTTTGAGGGCTCCTTGTTGGATACCAATACGGGGAGACTATCATGAAAAGGTTTGTAACGATTTGTGCCCTTGGTGCGATGCTTGCCACGGGAAGCAGCCTGTCGGCATTGGCCGGTGATGCGCCTGTCATGCGATCCGAAACCAGCTTGGGAACCGTCTGGGCGGACAAGCATGGCATGACCCTCTATACGTTCAAGAACGATGAAGATGGCAAGTCGAACTGCTATGACAAATGCGCCAAGGCCTGGCCGCCGCTTATGGCCGGATATGGTGCGATGGCGTCCGATGGTTTCAGTCTCGTCAATCGGCGTGATGGCGGAAAGCAGTGGGCCTATAAGGGCATGCCGTTGTATGGTTGGATAAAGGACAAGAAGCCCGGTGATGTTACCGGCCACGGTTTCAAGGATGTTTGGTCTGTTGCCAAACCTTGAAGGCAGGTGCGCTTGTGGGGGAGAGATGCTCTTCTCCTCCCACGGGCGATGCAAATCCAATGGACGTGATGCATATGCATGGGATGCAGATATATGGGTTTTAGCGACGATTTGCTGGCGCTGATACCCAATCTTCGCCGCTATGCGCTGGTTTTGGCGCGTGACAGCGAATTGGCAGATGAACTGGTACAGGTCTGCCTGGAGCGTGCGTGGTCCCGGCGGCATTTGTTCCGCCTCCGGCCCGGAGGCAGTTTGAAGGCCTGGGTTTTCACTATTTTGCAAAACAGTTTTATCAACGAAATGAAGCGGGGCTATCGGCGCTATGAACGCGGTGTCGAGATGCTGCCGGAAAGTCCGTCTCCGGACAATCAGCTTTCCCGGCTGGCCCTGAATGACGTGGCCATCGCGTTTGAAAAGCTGGGTGATGCGCATCGCATGGTTCTGTCGCTGATTGTTCTGGAAGGCTGCAGTTACGAAGAGGCGGCGAAAATTCTTGATGTTCCCAAAGGCACGGTCATGTCACGGCTGTCCCGGGCGCGGGAGGCCTTGCACAAGGTTGTCGAAAACCCGGATGAAAGACGTGTGCGGAGGGTGAAATGAACAAACATAATGCACCTGTTCGCGAAGAGGACTTGCAGGCCTGGGTGGACGGTTGTCTGGAAGATGACAAATGCCGCAATGTGGAAGCCTGGTTGCGGGAGCACCCGAAGGAGGCCGAACGGTGGCATAACTATCGGATACAGGCCGACGCCCTGCAAAAGGCCTATGCACCTGTTGCGGAGGAACCCGTTCCGGCCGCCTTGTCTGCTGTGCTGGACGACCGCAGAGCCCTTCGGTCCGTCTGGGCGGGAAAGGCCTTGCAGGTGGCCGCTGCGGTGCTGATCTTTGTGGTAGGGGCAGTTACAGGGGGCTATTGGCAGAATATCGAGGATAAAGGGGCTGCGCGGCAAGTGGCCTGGACGCAGCCTGCGCTGGCGGCCCACCGGACCTATGCGGTTGAGGTTCGTCATCCGGTGGAAGTGGGCGCGAATGAGCAGAGCCATTTACTTGCATGGCTCAGCAAGAGAATGCAGCGCCCGATGAAGGCGCCTGATCTGACCGCTCTGGGGTTCAAGCTGTTGGGGGGGCGTTTGCTTCCCGGTGATACGTTACCTTCTTGCCAGCTTATGTATGAAGATGGGGTCGGCCGTCGGGTTACATTGTATCTGACATCGGATGCAAACAATCAGGATACGGCGTTCCGTCTGGTAGAGCGGGATGGGTTGACAGCATTCTACTGGGTCGACAGGAAGCTTGGCTATGCCCTGGTTGGTCAGGTTGACCGGGCGGAAATGGAGCAGGCTGCACATTTGGTACATGATGCCTTTTCACAAAATGGCGTGTCGGGGTAAAATCTGTTCGACAAGCCCATGTTTCTGATGGCAGGTTGCTAGGGTAAAATACAAACCTCTTATGGTTGTATTCTTTCCCGCGTCTGCTCTCCACTTTCCTGTGAAATGAACCCTGGTCATGTTCCGCTTTTTTGAAAACCTGATAAATCCGTTCCCGGATAAGGGACTTTCGACGCCGCCCAGCGGCCTGTTCGCCTTTGTGATGCATTATTCGCGTCCGGCGCTGCCCTGGGTTCTGGTCATGGCGGTGCTGACGGCGGTGATCTCCATGATCGACCTTTTGTTGCTGGGGTATGTGGGGCATCTGGTGGACTGGCTGGGCAGTGCGGACCGGGAGACCTTTCTGGCTGACTATGGCTGGAAGCTGGGGGGTATGCTGCTGCTGGCGGCATTCCTGCCTGCGGTGGTCCTGTTGAACAGCCTTATGGCAAACCAGGTTCTGTTCGGAAACTATCCGGGTATGATGCTGCATTTGATGCACCGCTATATCCTGGGGCAGAGCATGGCCTTCTTTCAGGATGAGTTCGCGGGGCGTATCTCCCAGAAGGTGCTGCAGACCGCCAGGGCGACCCGTGAAACGGTCATGAAGCTGGCGGAGGTTTTTGTCTATGTATCGGTTTTCTTTTTTGGCGGTGTGATCCTCGTCGGCCGGATGGACGTCTGGCTGATTGCGCCGTTCTTGATCTGGTTCAGCCTCTACGTCGTGATCCTTATCTATTTCCTGCCAAAGCTGCGCGCCCTGTCCAAGGAAAACGCTGCGGCCCGTGCGATGCTGACCGGTCATGTTGTTGACAGCTATACAAACATCCAGACGATCAAGCTGTTTGCGCATACTGTGCGTGAAGAGGCCCACGCCCGCGATGTTCTGGAAAGCTTTATCGAGACAATGCGCCGTCAGATGCGCAGGATCACAGGGCTGACGGTCAGTCTGCATTGCTGCAATGCTCTGTTGTTGATCGCGATTGTGGTGGTGAGTGTCTATTCCTGGATGCAGGCGAGTATTTCGCTCGGCTCTATCGCGGTCGCGGCTGCACTGGCCCTGCGCGTGAAGGGGATGTCCAACTATGTTCTCTGGCAGTTGGCGAACCTGTTTGAAAATATCGGGACGGTTCAGGACGGCATCAACACGATCGCCAAGCCGGTGACGGTGATGGACAAACCGGGTGCAGGGGAGTTGACCGTTGACCAGGGCGGGATTCAATTTGACCATGTCCGGTTCCACTATGGCCGCGAGGCTGGTGTAATCGAGGATTTCTCGTTGACGATCCGACCGGGGGAGAAGATCGGCGTTGTTGGACGTTCCGGCGCAGGCAAGTCCACGCTGGTTAACCTGCTGTTGCGTTTTCACGATCTGGAATCCGGGCGGATTCTGATCGATGGGCAGGATATTGCCGATGTCAGCCAGGCATCGCTGCGCCGTTATATCGGTATGGTGACACAGGATACATCCCTGCTGCATCGGTCGATCCGGGACAATATCGGCTATGGCCGGCCGGAGGCGGAGGATAACGAGATCCTGCAAGCCGCCCAATGGGCGCAGGCGGATGATTTTATCCCGGACCTGAGTGATATCAAGGGACGCACCGGCTATGACGCGCATGTCGGCGAACGCGGTGTCAAGCTGTCCGGTGGCCAGCGACAGCGTATCGCGATTGCGCGTGTCCTGCTGAAAGACGCACCGATTCTGGTTCTGGATGAGGCAACTTCGGCACTGGATTCCGATGTGGAAAACGCAATCCAGGACCAGCTTGCCAAGCTGATGGAAGACAAGACGGTGATTGCCATTGCCCATCGCCTGTCGACCATTGCGATGCTCGACCGTCTGGTCGTGATTGACAAGGGCCGGGTGATTGAGACCGGCAGCCATGACGAATTGCTGCAGCAGAACGGTCTCTACGCCTCGCTCTGGCAGCGCCAGTCCGGTGGTTTCCTGGGCCTGGATACAGATACACGGGATGCAGCCGCGGACTGAGACCCTGAATGTGATTGACTGCTCTGGCTGGTCACCCGCCCCTGTGGGCCTATGTTAATCAGAGAGGGGCATCACTCCGGGAAGAGTGGCTGACTGTTTCGGAATGATTGGGTTATTGCCTGCAAAGAGGTGCCCGTCATGGAAAAAATCACGAAGGTCAAACATTGGTATCTGTCTACGGCAAACCTGAACCATATGCGTTGGTTGGGGAGTGTAATCGCGGCCTGTGGCCTGCTTTTGATCCTGGTCGCAACCTACACGCCGGGCTGGACGCAGGTGGGTTTGTATGGATGGCTCGCCAGTCTGGCGGGGCTGATCCTGTTCTGGGGCGGAACCTATGAGGCAATTGTGGAACGGAAAGCCAGCCCGGGCGACCATCTGATACTTTGGGTTGTCGGCCTGACGGTTGTGATCGGTGTGCCGCTGTTGCTGGTCGCCGTGCTGATTGCAGCCGGTTGACCGGAAAAACCGATCAGTCCTGAAAGGGCAGAGGGTTCTCCTGCAACTGCTCTTGTACCATTTGTGCGAAATCCCTCGCCATGGCGGACCGCATCTTGTTGGCGGGAAAGCAGATGGCGAAAGAAAAGGTGATCTTGGGGCGGAATGGCCGGATCACAACCCCTTCCTTCAGCCAGTTTCGGGCCGAGAATGGCTCGAAAATACCAATCCCCAGGCCTTCAGCCACCAGGGCATAGGTGGTGTAGGCGCGTTGCGTCGAAACCCAGCTTTTATAGTCGATCCCGGCATCGTTCAGTGTGTTGAATATCAGGTTCCAGTTCAGGGGGCCTTCCGGTGTGAGGCCGATGACTGTCTCACCATTGAGGTCCTGCGGGCCGATTACATCCTTCTTGGCGAGCCGGTGTCCTTCCGGTATGGCGCAGACGAAAGCGGCATCAACCAGCGGGTCCTGGACCACACCGGGCAGTTCTGCCGCGCGGTTGGTGATTGCCACATCCGTGGCATGTGCCTGCAACCGGTCGAAAATGGCAAAGGGCGCGCGGACTTCCAGGGTCACTTTCGCATCGGGATAGCTTTCGTGGAACCGTTTCAGAGCGCGCGGGATCAACGAGGTGGACAGCGCAGGCGCCGAATGAACCGACAGATGGCCGGTTTGCTCCTGGCGAATACGCTCCGCCACATGCTCTAGCTGGTCCAGGCCGGTGAAGGCGCGCTCGACTTCCTGATAGAATCGAAGGGCCTCTGCCGTCGGGTGCAAACGTCCACGGCGGCGTTCGAACAGGCGAAAGCCCAGATTGGCTTCCAGGTCGGAAATAAGGCGACTTACCGATGGTTGTGTAATCGACATGATGTTTGCCGCACCGGTAATCGTGCCCGTGGTCATGGTGGCGCGGAAGGCCTCAACTTGGCGAAGTCTCATATGTTTCCTAAGGGTTCATGCGAAAGTCGAAATTTGGAATAGTATAGTATTTATGTATGATTAGGCCAAAAAATGCAATTTGACATTATGGTGTGACCTTACTGTAATCATTCCTTCATGAAAGAAGCGGCGCCGACGTCGCCGGGAATTTTCTTGTTTGGGGAGTAGAGCGTGGTCGCTAACGCTATAGACATGATTGGGAAACTGGTGTCGTTCGACACGGTGTCCCGCCATTCCAATCTGGAATTGATTCACTATGTGCGGGACTATCTGGCCGAGTACGGTGTGGAAAGCACACTTGTCTTTAACGACGACAAGTCCAAGGCCAACCTTTATGCGACCGTCGGTCCGAAAGTCGAAGGCGGCGTGGTCCTGAGCGGCCATACGGACGTTGTGCCGGTTGATGGCCAGCCCTGGAGCACGGACCCTTTCACCGTCGTGGAAAAAGACGGCAAACTTTATGGCCGCGGCACCGCCGACATGAAGGCGTTTTCCGCCATTGGCCTGTCGCTTGTCCCTGAAATGCTGAAGAAGGGTCTTAAAAAGCCGATCCACTTCGCCTTGTCCTATGACGAGGAAGTGGGCTGTGTCGGCGCGCCGCGCATGATCCGTGAAATGGCGGACCATCTGCCGAAGCCGCGCGCGGTTGTCGTCGGTGAGCCGACCAATATGGAAATCGTCAACGCCCATAAAGGGGTGAACGGGTTCCAGACCACGGTTATCGGCCATGAGGCGCATTCCAGCCAGGTTCACCGCGGCGTCAGTGCTGTTATGACAGCGGCGAAACTCATCGAGTTCCTGCGCGGCATCATGGATGAATTCAAGGCTTCCGCCGATCCGGCGAACGGTTTCGAACCGCCTTACACGACAGTCCACGTGGGCGTGGTGAACGGTGGCACGGCGATGAATATCATCTCGCGCGAATGCACATTCGTCTGGGACGTGCGCAATCTGCCCTGGGACAATCCGAAAGACGTTCTGGCGAAATTCGAGGCCTATTGCGCAGAATTGCTGCCGGAAATGCAGGCGATCGCGCCGGAGTGCAGCATCACCACCGTTGCCACATCGGCTGCACCCGGGTTGAAGCCGGAAGAAAGCGGCGCAGCGGAAGAATTATGCCGGTTGCTGAGCGGTCAGAACTCGATCAGCGTCGTGCCCTATGGTACGGAAGCAGGTCAGTTCCAGGAAGTCGGCTTCTCGACCGTGGTCTGCGGGCCGGGCTCCATCGACCAGGCGCATCAGCCTGACGAATTCATCAAGATTTCCCAGGTCGAGGAAGGGGAAGCGTTCCTACGCAAATTGATCGACCATCTGGCGCAATAAGCGCATATGAACCTTTGAACAGGGGGCAGTTTAGTAATGAATATGCTGAAAAAATCGTTGATGGCGGCAGTGGCGCTTGGCGTTGCGGCGGCTGTTATGCCGGCACAGGCAGAAACGTTTAAATATTCCTTCCAGGGTGACGTCCAGTCGTTGGACCCGCACAGCCTGAACGAAACCTTCTCGCTGGGTTTCTGGGGGAACATTTATGAAGGTCTGACGGCCTATGATGAAAACCTGGGGCTGATTCCGGCCCTGGCGGAATCCTGGGAAAATCCGGAGCCCAACAAATGGATTTTCCATATCCGCAAGGGTGTGAAATTCCATGACGGCGGAGACCTGACGGCCGACGACGTGATCTTCTCCTGGCAGCGCGCCTTGAGCGAAGGCTCTGACATGAAAGTCCGGGCCGGCGCCATCAAGAAGATGACGAAGGTCGACGATTTCACTATCGAAGCCTGGACCGCAGACCCGATGCCGATCCTGATGCAGGAGATGACCACGCTCTACATCATGGACAAGGAATGGTCGGAAGCACACAACACGACCACGTCTGTGAATGCTAGCGGCGGCACGGAAAACAACTATGCCGGTCTGCATGCAAACGGTACGGGCCCGTTCAAGGTTGTTGAACGTCAGCCGGACGTGAAAACCACGCTGACCCGTTTCGACGGTTACTGGGCAGACATCAAGTCCAACGTCACCGACGTTGAATTCACCCCGATCAAACAGGCGGCAACCCGTGTTGCGGCATTGATCTCCGGTGAAATGGACCTGATCTACCCGGTGCCGGTCCAGGACTGGAAACGCCTGGACGAAGCTGACGGCGTCAAGCCGCTGACCGGTCCGGAAGCCCGCACTATCTTCCTCGGCATGGACCAGAGCCGCGATGAGCTGCTTTATTCCAATGTCAAAGGCAAGAACCCGTTCAAGGACAAGCGCGTTCGTGAAGCCTTTGCTCATGCAATTAACCTGAGCGCGATCAAGAAAAAGATCATGCGTGGGGCGGCAACCCCGGCGGGCCTGTTGGTTGCACCGCAGATCAATGGCTTCAACAAGGCGCTGAACAAGCCTTATGAATATAACCCGAAAAAATCCATCGCCCTGCTGCAGGAAGCCGGTTATCCGAACGGCTTTGAAGTTAGCATGGACTGCCCGAACAACCGCTATGTGAACGACGAGAAAATCTGTCAGGCGGTCGCCAGCATGCTGGCCAAGGTCGGTGTGAAGATTAATGTGAACGCACAGCCGAAATCCAAGTATTTCGCCAAGGTTCTGGCAACCAACGATTTCGACACCAGCTTCTACCTGCTGGGTTGGACGCCGAGCTCCATCGATGCGCATAACGCTTATCAGAACCTGATGCACTGCCAGGATCGCGAAAACCAGTTGGGCCTGTTCAACCTGGGTAACTTCTGCAACAAGCGTGTTGACGAGCTGACCGCACAGATCGGTACGGAAACCGACCCGGCCAAGCGTCAGGCGCTGTTCGATGAAGGCTTCAAGATCGTCAAGGATGAAGTCGGCTACCTGCCGATCCATCAGCAGCCGCTCTCCTGGGGCGTGCGTGACGGCGTCAGTGTTGCCCAGCGTGCAGACAATGTCCTCGACATTCGCAACGTGGTAATGCCGTAACTGGAAATAAGCTGCGGCCCGGGGCTCACCAGAGCACCCGGGCCGTTTTCTTTTCCAGAATAAATTCTACCAAGAGTTTATTCGTTTGTTTTTTGTATCGGACGGTCTGTGGGGGCCCAGTCATGATTTCCTTCATATTCAAGCGGCTGTTGCAAAGCATTATGGTCATGCTGACCGTGGCATTGATCGCTTTCAGTCTGTTCAACTATGTCGGTGACCCGATCAACAATATGGTCGGTCAGGACACGACACTTGCGGAACGCGAGCAATTGCGTGAGAACCTCGGATTGAACGACCCCTTTGTGGTTCAGTTCGGCCGGTTCATCGCCAAGGCTGCGACGGGTGACTTCGGTCTTTCCTATCGCCAGAAGCAACCGGTCAGCGACCTGATCGCGGAACGGATGCCGGCGACCCTGGAATTGTCGTTTGTGTCCGCCTTTCTGGCACTGGCAATCGGTATCCCCATGGGGGTTTATACCGCGTTGAACAGAAACAGCGCCCTATCCAAATTATTCATGACGTTGTCCCTGGTCGGGGTGTCGTTGCCGACCTTCCTGATCGGTATCCTGCTGATCCTGCTCTTTGGTGTGGTCTGGCAGGTGCTGCCCACATTCGGACGCGGGGAGGTGGTAAGCCTCGGCTGGTGGACCACCGGCTTCCTGACCGTATCCGGCTGGAAGGCCCTGATCATGCCGGCCTTCACGCTGGCGCTGTTCCAGATGACGTTGATCATGCGCCTTGTACGGGCCGAGATGCTGGAAGTGCTGCGGACGGACTTTATCAAGTTCGCCAAGGCGCGTGGCCTGCCGACCCGGTCCATCCATTTCCGCCATGCGTTGAAAAACACCATGGTGCCGGTGATCACCATTACCGGTCTGCAACTGGGGTCGATTATCGCCTTTGCGATTATCACCGAAAGTGTATTCCAGTGGCCGGGCATGGGCCTGTTGTTCATTCAGGCGATCAGTGAGGTCGATATCCCCGTGATGGCGGCCTATCTGGTCATGATTGCGTTGTTCTTCGTGGTGATCAACCTCACCGTGGACATTCTGTATTTCCTCGTCGACCCGCGCCTTCGCGCCGACAAGGCGACGGCCAACGGTTGAACGGAGGGGAAACAATGGCAAATAACAATCGTACCGGAATGGGTGAGACACTGCGACGCGCTTTTGACAGCGACCTGTGGTACAGCTTTTCCCATTCGCCCATCGTTATCCTGTCCGCAGTGGTGACGCTGGTTATTATTTTCGCGGCCACATTCGCCCCCTGGGTAGCGCCGCATAACCCCTTCGATCTGGCCAGCATCGACATCATGGATGCCAGCCTGCCGCCCTTCTGGGACGAATTCGAAGGCGATGCCCGCTTCCTGCTGGGAACGGACGACCAGGGCCGCGATATCCTGTCGACCATTCTTTATGGTGCCCGGATTTCCCTGATCGTCGGGTTCGCCTCTGTGGCTTTCTCCGTCGTGTTGGGTGTGGCGCTTGGCCTTATCAGTGGCTATGTCGGTGGTCGCACTGACGTCCTGATCATGCGTATTGCCGACGTGCAGCTTTCCTTCCCGGCCATTTTGATCGCTTTGCTGGTCGATGGTGTCGCGAGGGGGATTTTGCCGCGTGAGATGCATGACGAGGTCGCGATCTACGTTCTGGTCTTTGCAATCGGCATTTCTGGCTGGGTGCAATATGCGCGTACGGTGCGTGGCTCCACTATGGTGGAAAAGGGCAAGGAATACGTGCAGGCGGCTCGCGTGATCGGGATTCGCCCGGCAACCATTCTGGTTCGTCATATCCTGCCGAACGTTACCGGGCCGGTTCTGGTGATCGGCACCATTCATCTGGCGATTGCAATCATTACCGAGGCAACGCTCAGCTTCCTCGGGGTCGGCGTTCCGCCGACCACACCGTCGCTGGGCACGTTGATCCGTATCGGTAACGATTATCTTTTCTCCGGGGAATGGTGGATCACGATCTTCCCGGGGATCGCCCTGATCCTGTTGGTTCTGTCGGTTAACCTGCTGGGTGACTGGCTGCGCGATGCGCTGAACCCGAAACTGCGCTAAGGGGGGATTAAGAAAATGTCTCTGTTGGAAGTTAAAGACCTGCGCATCGAGTTTCCCAGCCGCCGTGGTGTTATGGTGGCTGTGGAAGGCGTATCGCTCACCGTGAACCCGGGTGAAGTCCTCGGTGTCGTGGGCGAATCCGGTGCTGGTAAATCGACCATTGGCAATGCAGTGATCGGCCTGCTCGAACGACCCGGCCGCATGGCCGCTGGTGAGGTCTATCTGGAAGGTAAACGAATTGATAATCTGTCGGAGGCGGACAAGCGCAAATTGCGTGGCCGCCGCATCGGCATGATCTTCCAGGACCCGCTGACGTCGCTCAACCCGCTGCAGACCATCGAACAGCAGTTGGTGGAGACCATAGACCTGCATCTGAAGCTGGGCGAGGCGGAATCCAGGAAACGGGCGGTGGATATGCTGCGTCAGGTGGGGATTCCCGATCCGGAAAGCCGCGTGAAACAGTATCCCCATCAGTTCTCCGGCGGTATGCGCCAGCGCGTGGTGATCGCGCTCGCCCTTTGTGCGGAGCCGGAGGTGATCATCGCCGACGAGCCGACAACAGCCCTTGATGTCAGTATCCAGGCGCAGATCCTGGATCTGATCAAGAAACTGTGCCGGGAAAAGAATGTAGGCATGTTGATCATCACCCACGATATGGGTGTGATTGCCGATGTGACGGACCGGGTTGCGGTCATGTATCGCGGCAATCTGGTGGAAGAGGGAACAACCCAGAAAATCCTGGGCGATCCGGACCACCCCTATACCAAGAGCCTGATCAGCGCCGTGCCGCGTCCGGACGTGCGCTTGGATCGTTTCCCGCTGGTGGAATATATCGAGGCGGCGGAAGAGCCGAAAAAACAGCTCGATATTTCAACCCACTGGCTGGGCCAGGCACGCGATTTCGGTGCCGACCACGATGGTGCGCTGCTAGAGATCAACGACCTCCAGATGAAATTCATCGCCAAGGATGCGCTGTTCAGGAAGAACAGAAAGTATTTCAATGCGGTGAAAGGCGTCAGCTTTGACATCAAGCCGGGCGAGGTTTTTGGGCTGGTGGGCGAAAGCGGCAGTGGGAAATCCACCGTGGCGCGGATGATTTCGGGCCTCTACAGACCGGCAGGCGGTACGATTACCTTTGCTGGCAAGGAGCTGACCGGAATCAGGTCCGAAAAGGAAATGGACGGGTTCCGCCGTCAGATGCAGATGATTTTCCAGGACCCGTATTCCTCGCTTAACGCGCGGATGAAGGTGATGGACATTGTCGCCGAACCGATCCGCTTCCACGGGTTGACCAGTTCCCGCAAGGAAACCGAACAGATCGTTCGCGATTTGCTGGACCATGTGGGGCTGGGTGAGAAGGCCGCGCTGAAATATCCGCATGAATTCTCCGGCGGCCAGCGTCAGCGTATTTCCATTGCCCGTGCCTTGGCGACCCGTCCGCGGTTCCTGATCTGTGACGAACCGACATCGGCGCTCGATGTTTCCATCCAGGCACAAATCCTGAACCTGCTGAAGGACTTGCAGGAAGAGCTCGGCCTGACGATGCTGTTTATCAGCCATGACCTGCCGGTAATCCGCCAGATGTGTGACCGCGTCGGTGTGATGAAAGGCGGGGAATTGTGTGAGGTTGGTGAAACTGAACAGCTCTTTGAGAATCCACAGCATGACTATACCAGGCATTTGTTGAGCCTGATGCCGAAGCTGAACACCCTGACACCAATGTCCGACAGTGTGGAACAGCAGGCAGGCGACACAGTTCTGGTGCATTGAACGGGGAAGGATAGACGATGACGATTCTGTTTAAAGGTGGCCTGGTCTTCGACGGTAAGGGCGAGACCTATGAAGGCTATGGCGTTCTGGTGGAAGGTGACCGTATCAAGCGCGTTGCCCCCATGGCAGAATTTGAAGGCTATGCCGGGGAAGTGGTGGATACCACCGGCGGCACGCTGATGCCCGGCCTGACGGACTGCCATGTGCATCTCTGCATGGCGGGAACCGCAGACCCGAAAGCCGCCATGGACAAGCTTTCTGATGCTGCGATTACCGTGCTTGCGCTGAAACATGCGCAGGATACCCTGCGCGCGGGCATCACGTCCATCCGCGACTGCGGTGGCAAGGACTATCTGGAATTCGCGGTTCGTGATGCGATCAAGAAAGGCGAGTTCCAGGGGCCGACCATCATGGCCTCGGGCCGGATGATCTGCATGACCGGTGGTCACGGCAACCGTTGGGGCCGGATCGCTGACGGCTGCGATGAGGTGATCAAGGCCGTTCGTGAACAGGTCCACGCCGGATCAGACATGATCAAAATCATGGCGACAGGCGGTGTCATGACCCCGGGTGTCGACCCGGAAGACGCGCATTACACTGCAGAAGAAATGCGGGCCGGTGTGCAGGAAGCACGTCGTTTCCGCAAAACGACCGCCAGCCACGCCCAGGGCGGGGAAGGCATCCTGAACGCAGTGCGCGCAGGCATCCATTCCATTGAGCATGGTATTTTCATGGATGATACCTGCCTGGAAGAGATGCTGGCTGGCGGGACCTATCTGGTGCCGACGATCGCAGCCCTGCGCAACATTGTCGATGGCGCATCCAAGGGCGGTATCCCGCCCTATGTGGTGGAAAAGGCCAATCGCGTGGCGGAACGTCACCAGGAATCCTTCAAGACCTTCTATAAGGCCGGCGGCAAGATCGCCATGGGGACGGATGCAGGCACGCCCTTCAACCGGCATGGCGACAATCCGCAGGAATTGTCCCTGATGGTGGATTATGGCATGGCGCCCAAGGATGCGCTGGTCTGCGGCACCTTCAACGGGGCTGACCTGATGGGCCTCGAAGACCAGGGCTATGTCGGTGAAGGCGCTATGGCAGACCTGCTGGTGGTCAATGGCAACCCGGTTGAGGATATCAATATGGCAGCCGATACGGCAAACCATCGCCAAGTGTTTAAGTGGGGGGAAGCTGTTCGCTAAGCGGACGGCTTGCCTTAAAGCGGTAAGGGCGGCTTCGGCCGCCCTTTTTGCTTGTCAGGGGCGTGGATCGCTGGCCAGCAGGCCGTAGATCAGCGTGTCGCTGTAGGTGCCTTCGATGCAATAATTCAGCCGTAAATGGCCCTCGCGCTGAAAGCCCAGCTTTTCCAGCAGGCCGGAAGAGGCGGCATTATCCGGGTGAAGCTGGGCCTCGATCCGGTGCAGGTCGAGTTTACCGAAACCAAAATCAACAACTGCCTTTGCCGCTTCGTAGGACAGGCCTTTGCCCTGGTGTTGTTTCGCCACCAGATAACCCAGTTCCATCATGTCATCATGCCAGCCGAACAGGTCGACCGTTCCGGCAAGACTTCCCTCATAGTCAATGCTCCACAAGCAGCAGAGGTCGACATTTCTCTCGAGATTATTGGTAACGTAAGTGCGGGTTTCCTCCAGAGACGTGGTGGGCGGGCGGCTCCAGTATTTCATGAGTTCCGGGTCGCTGAAGGACGCGTGCAAGACATCTGCGTCCGCCTTGACCCGCGGGCGCAAGGTCAGGCGTTCGGTTTTTATGATCAGGTCGTCGGGTTTTTGCAGCCCCATGTTATCCCCCTTATTTCTACTATGGAAATGTTATAGGGGACGGCTTGGGACCCAACAATAGCCATCGGGGTCAAGCAGGTAGCATTCTCGAAGTCCGTGAGGCTTGTCCTGCGCCCCGGACAGAACATGGTCGCCCCTTGTACGCGCACGTGCTTCCGTGGCGTCCGGGTCCAGGTCGTACAGGCGCAGTTCGACGCCTGCGCCGCGCCCTTCCTGTCCTTGTACAAAGCCCAGCAGCGGATTGTCCTCATAGGTATGGTCCGCATGCAGCATCCAGCTTGCCCCGCCCCGGCGCAGGACGGCGAAATCCTCATTCCAATAGACGGTTTCCGCCTGCAAGACGTCCTGGGCGAAGGCAAGGCTCGCCTCCATATCACGAACCAGCAGATTGACGCCGAAGCCGTTTAACGATCGACCGTATTCCTCCGGTGAAACCGACCAGGCTTCCTTTGTGCTTTTTGTTGCCATCGTGCTGCCTTCTATCATCCTGATTGGCCATCATTTTGATGGGGGTCGTGTGGAAAGGCGAGGGCCATTTTGAAAAGAGTGACGGTGCCAGTAAATTAACCCTGAAACGCAAAAACGCCCTTGAGGCGACCCAAGGACGTTCACGGCAAACCGAAGTCTGCGGAATAAGCTCGGCTCTAGAAGCCTTCGCGTTCGAGGCGTTTACGCATCAGTTTGCGATGGCGCCGGACCGCTTCAGCTTTTACGCGCGCTTTTTTCTCCGACGGCTTTTCAAAATGCCGGCGCAGTTTCATCTCGCGGAAGACGCCTTCACGTTGAAGCTTCTTCTTGAGAGCGCGTAGAGCCTGATCCACGTTGTTATCGCGTACGACAACCTGCATGGACTTTCACCTACTTTCTAGTCAAAAGATTAATGCCTTCATAAGACCATCTCATGAAGTTGCTATGCTTATAGCACAAGGCCAAACGGAAGGGAAGGGCCTTATACGCGGCATTTTTGCCGCTTGATGAGCGGCGCGTAGGGTATCATATTACGGGTATGTCGATACTCAAAATCGCCCGGATGGGCCATCCCGTACTGACCCAGGCGGCAAGCCCGGTCGTCGATCCAACCGCGCCTGAACTCCGTCAGTTGTTTTCAGACATGGTGGATACCATGCTTGATGCCGCCGGAACAGGCTTGGCGGCGCCGCAGGTGCATGAATCCCTGCGCATGGTGATCTATTTCGTCAAGGCGGGTCGGGGGCGTGGACCGGTTGAAAAGGATGTCCCGCTGACGGTTTTGATCAATCCGGAAATTACGCCGCTCGGTGATGAACTGGTCTATGACTGGGAGGGATGTCTGTCCGTGCCTGGGTTGACCGGGCTGGTGCCGCGCTGGCAAGAAATCCACCTCAAGGCCCTGAATTTAGAGGGTGATCCCATTGATATGGTGTTGGACGGATTCCATGCCCGCGTGGTACAACATGAATGCGATCATCTGGATGGCATTTTGTATCCATCGCGGATGGACGACTTATCCTTGCTGATGTTTTCTGACGAGATGCGCCATGGCATGCCAGAGCGCGCGAAGGTTTTGATGGGAGAAGAATAATGGCCGGAAAGAACAGCGATAATCCCGCCCAGGATACCCATCCGGATGACAACATCCGCGACCTGCGTGACCGGCTGACCAAGGAAACTCTTGCCCATGTGCCCTTTGACGGCTGGGGCAAACAGGCCTTGCTGATGGGGGCGGACGATATCGGTGTTGCCCATGATGAGGCCCTGCGCGTCTTCCCGGACCTGCCGAAAGATATGATCTCCTGGCATTCCATGATGGCCGACCGGGCCATGGTGGCGGAAATGCAAAAGCTGGACCTTGCCACCATGCGGGTGACGGAGAAGGTGCGCCGCGCCATCATACTGCGCCTGACGCAGAATGCCGATGATCGCGAGGCCATCAAGAAGGGGCTGGCTTTCCTTGCCATGCCCGGTAACAGCATTCTGGCAAGCCGCCTTTTATACCGCACGGTGGATGATATCTGGTTTGTCGCCGGTGACACCGCAACCGATTGGAATTTCTATAGCAAACGTGCCCTGTTGGCAGGCGTATACAGCTCGACCGTTCTCTTCTGGTTGGCGGATCATTCCGAGGGCTTCAAGGATACCTTTGCATTCATGGATCGCCGCCTTGCGGACGTCATGAAAATTCCGAAGGTAACCGGCAAGCTGGGTAGTGCCATGTGTTTCCTGCCACGCCGGGTCAAGGCGATGCGGTCCTTCCGGGCCGGTGCCCGTGCCGGTAGCGCCGGTGGTTCGCGCTTTGCCAGATAGGCCGGGATACTAGCGGAAAAGCGGGTGTGGACCGGCGGCCAGACTGCTCAGCAGGATCAGGCCGAACAGCACAATGACAACGCCCGCAAGCGCCTTGACCATCAGTTCCATGCGCGCGGCCTTGTCTCCTTCCAGCTTCAGAACATGCAGGGCTGTCTTGCGCGAAAGCAGGGTAAGAACGGCCAGCGCGCTGACCGTAATGGCCGTGCCCAGGGATACCGCAAGGACGGTCAGCGTGCCGTAGCCATAAAAACCGATGCTGGCAGCGAAAAGCAGAACCAGTATGGAGCCGCTGCAGGGACGCATCCCGATCGAAAGCACCAGTGCAGCGGTCGATTTCCAGGACAGCGGGTCTCGAAGCTGATCGGTCGACGGGCCGTGATTGTGGTTGCAGGCCACACCGCCGTGGCTATGGCCCCCATGGCTGTGGCCGCAACTGTGAACCGGCGGCTTTTTCCTGACGAGGCCAGATATCGCGCGAATGAATAGTAACAGGCCAAGCCCGGTGATCAGGGCATAGCTGCCCACTTCGAACCAGCGGGCCGCTTCCATGCTTTTGCGCATTTGCAGGTCCAGAAGGCCGACCGTGGCGAGGACCAGGATGATTGCACAAAGACCCTGCGCGAAAGAGGCGGCAAAAGAGATGAGGATGCCGCGCCGGACCATGTTCTCATTGGCCAACAGATAGGCACTGATCACGGCCTTGCCGTGGCCGGGCCCCGCGGCATGGAAAATGCCGTAAAGAAAACCGAGGGAAATCAGCGTCCAGCCCGCAGTAGTACGGCTTTCCGCAGACTTCAATCCCTGGATCGCCCGCGTCAGTTCCCGGTGAAAGGCATTCTGTTTCTGCTGCACAAAGAAAATGGCCTGATCAAGAAAACCGGGATCACTTGCTGCCGTCGTTGTTTCGCCCGATGCAGGGGCGAGCGGTGATGCCGCATGGGACATATCGGCAAAAATCAACCCACCTGCAACAAGCCCGCAGACAAGGGCCAGTGCCGGAAACCAGGACTTCAATTGCATATCAGATGAACCTTTTCGGCAAACATGGCCCCATAGCTAAGCGGTCCGGGGGCGTCCTCTGCAAAGGTCTGTTCATTGGTGAGGTCGGGCAGGCTGCTCATGGCTGCTTCCAGATTGGGTTTTTCCAGTTCTGCAGAACAACCGTCAACCTTGTGACCGGTGAAGGAGATCGGGTGATCTTCCTGATGGAGGATTTCCACATAATAGGTCGGATCATACAGCGAATAGGTAATCGCATGGGTCTTCACATAGACCGGTGAGGCCAGTGGAACGGTGAAAGTCATGCTGAGCTGCAGCCCGTTGAAATCGGACGAAAAATCAGTCACTTCGCCAAAATCGACCTGTTTGCCATCCACATCAATTTCCGTGAAATAGCGATAGTCCTTGAGGGCCTTCACATTTTGCGCGGCCAGCGGTTTCAGTTCCGCTGGGCTGATCTGACCGTCGCCGTCCTTGTCGAGACCTTCAGTGGCAAAACTGCTATAGGCCGGGTCGAACTGCCAATGAATGGTAAGCGCGGTCAGTTCCTGCCTGTCATTGAGCTGCAATTCGGTTGCCGCATCAATCCAGGCATGCGGATGGGCCAGCGAGGGTGATGCCGACAGCACAAGAGCCACAGCCGATACGGCCATGGCTTTTAATGCCTGTCTGTGTGTGCTTTTTTCAACCATAACAGCTTCCTACCGGGCAACTATGGCTGGACTGTGACAAGGGTGTCTGACCTTATGCGTCGTCGTCCTGGAACAGCCAGTTTACATGGCCCATCTTCCGGCCAGCCTTCACATCAGCCTTGCCATAGAGGTGCAGATGGGCGCCCGGCTCTGCCAGATATTCTTCCCATTTATGCACATCCCGGCCCAGCAGGTTTTTCATCTTTGCCCGGCCCAGACGCTGGGTCGAGCCCAGAGGCAGGCCGCAAACGGCGCGGACAAGCTGTTCAAACTGGGAGGTGACGCAGGCATCCATGGTCCAATGGCCGGAGTTATGTGGGCGCGGGGCAACCTCGTTCACCAGGATGCGCCCGTCAGCGGCCACAAACATCTCGACCGCCAGCAGGCCGACCAAATCCATGGCTTCCACGGCTTTGGTCGCGATTTCCATGGCCTGTTCGGTCTGTTCCGCCGTGATCGACGCCGGCACATGGGTTTCGTCCAGAATATGATTGGCATGCCGGTTTTCCACCGGCTCATAGGCCTTAATCTCGCCGGTGACGCTGCGCGCGACAATGACGGAGATTTCCATGGTGAAATCGACAAATCCTTCCAGGATGCAATAGCCGCTACCGACCTCGCGCCAGGCGGCAATGGCGTCGGTTTCCGGGCCGATCTTGGCCTGGCCCTTGCCGTCATAACCGAAACGGGTGGTTTTTAAGACAGACGGACGGCCGATCTTGTCGACGGCAATATCAAGGTCTTCGGCATTCTTCACCGGCGCCCAGGGGGCGGTTTCGATCCCCTGATCGTTCAGGAAGGATTTTTCGCGAACGCGGTCCTGCGAGATTTCCAGGGCCTGCGGTCCCGGATAGACCGGTACCTGGCTTTCCAGGAACTTAAGCGATTTGACCGGCACATTTTCGAATTCCAGCGTGACCACATCCACCTGCGAGGCGAATTTCAGCAGGGCCGCTTCACTGTCGTATTCGGCGGTCAGGTGACCGGCAGAGACGAAGGAGGCCGGGCAGTTGCGCTGTGGCTCCATGATATAGCAGCGATAACCGAAATTGGCGGCGGCGAGCGCGGTCATACGGCCCAGTTGGCCACCACCCAGAATGCCAATTGTCTTACCGGGAGAAAGCGGCTTATGCATCGTCGGTGGGCTCCTCTGCAACGGAGGCGGTCTGTTTTGCACGCCATGCATCAAGTGCTGCGGCGATCTTGTCATCGTTGAGCGCGAGGACGGACCCGGCCAGCAGGGCCGCGTTGATTGCACCCGCCTTGCCGATGGCGAGGGTGCCGACCGGAATGCCACCGGGCATCTGGACGATAGACAACAGACTGTCCTCGCCTTTCAGCGTGCGGGATTCGATGGGAACACCGAAGACCGGCAGCGGTGTCATGGCGGCGGTCATGCCCGGAAGATGGGCGGCCCCACCGGCGCCAGCGATGATGACTTTCAGGCCACGATCCCTGGCGGATTTGGCATAGTCGGCCATGCGGTCCGGCGTGCGGTGGGCGGAAACGATTTTTGCCTCAAAGGGAATGCCAAGCGCATCCAGGGTTTCCGCTGCGTTTTTCATGGTGGGCCAGTCTGACTGACTGCCCATGATGATGCCGACTTGCGGGGTTGCGGTCATGGTCGATCCTTCCGCTATTCCAATGTGGGTGGGCCCTTGAAAAGTCGGGAGTATAGGAAACCGGGGGCCATGCGCAAGAGGGAAGGGGATAGGCTATGAAAAACGGCGTGAACTGGCGTATAATAGTGATGTTATGAAAATTGATGAAGGGCGCCCTGTTGATAATGAAGTCCCTGCGCTTCGCAGGCGACGAGGGGTGCAGGAACTGACACCGGCGGAGGCCGTCCAGGCCTATGGCACGCAGCCTATTCAGACGGGCGCGGGCGTGAGGCATGAATATCCCCGAAGACCTTCGGAAAACGGGGCCGACCCCCATGCCGGCAGTGAGGATGATGAAACGGATTTGCAGGGCATTGATATGGACGATGTGCCTGCCGGTCTGCGGCCCGCATTTATCCATCTGGTCGACGAAATCGGCCATCTGCGGGAACATCTGGATGAGGCGCGCCACCAGATTGATTATCTCAAGGACCGGACGGACCATGACCCGGTGACAGGCTGTCTGACCAGGCGTGCCTTTCAGGGAACGCTGGAACAGGTCCTGACGCTGGACAAGGAAAATGACATTCACAGCTCCCTGGGGCTGATTGCCTTGCCGGACTGGGGCGAGTTGCGCCGGACAACCGGGCTGGAGGCGGCGGAGGCCTATGCCATCGAGGCCTGTGATATTTGTGAACGGCATATGCGCACCGGCGACCGGATTGCCCGAATTGACGATAACACCTTTGCCCTGCTTATGGTGGCGTCGGGCCGGGACGAGGCAACCCTGCTTCTGGGGGATATCCAGCAGGAACTGCGAAATATGACCGTCGCGGGCGGCATGGCCCGGATCATCGTTACCCAAATGGAGTTGAGCGAAGGCGGCGCGCAGGAAAACCTGGCGCGCGCCGACAGGGCGCTTATCGCCCAATGGGCCCGACAGGTGTAATCCCTGTCAGGCGATAATGTCCGGAATCAACTGTGATTCAAGGCGAAGAATCTCGTCCTTGATGGACAATTTCTTCTTCTTCAGCCGTTGGACCTGCAGGTGATTGAAGGGCGGTTCCTCAGTAATCCGGGCGATGACATCATCCAGATCCTTATGTTCGATCCTGAGTTCTTCAATACGATGACGCAGAGCTTGTTCTTCTTGTTCGTCCATGGAGTTGGCGCTACGTTTTCCGAGTGAGTTGTCGATCAGATTGGGGCAGTTTCTGCCACGGGCGCATCCTAGCATATTGATTTTTCCCTGTCCTGACGTTTCGACGCCAAAATGGTGTGATTATTCAGGACATCAGGTCGGGGCAGAGGATTTCTGACATTATGAGTAAGAAGCCGAAAAAAATTGGCATACTGACCAGCGGTGGCGACTGTGCGGGGCTGAACGCCATTATCCGTGCGGTGGTAAAACATGCGGAGGTAACATACGGCTGGGAGGTCTATGGGATCGAGCAGGGAACGCGGGGGTTTTATGCCCGCCCGCCACAGATGCGGCGCCTGCGACCGGAAAGTTTTGACGGCACGCTGTTGCGCCAGGCGGGGACGATCCTGGGCACGACCAACAAGGGCGATCCCTTCGCCTATCCAATGGCAGATGGCACAGTCAAGGATCGTTCGGCGGAACTGATTGAGGGCTATAACCTCGCCGGGCTGGATGCGTTGATCGGGGTTGGCGGTGATGGCAGTCAGGCAATATTGAACCGTCTGGCCAAACAGGGCGATATCCCGCTGGTCTGCATTCCCAAAACCATTGATAACGATATTGGCGCGACGGAAGTTGCAGTGGGATATGATACTGCCATGCAGGTGGCGACCGATGCTCTGGATAAATTACAGCCGACGGCGGCCAGCCACAGCCGCGTCATGGTGTTGGAGGTCATGGGTCGCGACGCCGGGCATATTGCGCTGGCTGCCGGGATCGCAGGGGGCGCGGATGTCATCCTGATCCCCGAAATCGACTATGACATGGATGTCGTGGCGGCAAAGATACAGCAGTTGCACGATGACGGGCGTAATTTTGCCTTGGTCATGGTCGCCGAAGCCATCTCTGTGGGGGGCGGCAAGATATTCCAGGATGATCCGGCCGGGCAGAAGCGTTATGGCGGGGTCGGCCATTATATCGGTGATGACATCGCCGAACGCACCGGCGCGGAGGTTCGTGTGACGGTGCTGGGCCATATCCAGCGTGGCGGCGTTCCCACGCCGCGGGACAGGCTGATGGCCAGTGTATTCGGCGTGCATGCGGTTGACCTCATTGCCGAGGGTCGCACCGGGCGTATGGTTGCCTGGGCCAACCGGCAGGTAACAGACCTCCCGATCGAGGAGGCGATCGCTGCCTTTGCGAATGTTCGCGTGGATGGCCCATTGGTGAAGACGGCCCGTGGCCTGGGGATCTGTTTCGGTGACCGGCTTGACTGATATGAACGGGACGGATGGCATGACACAGCAGGTTGAAAACCCCTTCTGGTCTTTCTCCCTGGCCTTATACGAAAGGCCGGGGGTGGAACTGGCCTGCTTGCGGCTTCAGAACAAGGCAGCCATGGACGTCAATCTGGCGTTGTTATGCTGTTGGCTGGGCATGCGCGGGGTATTTCTGCCAAAGGAGAGCCTGCAGCATCTGATTGACCAGACGGAGGCCTGGCGGCAGACGGTCATAGGCCCCATCCGGGATGCGCGGATTGCGTCCAAATCGGTTGAATTGCCTGCGGAGATGAATGGCCGGGATGCTTTTCGCGAGGATTTGAAACAGGTGGAACTGGCGGCCGAACGGATGCTGCAGGACATGCTCTATCTGATGTTGAATGAATTGCCGGGCAAGGACGGGCGCGAGGCCGATCCGGGAGGACTGGTCCGTGGCAATCTCAGCCGATATGCGGGGGCCTGCAAGCGGCGTATTGATGCGGGCTTGCGCACGGCATTCGAAACGCTGGCACAGGAGAGCATGACCCTGGCCTGATGCAGCCATAGATGATTTGAGAATCGCAGAAACAATAAAGGCCGCTTTAAAAGCGGCCTCAGACTGCTGACAAAGGTCTCGCGCAAGCGGGGCCTTTGTGATTCTATTGTCTTATGTTGAAGAAGCCCCAGCCTGAACAGGGCCGACTTGAGATGGTGACATTGGAGGGTCTGGTGCCTGCGGATCACCTGCTTCGCAAGATCGATGCGGTGATCGACTTTTCGTTTATCCACGACCGGGTGGCCGGTCTGTATTGCGCGGATAATGGCCGCCCGGCGCTGGACCCGGTGATGCTGTTCAAGGCGCTGTTCATCGGCTACCTGTTCGGCATCCGCTCGGAGCGGCAGTTGGTGCGGGAGATCGAGGTGAATGTGGCCTATCGCTGGTTTCTGCGCTTGGGCCTCACCGACAAGGTGTTCGATGCCTCGACGCTGTCGCAGAACCGCCGCCGCCGCTACCAGGATGTGTCTGTGGCGCAGGATATTTTCGATCACATTGTCGAACAGGCAATTGCCAAGGGTCTTGTGGACGGCACGGTGCTTTATACCGACAGCACCCATCTGAAGGCCAATGCCAACAAGAACAAATGGGACAGCCAAGTGGTCGCCAAGTCCCGGGCCGACTATTGGGACGCGCTGGACCTGGCGGTTGAGGAGGATCGGGCGGCCCATGCCAAAAAGCCGCTGAAGGCGAAGGAACGCGCGCCCGGGCAAAAGGAGACCAAGGTCAGCCGCACCGACCCGGAAGCCGGTTACATGGTGCGTGAAGGCAAGCCCAAGGGGTTCTTTTATCTGGATCATCGCACGGTGGACGGGCGTTATGGCATCATCACCGATACTCACGCCACCCCGGCCACTGTGCATGACAGTATCCCCTATCTGGACCGGCTCGACCGGCAGCGGGACCGCTTCGGCCTGGATGTCCAGGCGGTCGGGCTGGATGCAGGCTATGCCACGGCGGGCATCGCCAAGGGGCTGGAAGACAGGGATATCCTCGGTGTGACCGGCTATCGCCGCCCGAACCACCGGGCAGGCATGCTGCGCAAGCGGGACTATCAGTACGACCGGCAGTCAGACGGCTACCGCTGTCCGCAGGGCCAGTTCCTGAATTATGCCACCACCGACCGCAACGGCTATCGCCATTACAAAAGCGACCCGAAGGTCTGCGCCACCTGCCCGCTGCTTGCCTCCTGCACCGGCAGCGCCAAACACACCAAAACCGTCACCCGCCATGTCTGGCAGGACGCCCGGGAGCGCACGGACGCCCACCGTCTCACCGACTGGGGCAAAAGGCTCTATAAAAGACGCAAGGAAACTGTAGAACGCTCCTTTGCCGACGCAAAGCAGCTCTTCGGACACCGATACGCCCGCTTCCGCGGCCTCATCGCCGTCAAAACGCAATGCCTGCTCGCCGCCGCCGCCCAAAACATCAAGAAAATCGCCCTCGCAATGGTTCCAAAAACCGAAACCAGCCCGATCTGATCGAAAGGGGACTTCTCACTCTCCCTCAATAACAACCGGCAAACATCCAAAACTAAACCCCGCCGAATATCGACGGGGTTTGTCAACGGTCTGAGGCCGCTTTAAAAGCGGCCTTTATTCGGTTCGGATATAATCCGGTAATCAGTTCATGCTGACCTGATCTTTGTCCGGGCTGGCCGGATCGTCAAACAGGTTTTCATTGCTGTCGTCAGCAAGATACGGATCGTCGAGTTCCTGCGGAACGCCGTTGTGGACGGCATCGCGGCGCTGCTGACGATAGATGCTGCGGATCGTTGCATAGAAGTCCAGTGACGTTTTTTCCAACTCGTCCAGCTTCTTGAGGTTGCGGGCGCGGAAGTTGAAACCTTCCGCTGCGCTGCGGCCAAGCGGCAGACCGTCGCGGTCCGTGTTCCAGGCCCAGCGGTTGAACGGATCGGCGTAATAGTCAACCAGGCTGCCTGCGCCGTCACGCACGGTGGTCGGGCCGAAAAGCGGAATGAAGAGGTATGGCGTTTCAGGCACGCCCCAGACAGCCAGCGTCTGGCCGAAATCTTCGTCATGCTTCTGGATGCCGGCACCCGACGCCGGGTCGAACAGACCGCCGACACCGGCAATCGTGTTGAACATGAAACGTCCCAATGTATCGCCAGCGGCCTGTACGTTGCCCTGAAGCAGGGAGTTGGCGAAAACGATGGGCTGTTTCAGATGGGTCAGGAAGTTGGAGACCATGTCCTGAACGAAGACAGGAACAACTGCATCATAGGTCGCCGCCGTCGGTTTGATGGCGATCATGTCGATCGTGTTGTGCAGACCGAACATTGCGCGGTTGAAAGGTTCCAGCGGGTCATTGGCATTTTCATATGCTTTCAGGGCCTCCGGATCGGACGGAGGTGTTGCGCATGCGCTGACCGTTGCCAAAACAACCGCAGCGGCGCAAATGCGACCAAACTTCTTGAACCGGTCGAGAGTTTCGTTGCCTTCGAACACTACCGAATATCCCCTACTTACGTAATTGCCCTTCCCCAAAACATCAGTGAGGCCGTGGACGAACTAAAAGGGCAGGCATCACACGACCTCACTACGCTACTTACGGGGAGATTCTCCTCCCCGCAAGGGTCGAATCTAGAGAGAATTGGATAATCATATATTAACCGGCAAAGATTTTTTTTGATTCAACGGGAAAGCCCTTGGCCTGCCTGCGTTTTCATGTGGTGTTGCAAAAATGTCTCTGTCTTCAAGAAGTTTATCAACAATTGTAGCTTTTTAGGGCTTTCGGCGGGGCCGCCCGGTCCGGTGGTTGTTTCCGATGGTGCAATGGCTGTTTTTTTGCCTGCCGAGTCCGATGGCTTGTCGATATTTGATAACTCTGATAGGCAAGCGTTATACCTTTCGGAGGGCCACCAAGAGAGATGTGGCGAGATGCAAAGTAACATGATGGTAAACAAGTCTCGTGAGCAGTCGGTCAAGGCTGCGGAAACAGCGTTGGCCAATATGGCTGAATACGGTCTCGATCCATCTCCGCGCAATTATGCTGTCTGGTATGCGTTTGCCATGGGAGAGCCTGCCGAACTGGCCAAGGTGCTTCAAAACCGTATGGACCATGGCCGCGACCTGTCGCAGAGCTTTTGTGACCAACTCTATAATCGCTACTTCTCCACAAAGGAAACCGAAGACGCCATCCATTCCGCCAGTGAACGGATTCAGGCTGAGATGGAAAAACTGCTGACCTGGCTGTCCGAAGCCTCTGGCGGGGCAGAAGATTTCAGCGATTCCGTCAAGTCCGGTTTGGAGCTTTTGTTCGAGGGTGACGGGTTGGAGAACCTGCGTACGGTCATGGAGCGCATGGTCACCGAAACCAAGAAGGTTCGCAGCAGCAACGCACGTCTGCACAAGCGCCTGCAGGAATCGTCTTCCGAAATCAGCGAATTGCGTGAAAACCTAGCGTCCTTGAAAAAAGAGGCGCTGACCGACCCGCTGACCGGCCTGTATAACCGCAAGCAGTTCGACCTGTCCCTGCGGGATGCGGCGGTGGAAATGCTGGAGGAAGAAGCGCCGCTATGTCTGGCGCTGCTCGATATCGACAATTTCAAGAAGTTCAACGATACCTACGGCCATCAGGTTGGCGACAGCGTCTTGCGGCTGGTCGCCAATACCCTCTCCAAGAATACCAAGGGTCAGGATACCGCCGTGCGCTATGGCGGGGAGGAATTCGCGCTGATCCTGCCGCGAACCAGGCTGGAGGATGCGGAGCGGGTTTGCGAGCAAATCCGCGAAGCGGTCGCCGGCAAGGTATTGCGTAACCGTCAAAGCGGTGAGGCTTTGGGGCGTCTGACGATCTCTGTCGGGGTTTCCGCCTATGAACAGGGAGAATCGCTGGAGCAATTCTTCAAACGGACGGACGACTTCCTCTATTCCGCCAAGAAAGCCGGGCGGAATCGGACCGTCGCCGGGTAAGCCGCTCCAAGATAACAAAGAAATCTAGGTGCGGTCTGGGCGCGTCTGATAGACTGGGACGTCTTTGACAAATTCCTGGTGGGCGCAGCATGTCAACAGAACCGGACAGCAAACGGTCTGTCTTCGCGTGGGGGCAATCCCTGCGGCGACTGGTGCGGCACGAACAGTTCATACTTTCAGGTATGGCGTTCCTTGTTGGCCTGCTTGGCGGTGTCGCGGCAATCCTCTTCCGTGACGGGATCGCCCTGTCGCAGACTTTCTTCTACGGTTATGGCGGTGAACGACTGCACAGTTTCGCCGAACAGCTCGACTGGTGGCACATCCTGTTTGCCCCGGCACTGGGCGGGCTTCTGGTTGGGGCGATGGTGCATCGGCTGATGCCGGACAAGCGCCCCCAGAGCGTGGCGGAGGTCATCGAAAGCAGCGCCCTGCAGGGCGCACGTATGCGGCTGGGAACCGGTCTTGGCGCGGTCCTGATCAGCGCCGTGACCTTGGGTAGCGGTGCGTCCGCCGGACGAGAGGGGCCTGTCGTTCATTTTTCTGCTGTCCTGACGACATTCGTTGCGCAACGGCTCCATCTGGGGCGGGCACAGCGCAAGACCCTTCTGGCCTGTGGTGTGGCGTCCGGCGTGGCGGCCTCCTTCAATGCGCCGTTTGCCGGAATTTTCTTCGCCCTGGAAGTGGTGATCGGCAGTTACGCCATGTCCACCTTTACGCCCGTCGTCATATCGGCCGTCTGCGGAACCTTGCTCAGCCGTGCCTATTATGGGGATATCACCGCCTTCGTCATTCCTCATCACAACATAGTCTCCTTCCTGGAGTTTCCGGCCTTCGCCATCCTTGGCGTTGTCAGCGCAATCGTCGCAATATCCTTCATCTGGGCAGTTGGTGTGGTGGAAAAGGTTTTGCCGTTGATCCATGTGCCATCCTGGCTGCGTCCCTGCGTGGGTGGCCTTGGGGTCGGTGCAATCGCCCTGGTTTTCCCGCAGGTTCTGGGTGTGGGTTATGAGGCGACCGATCAGGCATTGAATGAGGAATATGCCCTGTATTTCCTGATCCTTCTGATTGTTGCCAAGACGACGGCAACGGCGGTGACACTGGGAAGCGGGTTTGGCGGCGGCGTCTTCTCACCGTCGCTGTTTCTGGGGGCAATGCTGGGCGGGGCCTTCGGGATTGTCGCAACCTCGCTGTTTCCGCATCTGTCTTCCGGTCACGGGGCCTATACCATCGTTGGCATGGGGGCGGTGGCAGGGGCCGTCCTGGGTGCGCCGATTTCCACCATCCTCATGGTATTTGAGCTGACCGGGGATTATGCCCTGACCGTTGCAGTGATGATTGCGACTGTGATTGCCTCCCAGATTGTTATCCAGGGCTATGGGCACTCCTTTTTCAGCAAGCAACTGGCCAAGCGCGGGATCAACCTGTCGGCGGGGCGGGAGCGTGGGATACTCCGGGCCCGGCGGATACCCTCGGTCATGCGGCATGATTTCGTATTTGTCTCCCCCGATGCGACCATGAAAGAAGTGCGTCAAAAGCTGCAATTGTGCTTTTACGGTGAGGTTTTTGTGGTGAATGAAGATAAGACGCTGGTGGGGACGATCACCCTGCATGACCTGTCCGATGCGGCCTTCGACCCCAGCCATGACGAAGGCTTGCGGGCGGTAAGTGTGGCGCGGCTGAACCCGCCGGTGGTTGCGGTTTCCGATGATCTGGAAACAGCCATGTCCCTGATGGAAAGTTCCGGGGAGGAACATATTGCCGTCGTCGATTCCAAGGAGAGCGGGAAGCTGGTAGGGGTCCTGCATGAACGCCACGTCATGGCGGCCTACCATTATGCCGTGCTGGAGACGCGCACCGCAGAACGTGACTGATCCTTACTCCGCGGGCTTGTCCGACGTCAGCAGTTTTTCCATCTCGTCGGCGATTTCGGGCCGGGCGGCCTCCACATATTGTCTTACCCGCGCTGCAAGCTCGCCGGAGTTCTTCATGTGGTCCAACTCGTTGTTGATCGCCGTGGCGAGCCGGTCCCGGCGGGCGGATTGGCGGCTGATCCCGATAAACAGGTTTCGTGTGATGATCGGGTCGCCTGTGACATAGAGCAACCCGGAGGCTTCGCCAAACAGGCGGCGGCCCAGCCAACTGCTGGCGACGCGGTCACCTACCACCACATCGACGCGCCGGAAGAACAGCTTTTTCAGGTTGGTGCCAAGGCTTACGCCTTCCTCGAATTCAACATGGTCGAGCGAAAGCAGGCTGTCGGGATAGTGATAACCGCGCACCAGTCCGACGGTCTTGTCGCGCAGGTTGAGTGGATTTCCAGTCCTGTCCGGCTTGTCGCCGTCGAAATTGACACAAATGGTGACCAGTTCGTTGGAAAGCATGGGATGGGAAAAGAGGAACGATTTGGCCCTTTCTTCGGAAAACCACATGCCGGGCACAACTTCGTAATCCCCGCGTTTGCCGACCTCCAGCGCGCGTTTCCAGGGCACGAAGGCGTGTTTTACCGTGTACCCTGCTTTGGTCAGGGCATCGGTTGTAAGCTCCGTTGCGAGGCCATAGCCCTTCAAGGCCTGCCCGGAATAGGGTTCCCACTCATAAACGGGGATCGTGACCGGTGCGGCGTCCTGCGCCAGTGCCGTTGCGGCGAAAAGCGCTGTGGCACTGGCCGCGATGATGGAAAGAATCGTCTTCTTCACCCTGTTACCCCACCCTAACGTCTCAGGTCTTGTCTTACGCTTTTTGCATTATCTGTTTGTGCGCACTCTACTCATCCTGGCGGAAGGCTGGCAAGGTGACATTTGTATGACGCTTTGGCCGCTTTTCTCTCAGGCGATTTTGCGCTAAGCGCTGTGGCAGGCTTTTGAAGGTGATATTTTTGACCGCTGGCCTCTGGCTTTGACCGACCAAAAGGGTATAGTTGCGGACATGTCTGATCCACTCGATTTTGATGACGATATTCCTTACCCGTCAGCGCCGATAGGCCCGGTTCCACCGGCGCCTACATCCAAATATGCCATGCCGCAGCAACCGCCTGCCTGGCTGGATGGATTAAACCCGGCACAGCGTGATGCGGTCGAGGCAATCGACGGGCCGTTGCTGGTGCTGGCGGGCGCGGGCACGGGCAAGACCCGTGTGCTGACGACCCGCCTTGCGCAGATATTGCAAAGCGGTCAGGCAAAGCCGTTCCAGATGCTGGTGGTAACCTTTACCAACAAGGCCGCGCGGGAAATGCGCGAACGTGTCGCCCATCTGGTCGGACCCATGTCGGAAGGCATGTGGCTGGGCACTTTCCATGCGTTGGCGACGCGTATCCTGCGCCGTCATGCGGAACTGGTCGGCCTGCAAAGCAATTTCACCATTCTCGATACCGATGACCAGATCCGCCTGTTGAAGCAGATTCTGGAAGCCGAGCATATCGACGAAAAACGCTGGCCCGCGCGCATGCTGATCCATGTGATCCAGCGCTGGAAGGACAAGGGCCTGCCGCCGGAGAAGGTGGGCAAGGCCGAAGCGGGAGATATGGCCAATGGCCGCCTGCTGCGTATCTACGAGATGTATCAGGAACGCCTGCAGACGCTGAACGCCTGTGATTTCGGCGACCTGTTGATGCATAACCTGACGCTGTTCACCAAACATCCGGAGGTTCTGGAGCAATATCAGAACCTGTTCCGCTATATCCTGGTGGATGAGTATCAGGATACCAACGTCTCGCAATATCTGTGGCTGCGCCTGCTGGCCCAGCGCAACAAGAATATCTGCTGTGTCGGTGACGACGACCAGTCGATCTATGGCTGGCGTGGGGCCGAGGTGGGCAACATCCTGAAATTCGAACGCGACTTCCCCGGCGCGAAAGTCGTGCGGCTGGAGGAAAACTACCGCTCTACCGCCCATATTCTGGGCGCGGCATCGGGCCTGATCGCCAAGAACGAAGGCCGTCTCGGCAAGTCGCTCTGGACCGAAAAGGAAGGGGGCGAGAAGGTTAGTCTTCACGGTATCTGGGATGGCGAGGAAGAGGCCCGTGTTGTCGGTGACGAGATCGAGGCCCTGCAGCGCAAGAAGCAATCCCTGTCGGAGATGGCGATTCTGGTGCGCGCAGGCTTTCAGACCCGTGAGTTTGAGGAACGGCTGATCACGCTGGGCGTGCCCTACCGCGTGGTCGGCGGTGCGCGTTTCTATGAGCGTGAGGAAATCCGCGATGCGCTGGCCTATCTGCGGGTGATCCGGCAACCGGCGGACGATCTGGCGCTGGAACGCATCATCAACAAGCCTACCCGTGGCATCGGCAAGGCGACCCTGCAGGCCATGCATCAGGTGGCGCGGCTGGAAGGGCTGCCACTGTATCACGCGGCACAACGCCTGCTGGATACCGACGAATTGAAGCCGGCCGCACGGCGGTCGCTCTCTAGGATCATGGACGATTTCCACCGCTGGCGTCAGATGGCCGAAGGCGTGGATCAGGTGGAACTGACGGAAACCGTGCTGGACGAATCCGGCTATACGGATTTCTGGAAAAACTCCAAGAAACCGGAAGCGCCGGGCAAGCTTGAGAACCTCAAGGAAATGCTCGTCGCGATGGAGGAATACGAAAACCTCGACGAGTTCATGGAACATGTCAGCCTGGTCATGGAAAACGAGGAAAAGGCGGGTGAGGGCGTCGAGATGATCAGCATCATGACCCTGCACGCCGCCAAGGGCCTGGAATTCGACACGGTCTTCCTGCCCGGTTGGGAAGAGGGCCTGTTCCCCCATCAGCGCGCCATGGACGAAAGTGGTATGGCAGGGTTGGAGGAAGAACGCCGCCTTGCCTATGTGGGCATTACCCGGGCGCGCAAGAAACTGCACATCCTCTTTGCCGCCAACCGCCGTATCCATGGGCAGTGGCAGTCCGCCATTCCGTCCCGCTTTGTCGATGAGTTGCCGGAAGAGCATCTGGACGTGGATGTGGATCGCGGTGTCTACAGCGGCCCCGGTGGCGGGCGCGCCGAAGACCGCGCCGGTTTTGCTTTCGGCGGTGGCGGTGGCAGCTATGGCGGCGGCGGCAGTTATGGCGGCCAGCAACAGTCCTTCGGCAATACATATACCAGCCAGAAGGGCGGGCCGGGGTGGAAGCGCCTGCAACAGCGTGGCGTCAAGGCCGGTGGCGGTCCGGTGATCGACGGCAAGGCGGAAGTCGTCAACAGCGGCCCCAGCCATGATTTCAAGAAAGGCGACCGCTGTTTCCACCAGAAATTCGGCATGGGCAACGTGCTGGCGGTGGATGGGGATCATCTCAGCATCGAATTCGACAAGGCCGGAACCAAGAAGGTCGTCGCTGCCTTTGTCGAGCGGTCTTAGAAGATTTGCCTGAATTTGGGGTATTGAGACTAAATAATAAATCGTCATGGCCGGACTTGATCCGGCCTCCCACGGGGGCGCAGTCCTGTCGGACAAAGCTCATTTCTTTTGGGGCGGTAGCCTCTTCGTGGATACGCGGGTCAGGCCGCGCATGACGGACTGATTGAGTTGAATGAGACTCTGGAAACGATTGGACGCAAAAGCATGCAGAATTCAATGACGGCACAGCCGGTCTGGCGCCTGGAAATCATCCTGCCCACTGCAGAGGCTTGTGAGGTTTTTGGTCAGGCGCTTGATGATTTCCATTTCGCGGCGGCTGCCTTTGAAATCGTGCCGGATGAGGGCCCCTGGCGTCTGGAATGCTATGTTGACGGCATGCCGGATCATGACCGGCTTGTGGCGGCCATCGCCCTGGCCTCCCTTCAGGCCGGGATCAAGGAACCGGAATTCACCTGCGGTCCCTTGCCGGATGTGGATTGGGTGGCGGAAAACCAGAAAAGCTTCAAGCCGATCCGCGCCGGTCGCTTCTTCATCCGCCCGTCCCATTACGAGGGTGTTGTTCCTGCCGGGTCCTGGGACCTGACCATCGATGCGGCGACTGCCTTCGGCACCGGTGAACATGCCACCACCAAGGGCTGCCTGCTGGCGATCAACGATCTGGTCAAACGGATACGCGTCGAACGCCCGCTGGATGTGGGCTGTGGTACGGGCATCCTCGCCATGGGGATTGCCAAGGCCTGGCCGGTGGCGGTGATGGCCTCCGATATCGATGCGGAAGCCGTGCGCGTAACCAGGGAAAACACCATCCGGAACGGGCTGCGCGGCCGCATCCATGCGGTGACCTGCGCCGGTTTCCGTCATCGTGCGCTGAACGATAACGGCCCCTATGACCTGATCGTCGCCAATATCCTGGCCAACCCCCTGCGCAAGATGGCCCGCGACATCGCCACCAGCCTGACCCCCGGCGGCCATATCATCCTCTCCGGCCTGCTGGTCTCCCAGGAAGGCGCCGTCCTCCAAGCCTACCGCGACCAGGGCCTGCACCTGAAAAAACGCTACCGGATCAATGGGTGGTCGGCGTTGGTTTTGGGGGAGTGAAGAGGTCATCTTTCGTTGACTGATTGCAACCAGTCTACTGTGTTGCAAAGCTGCTACTATCAAAAAATGATGATCGTTTAACGACAATTAACTCATTGACGATATCATATGTGATACTATATTGAGCCTATGTCGAAGGTGGAAAAAACCTTAAAGAAAATGCGCTCTAATCCCCGCGGGGATTATACTGTTGAGCATTTGAAAGCCATTGCAGAACGCTATGGCGTGGTTTTCCGCCACAATGGCACTAGCCATGCTGTGTTTAGGACTCCTAATGGTGATCAGTTGACGGTTCCTGCAAGAAAACCGATCAAGGCTGTATATATCCCTAAATTTGTGGAGTTGATTGATTCAGTATGTGCAGAAAAGGAGTGATGGTTATGTTGAATCCAGATCTCTATCCTGTTCATGTTCGCCCGTTGTCGGCGGAAGAAGGTGGGGGCTTTTTGGCTACGGTTCCTGACTTGCCTGGTTGTATGGCGGATGGAGAAACTGAAGCTGAGGCAATGGCTGAGGTCCGTGAAGCTATTGTAGCGTGGTGCGCATTAGCTGAGGAAAGTGGCGATAAAATTCCAGAACCTAAGTCATATAATCCTGAAGACTTTAGTGGAAAATTGTTGCTGCGTATGCCTAAGTCTTTGCATATGCATCTTTCTGAGATGGCAAAAAACGAAGGCGTAAGCATCAATCAGCTTATAAATATGTTGCTGACGCAGGGCTACGAAAGAAAAGAAGAGAAAAAGCGTGTTGCGTAAGTGATCGTTGACTAACAATGTGGAAAGCCCCGCTTGATGCGGGGCTTCAGACTGCTGACAAAGGTCTCGCGCAAGCGGGGCCTTTGTGATTCTATTGTCTTATGTTGAAGAAGCCCCAGCCTGAACAGGGCCGACTTGAGATGGTGACATTGGAGGGTCTGGTGCCTGCGGATCACCTGCTTCGCAAGATCGATGCGGTGATCGACTTTTCGTTTATCCACGACCGGGTGGCCGGTCTGTATTGCGCGGATAATGGCCGCCCGGCGCTGGACCCGGTGATGCTGTTCAAGGCGCTGTTCATCGGCTACCTGTTCGGCATCCGCTCGGAGCGGCAGTTGGTGCGGGAGATCGAGGTGAATGTGGCCTATCGCTGGTTTCTGCGCTTGGGCCTCACCGACAAGGTGTTCGATGCCTCGACGCTGTCGCAGAACCGCCGCCGCCGCTACCAGGATGTGTCTGTGGCGCAGGATATTTTCGATCACATTGTCGAACAGGCAATTGCCAAGGGTCTTGTGGACGGCACGGTGCTTTATACCGACAGCACCCATCTGAAGGCCAATGCCAACAAGAACAAATGGGACAGCCAAGTGGTCGCCAAGTCCCGGGCCGACTATTGGGACGCGCTGGACCTGGCGGTTGAGGAGGATCGGGCGGCCCATGCCAAAAAGCCGCTGAAGGCGAAGGAACGCGCGCCCGGGCAAAAGGAGACCAAGGTCAGCCGCACCGACCCGGAAGCCGGTTACATGGTGCGTGAAGGCAAGCCCAAGGGGTTCTTTTATCTGGATCATCGCACGGTGGACGGGCGTTATGGCATCATCACCGATACTCACGCCACCCCGGCCACTGTGCATGACAGTATCCCCTATCTGGACCGGCTCGACCGGCAGCGGGACCGCTTCGGCCTGGATGTCCAGGCGGTCGGGCTGGATGCAGGCTATGCCACGGCGGGCATCGCCAAGGGGCTGGAAGACAGGGATATCCTCGGTGTAACCGGCTATCGCCGCCCGAACCACCGGGCAGGCATGCTGCGCAAGCGGGACTATCAGTACGACCGGCAGTTAGACGGCTACCGCTGTCCGCAGGGCCAGTTCCTGAATTATGCCACCACCGACCGCAACGGCTATCGCCATTACAAAAGCGACCCGAAGGTCTGCGCCACCTGCCCGCTGCTTGCCTCCTGCACCGGCAGCGCCAAACACACCAAAACCGTCACCCGCCATGTCTGGCAGGACGCCCGGGAGCGCACGGACGCCCACCGTCTCACCGACTGGGGCAAAAGGCTCTATAAAAGACGCAAGGAAACTGTAGAACGCTCCTTTGCCGACGCAAAGCAGCTCTTCGGACACCGATACGCCCGCTTCCGCGGCCTCATCGCCGTCAAAACGCAATGCCTGCTCGCCGCCGCCGCCCAAAACATCAAGAAAATCGCCCTCGCAATGGCTCCAAAAACCGAAACCAGCCCGATCTGATCGAAAGGGGACTTCTCACTCTCCCTCAATAACAACCGGCAAACATCCAAAACTAAACCCCGCCGAATATCGACGGGGTTTGTCAACGGTCTGAAGCCCCGCTTGATGCGGGGCTTTTTATTGTCAGCTTCGACATATCCTCAATTCTTACTACGCTACGCCAGAAACCTTGAATTTGGCAACTTGCCCCACTATAATAGGCATGTTGCCAAGGAGGGCGTCATGACGGCTGGTATCACCGAAAAAAGCTTCATTCAGGCGCAGTTTTCAGACAATCCGGCGGTCCGTCTGGAGTTGTTGGAAAAACTGGAGAACGGTCTTGAGCTGGATCTGGTGGAGGCGACGGCGAAGAGCCTGGGGGTGGAGACGCGGGATTTTGCCACTTTCGGGGTTATGCCGAGGCGCACCCTGAGCCATAGCACCGCCAAGGGTCGTTTTTCTGCGGAACAGTCGCAGCGCATTGCGCGTTTCTTCCGCATCATGGTCCGGGCCACGGATACCTTTGGCGATACGGAGCGCGCCGAACGTTGGCTCAAACGCCCGTCGCGGCCGCTTCGCGATCATGCGCCCTTTGAACTGCTGGATAGTGAGGAAGGCGCGCGCCTGATTGAGGATTTGCTGGACCGGATCGATCACGGACTGGCAGCGTGAATTCAACGAATACCGGCTGGCGGTTGACGCGCGAGAAATATGCCGATCTCAGCGGCGAGGGGGCGCGGCGCAAGGGTGGGCGCTGGAACAGCCGTGGCAAGGCCATGGTTTACCTCTCGGCAGAGGCGTCATTGCCGCTTCTGGAGATTCTGGTGCATCTGGATGTGCCGCCGGACCTGCTGCCACAGGACTATGTGCTGATGCGGGTCGATCTGGAACCACTGGCGAAAAGCAACCCTGATATATGGTTGGAAGTCGGCCCCACCGACGTCCTGGAAGATAAAGCCTCAAAGGATTTTGGTGATCAATGGCTGGAGGAGGAGAGAAGCCCTCTCCTTCAGGTGCCTTCGGTGATTGTGCAGGAGGCCAATAATCTGCTGCTCAATCCTGCCCATCCGGCTGTCACGGCGCTGGCAAAGCCGATCCTGCGGCCTTTCGACTTCGATCACCGCTTGTTTAATTCTTAAGGATTTACCCCGCCGCATCCTGCTTCACATCGTCCGATGACAGTCCTGACCTATGACTGTTAAGGTGGCCGGGTTTTTCCGGAATACGGGTTTTGAGGTGGGACGATGACGGATATCGGGCAACAGGTGGCTCCGGCACAGGATAACAGCGACGCGGGCGACCCCGAGGCGCCTGAGCTGCGCCACCGTGTCATGGCCGGGTATATCGGGAATGTGGTGGAGTGGTACGACTTTGCCCTCTACGGTTACCTAGCCGGTGTGATTGCGCCGGTTTTCTTTCCCGCCGACGACCCGACTGCCGGGCTGATCGCGACCTATGGCATCTTTGCCGCCGGGTTTATCATGCGCCCGCTGGGTGCGGCGGTTTTCGGCTGGTTTGGCGATACCTACGGCCGGGCGCGTACCATGCAGATCTCGGTTGCCATGATGGCGCTGCCGACACTGTTGCTGGGCCTTCTACCGTCCTATGAGACGGCGGGCATTGTGGCCCCGGTCCTTCTGGTGTTGGTGCGATTGCTGCAGGGGCTTTCGGTTGGTGGTGAGTTTTCCTCTTCCGTGACCTATCTGGTGGAAACCGCGCCGGAGGGACGCCGCGGCATCACCGGAAGCTGGGCCAATGTGGGCTCCATGACAGGGTCGCTGCTGGGTGTCGGGGCGGCGGCCCTGGTGGCCAATCTGTTCGACCCGCAGGCATTGGGGGACTGGGCCTGGCGGCTGCCTTTCCTGGGCGGGGCCGTGTTGGGTACAACGGCGATCATGATGCGTCGGAACCTGCATGAATCCCAACGCTTTGAAGACCATCACAATCAGCGCGACGACACCTCTCCCCTGTTGGAGGCCTTTACCACCAACCGGCATGAAACCTTTCTCGCCCTCGCCTTCGCGGCGGGCTATGGGACGTGCTTTTATATCGCCTTTGTCTATCTGCCTGAATGGCTGGCGGGGCAGGGTCTGATGGCGCGCGGGACGGCGCTGACGATCAACACGGCCATGACCGTTGTGCTTATTCCGGTGATGCCGCTGGCGGCGATTGTCGGTGATCGCTGGTTGCCACGGCGCACATGGATTGCGTTGGCTGTGGCCCTGTTGGCCATTGCCGCCTGGCCCCTGTATTACTGGATGCAGCAGTCTCACGGCTCCATGGCCGCCGTTGTGGCGACCCATGTACTGACTTTCCTGCTGCTGGCCGTGCCGTTGGGGTCCGGTCCGGCACTTTTTGCGGAGATGTTCCCCGAAAAAGACCGGCTGTCGGGCTATTCCGTGGCCTTCAATCTGGGCGTCGGTGTGTTCGGCGGGCTGACCCCGATGATCGCCACCAGCCTCATTGCGGCAACCGGCGCGGGGACGATGCCTGCCATCTATATGACCTTTGCCGCCCTTATCGCCGTTGTGGCCCTGGCTTTGACCCCGGACCGCAGCCGGTCGCCGCTACGCTGAGCGTTTCCGTCGCTATTCCGCCGCATCCCGTTTGGGCAGAACCCAGTCCGGTCTTGGGAAATGGCAGGTGTAGCCGTTGGGGATGCGTTCCAGGTAATCCTGATGTTCCGGTTCGGCCTCCCAGAAATCGCCGACCGGTTCTACCTCGGTGACGACCTTTCCGGGCCAGAGGCCGGAGGCGTTGACGTCGGCAATAGTGTCTTCGGCGATTTTCTTCTGGTCCTCATCCACATAATAGATGGCGGAACGGTAACTCATGCCCCGGTCATTGCCCTGACGGTCCTTGGTGGTCGGGTCATGAATCTGGAAGAAGAATTCCAGCAGCTTGCGATAGCTGATTTTCGACGGGTCGAAGAGGATTTCGATCCCCTCCGCATGGGTGCCGTGGTTGCGGTACGTGGCGTTGGGCACATCGCCGCCGGTATAGCCCACGCGGGTTCTTTCCACGCCGGGCAGTTTGCGGATCAGGTCCTGCATGCCCCAGAAACAGCCACCGGCCAATACTGCGCGTTCGGTCATTTAAATGTCCTCCACCTGATCAATATAATCGCCATAGCCTTCTGCTTCCATATCGTCGCGATGGATGAAGCGCAGGCTTGCGGAATTGATGCAATAACGAAAACCGCCTCTGTCCGACGGTCCGTCCGGGAACACATGGCCCAGATGGCTGTCGCCATGGGCGGAGCGCACCTCTGTGCGGATCATGCCGTGGCTTGCGTCGTGAAGCTCTTTGACGTTGGCGGGAATAATCGGTTTGGTAAAGCTGGGCCAGCCGCAGCCGGATTCGAACTTGTCTGATGACGCGAACAGAGGCTCGCCGGAGACGATATCCACGTAGATACCCGGTTCCTTATGGTCGTTATATTCGCCGGAAAAGGGGCGTTCGGTCCCGTTTTGCTGAGTGACGCGATATTGTTCGGGGCTTAGCTGCGCAATGGCCGCCTCGGTCTTTTCATAGGTCATGCTTCTACCCTTCCCGGATGCCTAATTATTCTTGTGCAGGAAATGTGGTCTCTAAAGCCGGAGTTTTCAAATCAAAGATCGCTGTCGAATTCGTGACCTGATCCAAAATGGTAAAAACGGGATTGTGGCAATCCACAATCCCGTTCGTCGCATTAAACCAATTGCAAACTGTCTCACTGCGCTTTGGAGGTCCCTGCCTCACGCGTTATTACGACGCGCAGGGCCGCAATGATGAGTGCGATCAGGATCAGGGTGGCGGCCATAGCGAATGTGACCTGCATACCATGAGAGAGGGCCTCGGGCGCGGCATCGGTGACATTGTTTGTGCCGGATGCGAAGGCGAAAACAGCCCCCATGACCGACGCGCCGGTAATAAATCCTAAATTCCGCGACAGGGTCAGCATGCCGGATATAACACCACGTTGGCTTTGTTCTACGTCCATCATGACGGCGGTGTTGTTGGCAGTCAAAAACAGTTGATAGCCTGGCGTCAGGATGGCGATCGCCGCAATATACCCTGCGATGCCGAAGAAAGCGGGCAGGCTGGCCAGTGCGGCTGTTCCCAATGTCATCTGGGTAAGGCCGAGGATGACGATGGTGGGAGCGCCCAACCGGTCGACGATCCGACCTGCCGGAATGCCGCTCAGGGCAGAGATCGCCGGACCAACGGACATGGTCAGTCCGACCACTGCCGCATCAAGGCCCAAGGCACGCGACAGATAAAACGGCCCAACCACCAATGTTGCAAGCATCACCGTTGCGACGAGCGCATTCATGATCAGGCTGGCATTCAGACTTATGTCGCGGAAGGCTGCGGGGCGAATTAGCGGGAACCTGACTTTGGCCTGTACCAGAATAAAGAGCCCTGCGCCCAATGCCGCAGCCAGCAACAGGCCCAGATTAAGGCGTCCGAACTGCCCGTCACCCAGCGTTACTGATAGTGCGTAGGCGGCAAGCGTCAGACCCAGCAAGATAGTGCCGGGAACATCAATGCCGTGTTTGCCGGACTTTACCGGCTCTGCCTGTGTAGGAAGACTGCGACGGGCGAGCAGGAAATTTAGAAGGCCCAGCGGCACCATGATGAGAAAGATTGCACGCCAACCGGGCCCGTCGAGCAGGATACCGCCAAGCGACGGCCCGAGTGCCGTGCCGATTGCCGACATGCTGCCCAGCATTCCCATGGCACTGCCGGTGCGTTCCGCCGGAACTGTTTCGCGGACCAGGGCCACGGTCAGTGCCATCAGGACCGCCGCACCAAGGCCCTGCAAGGCACGGGCGGCGACCAGCATCGAGAGCGTGGGGGCAATGCCGCATAGGGCGGAGGCCAGCGTGAACAGGGATATACCGGCCAGCAATATCCGTCGGTGCCCGAAGATGTCGCCCAGTCGTCCGACCGAGACAATCATCACGGTAATCGCGAGGAGATAACCGATGATCACCCATTGAACGTCCTGGAAAGGGACGTCGAAGGCCCGGGTCAGTGTTGGAAGGGCGACATTGGGGATGCTGACCCCCAGGGACGAAAGCAGCGTCGATAAGGCGAGAGTGGCAATCGTCCAGCGTGCGGAAAGGCCTGGTGTGTCCGGGTGAATATTGGGTGATGTCATGATGACCTCCGGCTTTTGGCTGCTCCGGAAATGGAGCTGTCGAAAACCTAGTGTCGAACAGGCCATGGCGGAAGACGCAGCATTTGCACTTAATTATTGCATATGACGCTATGTTCTGTGGCTTGCATCCTGCTATGATCGATTTATGACACATCCCGACCTGAACCTGCTTATCACTCTTGATGCCCTGCTGACCGAAGGCAGTGTGGCTGGTGCGGCCAGGAGACTGCGCCTGAGCCCGTCGGCAATGAGCCGTGCCTTGGCGCGGCTGCGGGCGACGACCGGTGACCCTTTGCTGGTCCGGGCTGGGCGAGGACTTGTACCGACGCCGCGGGCGCTCGAACTGCGTGAGCGCATAGGGCCGCTTGTCGAAGAGGTTGAGGCCGTTTTGCGTCCTGCTGAAAATCTTGATCTGAAACGGCTCAAACGGACGTTCACTTTCAGGAACAGGGAAGGATTCGTTGAAAACTTCGGGCCGGACCTTCTTGCGCGAATTGCAGACGAGGCACCGGGAGTGCGCCTGCGCTTTGTCTTGAAGCCGGACAAGGAAAGCAACGCCCTGCGTGACGGTCGTGTGGATCTTGAAACAGGGGTTGTCGGTGGGACGATGGGGCCGGAATTGCGCAGCCAGGCCCTGTTCCGGGACCGCTTCATCGGTGTGGTGCGCGAGGGCCATCCGTTTCGCAATGGTGACATAACAGCGGAACGCTATGCTGCCGAACGGCATGTTCTTGTCTCCCGGAGGGGGCTCGACCGGGAGGCAGCCGATGCATCCTTGGCTGAGTTGGGCCTGGAGAGGGAGGTCGCGACGGTGGTCAGCAGCTATTCTGAGGCTTTGGCGTTTGTGCGGTCATCGGATTTGATTGCCTGCGTTCCCGAAGAATACACCGGCAATTTGCGCCAAGGCCTGTTCAGTTTTCAACTGCCATTTCCACCACCGGAAATCACTATCTCGCTGCTCTGGCACCCGCGTATGGATGCCGACCCGGCGCATCGTTGGCTGCGCGGCTGCGTGCGGGAGGTCTGTGCGGAAAGAATGCGGCCCGCCGTTGGGGGAGGTGAGATGGCGGGCCGCTGATACCGGGCACGGGTGGTACCCGGTATGATCTGGAAGGCGGAACGGAAACGGGGTTGCGAAAATCGCAACCCCGTTTCACTTGTCAGCAAAGTCTTTGGTCGTCTTTTACGGCCTTAGAACTTGTGGGACAGCGCAGCCAGTGCTGCCTGGTCGGCACCGGCGATGCGGATGGCGCGCATGGCGGAGGTTTCGCCATTGTTCGCAGCCATGGTCTTCACGTCGTTCAGGCCAAGATCGGTCATCTGCCAGGCTTTCAAACCATGATATGCACTACGGTTGCCCGCAGCCCCCTTCACGGAGGCGAACATGCTGGTGAAAACATCCCACAGGGAACGATGTGCCGGGGCAATACCGGAAACATGCAGGGTCTGTGCGGACATGGCAGTAACCTTTCTAAATAGCGCCTTGTAACAGGCGGTGTTCGATGCTTTGCTGTAATGCGTTCTACAGCGCCCATATGATCCCTTTTTTATTGGTTGGTAAGCGTTGAATTTGCATGTGGGGTATGCATTTTGCGCATGACGTTTTGTCGATTTTCGAAGTCGCATTCGTCTTGTTTTTTTGAATTTCAAACCCCAAATAACAAACGTGATATATCACGAAACAGATGAGGAAAGTCGGTGACCTATAACGGTGATCAAGCGCTGGCCGCGCTTTTGCAAAATTCCGGTTCGACCCTGTCGGTGGATGAGGTGCGTTCGTTGGTCAAAGGGACCCTGGCGGCACCCGATAACGGTCAGGTCTGGATGGATCTTGTCGTCCCCGACGCCGGGGAGGAGTTGAAGCAGCAACTGGCCGCCCTGCGGGACGCTGTTGCCAATGATACTGACCCCGGCTTTACCGACGGCCCGGCCCCGGCGGAACGCCTGGTGGCCTTGCGCGCCCATATGAAAAGCCAGAATGTCGATGCCTTTCTGGTGCCGCGCACGGACGAGTATCAGGGCGAATATGTTTCCGAACGGGCGGATCGGTTGCTGTGGCTGACCGGTTTTTCCGGTTCTGCGGGATTGGCGATCATCGGCCTGGAGAAAGCCGCGATTTTTGTGGACGGGCGTTATGTTCTGCAGGTCCGCAACCAGACGGATGCGGCGCTGTTCGATTATCGCCATATCACCCAGGAACCGGCGACCGACTGGATCAAAGAAACCTTCGGGAAGGGTGACCGGATTGCCTATGACCCCTGGCTGCATACGCCGCGTGCCGTGGAGAACCTGCGCCAGGCGGTAGAAGCGATTGGCGCCGATCTGGTTGCTGTCGATCACAACCTGATTGACGCGGTCTGGGATGACCAGCCGGAAGCACCGGTATCCGTGGTTCATGCCCATGATATCGACTATGCGGGAGAGACCGCACAAAGCAAACGTGAGCGTCTGGCGGAAACCCTCAAAGGTGATGGCGTCGATGCTGCTGTGATCACCGCCAGCGACAGCGTTGCCTGGTTGTTGAATATCCGGGGCACGGATGTGCGTAACTGTCCGCTGCCGCTCAGCTTCGCCATCCTGCATAACGACGGCGGCGTGGAATTGTTCATCGACAAGCGCAAGATGGCGCCGGGCCTGGAAAAACATCTGGGTAATGCGGTCTCTGTCCAGGACCAGGGGCAATTCGCGTCCGTCCTGGAAGGCCTGTCCGGCAAGACGGTTCTGGCGGACCCCACCTGCACGGCAAGCTTTGTTTTTGAACGGCTGGCGGCTGGTGGTGCCAAGGTCGTGAAGGGGGACGATCCCTGTTCCATGCCGCGGGCCTGCAAGAACGAGGTGGAACTGGACGGTTCCCGCGCGGCCCATAAACGCGACGGCGCGGCAGTTTGCAAGTTCCTGGCATGGCTGGATGAAGAAGCGCCGAAAGGTAATCTGGCAGAGCTTGATATCGTCGCCAAGCTTCACGAGTTCCGGGAGGAAGACGCGAGCCTTCGGGATAACAGCTTTGATACCATTGCAGGCAGTGGCCCCAATGGCGCGATCATGCATTATCGCGTGACCGAAAAGACCAACCGGCCACTTGATATGGACAGTCTGTTGTTGGTGGATTCCGGGGCGCAATATCCTGACGGTACGACCGACATTACGCGGACAATGCCGGTGGGCACGGCTTCGGATGAAATGAAGGAACGTTTCACACTGGTGCTGAAAGGCCATATCGCGATTGCCTGCGCACGTTGGCCGGAAGGCGTGTCCGGGCAGCGGCTTGATGCATTGGCCCGTGCGCCGCTGTGGCAACGGGGGCTGGACTTCGACCATGGCACGGGTCATGGCGTCGGCAGCTATCTCAACGTCCATGAGGGGCCGCAGCGTATCGGCCCGGCGGGCAGCGCCGTGCCGTTGAAGCCGGGGATGATCCTGTCCAACGAGCCGGGCTATTACAAGCCGGAGGAATACGGCATTCGGATCGAGAACCTCGTGATTGTCCGCGACCTGGGTGAGGGGGAAGAGCCGGGCAAGCGCCTGTTCGGTTTCGAGACCATCACCCTTGCCCCCATCGACCGCCGCCTGATCGACCCCAGCCTGATGACTGGGCAGGAACTGGATTGGCTGAACACTTATCATGCCCGCGTGCATGACGAAATCGGCCCCCTGGTGGATGACAAGACCCGTCAGTGGCTGGAGGCTGTTACCCGGCCAATCGGCTAAAACAGAATCAAAATCTATTCCGGTGAGGGAGGGGCCATTTTGGCTCCTCCCTTTCTTTTTGAAATATGTTCAACAAATATTGAAATATTATTTCAAATTTAACTCCTGAAAATAAACAAACTTGACTTAGGGCAGTTTTGCTGACCATATCGTGTCAATAATACTGACCTACACGTTTTTTGAGGATTGGGGCGATGATGCATGTCTCCTGGAACAATTTGATCGCAAAGGATGCCCGCGCTTTAACAGCGTCTGAAATTCGTGACCTTCTGAAGGTGGCGGAACGGCCGGAGGTGATTTCCTTTGCAGGTGGTGTGCCCGATCCCAAATTGTTTCCCCTGGGGGAATTGAGTGAGGTTTATGCAGACCTGATGGCTGATGATGTTGCCGGGCGTGGTGCCCTGCAATATTCGATCAGCGAAGGGATGCCCGCCCTGCGCCAGTGGATTGCTGCCGATCTGGCGAAGGAAGGCGCAGAGCGCACCATCGACAATATCCTGATTACCAATGGTGCCCAGCAGGGGCTGGACATGCTGGCGCGGTTGCTGCTGGAACAGGGCACCAAGCTGGTCGTTGAGAAACCCAGCTACCTCGGGGCCATGCAGGCCTTTTCCACGCGTCATCCGGATTACATCGGCGTCACCATGGACGACGAGGGCGTGGTCCTCGCCGATCTCGAGGCCGCTTTCGAGGCCGGTGCGCGTATCGCCTATCTTGCGCCGGATTTCCAGAACCCGACCGGGCTCAGCTATTCCCTGGCGCGCCGTCAGGCCGTGCTGGAACTGGCGCAACGTTATGGTGCGGTCATTATTGAGGATGCTGCCTACTGCAAGCTGTCCTACGAAGGGGAGGCCTTGCCGTCACTTCTGGCGCTGGATGAGGCTGGCAGGCAGGATGAGGATGCCGGAACGGTGGTTCAGCTTGGCACCTTCTCCAAGACACTGGTGCCTGCGCTACGCGTCGGCTGGGTCACCGCGCCGCGTCCCTTGATTGAAAAACTGGTGCTGCTCAAGCAGGCCAGCGACCTGCATGTGGCAACCATCAACCAGGCGGTTGCGCTGCGCGCGGTCGAGAAGACCTTCCCGGGTCACATTGATACGGTGCGCGATACCTATCGCACGAAGCGCGACGCCATGCTGCGGGCGCTGGAAGATTTCATGCCGGACAGCGTGTCCTTCACCCGGCCCAAGGGCGGTATGTTTGTCTGGCTGACCCTGCCGGACGGTATCGACAGCCGCGCCCTGCTGGAGCGTGCGCTTGAAGAGGAAAAGGTTGCCTTCGTTCCGGGGCAGGCCTTCTTCTGCGACAAGTCCGGTGAAAATACCTGCCGCCTCAGCTTTTCTGCAGGCGATCCGGCACGCATCCGCGAGGGGATCGAGCGTCTCGCCAATCTGATCCGCCGGGTACACAACCAATAAACCATTCTGCACTGGTGCAGGGCCTTCGGGCCCTGTATTCCTTTGTAAGCACAAGGGAATGCATTGGAAGCACCAGGGGGAAGAATGGCTGCCTTACCGATTATCATGGATTGCGATCCGGGCCAGGATGATGCACTGGCCCTGCTTCTGGCGCTGGCGTCGCCGGATGAGCTGGATGTGCGCGGGATTACCACCCTGTCGGGCAATGTGCCGCTGTCCCTGACACAGCGCAACGCCCGGATCATCTGCGAATTGGCCGGTCGCCCCGATATGAAGGTCTTCGCCGGATGTGACCGCCCCATGGTCAATGACCTGATTACGGCAGAAGTGGTGCATGGCGGCACGGGCATTAACGGGATCGACGTCTATGAACCGGCTATGCCGTTGCAGGAACAACACGGCGTCGATTTCATCATTGAAACTTGTATGGCCGCTGGTGCCCATGAAATCACGCTGGTGCCCACGGGTCCGCTGACCAATATCGCCATGGCGCTGGTCAAGGAACCGCGGATTGTGGAGAAGATCGACCGGATCGTGCTGATGGGCGGGGCCATGCGGGAAGGGGGGAATTTCTCCGCTTCTGCCGAATTCAATATTCTGGTCGATCCGCATGCGGCGCATGTGGTCTTTAAATGCGGCCGTCCCATTGTCGCCATGAGCCTTGATGTCACCCATCAGGTGCTGACCAACGCGGAGCGGCTGGCGCGGATCAAGGCATTGGGCACGCCGGTGGCAACAGCCGCCCATGACATGCTGGCCTTTTTTGAGCGTTTCGACGTGGCGAAATACGGCTCCGTCGGTGCGCCTTTGCACGACCCCTGTACCATTGCCTATCTGTTGAAGCCGGATTTGTTCGAGACCAAGCTCTGCAATGTGGAGGTGGATATCCATTCACCGCTGACACAGGGCCACACGGCGGTGGATTTCTGGCATATCACCGACCGCCCCAAAAACTGCCACTGGGCCACCCATGTGGATGTAGAAGGTTTCTACGACCTGCTGATCGAGCGGTTGGGACGTTACTAGGCCGGGCGACTTATTTACAATTGGGTTGCAGGCGGATGAGACCCCAGCCGTAGACGGAGTCCCGTCCGCTGTCTCCCAGGTCATTGCTGTAGCGCTGCAGGCTTTTGCGGATACGGTCCACATCTGCGGGGTAGCCCGACATCAGATGGATGGCGACCATGCCTGTGACATAAGGCGCGGCAAAGGAGGTCCCGGACTGGTCCTTCGGACCTTCCGGCGTCAGGGTGCGAATGTTAACGCCCGGCGCTGCGAAATCAATGTAATCACCCTGGTTGGCAAAGCGGTAAATGTCGCGGCGGCGGTCGATCGCGGTTACGGCAAAGACATTCTTGTGGGCGGCGGGCCAGGCCGGATGTGCGCTGGGGCCGTTGTTGCCTGCGGCGGCGACCGCGATGATGCCGTTTTCGGCCATTCGGGTCAGCACGATTTCCATGACCTTGTTATAGCTTCCCGCAATCGACATGTTGATCAGGGGCACCCTGTTATCAACGAACCAGTCAATCGCGCGCAGCATCGCGGCCAGATTGCCCTTTTTCTTGCCGTAGCGTATTTCGAAGATATTGGCGGCATATAGATCCGCGCCGGGCAGCAGGCCGCCTGGTTGGCCGTCCACGCCGGGCTTTCCGACCAGCATGACGGCAACAGCGGTACCGTGATCATAGGCTGTCGCTTTGTGGCCTGCCTTCAGAAAACTGCGATAGTGAAGCTTCTGCCCTTTCAGGGCCGGGTGTTCGGTATCGACCGCACCGTCGACCATCCCGATCTTGACGCCCCGGCCACAGGTTGCCGGAACTTCTCCCCAACCGACCGTTTGCCGGTCATAGGGGAGAGACACAGGTTTGGCGGCCTGGCCGGAGGAGGACAAGTCCATCATGTCATTGGTGTCGATGGTCAGACCGGGGAAGTTCAGACGCAGGGTTTTCAGCGCCTCGCGCATCTCGACTTCCTGTGGCGTCTCCACCAGCCAGACTCGGACATCGAGACGCTGGATTTCCATCTTGTCGAGCACATGATAGCCCATTTGGCGCAGACGGGTCTCCGTCCCGACAGGCGGGTTCAGTAGCAGGACCTGATGCGGTTCGACTTCCTTGCGGATTGTCTCGACCTTGCCGTCAGAGCCATCATCTGTGACTTCCGGGTCGCCGCATTGGGTCTGGTTGGCGACATTACCATCTTTGTCGTAGCGCAGGACGGACCAGCAGGACTCTGCCCGCGCTGTGGTGGGCTGCAACGCGAAAAGGGCGGCGATGATCAGCGCCGCCAGAAGCGAAGCCGCCCGGATATGCCGGACGTCAAATGACGGGGCAGTTTCAGCTAAAAAGCTGTCCCTGCGGGTCATTCCTGTCCGAGCTGTCCCGGGGTTCCGCGGTTTCGTCAGTCTTGCTTTCAGTTTCTTCCCCCGAATTTCCCTGGTCTCCCTCGATCAGGGATATCCATTCGTCTTCGCTTAAAATCGCAACGCCCAATTCCTGCGCCTTACGCGCCTTCGATCCGGCATCGGCCCCCGTGATCACATAATCGGTCTTTTTCGACACGGACCCGGAGACCTTTGCACCAAGAGATTCCGCCCTGGCTTTTGCCTCGTTGCGTGTCATCCTGGTCAAAGTACCGGTGAAAACAACTGTCTTTCCGGTGACGGGTGACTGTGTTTCCTTCGCCTCATACGGTTCTACCGTCAAAAGGCTTAACAGATCGTCAATTGCGTCCGTGTTGTGAGGCTCTGCAAAGAAATTCAACAGGTCATTGGCCACGCTGTCGCCGATCTGGTCGATATTCACCAGATTGGCATACGCCTCGGATTCTCGATCCTGGGCGGCTTGCATCGCCTGCTGGAATGCCTCGACCGTGCCGTAGTTTCGTGCCAACAGCTTGGCCGTCGCCTGGCCGATCTGGCGAATGCCCAATGCGTAGATAAACCGGTTGAGTGCAATCGTACGGCGTTCGTTGACGGATCGGACGAGATTGGCAACCGACTGTGGGCCCCAGCCTTCCCGTTCGCGGATGCTGCGGCGGTGTTCCTCCAGCCGGAAGATGTCGGCAGGCGTTTTGATCAGCCCATCGCGCCAGAAGGCTTCCACATGTTTGGCCCCCAGGCCATCAATATCCATGGCGTCGCGGGAAATGAAATGTTTCAGCCGCTCGACCGCCTGGGCCGGGCAGATCAGACCCCCGGTACAGCGGCGCACCGCTTCACCTTCGGGCCGTTCTGCCAGTGAACCGCATTCCGGACAGTGGTCGGGGAAGACATATTCTTCCGCGCCTTCAACCCGTTTTTCGGGCAGGGACCGCACGACTTGCGGGATTACATCCCCGGCGCGTTGGATGATGACGCGGTCGCCGGGTCGGACATCCTTGCGGCGGATTTCATCTTCATTGTGCAGGGTTGCCCGGCTGACAACCACGCCGCCAACGGTAATTGGCTCCAGTTCGGCAACGGGCGTCAGGGCCCCGGTGCGGCCCACCTGAATGCGAATTTCCTTCAGCGTGGTTTCCGCCTGTTCGGCCGGGAACTTATGCGCGATCGCCCAGCGCGGCGCACGGCTGACCATGCCAAGACGGTCCTGCCAGTCCACCCGGTTAACCTTATAGACCACGCCGTCGATATCGAATTCCAGATCGGAGCGGATTTCTCCGATGTGATTGTAATGGTCGATCAAATCGTCAACGGTCCGGCACAGGCGCGACGGCTCATTCAGGCTGAAACCCCAGGCCTTGAACCGTTCACGCATCCCCAGAACCGTATCGGCGATGGGTTCCGACAGCTCGCCCACCGAATAGCCGAAGAAACGCAAGGGGCGGCTGGCCGTCACGGCGGGGTCCAGTTGGCGCAGGCTGCCGGCGGCGGCATTGCGCGGGTTGGCGAAAAGCTTGGCGCCATTTTCCTGCTGCCGCTCGTTCAGGGCAAAGAAGTCACTGCGTGCCATATAGACTTCGCCACGGATTTCGACCACATCGGGCGCATCATCCGGTAGCGCCTCGGGAATGTCGTCCAGGGTCCGCAGGTTGCGGGTGATGTCTTCGCCTTCAGTGCCGTCGCCACGGGTCGCGCCCACGACCAGCTTGCGGTTCTCATAGCGGATGGAGGCGGATAGGCCGTCGATCTTGGGTTCGGCCATGATCTCCACGGTTTCATCTTCACCCAGCCCCAGGAAACGGCGGACACGGGCGACAAAGTCACGGACATCGTCGTCGGCAAAGGCATTGCCGAGCGAAAGCATGGGCCGGGCATGAACGACCTTGGCAAAACCACCGGCGGGCGCCGCCCCGACACGCAGGCTGGGACTGTCCTTGCGCTGCAGTTCGGGAAAGAGGGCCTCGATGGCCTCGTTGCGCTGGCGTAGGGCGTCATAATCCGCGTCGGAAAGCTGCGGGGCGTCACTGCGATAATAGAGATTGTCGTGAAAGGCGATTTCCTGCGCCAGACGCGCCAGTTCCAGGCGCGCTTCGTCCTCGGTCAAAGACGCCACCTCGATGGTGGCGATGTCCTTTGCGGTCATGCATCCGTTCCTTCAAACTGGCGATCTGCCAACAGGCGGTCCGCTGCCGCGCGGGCCTCGTTGGTGACCTCTGCGCCGGACAGCATTCGCGCCAGTTCCTCACGCCGCTGTGCCTCGTCAAGGCGTGAAACGGCAGTGACCATGGCTTCACCATTCAGGGATTTCGCGACGCGCCAGTGGGATTGCCCACGGGCGGCCACTTGGGGTGAGTGGGTGATGACCAGGATCTGAACCGATTCGGACAACCGGTCCAGCCTTTCGCCAACGGCCGCCGCCGTTGCCCCGCCGACACCGGAATCCACTTCGTCAAAGACCAGGGTCGGTACGGAACCGGTTTCCGCCAGCGACACTTTCAATGCCAGGAGGAAGCGGCTCAATTCACCACCGGAGGCAATCTTGGAAAGCGGCCCGGCAGGTGTCCCCGGGTTGGTCGATACCTGGAACTGCACGCGATCCTTGCCGTTCGCGGTCCAGCCATCTTCCGGAAGCTCTTCCTGAACTGTGATGAAGGTGGCTTTTTCCAATTTCAGCGGCGGCAATTCGGAATTGACCGCCTTGTCCAGACGCCCTGCCGCGTCATGGCGTTTGGCCGTCAGCGCGTCCGCAGCCTCGATATAGGCCTGCTTCGCCGCCGTCGCTTCTTCCGTCAGGCGGGTCAGTTCCGCCGCACTGTCGTCGATCAGCATCAGGTTCTTCTGAAGCTGTACCAGGACGTCCGCCAGTTGGTCCGGATGGGCGTTGTGCTTGCGGGCCAGGTCGCGCAAGGCAAAAAGACGTTCCTCGGTAGCGTTCAGCAGGCTTTCGTCGGGCCGGATATCCAGCATGGCGGAGCTTAACCCCGACAGCCCTTCCTGGATTTCCACGGCGGCCCGTTCCAGAGCCTCGATGGCGGCATCCACCTGGCCGGTGGCCTTGTCGGCGATCCGCTCCAACGCCTTTTGTGCCTTGCGGAGCAGGGCATCCGCGCCGCTGCGGCCATCCAGATGCTGGTGGGCCTCGTTGATCGCCTCGATCAGCTTTTCGGCGTTTTGCAGCATGGTACGTTCGGCGGAAAGCGTATCTTCTTCACCGGGCTGGGGGGCGAATTTCTCCAGTTCATCGACGCTGTGGCGCAAATAGTCTTCGTCCTCGCGGGCCTTTTCGGCTGCAAGTTGGGCCTGCTTCAGTGCCGTTTCCGTTTCCTTCCAGCGCCTGAACAGGTCTGCGCAGGTCTGGCGGTCCTGATACAGAGACGCGTAACTGTCGAGCACGTCGATATGGGTGGTGCTGTCCATCAGGCCCTGTTGGTCAAACTGGCCCTGGATTTCGATCAGGCATTCGCCCAACTGCCGCAACAGCCCGATGCTGATCGGCTGGTCGTTGGCATAGGCGCGGCTGCGACCGTCCGGTTTCAGGATACGTCGCAGAACCAGTGTCTCGTCGATATCGAGGCCCTGTTCCTGCAGAACACGGTTTGCCAGATGATTTTCGGGAAGGCTGAAGGCGGCGGTAACGACTGCCTGATTGCTGCCGTGGCGCACCAGCCGTGCCTCTGCCCGCGCGCCAAGCGCGAGCCCCAGGGAATCGAGAAGGATGGATTTACCGGCACCGGTTTCGCCGGTCAGGACGGCCAAGCCATCATCAAAGCTTAGATCCAGCCGTTCGATCAGGACTACGTCACGAATGGACAGGTCGATGAGCATGTATGGATTCCGCTTTTGTTAAACCCTGTTTCTTTGTCTACAGCCTAGAATACCCAGTCCCACATTTCCGCCAACCAGCTTTCATTGGCTTCGGGGCGAAGGTCCCGCCCCTCCAGCAGGGCATAGGAATCCGCATACCATTGGCTGGCCGGATAGTTATGGCCGAGAACGGCCGCCGCCATCTGGGCCTCGTCGGTCACACCAAGAGACAGATAAGCCTCGACCAGACGGTGCAAGGCTTCCGGCACGTGGGTTGTGGTCTGGAATCTTTCCACCACAGTGCGGAACCGGTTAATGGCAGCCAGATATTCGCCCCGTTTCAGGTAAAACCGGCCAACAGCCATTTCCTTGCCTGCCAGGTGGTCCTGCGTCAGGTCCAGCTTTAACCGGGCATCGCGGGCATAGGTGCTTTCCGGATAGCGTTGCACGACTTCCTGCAGGGCCTGCTGGGCCAGCGCGGTGATCTTCTGGTCGCGCTGGATATCGGAAATCTGTTCATAATAGCAAATTGCGCGCAGGTAATAGGCATAGGGCGTATCGCTGCTGCCCGGATGCAATTCGATATAGCGATCCAGAGAGATGACGGCGTCATCATATTTGTCGGCCAGATACTGGGTATAGGCCGTCATCAACTGGGACTTGGTCGCCCAGACGGAATAGGGGTGCTGCCGGTCGACTTCCTCGAAAGCCAAGGCCGCCTTTTTATAGTCGCGAGCCTCGAACTGGTCCATGGCGGCATTATACAATTCCTCGACCGGCCGTTCGACATAGGCCGGTTCCTCATCAGTGGAACAGGCGGTGACGGCACCGGCAAGAACTGCAGAAACTAAGACAGCCCGGGCGAAACGCCGGGAAGAAGAAACGACCAAAGGCATTAGGACTCCAACACTCCAGACCTGTATCGGCCCTGTTTATAGCACCTGATAAGCAGCAGAACCAAGAAGAAGTATAGGATTAATCTGGATAATCGCGAAGTGTCACCCTGAAACGAAAAAAGGCCCGATCAATTCGGGCCTTGTATCATGGATTTCCGAGGCTGACGTCAGGCTGTTGCGGCCAGTTCCACCTGCAAACCCTGCAATTTTTCCACCTCGACCAACTCCCAGTTCTCTTTGGAGGAGAACAGTTCACGCAGCAGGGCGTTGTTGATGGCGTGGCCGGCCTTGAAGCCTCGATAGTGACCGACCAGCGGTGCACCTGCCAGAGCCAGATCACCGATGCAGTCCAGAACCTTGTGGCGGACGCATTCGTCTTCGTAGCGCAGGCCTTCTTCGTTCATGATCGTATCGCCGGCGATGCCGACTGCGTTGTCCAGGCTGGCGCCACGGGCAAGGCCCATCTCGCGCAGCGCTTCGACTTCCTGAACGAAGCCAAAGGTACGGGCGCGGCAGATTTCATGCTTGAAGTTGTCGCCGCTGACTTCCAGGAACAGTTCCTGACGGCCGATCACCTTGTTCGGGAAATCAATGCCCATGCTGATCGTGAAGTCGTTGGACGGGGACAAGGTTGCCGTGCAGCCGTTGTTGTCCACGCTGACCGTCTTTTTCACGACCACTGCATGACGCGGGGCGTGCTGGTCTTCGATGCCTGCACATTCAATCAGGAAGACGAAAGGTTCGGAACTGCCGTCCATGACCGGAACTTCCGGGCCGTCCAGTTCAACGATCAGGTTGTCGATGCCACAGCCTGCAATCGCCGCCATCAGATGTTCAACAGTACCGACGGAAATGTCGTGGGCGTTGCTGATTTTGGTGCACAGGCGGGTGTCGGTTACCGTGTCATAGCGCGCCGGGACCACCGCCGCCTCACCGGAAACATCCGTACGGTGGAAGATGATGCCCGTGTTCGGGGCTGCCGGTTTCAGGGCCAGTGAAATCTTGTGGCCGCTGTGCAGGCCGACGCCGTTGCAGTGGATGGTGTTTTTCAGGGTCCGCTGGTGCAAGACAGGCAGGGAGGCGTCTACCCCAGGCGTCATCCCGTATTGTCCGCTGTCGCTCATACTGTCGAGCATCCTAACCACCCCTCGGCCTTTCCATGCCGTGAAAATTCAAAAAGAGATTTACTAACAAGTTATCGAGAAAACCGTCGTGCCGTGTCTTGAACTAAAGCGTTGCCCTAATTTCTATGAAAGGCGCGGTGGCTTTTTCTGATCATCTGTCTAACAACCGGGATGTGCCTACTCAAATCAAATAGTGTTACGGATTGTTGCAGAGCGAAATAAACCGTAACAGTCGGCAAATTTCATTTTAAAATTAACAGGTTACTTTGATAGCGGGCGACCCGGATTTCCATCGGTTCCGATGGTTCGGGCCGCCCGTATCTGGCAACAATGAAGGACGTCAGGGATCAATTTGCCTGACGGCGCAGAAATGCAGGGATTTCAAGCATTTCTTCTTCCGGAGATGTGGCCGCCGCAGGTTTCTCGCTCTGTGCGGTCCGCAGGCCCGGTTCACTCCGGTTCTGTACGGCGGCCTCAGTCTTTGGGTAGTCCTCCCGCTGGCCCATCAGGCCGGTCATGCGACGGAAGATGTTGTTCGGTTTTTTCTTCGCCGACTGCGAGACGTGGCCCGCATTGGCAAAGTCTGCCTCAACGAAGGGGTCCGGCTGACCGGCCGATTCGTTCATCATGTCTTCCGGCTGTGCCGGGGTCGGCGGGATGAAGGCATCGCGGGTCGGGACGGCATCCGGGCGCGGCAGCGGCTGGTTGACGGCTGCTTCCTGTGCCGGTGTCGGACGGATCAGCGGTTGCTGTGCCGGCGCCTGTGGTGCCTGCGGCGCGGCCTGGGCTGCGGGCGCTTCGTTCATGTCGAACAAAGTGCTTTCAACCGCCTGGCTTTCAGCCTGGGCTGCGGGCTGCTCGTCAATGGCTGCTTCCGCCATGACCGGAGCTTCTGCGACCGGGGCCGGTTCAGTTTCCTGAACAGCGGCGATCGGCGCCTGTTCGTCTGCAGCAGGAGCCTCGTCCACCGTCGGCTGCGGGGCCGGGGTCGGCTTGGGCGTGCTGAGCGGGCGCGGCATGACGGCGTGTTCGCCTTCGATGCCCGTTGCAACCACGGATACCCGCATGGTGCCTTCCAGGGTTTCGTCGAAAGTGGAACCGAAGATGATGTTGGCTTCCGGATCGACTTCCTCACGGATACGATTGGCGGCTTCGTCCACTTCGAACAGCGTCATATCGCCACCGCCGGTGATGTTGATCAGCACGCCGCGTGCGCCATGCATGGTGACATCTTCCAGAAGCGGGTTGGAGATTGCTGCCTCGGCGGCGGAAATCGCGCGGGATTCGCCTTCGGATTCGCCTGTGCCCATCATGGCCTTGCCCATCTCGCCCATGACGGTACGGATATCGGCAAAGTCCAGGTTAATCAGGCCCGGCATAACCATCAGGTCGGTTACGCCACGGACGCCGGAATAAAGCACATCGTCAGCCATTTTGAAGGCATCTGCGAATGTGGTTTTTTCGTTGGCGACGCGGAACAAATTCTGGTTCGGGATGATGATCAGGGTGTCGACAAAGCCCTGCAGCTCTTCGATGCCCTGTTCCGCCAGCTTCATACGCTGGGACCCTTCGAAATGGAACGGCTTGGTGATGACGCCGACCGTCAGGATGCCTGCCCGGCGGGAGGCTTCCGCGATGACCGGTGCCGCACCGGTGCCGGTGCCGCCGCCCATGCCGGCGGTGATGAATACCATGTTTGCGCCGGTGAGCTGGTCCATCACCTCGTCCAGTGCCTCTTCGGCTGCCGCACGGCCCACTTCCGGGCGCGCACCGGCACCCAGACCCTGGGTGATGTTGGATCCCAACTGGATCCGGCGTTCCGCCGCGCTGTGCTCAAGGGCCTGCGCGTCGGTGTTTGCTACGATAAATTCAACCCCCTCCAGATTGGAGCGGATCATATTGTTTACTGCGTTCCCACCGGCGCCACCTACACCGACCACGACAATGCGTGGCTTCAGTTCGGTTACCGGTTGGGGCGTGGTCAGATTCAAAGCCATTTACGCCTCCATTGTGCCATAGTCATCATTGCCAGATTCGATTCGCCGTTCCAAGAGGGAAACGACGGAATTCGGCTGTCGAATCAGCAGCCGCCGCCGGGGTCTGTGTTGCAGCCCCCGGTGAAATACAAAACAGGTGGATGAAACCGTTAGTTTAGAAGTTCTCACGGAACCATCCTCCCACACGTGCGAATACCCCGCCGGAGACCTTGGGGCGCGCCAATTCCACAGCGCGTGCCTCTCCTCGGTCGTCAACGGCGAATTTCAATAAGCCTGCTGCGGCGGCAAAGGCAGGGCCGCCGGTGGCCTCCGCCAGGCCGCTGATGCTGATCGGTTTTCCAACGCGAACCTGTTTGTCCAGCATATGGGTCGCCAGTTCGCGCAAGCCGTTCAACTGGCAGGCCCCCCCGGTCAGCACCACCCGCTGTCCGGCCAGTCCGGCCACGCCGGAGGCCTCCAGTTTGTCGCGGACCAGTTCCAGGGTTTCCTCGATGCGCGGGGAAATAATCGAAACCAGATAGCTTTTCGGGATTTCGTTCGGCGCGTCCTCTTCCTCGCCCACCTGCGGCACTTCCAGCATTTCCCGGTCGTCGGAGACCGCATGGATCGTTGATCCATGGCGGGTTTTCAGTTTTTCCGCTTCCTGGATGGAGGTGGACAGGCCACGGGCGATGTCGCTGGTGACGTGAATGCCGCCAACGGGGATACAGTCGGTATAGACCGCAGCCCCTTCGTAGAAGACAGCAATGGATGTGGTGCCGCCGCCCATGTCGATGACGGTCGCCCCCAGGTCGCGTTCGTCTTCGACCAGCGAGGACAGGCCGGACGCATAGGGGCCGACCACGATATTCTTGACCGTCAGGTGGCAACGGTTGACGCAATGGGTCAGGTTATGGATGCCCGCCGTGCGTGCGGTTACCAGATGCATGCGCATGGCAAGCCGGTTGGCATGCATGCCGCGCGGGTCAGTAATACCCTGCGCATCGTCAACGTCGTAACCCATGGGAATGGCGTGGACCAGCATGCGGTCGGTCAGGTCTGCGGCCTGACGACCGTCGTTCAGCAGGCGATTGATATCGGCCTCGCGAATCGCGCCGCCGCCGATATTGACCTCGCGCCGCACGATCTGGCTGACCGGTTGACCGCCCGCCAGGCTGACGACCACATCATTCATGGTGACACCGGCCATTTGTTCGGCACTGTGCACGGCGGCCAGGATAGACTGGTAGGCGGCTTCCATATCGACAATGACGCCGTTTTTCACGCCTGCGCTGGCCTGGTGGCTGATACCGGTTACGCGAATACGTCCCGCGTCCGTTGCCTCGCCGATGAAGCAACAGATCTTGGAACTGCCGATATCAAGTGCCGCTATGGTTTTTGCCGCTGCCACGGTGGTCTTCCTAAATTCCCTTGTTAAGTCTCAATTCCTGCCCGTTTTACCCATCCCGATCAGGTATGTTCTTCCGGCGTGTCCAGTTGTCGTTTGCCGGATCGCGTCATGCGGATGATCAACCGGTCCGGCTGACGAAGGTCGATCGCCTCGATCTCCCGGTTCAGAAGCTTGTGTTCCTCGATCAGGCTTGCCAGCTTCTTCCAGGCGCCCTGCGGATCCTGTTCCGGCAGGCGCACGGCAATCCTGTTATTCAGTTCCAGGTTCCAGCGGCGGTCACCGACCCACATGGCGCCAACCACCTCGTCACGAAGCTCCGGTGCCTCATTCAGCACTTCCAGCAGGGCTGCCGCATGTTTGGGCGCGTTGTCGCCGGTGATGACCTTCAGCTTCGGGTAGTGGCGGACATCCTTGCGGTTGATGACTTCGCCGTCGATATCCACCAGATAATATTTGTCTTCGCGCTGCCAGATGGCGGCCGGGCTTCGCTCCTGCAGGTAAACAACCACCTTGTTGGGGAAGCGGCGTTCGACCACGGCTGACTTGACCCAGCCGATTTTCTCCACCCGCTCGCGGGCCGCTGCCGGGTCGAAGGTCAGGATCGGGTCGCCCAGATTGACATGCAGGGCCTTGAGGATGTCGGACTTATGGGTTTTTTCCCGGTTGATCACCAGGACTTCACGCACTGCCAGGCCGCTATCGACGAGGCCGTCTCCGATGGCGGCCAGCGTGTCGTCATAGCTGCGCTGGATCGTGCCGCTTGCCCAAAGCCAGGTGCCGGTCCCGGCGACCGTGCCAAGCAATACCGCCGACACCGCGCCATAGATCATCGGCTTGCGCCAGGCGGATGCGGCCTTGCGACGCGCAGGCGGCTTGCGGCGCGGGGCCTGGCCGGCGCTTTTGGCTTTGCCTCTCGGCTTGGCATTACTGTCCTTCTTTAGCCATCGCATGTGGCGTTCTCCACCATCCAGCTTACAAGATCAGGAAATGAAATCCCTTTATGCTTTGCCTGTTCGGGGACCAGCGACAGCGGTGTCATGCCCGGCTGGGTGTTGACTTCAAGGATCGCAATGCGACCGCTGTCTGTGTCATAACGGAAGTCCGACCGGGATACGCCGCGGCAGCCCAGAATCCGATGGGCGCGGCTGGCATAATCCATACAACGGTCGGCGATTTCCTGGGGCACCGGGGCCGGGAAGATATGTGTCGTCTTGCCGTCGGTATATTTGGCTTCATAGTCGTAGAAGCCGTCGTGGGGTTTAAGCTCCGTGACGCCCAGGGCCTTGTCACCCATGACCGCAACGGTCAACTCCTGGCCCGGAATATATTCCTCCACCATGGCATCGCCGAAGGTCCAGCCGGAATAGTCAGGCCCGTTGTCGCCTTCGAAAACCAGATAGACCCCGACGCTGGACCCCTCCGTTGCCGGTTTCACCACATAGGGGCGGGGCATGGGGTCGCCTTTGCCCAGTTCTTCCTGTGCAACGACCACACCGTCGGCGGTGGGGATGCCCGCCGCCCGGAACATACGCAGTGCCATCGGCTTATCCATGGCAACGGCAGAGGCCAGCAGGCCGGAATGGGTGTAGGGGATGCCCATGATATTCAGCACACCCTGAATGTTGCCATCCTCGCCATAACGACCATGCAGGGCGTTGAACACCACATCCGGTCGCGGCGTCAGGGCCTGCAGCGTTTCCGCCAGATCATTGGTCAGGTCGATAGTGGTGACCTTGTAACCCGCTTCTTCCAGTGCCTTGGCGCATTCCGTGCCTGACGACAGGGAAACGTCGCGTTCCGCAGACCAGCCACCCATGATTACGGCTACATGTTTGGTCATTGCGCGCTCCCCAATCCGTTTGATTTCCCAATGCAGTTCAATGCCGCTCTTTTTTTTGACGCGGGCCCGTACCTCTTCGCCCAGATCTTCCAGGTCGGCCGCCGTGGCGTCGCCTGTGTTAATCAGGAAGTTACAGTGCTGTTCGGAGACCTGCGCACCGCCATGGATCAGACCGCGACAGCCTGCGGCGTCGATCAGCTGCCAGGATTTGTGGCCTTCCGGGTTCTTGAAGGTGGAACCACCGGTGCGGCTTCGGATCGGCTGGCTTTCCGCGCGCTTGGTCTGGATGTCTTCCATGAGGGCCTGGATTTCGGATACATCGCCCGGCTCGCCACGGAATTGGCCTTTCACAAAGATCCAGTCCTCCGGCAGGGCGTTGTGACGATAGGTAAAGCCCATGTCGTCATTGGTTAGTTCATGCAGGTCGCCATCGCGGCTGACGGCCCAGGCGTGGGTCAGGACGTCCTTGGTCTCACTGCCATAGGCACCGGCATTCATACGCAATGCGCCGCCGATCGTGCCCGGAATGCCACTGAGAAACTCAAGCCCGGCAATACCTGCCTTGGCAGCCGTCTTGGCGACATTCAAATCCAGCGCTGCCGCCCCTGCGGTAACGGTCGTACCTTCAACCGTGACGTCGGCGAAGCCGCCGCCCAGGCGGATGACCACGCCACGGAAACCGCCGTCACGGATCAGCAGGTTTGACCCGACGCCCAGAACGAAGACCGGAATTTCCAGCGGCGCGAACTGCAGGAAGTGCCGCAGGTCGTCCAGGTCCGCCGGTTTATACAGCACATCCGCGACGCCGCCGACACGGAACCAGGTGACCTTGGAAAGGTCTGCATTTTCCGTATAGCGGCCCCGGACTTCGGGCAGGCGGTCGATCAGGCGTTCCGTCATCCGGCACCTCCACCGCGCAGGGCTGTCAGTTGTTCCGGCAGGGCATGGGCCCAATGGGTGATCGTGCCCGCGCCCAGGCAGACAACGAGGTCGCCTTTATGGGCCGTGCCATTGACCAATGTCGCAAGCTTGTCTTCGGATTTCAGTGCAATCACGGATTTATGCCCGTGTGTTTTAAGCCCCTGGACCAGCGCGTCGCGGTCGACCCCTTCGATGGGGGCTTCGCCAGCGGCATAGACATCCGCCACGATGACGGTGTCGGCATTGTTGAAGCAGGCGCAGAATTCCTCAAACAGGCTTTGCAGCCGGGTATAGCGGTGGGGCTGGACCACGGCGATGACGCTGCGCCGGGTTGCTGCGCGGGCCGCTTTCAGGACCGCGGCGATTTCCACCGGATGATGGCCGTAGTCGTCGATGATGGTGATGCCGTCGACTTCGCCTGTCTTGGTAAAGCGGCGTTTGACGCCGCTGAATTCGGCCAGCCCCTTGCGGACCAGATCGTCCGACAGGCCCATTTCCAGGGCGATGACGACAGCCGCCAGGCTGTTCTGGACGTTGTGATTGCCATGCATCGGCAGCATTACGTCGTCGATCACGCGTTCCTCTTCACCGCGCAGGGCGACCCGCACGTTGAAGCGTGTGCCGTCGATGCCGGTCTTGATGTCGGTGGCGCGCACATCGGCCTGCGGCGAAAGCCCGTAGGTGATCAGGCGGCGGTCGGAAATCTTGCCGATCAGGGCCTGTACTTCCGGATGGTCGATGCACAGCGCCGCAAAGCCATAGAAGGGGATATTCTGGACATAGGTCTGGAAGGCGGCGCGCAGCGCGTCGAACGAACCGTAGAAGTCCATATGTTCCGGGTCGATGTTGGTGACAACTGTAATCGTCGCCGGAAGCTTGATGAAGGTGCCGTCGCTTTCATCTGCCTCGACCACCATCCATTCGCCGGTGCCGAGCCGGGCGTTGGTGCCATAGGCGTTGATGATGCCGCCGTTGATAACCGTCGGGTCCATATCGGCGGATTCAAGCATCTGCGCCACCAGTGAGGTCGTGGTCGTCTTGCCATGGGTGCCGCCGACAGCGACCGACCATTTCAGGCGCATCAGTTCGGCCAGCATTTCCGCGCGGCGCACGACAGGGATCAGGCTTTCCCGGGCAGCCGTCATTTCCTCGTTGTCCGGTTTGATCGCAGAGGAGGCCACGACGACGGCAGCACCTTCCACGTTTTCAGCCTTATGGCCTATCATGACATTGATGCCCAGATCGCGCAGGCGTTTGACATTGGCGCTTTCGCTCATATCGGAGCCGCTGACCTCATGGCCCAGCGTATGCAGGACTTCTGCAATGCCTGACATGCCGATCCCGCCGATTCCGACAAAGTGAATCCGACCGATGTTGAGCGGCATTTTCATCATGCTGCAGCCTCCAAAGCGCGTTTGGCGGGTTTCAACCCGTCCTTACCATTACCGTCTACAAGCCCTTCAACCACATCGGCCAATTGGTATGTGGCTTCGGGCATGCCGATCCTGGCGGCGGCCTGCGCGGCGTTTGCCAGGGTGCGGGGATTGTTCAATAGTTCCGTCAGGCGGGCGGCCAGGCTTTCCGCCGTCAGGTCCGATTGGGGGGTCATCCAGGCGCCTGCCGCGTCGCAAAGACGGGCGGCATTCGCCGTTTGATGGTCGTCTACAGCATAGGGATATGGCACCAATATGGCAGGACGGCCCGCAGTTGAAATTTCTGCGATGGTCGATGCCCCTGCGCGGCAGATGACAAGATGGGCCGCGGTAAGCTGTTCCGGGATGTCATTCAGGAAGGGGCGCAGGTCGGCGGCGAGGTCCATATCGGCATAATGCGCCTCGACTTCATTCAACTGTTCGGCGCGCACCTGCTGTGTCACATGCAGGCGTTTGCGCAGGTCCGCCGACAACAGACCCAGCGCTGCCGGGACAGTCTGACCAAAGACAGCGGCACCCTGGCTGCCGCCCGTAATCAGAATGTTGATGGAACTGTCGGCGGCGATCTCCGGATAGGGCCGATTGGCGAGTGCCGCGATTTCCGGGCGAACGGGGTTGCCTGTCCAGACAGCCTTTTTCTGGTCACGCGCGCGCAGTTCTGCGGTGAATTCAAAGGACGCCGCAATTCGGTCCACGCGGGAGGCCAGCAGGCGGTTGGCTCGGCCCAGCACCGCATTCTGTTCATGCACGACGGTTTTGAGGCCGAGGTGACTTGCCGCCATCATGGCCGGCAGGGAAGGATATCCGCCGAACCCGACGACCGCATCGGGCTTCAGCCGTTTCAGGAACTTGCGTGCCTGGAAATATCCCACGCCAAGCCGCGCCAGCGCGGAAATAACGCCCAGCTTGCCACGTCCGGAAACCCCGGCGGCGCTGATGGTGTGGGTTTCAAGGCTGCCGAGCGGGCCGCTGTAGGCATCGCCGCGCCGGTCGGTGATCAGTGCCAGGCGATAGCCGCGCGCCCCCAATTCTTCCGCCAGGGCCTGCGCCGGGAAGACATGTCCGCCAGTACCACCGGTTGCCAGAACGATCAGGCGGCTCATACCGTACCTCCCGGACGCGAACGCGTCACTGCCAGCAGCATCCCCATGCCGATCGCCAGTGCGATCAGGGAGGAACCACCATAGGAAATGAAGGGCAGGGTCATGCCCTTGGTCGGGATCAGGCTCAGCGTTGAGGCCATGTTGACCAGCGCCTGCAGGCCGAACTGCACCAGCAGGCCGGTTGCGGCGAGGACCACAAACAGATTGTTGCTGTTCAGTACGCGGGTGAAGCCGCGCAACACCACAAAGGCATAAAGCAAGACGATGATCAGGCACAGAATAAGGCCGAATTCCTCACCCGCGACCGCCAGGATAAAGTCGGCGTGGCCATCGGGCAGGGTGTTCTTGACAGTGCCTTCGCCCGGTCCGGTTCCAAGGATACCGCCATTCATGAAGGCATCCATGGCACGGTCGATCTGATAGCTGTCGCCCGATGCCGGGTCCAGGAAGCGATCAATACGGCTTTGCACATGGGGGAAGATGAAATAGGCGCCGACCAGGCTCATGACACCGGCAAGCGCCATGACGATCACCAGCATCATTGGCAGGCCCGCCAGGAAGAACTGCACGAACCAGATGGCGCTCAGGATGATGGACTGGCCGACATCGGGCTGTAGCAAAAGCAGCGTGACGATCACGAAATAGAGCGCGGTCGACATGGTGTAGCCGGGAATATCCTCGCCGAGGCGGCTGGCGCTGAAGAAGGAGGCGGCAACCACGGCAAAGGCGGGTTTGGCGAATTCGGACGGCTGGATCGTCACCCCGCCAAAAGAAACCCAGCGCGTCGCGCCCTTGATCTCCGTGCCAAAGACCAGCGTACCCATCAACAGCACGATGGAAACGCCGACAAGGACGATTGCCAGACGGCGAATATTGCGCAATTCCAACAGCGACACGCCGATCATGATGCAAAGCGCGGGCAGAAGCAGGGTGACCTGCTTGCGCACGAAATGCATGCTGTCCGCACCGATACGCTCTGCCACGCTGGGGCTGGCGGAAAGCGTCAGGACGACACCGATCCCGCAGAGCGCCAGGATCGCAAACAACGTCCAGCGGTCTACTTCCCACCACCAGCGGCCGAGGATCGAGGTATCGTTGCGCGCAATCGACATCAGCGCCCCTCCATCACGAAGAATTGCCGGATTTGTCCAGGCAGGTCGCGAACCAACGACAGGAAGTGATCCCCACGCGCCTCGAAACTCTGATATTGGTCGAAGGACGCACAGGCCGGAGACAACAATACGACCGGCCGGTGCGCCCCGTCTTCCCTTGCCAGGGTGGAAGCTTGTGCAACTGCGGTGTCCAATGTGACGGACAGGGTATGGGGAACGCGGTCACCCAGATAGTCCGCGATGCTGCCCGCGCCTTCCCCGATCAGGAAGGCATGGCGGATATGAGACAGATACGGGTCCAGTTCCGTATAGCCGCCTTCTTTTTCAACGCCACCGGCAATCCAGTAGATATCGCCATAGCAGGACAGCGCCTTGGCGGCGGCCTCTGCGTTGGTCGCTTTACTGTCATTGACGTAGGCGACATCGTCGATGATTGCGATCATCTGCTGGCGATGCGGCAGGCCGGGGTAATCGCTGATGGCGTCGCAGGTGACTTTTTCACTGATGCCCAGCAACCGCACGGTGGCGTAAGCCGCCGCCACATTCTGCCAGTTATGAAGGCCGGGCAGGGTGGTGACCATGCTGAGGTCCAGAACGGCCTTTGCCTCACCGTCGAGGTCGTCGATCAGGTCGGTGCCTTTGACATAGACACCGCCGGGAACCTCGCTCTGGCTGGAAACAGGCACGACACGGCGGTCACCATGGGTAAGGGCCTCTGCCAGTCCCGCACAGCGGTCGTCGTCAATGGCGACCACGGCAAAATCGTCGGCGGTCTGACCGTCGAAGATACGCATTTTCGCCGCGACATAGCCATCCATGCCACCGTGACGGGCAAGATGGTCGGGGCTGATATTCAACAACACCGCACCATGAAAATGGATCGGGGACAGTTCCAACTGATAGGAGGACATTTCCAGCACATAGGTGCCGTCCTCGCCCAGTGCGTCCAGGTCCAGCGAGGGCGTGCCCAGATTGCCGCCGATGCCGACCTTTTTGCGGGCATGTTCCAGAATATGCCCGGTCAGCGCGGTGGTTGTGGATTTGCCATTGGTGCCGGTGATGCCGATGTAGCGCGCATCCGGTTGTGTTTCCGCCAGCAGGGCAACCTCGCCAATGATGGGGACGCCTGCGGCTTTGGCAGCGGCGGCGGCGGGATGCGGTTCGGGGTGTGTATGCGGGATGCCAGGGCTGAGCACCAGCGCACAGCAGCCGTCGAAGGCGCTGCTGTTGGTCAGCTCGATGATCTGCGCGCCCAGGGTGGCTGCTTCATCGCGGCGTTTGTCGTTGTCATCCCAGGCACGGACGGCGGCGCCTGCATCGCAAAGGGCACGAACGGCACTGAGGCCCGCCTTGCCGAGCCCCATCACCGCAATCGTCTTGTCTTTATACGGATGTGCAATCACCGCCATGACGTTACCTCAACTTCAACGTGGCAAGGCCCACGAGGGCAAGGATCATGGCGATGATCCAGAAGCGGATCACGATAGTGGGTTCCTTCCACCCTTTCTTTTCGAAATGGTGATGCAGCGGCGCCATGGCAAAAACCCGGCGGCCGGTGGTCTTGAAGGAGACAACCTGTACGATGACCGAGACGGTTTCCAGCACAAAGAGACCGCCGATAATGGCGAGTACGATTTCATGTTTGGTGATCACGCTGATCGCGCCCAGTGCGCCGCCCATGGAAAGCGAGCCGGTATCACCCATGAAGATCATGGCAGGCGGTGCATTGAACCAGAGGAAGCCGAGGGCTGCGCCGACCAGTGCGCCACAGAAAACCGCCAGTTCGCCGCTGCCTGCCACGTGATGGATCTGCAGGTATTCCGCATAGATGGCGTTACCGACCAGATAGGCGATGAAGCCAAAGCTGCCCGCCGCGATCATGACAGGCACGATGGCAAGTCCGTCCAGGCCATCGGTCAGGTTGACCGCATTGGAGGCTCCGACCATGACGAAGATGGCAAAAGGTACGAAGAACCAGGTCAGGTTGACCAGGGTATCCTTGAAGAAGGGAACGGCCAGGCTGGTGGCCAGCGGATCGGGCGTGATATGGGCGTACCAGATCGCCGCGGAGCCGCCGATCAGGATTTGCCCCAACAGTTTCAGTTTGCCCGGCAGGCCCTTGGAATTCTTCTTGGTGAGTTTCAGGTAGTCATCAAGGAATCCGATCGCACCGAAACCCATGGTGACCAGCAGAACCACCCAGACATAACCGTTGCGCAGGTCGGACCACAGAACCGTGCTGATGGAAATCGCCAGCAGGATCAGGAAGCCGCCCATGGTCGGCGTGCCCGCCTTGACCAGATGGCCTTCAGGCGTGTCCTCGCGCACGTTGGAGGCACCGCATTGCTTTGCCTTCAGCCAGTTGATGATCCACGGGCCGAGGATAAAGCTGATGACCAATGCCGTCATCATTGCGCCGCCGGTGCGGAAGGTCAGGTAACGGAACAGGTTCAGGAAGCTCAGAGAGTCGACATAGGGCGTCAGCAGGTTATACAGCATCGCGCGCGCCTTTTTTGTCCAGGGCGTTCAGGGCGTTGACGATTGCCGCCATACGCATGCCGAGAGACCCCTTCACCAGGACGACATCGCCCGCGCCGATATAACTGACGACAGGGCCGATCAAGGCCGCGCTGTCTGCCGCGTGATTGGCCTTGCGGCCTCGTTCCAGGACCTTGTTCAGATGGGCCATATTGGGTCCGGCGGTGAAGACCATATCTATACTGTTTTCCTCTATTGACGATGCAAGGGCGGCATGCAGGGACGGGGCGCTGTCGCCCAATTCCAGCATGTCACCCAGGATGGCGACGCGGCGGCCGCCGGGGTGCGGTTTGACATGGGCCAGAACGTCGAAGGCCGCGCGCATCGCGGGCGGGCTGGCGTTATAGCTTTCGTCGATAAGGGTGAAGCTGCCACCTTGTGGCAGGCTGATCTGATGCCGACATCCGCGTCCCTTGCCGGGACGCCAATCCTTCAAGGCCTCAACAGCCTTGTCCAGATCGCCGCCGAGGTAACGGACCGCCGCCAGGATTGCAAGGCTGTTTATGGCCCAATGCTCGCCCGGCATGCCAATTTCATAAACGCGGGTTTCACCGTCCATGACTGCCGTTGCCCGGCTGCCGGTTGGAATGGCGTCGCATTTCAGCAGGCGGACATGGGCATCCGGATGGGTGCCAAAGCCGATAATCCGGTCTTCGGCAACGCCTGCCTCAAGCGCGCGCTCGCGCATGTGATGAAACAGCGGATGGTCCCGTGGCAGGATCGCATAGCCACCCTTGTTCAGGCCGGAAAAGATCTCTGCCTTTGCGTCGGCGATCCCTTGGATACCTTCGAAGAATTCCAGATGAACCGGCTGCACGGTCGTGATGATGGCGACGTCCGGACGGGCGAGGTCGCTCAGCGGCTGAATCTCGCCGGGATGGTTCATGCCCATTTCCAGGACGGAATAATCCGTATCCGCCGGGATGCGATCCATCGTTAGCGGCAGGCCGATCTCATTGTTCAGGTTGCCCAACGTCGCATGGGTCTTGCCCAGGGCGGCGAAGGCAAGGGCGAGCCCTTCTTTCGTGCCGGTCTTGCCGACGCTGCCGGTGATTGCAATCACCTTGCCCGACATGCGGGTGCGGGCGGCGGCGGCGAGGTCGATCATCGCGCCCATTGTGTTGGTGACAGTCAGGACTGGCAGGCCTTCCGGAGCTTTATCGCTGTCGGAGATGATTGCCGCCGCCGCGCCTTTGTCGCGGGCCGTTTCAAGGTAGGCATGGCCGTCATGATTGGGGCCTTTCAGGGCAACAAACAGGTCTCCCGGGGTGATTGTCCGGGTGTCGATGCTGACACCCGTCGCCTCCCAGGGGCCGGAGGCTTTTCCGCCGGTCGCCTTTTCCGCTGCCTTATGGTCCCAAATCACGGTCATTGGCCGTCTTCCAATCCCAATGCTTTGACTTCCTCGCGAACGACACTTGCATCGTCGAAGGGCAGAACCTTTTCGCCTACGATCTGACCCTGTTCATGGCCCTTGCCCGCAACGACGAGGACGTCGCCTGCCTGCAGGCCCTTCAGGCCGGTCCGAATTGCCTCGCGTCGGCTGGCAACCTCGATGCCACCGGGGCAGCCCTCCATAGTGGCGGCACGGATATGGGCAGGGTCTTCGCTGCGCGGGTTGTCGTCGGTTACGATCTGCACATCGGCAAAGTCATGGCATGTCCTGCCCATCATCGGGCGTTTGCCGGGATCGCGATCACCGCCACAGCCGAAAACCACATGCAGTTTATTCTGAACATGCGGGCGGACCGACTTGAGGACGGTTTCCAGTGCATCCGGGGTATGGGCGAAATCCACATAGACCGCAGCGCCATTGGGCAGAACGGCCACGCGTTCCATCCGGCCGCGCACGCCGCGCAGATTGCTCAGGTGCGGAACAACCTGGGCTGCCTCCGCGCCGCAGGCCATGACAAGGCCCAGGGCGCAAAGGGCATTTTCAATCTGGAAACGGCCGGGGAGGGGGAAATCCACATCAAAACGTTCGCCCATCACATCCAGTTCCAGGTGGAAGCCGCTAGGGCGGGTATCCGCCTTGATGCAACGGATCTGGCCGTTGGCCAGGCCATAGGCGATAACGCGCTGCTTGCGCTCGTTGGCGATATTGGCAATCAGGTCGAATTCGGCCGCACCGCTGTTGACAACGGCGGTCCCGCCGGTCGCCAGCAATTCCTCAAACAGCCGCAGTTTCGCTGCGCGATAGGCTTCCATGCCGCCGTGATAGTCCAGATGATCCCGCGACAGGTTGGTGAAGGCGGCTGCGGTGAAGGAAACACCGTCCAGGCGATACATGTCCAGCCCGTGGCTGGAGGCCTCCATGGCAATATTGTCGATGCCATTGTCTTTCAATTCACCCAATGTGGCGTGCAGTTCCACGGGATCGGGCGTGGTCAGGCCGCTCATCTTGGTGTTATCTGCCAGATTGGTGACAAGGCCCAGCGTACCGATGCTGGCGGCGGGCGTCTTGAGCGCGGTCCAGAGCTGGCGTGTGAAGTCCGCGACAGAAGTCTTACCATTGGTGCCGGTGACCGCCACGACGGTCCCGGGCTGAGGCGCATAAAACTGTGCGGCCTGTTTGGCGAGCCGCCGACGCGGATTGGAATCCGTGATCAGATGGATGCCGTCCGGCAGATCGTCCGCAGTAACATCGGCATTGGCGAGGATCGCCGTCGCACCTGCCTTGATCGCATCGGGGATAAATTTTGCACCGTCGACCGTCGTGCCGGGAATGGCCGCAAAGAGGTAGCCCGCCTTCACCTGACGACTGTCCGCCGTCAGCCCGGTGATGCTTACCTTGTTGAAAATTTCCTTAGCGCTCATCTCGTTCCCGTTCATTGATTAGAAAGACGCCAATGTCTTCCCTCCTTTGGGCGATCCGATGGCAAGTTCCTGACGAACCTCAGGCGCTTCGGCATCGACCGGTTCAATTCCGAGCATCGGGCCCATCTGGCTTACCACGCGGCTGACGACCGGGGCTGCGACCCAGCCGCCGGTGGCATAGCCGAAGGTGGCCTTGGTGCCATGCGGTTCGTCCAGCACGACATAGACGATATATTTCGGGTCGTTCATCGGGAAAGCTGCCACATAGGAGGAAATCAGCGATTTACGGGCGTAGCCGCCATTGGCGTTGACCTTCTCCGCCGTACCGGTCTTACCACCGACCAGATAGCCCACCGCATTGGATTTCTTGCCCGACCCGTCGATGTTGTTCAGGCGCATCAGCTTACGCACGGCCTTGGAGGTGCGTTTGGAGATGATGCGGTGGCCCTTGCGCGGTTCGTCGCTGGCGATCAGGGTAGGACTATGCATCACGCCACCATTGACCATGGCGGCAACGCCCGCTGCCAGGTGCAGGGGACTGATGGCAATGCCATGACCATAGGAAATCGTCATCATGTTGATCGGTCGCCAGACCTTGGGGTAGAGGGGGCTTCCCGTCTCGGGCAATTCCACCGGAACCTGCGACAGGAAACCAAGCTTGTCCATGAAGGCCTTTTGCGCGACCGGACCGACTTCACTCACCATCTGCGCAGAGCCGATGTTGGAGGAGTAGATAAAGACCTCCGCCAGCGAAAGCCAGCGGTTTTTGCCATGATAATCGTTGATTGTGAAGCGTGCGACGCGCAATGGTTTTGACGCGTCGAACTCAGTATCGAGTTTGGCGACTCCGCTCTCCAAAGCCAGGGCGGAATTGAAGATCTTGAAAGTGGAGCCCAACTCGTAAATACCAAGCGTGGACCGGTTGAACAACGCTTCCGAATTTGCCTCACCCGGATGGTTGGGGTCGAAATCCGGCAGGGAAACCATGGACAGGATTTCACCGTTGCGGGCGTCCATTATCAGACCGGTGCCGCCGATTGCGCTGAATTCCTTGATCGCGGAAGACAACTCGCGGCGCATCAGATATTGCAGGCGGGTATCGATCGACAGGCGCAGGGGGGCATCGCCGTTGCGCAGGCTTTTGTCGAATTCCTTCTCAATGCCGGAAATGCCGTTGTTGTCGATATCCGTGAACCCAAGGATATGGGACAGCAGGCGGCCTTGCGGGTAAACGCGGGATTCTTCGGCATGAAATTCCAGTCCCGGAATGCCGAGCGCGTTGACTTCCCACTGCTGCAGCGGCGTTAGCTGGCGCTGAATCCATACGAAACGGCGGCCGCTGGACAGCTTTTTGGCCAGCGCGGAGGCCGACTGGTCCGGCAGAACGGATGCCAGCTTAACCGCAGCTTCCTGTGCATCGAGAATATGTTTAGGATTGGCCGACAGCGAGACCGTCCTCAGCTCTGTCGCGACGATGGTGCCGTTGCGATCCGTGATGTTGGAGCGGCTGGTCTTGATCGGTTCCGTTCGGGCGGCGTGAATGTCCCGGCTTTCCGACGGCATGCGCAGTGCCGTGACGTCAACCAACCGCACACCGATTGTAGCAAAGGAAAGCGCCAGGATCGTGCCGGTGATCAACAGGCGGGTGCGTCCGGTTTCTATCGCCTGACGGAACAGGCCGTCGCGATTGTGGGGACGCGCGCTGTCATTGTCGGACATACGCCGGGTCGGGCCGGACAGGCGCGAGACGTCTGCGGAAAGAGCGACACGGGTGTTATTGTCTTCGATCCTGGTCATGGCTCTTCTCCCGGCCGATGGGCCGCAGCACGGAAATAGTCTGGGCGGGGTTCTTTGGAATCCGCCGTGGCCGTTCCATCTCCGCCCGCTTCAACGGGACGGAAGGGGATGGAATCCAATGAAACGAATTGGGAGGCGTTCAGCGGCTGCATTTCGGGCATCAACTGATCGGTCAGTTTCTGCAGCCGGTCCGGGTTGTTGAGGTAACTCCATTCGGCTTGCAGCACATGGATGGTTTCCTGTTCTTTCAGGATCTGGTGGTTGATCTGGGCCAACTGGTCTTCCATCCCTTCCACGCGATAGCTGACATAAAATAATGCGTAGGCGGTGATCGCCGCGGCCGTGGTCCACATGATGAGGCCAAAGAACTTCGTCATGAGTCCTCCAAAGCCCAGACACCCGCATCGGTGCGGGTGGCCGCACGCAGACGGGAAGAGCGGGAGCGTGGGTTCTCACGGATTTCGTCGTCCTTGGGCTTCAAGGCATTGCGTGTGATCAGGGAGAAGGACGGGACCTGTTGTTCCTGCAGCGTTTGCGGCAGGTGACGGGAGGAGCCGCCGCCACGGCCACTGCGCTTTTTAAGGAATTGTTTGACGCGGCGGTCTTCCAGACTGTGGAAGGACACCACTACCAGACGCCCACCGGGGCGCAGCAGCTTTTCGGCTGCCACCAGCGCCCGGTCCAATTCGCCCAGCTCGTCATTGACCGCGATGCGCAGGCCCTGGAAGGTGCGTGTTGCCGGGTCGATGCCGTCCTTGGATTTCGGCACGACGGCGCGCACGATTTCCGCCAGTTGCAGGGTCGTTGTGATTTCCTGTTCCTCGCGCGCCTTGACGATGGCGCGCGCAACCCGACCGGCAAAGCGTTCTTCACCGAAATCGCGGATTACTTTGGCGAGGTCCTTCGGGTCCCAATTGTTGACGAGGTCGGCGGCGGACTGGCCCTCATCGCCCATCCGCATGTCCAAAGGTCCGTCCGCGCGAAAGGAAAAGCCGCGTGTGGGGTCGTCCAGCTGGGGGGAGGAGACACCGAGGTCAAGCACGATGCCGTCAAGCTGTCCGACCCCTGCTTCGGCCAATAAGTCGGCCATGTCGCCGAAGCATCCACGCAGCAGGGTAAAGCGTCCGGAATATTCGGTGCTGAGGGGCTTGGCCCGCTCGGCGGCTTCCGGATCGCGGTCGATCGCGTAGAGATTGCAGTTGGCGGCCTCCAGAATGGCGCGGCTGTAACCGCCTGCGCCGAAGGTGCCGTCCAGGTAGGTTTCGTTGTCAGCAGGCGAGAGGGTTTCGAGGACCTCCCGCAGCATGACCGGATAGTGGATCTGTTCAGCCATCAGCCCGCTCCCGGTTTTTTCAGGCGCAGGGTCATGCCCTTGGCCTTGTTTTGTTTTTCGCGCAGGCGTTCCGCATAGGCCGCCGGGTTCCAGATCTGGAAGCGGGCCGCCATGCCGACAAACAGCGCCTGCCCGTCGATTTCCGCCAGATGGGCGAATTCGGACGGCAGGACGAAACGTCCGGTGCTGTCATATTGGATACGGCGCGCGCTGGAGATGATGAAGCTCAGCCCCTCTTCCTCTTCGGAGAACATGTCGGCCTGATCTTCGATACTGTCGGCGACACGCTGCATGAAGGTCTTGTCGCAGGCCTCCAGGCAGTTGTTGTTGGGCGAAGGGAAGACATAGAAACTGCGGTTGTCGTCATCTGACAGCAGGTCACGGTAATCGGCCGGAAGAGACACACGTCCCTTGCCGTCTACCTTGTTCTCGTATGTGCCTGTGAATAAGGCCATACCGCTGCAGTCCTTCCCCTGACATTCGCATCAAAACATGGGCTTTTTGCCCGCGAACCCGGCTATGTCGTCTGGTCTTTGGGGTCTGATTTGGGATAGACCACCCCCGTGATGACATATCTGGGTATTTATGGGATATCATGGGAATAGCTGCCTCGTCAACGGGAAGTCCAGTAAAACTGCGGTTTTTTACGGGGCTTTTTAAGTAGTTTTTTTGCTTCTATTTAGGTTTCAATCGGTTGCCGGCGGGAAAGTGATGCTAAAAGAACGAGGCATTATTTGTAGACGAGGCACCAATTACTTTATAAGTTCTTATAATGTTCTCATTTTGAGGTGCTGGTAAGTCGGGAAGTCGTGGGATGGATGACAGTGGGGGCGTGGTGAAGAGGGCTTGCACAAAGAGGTGCGGATTTGTCTAACTGCCTATATGGACTATAATTTTGCACCGATCCGCCGTTGTGGAACTGTTGGTTGATGCCGGAAGGGCCGTCTTGACGAAAAAGAACCGTAAAATTTGCGTCGTAACCGGCAGCCGGGCGGACTATGGACTGCTAAAATCTCCCATGGCCCGAATTCGGGAGTGCGAGGGTTTGACCCTGCAGCTTGTCGTGACGGGCTCCCATCATTCGAAAACCTATGGTGAAAGTCGGGATATCATTCTGGCGGACGGATTTTGCATCGATGCGGATGTGCCGCTGTCAGACCGGGTAGTGAGTCCCCTTGATATGGCACAGGGTGCTGGTGTTGCCCTGCAGGGCATGGCGCAGGCGCTCAGCCGGCTGCAGCCGGACTTGGTGCTGCTGTTGGGGGACCGGTATGAGATTTTTGCCACGGCCACGGCGGCCTGTTTGCTGAATATCCCGCTGGCGCATTTATGCGGTGGGGACCTGACGACGGGTGCAATTGACGATGCCCTGCGTCACGGAATTTCTAAAATGGCGCATCTGCATTTTCCAAGTAATGAAGATGCAGCCAGGCGTTTGAAACAGATGGGGGAGGCGGACGAGCGGGTATTCACTATTGGTAGCCCTGGGCTGGATGCCATTCGGGAAATGACGTTTGCCGGACGCGCGGCGGTGTTCAACGAATTGGGGTTGCCCCAATCGGACCGGCTGTATCTTGTTTCACTGCATCCTGAAACCCTCAGCGCCCGACCGGTGGCGGATCAGGTTGAAAGCCTCTGTCAGGCCCTGTCCGGTTTGGACCCGGATATTGCCCTGGTCCTGAGTGGCAGTAATGCCGATGCGGGCGGTGTGGAAATCTCGGAACGTCTTGAGGCCTTTGCCCAAACGCGCAGCCGGGCGGTCTTTCGCCGGAACCTGGGCCATGACCTATATCTGAATGTGATGAGGCAGGCCGCGATGGTGATCGGGAATTCCTCAAGCGGTCTCTATGAAGCGCCCAGTTTCAAGGTGCCTACCGTGAATGTCGGGCGGCGGCAGGATGGTCGGTTAAAGGCGGCGTCGGTCATTGATTGTCACGGGGATGATGAAAGCATTGGTCGGGCCTTGGACAAGGCCTCGGCGTTGGATTGCCGTGACGTTATCAATCCCTATGGTGACGGGCGTGCGGCCGAAAAGCTTGTGGACGTGCTGACTGGCATCACCGATTATCGTGCCTTGCTGGATAAGCCTTTTGTGGATCGGGAGTTTGTATGAAACCGCTGACCATTATTGCCGAGGCAGGCGTCAATCACGACGGATCGCTGGAAAAGGCGCTGGCGCTGGTTGAGGTTGCTGCGCGTGCCGGGGCGGATGTGGTCAAGTTTCAGATATTCCACGCGGATGCGCTGGCCTCCCGCCGGGCGGAGCTGGCTCCCTATCAGGAAAGCGGTACGGAAACGACCGATCAGGTTGAAATGCTGCGCCAGCTGGAGTTAGGCCGGGATGATTTCCTGCGTATTCTGGCTGAATGCAGGCGGCTGGGCATTGCCTTTGCGGCAACCCCGTTCGATCCGTCCAGTCTGGAGTTCCTTGACCGGGAACTTGACCCGCCTTTCATCAAGATAGGTTCCGGCGATCTGACCAATGCGCCGCTCTTGTTTGCAGCAGCCCGCACAGGGCGCAGGATTATCCTCTCCACCGGAATGGCGGTGCTGGAGGAAGTCCGGGATGCGGTCGGTGTGTTGGGTTATGGCCTGATGGGGGAGGCTCCGGGTGTGGATGCTGACTTTGGTGCCTGGGTGGAAGACAAGGTTCTGCGCGCGGATCTGGCCCGCAGGGTAACGTTGCTGCATTGTACGACGGCCTATCCGACGCCAATGGAAGGGGTGAACCTGAGGGCGATGGAGACCCTGGCGGATCGGTTCGGCCTGCCGGTCGGCTATTCGGATCACACCATCGGCGCGGATGCCTCCCTTGCGGCGGTGTCGAAGGGCGCTTGTGTGATCGAGAAGCATTTCACGCTGGACAAGACCGCATCTGGCCCGGACCATAATGCGTCGCTGGACCCCGACGAACTGGCTGACTTTGTCAGCCGGATTAGGGCCGTTCAGGAGGCTTTGGGCGATGGGTTGAAACAACCCGATGCGGTGGAGCAGGAAAATATCATGGCGGCCCGGCGAAGTCTCACGGCCTGTCAGGCGATTGCTGCGGGGGAGTTTTTTTCCGACAGCAATCTGACGGTGAAGCGGCCGCAGGCGGGGTTGTCGCCCTTTGCCTATTGGCGATTGCTTGGCAGACCAGCCAAGCGAAGCTATGCGCCGGATGAGGCGATAGAACCGGGAGAGCTGCGCGATGAATGAGCCTCGCGTCCTGATTATCGGGCAGGGCAGTATCGGGCAGCGCCATGCACAGGTAAGCCGTGATCTGGGATACAGAACCGCAACGGTCAGCAGGCGCGACGGAATTGGTGATTACAGTAATATTGCCGATGCGTTTTCCACTTTCGACCCGACATCGGTGCTCATCGCCAGTGCAACGTCAGACCATAAAGAGGACCTGCTCACTCTGCGCCGGGCGGGGTTTGACGGACCGGTATTGGTGGAAAAGCCGCTTTTTGCGCAATATTCGGATGTGGATGGATTTGAGGATGCGCAGCTTCACGTGGCTTATAACCTGCGTTTCAGTCCGGTCGTACGACGCCTGCGGGAGCAGCTTGCCGCATTGGATGGGCCTGTTGTCGCTGCCCAATTTCTCGTGGGCCAATATCTGCCGGACTGGCGTCCGGGGCGCGACTGGCAGAACGGGTATTCTGCGGACAAGATGCGCGGCGGCGGCGCGTTGCGCGATCTCAGCCATGAACTGGACCTGGCATTGCTGTTGTTCGGTCCTTGGCAGCGTTTGACGGCGCTGGGCGGGGCCTTGAGCGCGTTGCCCATGAATGCGGACGATGTCTGGCAGATTTCTGCCGTCATGGGCCATTGTCCGGTTGTGTCTGTTCACCTGAATTGCCTGGACCGGGTTCCTGTGCGCCAGATACGCGTGAATTCCACGGATACCAGTCTTGTTGCAGACCTGATCGAGGGAACGGTTTCCACGAATGGCGAGGTGGAGAAGGTCGGTGCGGGTGGGGATGCCTATCACAGTCAGATGCGTGCCTTCGTTGAGGGAAATGACAGGGAGCTGTTGTGTGATCTGAAAGCCGCCGGGAATGTACTGGCCATGATAGATGCGGTTGAAAAGGCGGCGGCCTCGTCCTGCTGGATAGGGGAGGACAAGGCATGACACGGCGTCTTTGCAGCATCTGTGCGCGTGGTGGTTCCAAAGGTGTGCCCAACAAGAACCTCGTGCCTATCCAGGGGCTTCCGCTGATTGTTCACAGTATCCGTCAGGCGCGGGCCAGCGGTCTGTTCGATATCCTCGCGGTCAGCAGTGACGACGAGGCCATTCTGGACGTGGCCCGGCAGGAAGGCGTCGACCTGGTGGTCAAGCGGCCTGCCGACCTGGCGGGGGACGAGGCGGGCAAATTGCCCGCAATCCGTCATTGCGCGGAACAGGCGGAGGCGCAATCCGGCGTTTCCTTTGATGTTTTTGTGGACCTGGACGCGACCTCTCCCCTGCGGGCGGTGGAGGATATCAAAGGTGCGGTGGCCTTGTTGGAGGCGACGGGTTGTTCCAACGTGATTACCGGCGCGGCAAGCCGCCGATCTCCCTATTTCAATATGGTCGAACGCAGGGCTGACGGTTCGGTCGGTTTGTCCAAGGTCCTTGATAGTCCGGTCTTGCGGCGTCAGGATGCGCCGCAATGCTTTGATATGAATGCGTCTGTCTATGTATGGGCGCGGGATGCATTTTGGCTGGGGCCAAAAGTCTTTTATGACGATACGGGCCTCTATGAAATGCCGGAGGCGCGCAGTCTCGACATTGATACGCCGCTTGATTTGAATATCGTTACCTATTTAATGTCACGAAAACATTAGATGCCGGGACCCTGAATTGATGCCGGGTCCTGTATGGCGGGGTTAATATTTGGTTTAGATGTCTGTGCTTTAGTGTTCTGCACAAAGACCGATGGGTGAGGTGTATTTCAGGTGTCTTCCTTTGGAAGTGGGTATAATCAGAACGAGAATGTGAAGCATTTTCTGGAGGTGGAACGTTTTAGCGTCTCCCCGCAGACGGTGTTTACCTCGGAATTGACCGAGCGGCTTTACACCTGGTGGTCTGCCCATCAGCCTGCACTGCCGAAACGGTCGGAATTCGACATTCTCGATCACCGGAAACTTGTCCCGTATTTGTATCTCTATCGGTTTAATGAGCCCAATGTGATCGAATATCGCCTGAATGGAGAGGCGATAGTTGCTGCGATCGGGCGGTCCCAGGCGGGGAATGTGTTCTCTGCCGCCGATGAAGACCCTGAGATGGCGGCGCTGGCCAATTATCTGATGGATGTTGCCGAGGCGCGGCAGGCTCATTGTTGCCGGGGCACGCTGGCCTTTGTCGACAAGAAGCATGTCTGCTTTGAATCGATCGATTGTCCGCTTCTGGGCGACGATGGAAACGTGAGCCACGTTGTTGGATTGTTGGTGCCGGAATTTGCCAAGGGAGGCCGCCGTTCCGCGCTCTAGGCCGTAAAGGCGAGAATGATGAATGACGATCAGGAAGTGTCAGGTGAACTGCATGAGGTGGTCCGGAGGGAACTGACCGACGCCGGGCAGTTGCGATCGCCGATGACGCGGCACCTGTTCGAATGGTGGCAGTCAACCAGGGGCGGGTGTCCCTTGCGCAATGATTTCGACGTCCTCGACCACCGGAAACTGATACCCTATTTGCATTTGTATCAGATACTGTCTTCGGATGAGATTCAATTGCGTATCAATGGTGAGGCCGTCGCAGGTGCTTTTGGTCGGTCCTGGGCAGGCAGAATCGTATCCGTGACTTCGGAAAAGCCGTTCCACGCAGACCTGGCGCACTATATCCTGTCGGTTGCCCAAACAGAAAAGCCCCATCTTTGCGTCGGAACATTGGCGCATATAGATCGGGGCTTTGTCCGTTTTGAATCCATCGACTGCCCTCTATGGGGCGAGGATGGCACGGTCAGTCACGTTGTTGGCTGTTTCGACCCACAATGCGGGGAAATGGATCAGGACGGCGACTGAACCGGATAGCCTTCTTCTTTCCAGGCAAGAATGCCACCTGCCATGTGATAGACATCGGCGAAGCCGGTCTGGACGAACAGCGGAAAATAATCCTCTGTCCGGCGGCCGCTACGGCAATGGAATATGGCTATCTTGTCCTTTTCGTCGGGCAGTTGGGCCGCGGCAAACTGGGAAAGCGGTGCCAGCGTCGCGCCCGGAATGTTTTCTGCGTCCCATTCGTTGACTTCGCGCACGTCGATCAGGACGGCCTTGCCTTCGTCCACCCACTGTTTTGCGGTTGCCGGAGTTACTTCTTTCACGTCGACCATGGTCTTTGCCCTGTCCCTTTAATGTTACTTACAGCACGCTCAAGGCGCGTTCGAAGTCGTTGATCAGATCGTCGACATTTTCCAGGCCAACGGAAACGCGCAGCATGCCGTCTGTGATCCCCATCGCGACCCGTTCGTCATCCGTCAGGCGCTGATGGGTGGTCGTGGCCGGATGCGTCGCCAGCGTTTTGGAATCTCCCAGATTGTTGGAAATGGTTGCGACCTTGAGGCCGTTCAGCAGTTTAAAGGCCGCTTCCTTGCCGCCGTTCAGTTCTAGGGTCAGCATAGTGCCGCCCAGCTTCATCTGGGCCTTGGCAAGCTCCACCTGCGGGTGGCTGTCCAGATGCGGGTAAAGCACGCGGGACAGGGCCTTGTGGTCCTCGAATTTCCGGGCCAGCGCAAAGGCGGTCGCACTTTGACGCTCTACGCGCAGCGGCAGGGTTTCCAGGCCTTTCTGCAGGACCCATGCGTTGAACGGGCTCAGGCTGGGGCCGGTGTGGCGAATGAAGGGGGTGACCTTCTCCTTGCAATATTCCTGCGTGCCCAGGATCGCACCACCCATACAACGGCCCTGGCCGTCGATATGTTTGGTGGCGGAATAGATCACCACATCCGCACCCAGTTCCAGCGGCTTCTGGTTGCCCGGTGTTGCGAAGACGTTGTCGACAACGACGGTCGCACCGGCGGCATGGGCCAGCTCGCAAACTTTCGGCAGGTCGATGATCTCAAGCGTCGGGTTGGAGGGCGTTTCCAGGAAGACGGCCTGTGCGCCTCTGGAAAGTGCGGCTTCCCATTGTTCCAGGTCGGTGCCGTCGACGAATTCAAATTCCACCCCGAAACGCGGCATGATCTCGCCAATGATATAGGTGCAGGAGCCGAACAGCGCACGTGAGGCGACGATGCGATCTCCGGCTTTGACCAGGGGAATCAATGCGTTGTAGACAGCCGACATGCCGCTGGCGGTGGCAACGCAGGCTTCTGCCCCTTCAATCAGGCGCAGGCGTTCTTGCAGGGTGGTAACGGTCGGGTTGGCGTAACGGCTGTAGACATAGCGTGCGCCGTCGGCCTTGAAGGCGTGTTCGGCGTCTTCCGCACTGTCATAGACATAGCCAGAGGTCATGTAGATCGCTTCTGCCGTTTCCATATGGTGGGAACGGCTCAGGCCTCCTTGGATCAGAACCGTTTCCGGATGCCATTCAGATGGATCTTTGCTCATGACGCTACCTCAGAATACGCGTGTGGGAAACGCGTGTGACAGAATGAAAACCGGCCCCTGTGGGGCTGTGGTTTGTACAATAAAAAGAACGCGTGTTCTGTCAATCAAAATTGTTTCGTTGCAACAGACAGATCTTCTGTGCCATATAGCATGCCAATAGATGACAAAGACTTATGCGTAGGAAAGTGTATCATGAATGCGGTCGGCGAAATGCCGAAAATCGGGCGTAAGGTACAGCGTTTGCGTCAGGCTTATAAGATGAGCCTTGATGACCTGGCGGCGAAATCCGGTGTTTCCAAGTCCGTGCTGTCACAGATCGAACGCGATCAGAACAACCCGACCTTGTCGACGATCTGGCGTATCTGCAGGGCGCTTAACATCACGGTTGAGGAAATCGTGCGGGAAGAAACCGACCCGCGGGTCTTCGACGTGGTGACGGACCAGAGCACGCCGGTTATCCATAGTGAAGACGGGAAATGCACCCTGCGTATTCTGGGGCCGATCACGACCGTGAACTGGCTGCAGTGGTATGAGGTTTTCGTGGAACCGGGCGGGGCGCTTGAATCCGAACAGCATGACTTTGGCACATTGGAAAACCTGACGGTCCTGGAAGGCCAGTTGACGATCGAGACCGGTGAAGATTTCGGTCGTGTCGAGGCCGGTGAGACCATTCGCTATCCTGCTGATCGTCCCCATACCATCGTCAATCCGGGGCCGGGCCGCGCAAGGGCCTTCATGGTCGTCGTCCTCGGTCGGCCGGTGCGCTGATCGGGCTGAAGCCGGGTCTGTTTACCTGCGTCGCGGGGATCGTCCATCCATCAGGCCGATATCCCGTTTGATATGGTCAGGTGCGGCCTTTAGGTCGTCGATGATAAGATTTGAAATATCATCCTTTGTGGTGGCTGTCGTTCGGCGCAGGATAAATTCGAGGCTGAAGCTGGGAAATAGGGGGAGTCTCAGTTCAAAGGTCATGAATTTGACTTTCTTCTTTCAGGCATTTCAATCTGTTGACTTGAAAATGATCCCGCGAGCAGCATAAATCCAATCGAATGCCTGCATGGCGCCACAAGGACAGTTTATGGTCATGACAAAAGCGCTTCCTCCTCTGGCTGCGATCCGCGTATTCGAGGCCGCTGCCCGCCATGGCAATTTCACCAAGGCGGCGGAAGAACTGGGCATGACACAGGCGGCAGCCAGCTATCAGATCAAGGTGCTGGAGGAGCGGGTTGGCGGTCCATTGTTTCTGCGTCAGCCCGGTCGGGTGGAACTGACCGAATTGGGCAAGGCGCTGGCGCTGCCGACAACGGATGCCTTCGATACACTGCGCAACGCCTATGGTGCGCTCAACGGGGAGCAAAACACCACTCTGTCGATTACGGCGGTCCATACCTTCACGGGCCAATGGCTGGCGCGAAGTCTTGGAGGGTTCCAGGTGGCGAATCCGGAAGTTGCCGTACGCCTGCGGACGTCCGACCAGATCGTGGATTTCAATCGGGAAGAGGTGGATTTGGGAATTCGTGTCGGTCTGGGAAACTGGCCCGGGGTGAAAGCCGAGAAGTTGCTATCGGTAACTTTCTCGCCCATGCTAAGCCCGGAGTTGGCGAACAGCATTGGCGGTATCAATGAGCCGCCGGACCTGTTGAAATTGCCCTTGATAGATGCAGGGGACCGCTGGTGGGCAGCCTGGTTTACGGCCGCAGGATTTGCAGATGTAGACCTCAGCGATCGCCCACATAGCCAATACGGATCGCAGGTGCTGGAGGCTAATGCGGCCATGGCCGGGCAGGGAGTGGCTGTGCTGTCCCCTGAATATTATCGGCAGGAAGTTGCCGCCGGTCGCCTGGTCCAGCCCTTCGAGTTGACCTGCCGGGACGAGATGTCCGTTTGGCTTGTCTATCCGGAAGCGCGCCGCAACGTCCCAAAAATTCGTCTGTTCAGGGACTGGATATTTGCAGAGCTTGAGCGAACGGGGTTACTGTCCCGGCCGTCCTGATGAATAACAATAAGAGCAAGTAGGGGAGGTGGGGTTTCCAAATGACATCAATGCTTCCGTCGATGGCGGCCATCCGGGTTTTTGAAGCAGCCGCACGGCATGGCAGTTTCACCAAGGCGGCAGAAGAACTGGGGATGACCCAGGCAGCCGTCAGTTACCAGATCAAAGCCCTGGAAGAGCGTATCGGCGCACCGTTGTTCCTGCGCCGTCCGCGTCAGGTTGAACTGACGGACCGGGGGCGGCAGTTGGCATCCGTGACGACGGAGGCGTTTGAACTGCTGCGTTCCGCCTATGGTTCTGTTCAGGACGAAGCCGACGGTCGACTGGTGATCAGCTCTCTGCAGACCTTCTCCGTTCAATGGCTGACCCGTCACCTGGGTGACTTTCAGGACGAGTTTCCGGGGATCAGTCTTCAACTGGAAACGTCCAATAAGGTCGTGGATTTTTATCGGGAGGATGTGGATGTTGCCATTCGTGGCGGCGGCGGGCAATGGCCCGGCCTGAGAAGCCACAAGCTTGTCCCAGTGAAATTTGCTCCCATGCTCAGCCCGCAATTATTGGATCGCATTGGTGGCCTGGATGAGCCGTCGGATCTTTTGAAGCTGGACCTGCTGGGTGCGGAAGACCCTTGGTGGGCGGAATGGTTCGCGCAGGCCGGCGTGACGGAATTCGACCTTCAATCGCGCAGGCGCAATTGTTATGGCTCGCAATTCATGGAGGCCAATGCTGCCATGGCCGGGCAGGGGGCGGCGATCCTGACACCGGCCCTCTATCAGCGGGAACTGGAGCAGGGGTTGCTGGTGCAGCCTTTCGATCTGGTATGTGAGGCCGACCACGGCTATTGGCTGGTCTACCCGGAGACCCGGCGCAATGCGCCACGTATCCGGGCGTTTCGGGACTGGATTTTGAAAGAGGTCGTGACGACGGGACTGACCGCCTAAATGCGGTCCGTGCCGCGCCGTGCCCGACCGTCCCGCAGGCCCAGATCGCGCTTCAGGTGATCCGGTGAAGACATAAGCTCCTTGTAGCTGACCTTATGCGTTCCAGGGGTGGTGTCGCGGCTGTTCCGGGTCATGAAGGATTTCAGACTGCAGGCGAAGGGAAAGTGCAATTTCAGTTCGAAAAACATGGCTTTATCCACTTTCTGAGGGCGCTTTTTTTGTCGGGGTTGACTTGAATATGCGGGTCTTTCGGCTCAATATCCAATCGAAGCTCGATAAGTGTGTATAAGGAGGGCTTATCCATATGACGTCCGTGATCCCGCCTTTGGCCGCTGTGCGTGTTTTTGAGGCAGCCGCCCGCCATCAGAGCTTTACCAAGGCAGCAGACGAACTGGGCATGACCCAGGCGGCTGTCAGCTATCAGATCAAGGTGCTGGAGGAACGGGTCGGTGGGGCGCTTTTCCTCCGCCGTCCGCGTCAGGTGGAACTCACCGAACTGGGCCATGCACTTGCGCCGTCGATAAATCAGGCTTTTGAGTTATTGCGATCCGCCTTTTCCTCTATCCGCGAGGATAAGCAGGGAACGTTGGTGATCAGTGCCCTGCAGACCTTCTCTGCTCAATGGCTGGTGCGGCATCTTGGACGGTTTCAACTGGAGCATCCGGGCATCGCTGTACGGCTGATGTCTGCGGACCAGATGGTCGATTTTGCCCGGGAAGAGGTCGATATCGGAATTAGAAGTGGCGAGGGTGTCTGGCCCGGGCTCAAGGCTCACCTTCTCGTTCCTGCAACATTCACTCCCATGTTGAGCCCGGAGCTTGCGGCAAGCATTGGCGGCGTCAATGAACCTGCAGACCTCTTGAAGTTACCCTTCATTGATGCCAGCGACCCTTGGTGGGTGCAGTGGTTCGAGGCTGCCGGGGTGACGGAACATGATCTGGATACCAGACCCAAAAGCCGCCTTGGGGCACAGACATTGGAAGCCAATGCGGCCATGGCCTGTCATGGGGTGGCGATCCTGACCCCGAATTTCTATCAGGCGGAAGTGGAGGCGGGGCGTTTGATGCAGCCCTTTGATTTGCTTTGCAAGGATGGGAAGAGGGGGTATTGGATGGTTTACCCTGAGGCCAGGCGTAATACGCCCAAGGTGCGTGCCTTCCGCGAATGGATATTGCGGGAGGTGGAGTTGACCGGTCTTGCTTCCACGCCTGTGGCGTGAGGTCATGCGGATTTGAAAAGGGCGGGTGACCGGCCTTTACCGGCCACCCGTATGTGTCATCACCCCCAGACGCGGGCGCGATCTTCCAGCATGGGCTGGTCCATGACTTTGGCGTAGGCATTGGCCTTGGTCATGAAATCCATGAAGCTGGCGTGGATTTTTCCTGTCAGTTCGTCGGTCGCGGCGATTTCTGTCAGAACTTCCTTGGTTGTCTTGCCCAGTGCATCGACGATTTCCGGCGAGAAGCGGCGAAGCTGCACGCCTTCTTTCTCCAAAACCGACTGCAGGCTGTCGATATTGTGGTAGGTGAAATCCGCAAGGGTTTCCATGGCCGTGGCCCGGACAACCGTCTCCACGATCACCTGCAGGTCTTTCGGCAGGTCCTCGAAAGTTTCCTTTTTCATGAAAACTTCCAGTGCGGGCCCCGGTTCGTGGAAGGCTGGCATGTAATAGTATTTGGCTGCCTTGTAGAGGCCGAAGGCCAGGTCGTTCCAGGGGCCGACCCATTCCGCGGCGTCGACCGCGCCGGACTGCATGGCGCCAAAAATATCTCCCGGCGGCATCAGGACAACCGAGACGCCCAGGCGGCGCATAACCTCACCGCCGAGACCGGCAATGCGCATTTTCAGTCCCTTGAGATCGTCCAGGGAGTTGACTTCATGCGCGAACCAGCCTGCGGATTGGACACCGCTGCTGCCTGCATAAAAGCCTTTCATGCCGAACTGGCCATAGGCCTCGTCCCACAGGGCCTGCCCGTCGCCAAAACGCAGCCAGGACGCCATTTCAACGGCAGTCATGCCAAAGGGAATGGTCGTGAAATAGTTGAGTGCCTTGCTCTTTCCGACCCAGTAATAGGGCGTGCCATGGGCAATGTCTGCGGCACCGCCCTGTACGGCGTCAAAGCATTCAAACGGCGGAACCAGTTCGCCGCCTGCAAAATGCTGGATCGTGATCCGGCCATCCGTTGCGGCAGTGAGAGCATCGGCCACACGCTGGGCGTTGACGCCAACACCCGGTGCATTGCGGGGCCAGGGCGAGACCATCTTCCAGGTCCGTTTGCCCTGCGCGATGGCAGGCGCCGGAAAGCTGGTCGCCGCAGCCGCGGCAGCGGTGCCGGTGGCAAGGCCGGCGGTTTTCAGGAATTCACGTCTTTTCATTTCTGTCTTGTCCCCCAGGAGTGAAGCGGGCCTCCCGTTCATCTGTGATACGTCGGCACCATCATGCACAAGTTTTTCCCGATATGCTAACAGTTTGCAATGCCTAAGAAATCATATAGAAATCGTAGGAAACTATGAGGGTCTACTCGGTGACGCGACAGCAGAAACCAAAAAAGGAAAAGCTGGCGGATAGGGCCTATCGTCAGTTGGAAGAGATGATTGTCACTCTGCGCCTGCCGCCTGGCGACGTCCTCAACGAAGCGAGCCTGTGTGAAAAGCTGGATATTGGCCGCACGCCTGTGCGGGAGGCTCTGCAACGGCTGGCAACCGAACGTCTGGTCCTGATCCGCCCGCGCCGGGCGATGACTGTCAGCCCGGTCGACGCACAGGAACATCTTCTGGTCCTGGAGACCCGGGCCGTTCTGGAGCATCTGATAACCGGTCTGGCGGCGGAACGTGCGGATGCACAGGCGCGGCGCGCCCTGCAGGATTGCGCACAGGCCTTTGCAACGGCGGCTGCCGATAAGGACATCGACGGTTTCATGCGGCTTGACCGGGAATTCGACCAGATTTTGGGAGAGGCCTGCGGCAACCCCTTTGCCCGGGAATGCTGTACGCCCCTGCAAAGCAAAAGCCGCCGGTTCTGGTATTGCCACCAGGGTGTGGGTGAATTGGCCTATGCTGCGGATATGCACCGCAGGATCATGGCCGGTGTTATTTCCGGTGATCCGGTGGAGGCGCAGGAAGCCTCCGATGCGCTGATGGCGTATCTTGTTGCCGCCACCCGAAGGGTCTTGTCAGAACAGGACGGATCGGGAATGGCTGTTCTGGAGGGGCAGGCTTAGGGAACGTGGGCGAGAATCGGCGCTATATGAACCAGTTGCGCCTTTTCGACAAATTCGAAAAATGGATAGGCCAGCAGGAAGATGCAGGCATCCCGGAAGGTGGTCAGCACCAGTTTGGGCCGGACGACCGTCTCTTCCACATCATGCCATAAGGCGGGGTTGGGCAGCCAGCGCGGCACCGTGTCGAGATAATGCCGGTAAGGCGCGCCGAAATGTGCCGTCAGAAAGCTTTCCTCCTTCCTGATAACACGGTCGAAAACGAGAAAGCAGGCCAGCCCGGTCACCAGTCCGCCGGTGATTGTTCCCGATACCATGCCCATGCCCGTCGCCCCGATGACGGAGAAAACATAAAGGGGGTTGCGGCACATTGAATAGGGACCGTTATGGACCAGGTCGCCATTCTTTTTCCCGCCGATATAAAGCGTCGACCAGGTCCGTCCCAGCACCGCAACAATGATCAGGGCAAGTCCGGTGAATTCGATACTCTCATGCATCGCGGCGGATGGTTGCCAGCTGGACTGGGTGACAAGGAAAGCCGAAAGGAGAAATAAAGCGCCGATTGCAATCGTGGCTTTTCGGCGCTTTTGAGTTCGTGAAAGAGTGTTATTCATTTCAGCCAGGGGTAATTGGGTGGAGGTGACGCTATATGTCCACAGGAAGCTGACAGGAGACTGAATAGGTGAACACCCATGTTTGGTGAAATTTTATTGGTGGAATAAAGTTAATTGATATCAGATGGTTACAACCTGATTTTCGGGTGGCGTGCAGTCTGATATATTTTTATGTTTGAAATTGGATACAATATCCGATATTAAAAAACTGCCTGTGGCAATCAACCAAACTGGGGCGCGTTAAGCCCCGCTCTTTTTTGTGAATTTTGAGGAGACGTAACGTGAGCTGGGCCGGTGTATTTCCTGCGGTAACGACCAACTTCCATGAAGATGAAAGCCTCGACCTGGAACTGTTCGAGCGCAATGTGAACTTCCAGATCGACAACGGCGTTCACGGCATCATCGTGAATGGCTCGCTGGGTGAAAACGGCGTGATGGACGCCGATGAAAAACAGGAAGTCATCAAGGCTGCCGTTCGCGCCGCGTCCGGTCGTGTGCCGGTTGTCGCCACCGTGGCGGAAACCACCACGCGCCGCGCGATCCAGTATGTGGAAGATGCACAGAAAAACGGTGCCCAAGGCTTCATGGCATTGCCGGGTATGCAATATGTTGCTGACGAGCGCGAAGTAGAGACGCATCTGCGCGCCATCGCCGGGGCATCCGACCATCCGATCATGGTTTATAACAACCCGGTCACCTATCGCATGGATGTGTCGCCGGAAATGTTCGCACGTCTGGCCGACGAGCCGAAATTCGCGGCGATCAAGGAAAGCTCCGACAATATCCGCCGCGTTACCGATATCATCAACCTGACCGGTGACCGCTATGACATCTTCTGCGGCGTCGACGATCTGGCCTTTGAGGCCATGGTCCTGGGCGCGAAGGGCTGGGTGGCCGGTCTGGTCTGCGCCTTCCCGGCGGAAACCGTTGCGATCTATGAACTGGTGAAGGCCGGTCGTATTGAAGAGGCACGCGAAATCTACCGCTGGTTCACGCCGCTGTTGCACCTGGATGTAAACACCAAACTGGTGCAGAACATCAAACTGGCGGAAACGGCTGTTGGTGTCGGCTCGCCTTATGTACGGCGTCCGCGCCTGGAACTGGCCGGTGAGGAACTGAAACAGGTTCAGGCCATCATTGACCATGGTATCAAAACCCGCCCGGACCTGACCAAATACGGTCTGAAAGCGGCGGCGTAAGGGAATAAGGGGTAGAGGATTAAATGACCGCGCATCGTTTCGATTGTATCGACGGCCATACCTGCGGCAATCCGGTCCGGGTGGTGAAGACCGGCGGACCGGCCCTGGAAGGGGCGACCATGAGTGATAAACGCCAGCATTTTCTGGCGGAATATGACTGGATTCGCACCGGCCTGATGTTCGAACCGCGCGGCCATGACATGATGTCGGGCAGCATCCTCTACCCGCCCACCCGTGACGACTGCGATGTGGCGATCCTCTTCATAGAGACCAGCGGTTGCCTGCCCATGTGCGGCCACGGCACGATCGGGACCGTTACCATCGCCCTTGAGAACGGCCTGGTGAAACCACGGGAAGAAGGCGTGCTTCGCCTGGATACGCCCGCAGGGCTGGTCATTGCGGATTATGAAATGAAGGACGGCTTTGTCGAATGGGTCCGTATTCGCAATGTAGCCTCTTTCCTTCATTCCGAGAAGCTGCCGATTGACTGTCCGGAACTGGGCCCGTTGACCGTGGATGTGGCCTATGGCGGCAACTTCTATGCAATTGTCGAGGAACAGGAAAACTTCCGGGACATGGCGGACTACTCCGCCGGGGACCTGATCCGCATGAGCCTGAAGCTGCGCGCCGCGCTGAACGAGGCCTATGACTTCGTTCACCCGGAAAATCCGACCATCAGGGGCCTCAGTCATATCCAGTGGACCGGCAAACCGACGCAGCCCGACAGCGATGCCCGCAATGCCGTCTTTTACGGTGACAAGGCCATCGACCGTTCCCCCTGTGGCACGGGCACGTCGGCCCGCATGGCGCAACGTGTTGCCAAAGGGCAATTGAATGTGGGCGATGATTTTGTCCATGAAAGCATTATCGGCAGCCAGTTTCACGGTCGCGTCGAGGACAGCGCAAAAGTTGGCGACTATGACGCGATCATCCCATCCATCCGCGGCTGGGCGCGGGTGCATGGCTACAACACCATCTTCATCGACGAGCGTGCCCCCTACGCTCATGGATTCCAGGTGGTGTGACCTTCCTAGAGCGTCCCTGTTTTAAGGCGGCAGAAGATTACTTCTGCCGCCTCTTTTTTATTCAACTGCGCGGCTGCAGATGGATGCCCGCCAGCATGCAGCGGACGGAGCCGCCGGCCAATTCAATGGTGGGAACTGACAAAGGCACCAGCATGACGCTATTCGCCAATGTTGCGATCTGCTTGGGTGTCAGGCTGTCATAGGCGCGCTGTGACAGGGCGAGAATTCTCCCCTTTTCCCCCTGTAATTCAATGGCGTTCCCGGCGAAGTGATTGATCTGGTCCGCTGTGAGGGAGACGATCTCCCGGCCCGGCTGTGCCAGGCGTTCGGCGATTTCGTCGCGTCTCTTGCCGTCAGTGATCATTTCCAGGCCGACCATGGCAAAGTCGGTTCCGATACACATCAATACATTGGTGTGATAGATCGGCATGCCGTGCTCGTCCATGGCGTCGAACAGCATGGGTTCATAGTTGAAATGGGTGCAGAAGCGCTCCAGCGTCACCGGGTCAGTGCGCCGGGAGCGGGCGGAATAGGCGACCCGTTCCACGTGGTCCAACACCATGGCGCCGGTTCCTTCCAGAAACAGGCCGTCCGGCTCCAGTCCGGAATAGTCGATGACATCCTGAACCCGATAGTCGCGTTTCAGCATCTCGATGATGTCGCTGCGGCGTTCCTTGCGCCGGTTGGGCGTGTAAAGCGGATAGATCGCCACATGGCCCCCGGCATGGGTGGAAAACCAGTTGTTGGGAAAGACGGAATCCGGTGTTTCCTCGCCCTTGTCCTCAAAGATATGCACGCGCACGCCGTGGGATTCCAGGGTCTCGGCGACATGGGTCATCTCGCGGTAGGCCTGTTTGGCAAGCGTTGGTGTTACCTTTTCCTGGCCCCGGGACTGAAAGGCATTGTCCTGTGCGGTCGCCTCGTTCGGGGTGAAATGATGCGGGCGGACCATCACCACGGCCGCTGGTGCCTGGGCGCTGCGTCGCGGGCTCACGATGCTTTCTCCATCGCCTGCTGGGCGCGCATGACCATGCCGAAGAGGTCCCGCGGGTCATCCGGATCAGCCACCAGGTCCAGATCCTGGAAACAGCCGGTCTTGTGCAATTGATCACGGATGTAACGCAGGGCGGAAAAATCCTCGATTGCAAAGCCCACACTGTCGAACAGCGTGATCTGGCGGGCGTCCTGACGGCCTTTGGCGTCGCCGGTCATCACCTGCCAAAGCTCGGTCACCGGGTGATCTTCCGGCAGTTGCTGAATCTCCCCTTCGATCCGGGTCTGTGGGGGATATTCCACGAAAATCTCGGACCGGCCCAGGATATCCTTGTGCAGCTCCGTCTTGCCAGGGCAGTCACCGCCCACCGCGTTGATATGGACACCACTGCCGACCATGTTGTCGGTCAGGATGGTGGCATATTGCTTGTCTGCGGTACAGGTGGTGATGATCTCCGCGCCTTCGACAGCCTCTTCAGGCGTGCTGCAGCGAACGATATTGTCGATCTTGCCCGCTAGGTTGCGCACGCATTTCTCCGTTGCCGCCGGGTCAATGTCATAGAGGCGAACGGTGTCGATACCGGTGATTACACGGAAGGCCAGCGTCTGGAATTCCGCCTGTGCGCCGTTGCCGATGACCGCCATCGTTGTGGCATTCTCAGGGGCCAGATATTTGGCGGCCAGCGCAGACATGGCCGCAGTACGCAGGGCGGTCAGCACCGTCATCTCCGACAATAGCACCGGGTAACCCGTATCCACATTCGCCAGCATGCCGAAGGCGGTGACCGTCTGCAGGCCGGTCTTCATGTTTTTGGGATGGCCGTTCACATATTTGAAGCCGTAGACCTCGCCGTCGCTGGTAGGCATCAGCTCAATCACCCCTTCCTGGGAGTGGGAGGCAATACGCGGCGTCTTGTCGAAGAGAGACCAGCGTTTGAAATCTTCTTCGATATAGTCCGCGATGCCCTTCAATGTTTCTTCGATGCCGATGGCGAGCACCGTTTTCATCATATGATCGACACTGACGAACGGGACCATACTTAAGGCTGATGGTTGTAACAGTGGCATGAGCGAAGCCTCCCTAAACTTACAGAATAGAACTAGGTGGACGTCTCCCTGCGTCCATAGGGAGAGTCTAGGCTTGGGCAATGTGATAAAAAATGCTAACAGATTACAAATATTGCCACGTAATTTGGCAAAATGATCAATAGAGATGTGTAAATCGTCAGATGACTGTAAAACCGGCGGAACAACCGAAGTATGTCTATGACCCCCTCGATCGGGAACTGATTGCTCTGTTGCGCCGGGATGGCCGTGCGCCCCTATCCAAACTGGCGGATATTCTGGGGGTGTCGCGGGGCACGGTTCAAAACCGTCTGGATCGCCTCATGGAAAGCGGGGCGTTGTTGGGTTTTACGGCGCGGGTGCGGGAGGATTACGACCCAGATACGGTGCGGGCGGTCATGATGATCGAGGTGGCCGGGAAGTCCACTACCGAGGTGATCCGCAAACTGCGCGGCCTGCCGGAATTGCAACAGTTGCATACCACCAACGGTGCCTGGGACCTGGTGGCGGAAATCCGCTCTTCCAGTCTGGCCGATTTCGACCGTGTATTGCGTGAGGTGCGCATGATCGACGGGATACTCAACAGCGAGACCAGCATCCTCCTGAGTTCCGTTTGAAAATCAGAAACACGCGTTGGTAAAGTGAAACATTGAATTTCTACTGTCATTGCGCGGTTGTCGGTGTGACACTACGTATCTGTATCAACCCCCGACCCGGGATCATGTATGGTTTTCAGAAAACTGTTTGGCTCCAAACAGGATATCACCCCGCCAACGGACAATGATGTTCTCCTTCAGGGTAGAGACGCTTATCTTGCGTTCCGCTTTGCCGATATGCAGGCCTTGTATGCATCCAGAGAACACCCCGAACAGCAGGCTTTTGAAATCCGGCGCAGCAAGGACGATGGCTGGCTGCTGCGACTGGAGCAGGGTAATCACTGGGACAGCCTGGCGAATCGCTATCCCGACTGGGCAGAACGGGTACCGGAAATTGACAAGGCCTTCGAGAAATTCCTGATGTCGATTCTGATCGACGAGGAAAACAAGGTTCAATAATCCAGCAACGCCACAGCGCGTATGGGAGAACCGTCACCATTCCTGATTTTCAGCGGCAGCCCGATGAACAGGAATTCCTGGCCGCGCGGCAGGGCATCTGTGTTGACCAGATCGGTGAAGGTCAGAATGCCATCGGCCAAAAGCTGCCGCTGCATGTCCTCGCTCAATTCCGCTTTTTCACCGATGGCGATGAAATCGCTGCCTGCCCGTTTCAACCTGGCGGCCAAGGCTGCGTCGACCTCGCCTTCGACAAGGATCACGCCGCTCCGGTCAGGAATATCGTCCTCCGGCCCGATGGCGATGGCCTTGCCGCAAAATCGTTCCAATGGAATATCATCCAGCGCCGCTCCGTCTTCCACCATATGGGCGAAGGCATCTACATGGGTGCCGGTATGGCTGCCCATAGTCAGCTCCCGCAGGACCCAGCCATGGCTCTCCATAGTGTGGACCACTGGCATTCCTACAGCCGGATCACCGGGATAAACCGGCATATCCGGGTAGAGTGGCTGGCTTAGGTCGATGATACGCATGGCTGCCTCCGGTTGTCTTTGGCAGAAGAACACCATAAACAGATACCGTCGGCAATATAGACCAGCGAGGGGTGAGATGGCGGGCGGATCTAAGAAAGTTGTCTTTGCGGCGATTGGCGCCAATGCCGTGATTGCGGCAGCGAAATTTACCGCGGCGGTGGTGACCGGATCGGCGGCCATGTTCAGCGAGGCAATCCATTCCACGGTTGATACCGGTAATCAGCTTTTGCTGTTGCTGGGGCTATACAAGGCCGCAAAGCCAGCGGACCGGGAGCATCCGTTCGGCTATTCAAAGGAGCTTTATTTCTGGTCCTTCGTCGTAGCCTTGCTGATTTTCGCGGTCGGGGCAGGGGTGTCGATCTATGAAGGCATCCATAAGATTATTGCCCCCCATGCCGTCGAGAACCCGCTGGTGAACTTCGTCGTTCTGGGGATCGCTGCTGTGGTCGAAGGCGGGGCCTGGCTGCTGGCCCTGAAGGAATTCAATCGTACGCGCGGGCGTTACACCATCCCGCAGGCGGTACGCCGGACCAAGGACCCGGCGGTGCTGGCGGTCCTGCTGGAGGACAGCGCGGCGATCCTGGGGCTGGTGATCGCCTTTGGTGGCGTGGCGGGCAGCTATTTCCTGAATATGCCCGTGCTGGATGGCGTTGCCTCGGTCGGGATCGGCCTGTTGCTGGCGGCAATCGCCGTTGTCCTGGCCGTTGAAACCAAGGCCCTGCTCATCGGGGAGGCGGCGAGCCCGGAGGTGGTGGCAGCCATCCGCAAGCTGGCCGATCAGCATGCTCATGTGGCGGAGGTGAATGAAATCCTCACCATGCATCTGGGGCCGGAAGACATTCTGGTTAATCTAAGTCTGGATTTCCGCAATGATATCCCCGCTGGCATGGTGGAAAGCACGGTCACTGAACTGGAACGCCAGGTGAAGGAAACGATGCCGCAGGTCCGGCGTATTTTCATCGAGGTGCAATCCGCCAAGGCCCATGCGGAACAGGTTGCGCAGGCTGACAATCCGGCGTGACAGCCGGGATAGTGGGGACAGAGGATATGAAAAAGACAGTCTTGATTACCGGCGGCAGCCGGGGCATTGGCCGGGAAGCGGCCCTGCGGCTGGCGCGTGATGGCTGGAAGGTGGCGATCAATTATCGCGGCAACGCGGAGGCCGCCGACGAGGTCGTCGACCGGATTATCGACGAGGGGGGCGAGGCCGTCGCGTTTCAGGGCGATGTCGCCAGCGAGGCGGATGTACTCGCCTTGTTCGATGGGACGTTGGAAGCCTTCGGTCGCCTGGATGGTTTCGTCAATAATGCTGGTATTGTCGCGCCGTCATTGAAACTGGCGGATATGGAAGCCGATCGCATGAAGCGCGTCTTCGACGTCAATGTCTTCGGGGCCTTTCTTTGTGCCCGGGAGGCGGCACGCCGGATGTCCAAAAGTTTGGGTGGCGAGGGCGGGACTATCGTCAATGTTTCGTCCATCGCTGCCCGTCTGGGTTCTCCCTTCGAATATGTGGATTATGCGGCCAGCAAGGGCGCAATTGACACCATGACTATCGGCCTTGCTAAGGAGCTGGGGCCTGAGGGGATACGCGTCAACGCAGTCCGACCCGGCGTCATCCTCACCGATATCCATGCCTCCGGCGGCGAACCGGGCCGGGCGGAACGGATCGGCGCAACCACGCCGTTGGGCCGGGCGGGTGAGGCGTCTGAAATTGCTAACAGCATCCTCTGGCTGTTGAGTGACGAGGCATCCTATGTCACGGGCGCATTGCTGGATGTCTCCGGCGGGCGGTGATTGGGCAGGAGAGCAGACGGTGCCGCATTTCCAAAGGGATTTTGACATACGCTGTGAATGGGGGGAAGCCGGTGCGACGGAGGTCGCGGCCGAAGCCGATAGCTGCGTGATTGTTGATGTGCTGTCTTTTTCCACCTGTGTTGATGTGGCGCTGTCCAGAGGGGCGGTTGTCTATCCCTACCGCTATCGGGACGCAACGGCGTCGGAATTTGCGGTTTCAAAAGATGCGGTGCTGGCGGGAAACCGTCGGACCGATGGCTATTCCCTTTCCCCAGTGAGCCTGCAATCCCTGCCTGCGGACAGCAGTCTGGTTTTGCCGTCTCCCAATGGTGCGACCCTGTCCTGTGCCGCTCGGGGGCAAACCGTTATCGCAGGCTGCCTGCGAAACGCCAGGGCTGTGGCGGGCTATTTACAACGGGTCGGCGGCGCAGTGACGTTTGTGCCTGCGGGGGAGAGATGGCCCGATGGCAACCTGCGCCCGGCTATTGAAGACCTGATCGGGGCCGGGGCGATCATCAGCGTCCTGCCCGGTCGGCGCTCTCCCGAGGCGCAGGTGGCGGAAGCGGCTTTCCAGGCCGTGGCGTCCCGTCTTATGCAGGTGCTGCTGGACAGTGCCAGTGGGCGGGAGTTGACCCAGCACGGGTTTCCCGAAGATGTCAGTATTGCCGGCCAGTTGAATGTCAGTGACGTGGTGCCGGTCTTCCGTGACGATGCCTATCGGTCGCTATAGGAAATCCTGATTTCCCGGCTGCAATATTAAGGATCAGTCCCGCAGGTGGTTCAGTGGCAGGGCCGTCGTATTTTTTTCTTCCTCCAGCAGGATGGTGGATTTCACACCCGCCACCATGGGCAGGCTCAACATGTCGCGCATCAGGAAGTTGGAAAAACTGCGCAGGTCGGTGGATACAACGCGCAGCAGATAATCCGAATCACCCGAAACAGCCCAGCATTCCAGGATTTCCGGGAAACGGTTGACCGCCTCGTTAAAGGCGCGGGCCGGGTCTTCACCATGTTTATCCAGCGTTACGCTGACGAAAGCCATGACGTCCAGGCCAACCGCACGGCGACTGACGATGGTGGCATATTGCTTGATGAAACCCTGTTCCTCCAGCCGCTTCAGACGCCGGTAGCATTGCGACGGTGACAGATTTACCTGTTCGGATAATTCCACGTTGGTGAGTCGGGCATTGGCCTGCAGCGCGGTCAGAATGCGAATATCCTGAGGTTCCAACTGAACGGCGAGCATGGTTTCTCCATCGGGTCGGCTATGGATGCATGTTTCGTGCAACATATTGGGTTTTTGAGGATAAGATTGCAAGGATCATGTGGCCTCTCTGCATTATATTAAAACAAACGCCGTACTGATGAAGTTTGGCGCAAAAATCATGCAGGAGTAGGGACATGAGCGCAGTTGCCGCAATGAAACAGGACGACAGTCAGGACCTTTGGGACAACCCGATGGGAACTGACGGTTTTGAATTCGTCGAATATTCTTCCCCCGAGCCGGAAAAACTGGCGGCTCTTTTCAAGAGCCTGGGCTTTGTTGCGGTCGCCAGGCATCGCCACAAGAATGTGACCCTGTTCCGCCAGGGCGATATCAATTTCATTCTGAACGACCAGCCCTCCAGCCATGCGGAACGCTTCTCCAAGGAGCACGGTCCCTGCGCCTGTGCCATGGCTTTCCGTGTGAAGGATGCGGCGGCAGCCTACGAAGGTCTGCTGGCGCGCGGTGCGGAAGGTGTTGAAAGCGGCGCTGGTCCGATGGAGCTGAACATCCCCGCAATCAAGGGCATCGGCGGTTCTCTGGTTTATCTGGTCGACCGCTATGGCGACCGTTCCATCTATGACGTGGATTTCGAACCGATTCCGGGTGTCGATCAGAAACCGCAAGGCAGTGGCCTGACCTATGTGGATCACCTGACCCACAACGTCTACAAAGGCAACATGGACGAATGGGCGGGCTTTTATGAAAAGCTCTTCAACTTCAAGGAAATCCGCTATTTCGACATTGAAGGCAAGCTGACGTCCCTGAAATCCCGCGCCATGACCAGCCCCTGTGGCAAGATTCGTATTCCGATCAACGAGGCCGCCGAAGACAATGGCCAGATTGACGAATATCTGGACGAATATAAAGGCGAAGGCATTCAGCATATCGCACTGGGCACCGACAATATCTATGAGACCGTCGAAGGCCTGCGCGCCGACGGCGTGGACTTCATGGATACGCCGGACACCTATTACGAAAAACTGGACGAACGTGTGCCCAACCATGGTGAGGACCTGCCGCGCCTGCAGAAGAACCGCATTCTGGTGGATGGTGCGCCGACCGAAGGTCAGGGCCTGCTGTTGCAGATATTCACCAAGACGGTTATCGGCCCGATCTTCTACGAAATCATTCAGCGTAAAGGCAACGAAGGCTTCGGCGAAGGCAACTTCACCGCACTCTTCGAATCCATCGAGCTGGACCAGATTCGCCGTGGCGTCCTGAAAAAGGACTGATCCGGCACCGTTGTCCCATCGACGGCGGTACACGTCTCCGCCGTCCTCCCTAATCCGGCGGCCTGTTAACCCAGGCTGCCGGATTTATTCTTTGGAGTGTGCGCCATCTGCGTTGCAGTTGCGCAACAGCTATTGCCAAACCTGCGGTGGGCGCGCGGAAAATCGCGTTGGTAGATTGCCCGTCGCACGGTAATCCCCTATTGTTGTCAACGAGATCATTGTAGTCCGACTTGGGCCCTGCCCAGTGCCGGGCGTTGCCGTTGCGAGCAATCCGTTGCCGATGGCAGTTGGGGAATCGGAGTGTCGATTATGAAAGAATTTAAGAAAAGCCTGCTGGCCGGTCTGGCTGTTGCCGGTATTTCCAGCATCGCTTTGGCGTCCGGCGCCGTTGCGGGCGAAGGTATGCCGACCGGGTATTACCTGGGTGGTGCGGCTGGTGTCGGCTTCATGCAGGACATGGACATTGATACCGCCACGATCAACGAAGATGCGGATCTGGATCCGGGCTTCGCCGGTGTTGTGTCCTTCGGCTACAAATACGACAGCAACTGGCGCGGTGAATTCGAACTGGGTTATCGCCGCAATGACGTCGACAGCGTTTCCGGTACCGGCAGCATCAGCGCCGGGGGCGACGTGAGCGCCCTGACCGGCATGGTCAACGTGCTCTATGATTTCGAAAATGGCAGTGATTTCACGCCGTTCGTCGGTGCCGGCCTTGGTGCCGCGCGTATTGATATCGACGGCACTCTGGGTAACACCGTTTCCGTTATCGACGATTCCGACACGGCGCTTGCCGGTCAGTTGATCGCCGGTGTCGGCTACAAGGTCAGTGACACGATTGACCTGACCGCACGCTATAACTTCCTGGCGGCTCCGGACGTGAATGTGAACGCAGTCAACGGCACCAGTGTTGATAGCGACTACTATAACCATGCTGTTATGGTTGGCCTGCGTTTCCACTTCGGTGCGCCGAAGTCCATGCCGATGGAAGAACCGAAACCGGTCGCACAGGTTGAGCCGGAACCGGCTCCCGCACCGGCGCCTGCGCCCGAACCGCAGCCGGCTCCGATCGTTCGCACCTTCCTGGTCTTCTTCGACTGGGACAGCACGGTACTGAGCGATGAAGCCATGGCGGTCCTGCGCGAGGCTGTTGCAAATGCAGACCGTGGCGGCATTACCCGTCTGGTAGCAACCGGCCACGCGGATACCTCCGGTCCGGCGCGTTACAACGTCGGCCTGTCCGAGCGTCGTGCCGCGTCTGTCCGGGACGCGCTGAAGCGTCTGGGTCTGGGCGACGCAGATATCGCCACCTACGGTAAAGGCGAGACGGAACCGCTGGTCCCGACCGCTGACGGCATCCGTGAGCCGCAGAACCGCCGTGTGGAAATCGTTCTGCAGTAAACGACCAAATACTGTGCTAGCTCAAAGCGGGAAAGGTGAAAGCCTTTCCCGCTTTTTCTTTGGTTGGGTACTCCGGCCAATTCAATCGCAATCAGGGCAAGGATTACCGAGATGAGAAAACCGGTTATCAATATCGATGATGTCGAGCTGAAGCCGCGTCCGGCGGCGTTTGCCCCTAAAGGGGAGGCGGCAGAGCGGTATGACTCTAAGGTGGGGATGGTAGGGCCACAGATTGGAGCCGCCAAGCTGGGGTATAATATCACTGCGGTTCCGCCGGGCATGCGGGCCTTTCCATGCCATAATCACCAAGTCAACGAAGAGATGTTTTTTATCCTGGACGGCGATGGTGAAGTTCGTATGGGGGATGCCGTTTACGCCATCCGGAAAGGGGATTTCGTTGCCTGCCCTCCAGGCGGTCCGGAAGTCGCACATCAGATTATCAACACCGGGTCGGTGGAACTGCGTTATCTCGCCGTCAGCACGAAAGAGACGCCGGAGGTCGTTGATTATCCCGATTCGGGTAAGTTTGGCATATTTGCGGAACTGGCACCGGATGCCCAGGGAGAGCCTCGCCGCTTGTTGTATGTCGGGCGGGAAGAACAGTGTCTGGACTATTGGGACGGCGAGTAACAATAACAAGTTTCAGTCGGTTGCGTGTCTCTCGTAACCGACTGGCTGTTGGCAGTTTGACGCGTAATGGAAAAGAAGCCTAGCGCGCTGAAATCTGGTCCGTGCCGTCGCATGTGGTGGCGCCGGCAACCTCGGTCAGGTCGCTGTCATGGTTTGCATATTGGACGGCAACCTGTTCCAGGCCCATTCCCGTGTCAGAGTCGGACAGCAGGTAGTCGAAGGCGATATCCGTCTGTGAGCAATATTCCGGGTTGGAGGCCATGCGCATGGACGCCTCATTGGCGAGCGAGGTGACAAAACGGTTCAGCGCCCGTTCACCGCCGGAGCCATGCTGGGACCGGAAATAGGACTTCAGGAACTTACCGTTCTTTTGCAGGTCGGACCGATAGGCAACCGCGAAGGCGTTGTATTGGCTGCGATGGCCGCAACCAAGGGCCGCCACCATCAATTCGCTTTGCAGGCGGCGAACTTGTTTGGCGGCCTGGACGGTATCCACGACCTTCACCTTCTGCGGCACGGCCAGCGTCGTCGTCCGGCATTCTGCGGCAAGGGCGCTTGTGGCAAGGCCGCCAGCGAGGGCAAACATACCCAGTGCCGCACCGGTCCGGCGCAGCAGTCGATTCCGTGCATTTCGCTGCAGGTCTGTCTTCACGGTGCTCCCCTCGAGTCACAGCAAACCAGCCCGATTCGCTATCAGGCCGTCCATAATGCTGCCACATTACCCTCAATCGGCCTTTTGGACAATATTATGTATTTTAAGAAAATGGGAGGGTTCGGGACATGCGGCATAATTGCGCCCTGTTGTTTTTCTTTTTAAAGCGTGCGGATTCACATACCCTTTAGGCCTGTTGATTGGCCGGGCGGGGGGAGATGCAGATGATCATGGAATATGTCGGGCGGACCATATGTGGGAAGGTGGTGCTGTGATGGGACTGGAAGTCTATATCCCCTTTGTGATTGCGGCCGTTCTGCTGACTGTCGCGCCGGGCCCGGACGCCATCTATATCGTTACGCGGACCTTGGCGCAGGGGCGGTGGTCCGGTTTTTTGTCAAGCTGGGGCATTTATTGCGGGGCGGCCATCCATGTTGTGGCGGCAGCTCTGGGGCTGTCGGCCATATTGGCGAGTTCGGCGCTGGCCTTTTCCATCGTGAAATATATTGGCGCCGCCTATCTGCTTTGGCTTGGTATTCAGGCCCTGCGTTCCAAGGGAACGGGCCTTTCCCTGGACGGTGCGTTACCCATCCTGTCCCCTTGGCGGGTTTTCGGGCAGGGCGTTCTCGTCAATCTCCTGAATCCTAAAATGTCGATTTTCTTCCTGGCCTTCCTGCCGCAGTTCATCAGCCCGGACCGTGGCCCGGTGTTCGTCCAGATCCTGGCGCTGGGGGCAACGGTGATTGCCATTGGTATCGTCTGGGAGGCGGGATTGATCCTCTGTGCCGACCGGATCGCCGGACGTTTGCGCCAAAGCCGACGCCTGACCCGATGGATGGATCGGGCGGTTGGGGCTGTCCTTGTCGGTCTTGGTATCCGGCTGGCATTACAGGAACGTTAACTTTTCTGCGATATGCCATGAGTATATTGGATGCCGTGACCCAATTCGGGTAGACTTAGGCCTTGAAGTCCCACAAAGACGCCTCCGTTGACGAGGTATAAGAGGTTGTGGCCTAGGCGCGGTGCAGGAGTGAGGGGATTTTTATGCGCTCTCAAAAAGTTACGTTTGAGGGAAGTCAGGGCAATCTTGCCGCACGGCTGGATTTACCTGAAGGCAAGCCGAGGGCCTATGCTCTGTTTGCCCATTGTTTCACATGCTCGAAAGATATTTTTGCCGCTTCCCGGATTGCGGCCGGGCTGACCGAACTGGGGATTGCGACCCTGCGGTTTGATTTTACCGGTCTGGGGGCGTCGGACGGAGAATTCGCCAATACCAATTTCTCGTCCAATGTGGAGGACCTGCTTTGCGCGGTCCGCTTCCTGGAGGAAAACTACCAGCCGCCGCGTATTCTGATCGGCCACAGCCTGGGCGGTGCGGCGATGCTGTCCGTGGCGGGCCAGGTTGACGATGCCAAGGCGATTGCCACAATCGGCGCACCCTTTGATCCGAAACATGTAGGGCATCATTTCCTGGATAAGATGGAAGTGATTGAGCGCGATGGAGAGGCGGAAGTTCAGATCGCAGGTCGCCGCTTCCGGGTCAAGAAACAGTTCCTGGATGATATCCGCAGCCATGATCTGGAGGAAAAGATCGCCAACCTGAAAAAGGCGCTTCTGGTTTTCCATGCGCCGATGGACACAACCGTTGGCGTCGAGAATGCCAGTGCGATCTTCCTGGCAGCCAAACACCCGAAGAGTTTTGTTTCGCTGGATGATGCGGATCATCTTCTGTCCCGCTATGAGGACTCGGTTTACGTGAGCCAGGTGATCGGGGCCTGGGCGCCGCGCTATGTCCCGGAGTTGCAGCGCGACCAGATCAGAACGGACCTGCGCGCCGGACGCGATGCCACCGTCGTGGCGGAAACGGGCGAGGGGCTGTTCAGCCAGTTCATCGACAGTGCCGGACATGTCCTGCATGCGGACGAACCGTTCGAGATGGGCGGCGACAATCTGGGGCCAACACCTTATGGCTTTCTGTTGTCCGGGCTTGGGGCCTGCACGTCCATGACCGTGCGCATGTATGCGCGGCGCAAGGGCATTCCCCTGGAGCGGGTGGCGGTACGCCTGCGGCATCAAAAAATCCATGCGGAGGATTGTGAGGAATTCGACGGCGGGATTGATGTGATCGAGCGCGAGGTGGAGCTGGTCGGTGATATGACCGAAGACGAGATCAAACGCCTGCTGGAAATTGCCGATAAATGTCCGGTTCACAGGACGCTGGAAAGCAAGGTCCGGGTTCAGACCAAACGCGCGGAGGAGTAGGCCGTTCGCTCAACCCTTGCCGCTGCCCTCGTCCGTCTTCACCACCCGCGCCACCAGCGGCTTCATGGTCAGGCCCTGTGCGATGATCGAGAAGACCACCACAACATAGGTGATCGACAGGATCACCGGTTTGACCTCGCTGGGCGGCAGGGACAGGGCCAGCGCCACGGAAATGCCGCCGCGCAGGCCGCCCCAGGTCAGGACGGGGATCGCGCCTCGGGTGAAGCGTTCGCCAAGCATGCGCAACGCAGTCAGTGGCAGTCCTACCGAGATGTAGCGCGCCGCCAGCACAATCGGGATCGTGATCGCACCGGCCATCAGGGTTGATTGGTTGAAGCCGACCACCAGCACCTCGAAACCGATCATCAGGAAGAGGATGGAATTCAGGATTTCGTCCAGCAAAACCCAGAATTTCTGAACATGGTCACGGGTCTTGTCGCTCATGGCGCGCGACATACCCTGATTACCGATCAGCAGACCCGCAACGACAATGGCGATCGGTCCGCTGACATGAATATGATGGGCCAGACCGTAGGTGCCCATGACCAAAGCCAGGGTGATCAGCACTTCCAATGCGAATTCATCCAGCGAGGCAAGCGCACGATAGCTGATATACCCCGCGACCAGCCCAAGAACGCTGCCGCCCAGGGCTTCCTTGGCAAAGAGGATTGCAACCTCGCCGGCGTCAACGCCGTCACCGCCGTGCCCTCCGGCGGCCAGCGCGAGAACCACCAGAAAAACCACAACACCGACACCGTCATTGAACAGGGATTCCCCGGCAATCTTGATTTCCAGCGATCGCGGGATTTTGACGGTCTTGAGAATACCCAATACCGCCACCGGGTCGGTCGGGCTGATCAGTGCGCCGAAGACCATCGCATAGCCCAGCGGGATCGGCAGGCCCATGGTATTCAGCAGCCACCAGATCGCCACGCCGACCATGACGGTGGACAGGATGACGCCTAGGGTTGCAAGAATGCCGATTGCCCAGACCTGTTCACGCATGGTGCGCAGGTCCACATGCAAGGCGCCCGCGAACAACAGGAAGCTCAACATGCCGTTCATCAGGGCCTCATGGAAATCAATGCGTTCCAAGACGCCCTGTACCGCAGGGGCAATGCCCAGTTCCGGCCAGCCCGCATTCAACATCAAAATGACGATCGACGTGACCAGCGAAATCACCACAAGGCCAATGGTATGCGGCAGTCGGATCACGTGATGGTTCAGCAACCCGAAAGTGGCGGCCAGAACCGTCAGGGCGGCGGCGATGTCGAAAATGGTCACGGCCTAGGCTCTCCTGCTTGCTAAGACATTGATTTCTTCGCCTGTTTGAGAGGGGGTTGTCAACGTTTACAAGTTGTAGCACAAGGCGGTTTGCGCCAAGGGTGCGGGGTTATGGCAAGAAGGGTGACTGTCATGGACAAGACGATTGATGCGGTTGTTCTGATCGATCTTCAAAAGGGGATCGTTCGTGGTGTCGGCGGCGACCGGCAGGCCGAAGCGGACGCCAATCTGGAGGCGGTCCTGGGCCGTTTGAAAAAACTGTTGAAGGCCGCGCGCAAGGCGGACCTGCCAATCATTCACATCCAGCATAGCGGCCCAAAGGGGCATCGCGTCGAAAAAGGCACGGAAGGCTGGGAATTCCTGGATGCGGTTACGCCGGAGGACGGTGAGGTTGTTGTCTATAAAGAGGCCTGCGATGCCTTCTACCAGACCAGCCTGCAGGAAGAACTGGACCTGGTCGGGGCAAAACATATCGCCATCGCGGGCTGTATGACGAATTACTGCGTCGATACCTCCTGCCGCAGTGCGGTGGCCCATGGCTTCAATGCAACGCTTTGCGCCGATGGTCACTCAACCGTTGATAATGGCATCCTGACCTTCGAACAGATCATCGCCCATCACAACAAGACCCTGGATGGTTTCGATGCCGGGGATTGTGAAGTCTCGGTTCGCCCGATTGCGGAGCTGCTGTAGATTAAGGGCGGTCATGGCTTTGACCATTAAGGCGTTCGTTTCCCGTCAAAACATCTCATAAACCCGCTCATCCTGGCGCAGGCCGGGATCTCATGCGGTTCGCGTGGGGGAAGAGCAAAACATGGGATGGAGAGAATGGGACGATGGCTTTCTTTGTTTACATCATGGCAAACAAGCCCAATGGCATTCTCTATACCGGGATGACGGATGATATCAACCGGCGAGCCTGGATGCATCGGAACCACATGCTTGCCGGCTTCACGGACAAATACAATTGCGAAAAGTTGGTCTGGCATGAAAGTCACCCATCGCGTGAAAGCGCGTTTATTCGCGAACGGTGTATCAAAAACTGGAAACGCAGTTGGAAGATCCGACTAATCGAAGAATTGAACCCGGATTGGCGAGATTTGGCGAGTGAACTATTGTGATCTCATGTGAGATACGCGAGATCCCGGCCTGCGCCGGGATGAGCGGAATAAGGGGCAATATATCAGATAGAAACGCCGCTCGTCCCGGCGCAGGCCGGGATTTGCGAACGGGCTATTTCTCCGACCGTTTCTTTGTATGCCTGGTCGGGGCGGCCGCCATCGGGTCGTCCGGCCAGGGGTGTTTGGGGTAACGGCCCTTCATTTCCGCCTTCACATGCGTGTAAGACCCGGCCCAGAAGGCGGGCAGGTCCTGGGTCACCTGCAACGGTCGTCCGGCGGGTGACAACAGGTGCAGGACCAGTGCCACTCTGCCATTGGCAATGGCGGGTGTCTCGGTCGCGCCAAACATTTCCTGCAGTTTCACGGGCAGGACCGGGGCTTCCGGGGTGCTGTAATCAATGCGGATGTTGGAACCGCTGGACACGGTCCAATGGGTTGGGGCCAGTTGGTCCAGCCGTTGCTGGTCGTTCCAGTCCAACCCCGCCAGCAGGATTTCTTTCAAATTCAACTCGGCCATCTGGTCCAGACGGCTTTTGCCGGACAAATACGGCAGCAGCCAGTCTTCCATTGTGTCCAGCAATGCATCATCCGACCAGTCCGGCCAGGTGCTGTCCTCGCCCTCTGCATGGCGCAGACAGGCGACGCGGCCACGCAGGGCCAGCGCTTCCTTGCTCCAGGTCAGGCAATGAGGACCGGTTTCCCGGATGCCATCCAACAGGGCGGCGCTGATCTGGTCCGGTGATACATCCTTGGCCGGTGCATCGCTTAAGACCAGTGCTCCCAGCCGCGTCTGGCGTCGGGCGGCGACCTGTTTCTGGCGGCTGTCCCAGGCAGCCATCTCGCCGCTTACCAACCGGTCGGCAAAGATGGTTTCCAGTGTCGCCTTCGACAGAGGGGCGGCGAGGCGCACCCGGCCTTCGCGGGTCTTGCCTGCCATCTCTGCCAGGGCCAGGAAAGCTTCGCCCGCCAGCGGGTCGTCATTGTCCAACACGGCCCCTTTGCCACCCGCCATGCGGTATCGGGCATCCTTGCCCGGACGGCGCTGGCCGATGCGGTCGGGATAGGCAAACGCCAGCAGCAGGCCGATTTCGTCTTCTTCGATGATATCCAGCTTGCCTTGCGGAGCATGTTTGAGGCTGCGGGCCCACTGTTTGGCGAGCGCCTTTGCGCGGCTCAGACTGCCGCGATGGGTATTCTCGGCAATGCGCTCCCCGTGCAGGGCACGAACGCGAAGGCGCATATCCACGGGCAGGGCCTCCGGCCCGCGCCTTTGCAGGATATCCCGTTCCGACAGCAGGGCCGCAACCTCAACAGCCAGTTTGCCCAGCCCGTGTTCCGCGCCTGTTACGACCATATGGGCGAGCCGCGGATGCATGGGGAGGCGCGCCAGTTGTTTGCCGTGGGCGGTGATGCGGTTGTCCTTGTCCAGGGTGCCCAAATCCCGCAACAGGCCTTGCGCCTGGGAGATGCCTGCAGGTGGCGGTGTCGTCATCCAGCTCAGCGAGGTAACGTCAATGACACCCCAGTTGGCCAGATCTAACGTCAGCGGTGTCAGGTCGGCCTCTTCGATTTCGGGGCGGGCAAAGCGCGGCATGCCCCCTTCGGCTGCCTTATTCCACAGGCGATAACATACGCCCGGTTCCAGTCGGCCTGCGCGGCCGCGGCGCTGGTCGGCGGCGGCCATGGAAACAGGCACGGTTTCCAGCCGGGTCAGGCCGCTATTGGGATCGAAACGGGGAACGCGGGCCTGACCGCTGTCGATCACGACGCGGATACCGTCGATGGTCAGGCTGGTTTCGGCAATGGACGTGGCGAGCACGACCTTGCGCTGACCCTCCGGCGTTGGCGCGATGGCCTTGTCCTGTTCGGTCTGGGGCAGGGCACCATAGAGCGGCGCGACTGTCACATTGCCGGGCAGGTTGCCGCTTTCCAGCCGGTCGGCCACGCGACGGATTTCCCCTTCGCCGGGCAGGAAGGCGAGGATGCTGCCGCTTTCTTCATTCAATGCCTGTCGCACGGCCTGAACCATACTGTCGTCGATCCGGGTGCGGTCCGGCTGGGGCAGATAGCGGGTCTCCACGGGAAAGGCGCGGCCCTCGCTGGTCAGCAGGGGGGCATCGTCCAATAGCTTGGCAACGGGGTCCGCATCCAGTGTCGCCGACATGACAAGGATGCGCAGGTCGTCGCGCAATCCCGCCTGACAGTCCAACGTCAGCGCCAGCCCGAGATCGGCCTGCAGGCTGCGTTCGTGGAATTCGTCGAAAATGACACAGGCCACGTCCGCCAGTTCCGGGTCGCGCTGCAATCGGCGCGTCAGGATACCTTCGGTGACCACCTCGATCTTTGTGTTGGGTCCAACCTTGCTGTCCAGTTGCATGCGATAGCCGACAGTCTCGCCTGTTTTCTCGCCCAGCAATTGCGCCATGCGATGGGCGGCTGCCCGGGTTGCGAGGCGGCGCGGCTCCAGCATGACGATCTTGCGGCCCTGCAGCCAGTCCTGATCCAGAAGTGCCAGGGGCACTTTGGTGGTTTTACCCGCACCGGGAGGCGCCTGCAAAACCGCATTGGGCGCGGCGGCCAGCGTCGTGCAGAGGTCGGGCAGAATTTCGTCAATCGGCAGTCTGTTCATGGGCGCGCATGGTGTTGATTGGCAAGGGGGAAATCAAGCGTCTTGTGAGGGTGCTCGAATCAATGCCAATAAAGAACTAGTTTTAAGGTGCGTGAAAAATAAAAGGAACCCACGAGCCCCATGTCTTTGATGTCCATTTCCCAAACCATTGCCACCGAATTGCAGGTCCGCGAGCAACAGGTGCAATCCGCCGTCGATCTGTTGGATGGCGGGGCGACAGTGCCCTTTATCGCCCGTTACCGTAAGGAGGTGACCGGCGGTCTGGACGATGCACAGCTTCGTACGCTGGAAACACGGCTGGGCTATCTCAGGGAAATGGAAGATCGCCGCCAGACGATCCTGAAAAGCATCGACGAGCAGGGCAAACTGACCGACGAATTGCGGAAGGATATCATGACCGCCGATACCAAGGCGCGTCTGGAAGACCTGTATCTGCCCTACAAGCCCAAACGCCGCACCAAGGCGCAGATCGCGCGCGAGGCGGGGCTGGAGCCGCTGGCCGACAATCTGTTCAACGACCCGACCCTGACACCGGAAACCGAAGCGGAGAAATATATCGACGCAGAGAAAGGTGTTGAGGACATCAAGGCAGCGCTGGACGGTGCGCGCCAGATTCTGGTGGAACGTTTTGCCGAGGATGCCGAACTGGTCGGCAAGCTGCGTGATTATGTCTGGGACGAGGCCAAACTGGTTTCCAAGGTCATCGACGGCAAGGAAAAGGACGGTGCCAAATTCGCCGATTATTTCGATTATTCCGAACCGCTGAAATCCGTTCCCTCGCATCGGGCGCTGGCGATTTTCCGGGGCCGTAAGGAAGAGGTACTGCAAGCCTCTCTCGTTGTCGGCGATCCGGAAGACAAGACCGCCCCGCATCCTTGCGAGTTGAAGATTGCCCATCATTTCGGGTTGAAGGACCAGGGACGGGCGGCGGATAAATGGCTGTCGGATACGGCGCGCTGGGCCTGGCGGGTGAAACTGTCTCTCTTCATTGAACTGGAACTGATGCGCCGTCTCTGGGAAGCCGCGGAAGAAGAGGCGATCCGCGTTTTTGCGGAAAACCTGCGTGACTTGCTGCTGGCAGCGCCTGCCGGACAGCGTCCGACGCTGGCGCTCGACCCCGGTTTCCGAACGGGGGTTAAGGTGGCCGTGGTCGATGCCACCGGCAAATTGGTTGATACCGCTGTGATTTATCCCCATGAGCCGCAGCGCCAATGGGATCAGTCCATTGCTGTGCTGGCCGCCCTTTGTCTGCGGCATAAGGTGGAGTTGATTTCCATCGGCAACGGCACCGCGTCGCGCGAGACGGACCAACTGGCGGCGGAACTGATCAAGAAACATCCCGAACTGAAAGCAACCAAGATTATGGTGTCCGAGGCCGGGGCCTCGGTTTATTCCGCTTCCGAATATGCCTCTCGCGAATTCCCTGATGTGGATGTATCCCTGCGCGGCGCGGCCTCCATCGGGCGGCGCCTGCAGGACCCGCTGGCGGAATTGGTGAAGATCGACCCGAAATCCATTGGTGTCGGCCAGTATCAGCATGATGTCAGCGAGTTCAAATTGTCCAAGGCGTTGGATGCGGTGGTGGAAGACTGTGTGAACGCCGTGGGTGTGGACGTGAATACGGCCTCCGCCCCTCTGTTGGCGCGGGTTTCCGGTCTGGGGCAGAGCCTGGCGGAAGGCATTGTCGCCTATCGCGATGCCCATGGCGCTTTTGCCACCCGGAAATCGCTCAAGGACGTACCACGCCTTGGTCCGAAGGTCTTTGAACAGGCCGCGGGCTTCCTGCGCGTCATGAATGGCGATAACCCGCTGGACCGTTCGGCTGTGCATCCGGAGGCCTATCCGGTCGTGAAAAAGATTCTGGCCAGCACCAAAGTGGATATCAAGGCGCTGCTGGGCGATACGCAGACCCTGCGCGGCCTGAAGGCCGCCGACTTTACAGACGAGAATTTCGGTGAACCCACTGTTCGTGACATTCTGGCGGAACTGGACAAGCCGGGCCGCGACCCGCGTCCGGAATTCAAGACCGCAACCTTCCAGGATGGCGTCAATGAGATCAAGGATCTGAAACCCGGCATGATGCTGGAAGGTGTCGTGACCAACGTGGCTAATTTCGGTGCATTTGTCGATGTCGGCGTCCATCAGGACGGGCTGGTTCATGTGTCCATGCTGGCCGACCGATTCGTCAAGGACCCGCGCGAGGTGGTGCGGCCGGGCGACGTGGTGAAGGTGAAAGTCCTGGAAGTGGATGTGCCGCGCAAGCGCATCTCGCTGACCATGCGTATGGGGGACCAGCCGGGCCAGGCGGCGAAGCCGAAGCAAGACCGCCGGGACAACCGGCCCAAACAGGGCGGCAAGCCCGGTCGCGGACCGAATAAACCATCAGGCAAAGGAGCCGCCCCTGCTGCCGATGGCGCAATGGCGGCGGCCTTCGCCAAGGCCCTCAAGAAGTAATGTCCCGCTCAAATCCGGCGGCAAACTGAGCGTTGCCGCCGGATGCAGGGCGATCGTCACCCGCAGACGGGCAATATTTATGGTATCTGCACCCTTTAAGTGTGTCCTTTCAGGCGCTTTCGCCATAAAGGGGGCGAAATTTGTTTCGAAATAGAATATCCTAACTGTTCCACAAGGGCGTAAGGTGACGAAACATGAACTATCTGGTTTCTGATGCAGGCGATCACACTTTATGTGCAATCGAAGGTGAGTTGACCTTCAATCATCAGGACAGCTTCCGCGACATGCTCGACGATGTCGTGGCGCGTTCGGCTCCTGATGTGGTTCTGGACCTGTCCAGGATCGAGTTCATCGATTCCTCGGGCATGGGGATGTTGCTGCTGGCGCAGGAGCGTGCCGATGAAACAGGCAAGACCGTCCGGGTACGCGGCGTACATGGGCAGGTGCAGAAGATGGTGGAACTCGCAAGCCTCAACGAGGTGCTCGACATCCAATAGGCACAGTTGATTGGGACTGAACCTGTTTGTAACCGGCCAGTGAAGGGCAAGAATTGAAGCGGATTGATGGAAGTTTGGGCGATGTAGCGTCGTTTCCGTTCTCCGAGATTGCGGATGCGCCAATTTTAGTCGCCGATGATTCCCAGATTTTGCGGGAGTTGATAAAATCTTTCCTCTCACGGGAAGGGTTTAACAATATCCATGTGGCCGAAGACGGGGCAAAGGCGATTGCGATGCTGGAAGAAATCCAGCCGGATATCGTGATCCTGGATATCCTGATGCCGGAAATGGATGGTTTCGAAGTCTGCCGCACCATCCGCCAAAACCCCAAATTTGCACATATTCCGATCCTGGTTGAAACCGCCCTTGAAGACAGTGCGGAGCGGCTGGAGGTTTTTGAGGTCGGTGCAACGGACCTTGTCCTTAAACCCCTTAACGGTCAGGAATTGGCCGCCCGGGTGAAGGTGCATCTGCAAAATGTGCACATGGCGCGCAGTCAGCGCCGATATCATGAACGGATGGTGCGTGAACTGGATGCGGCGCGTAAGGTTCAGGAAAGCCTGCTGCCGTCGGAACGTGCCATGCAGGAGGCGGCGGATCAATGCGACATCCGTGTCGCTGCCTATTACGAGTCTTCTTCTGAACTGGGGGGCGATTTCTGGGGCCTGAAACCCCTGGGCGGTGGCCGGCTTGGCCTTTATACGGCGGATTTCTCCGGCCACGGGGTCGCACCGGCCCTGAACACCATTCGCCTCCATACCCTGCTGATGGGCACGGGGATTGACTGGTACAATCCGGAACTGTGGATGATGGCAACCAATACCCATCTCTATCGGATGACCCAGACGGACCAGTTTGCCACGGCCTTTTATGGATTGCTTGAGCCGACAAAGGAGCAACTGGTCTATGTATCTGCCGGTTGCCCGAGGGTGATTATCGGCAAGGTCGGTGGCGAGGCGACCTTTCATGAGACGTCCGGCCTGCCCGCCGGTATCCGCAGTCAGGCCGAACATGCCCGGCGCGTCGCACCGTTTTCAAGTGGTTCCTTTATTTTCCTTTACAGCGATGCCCTGCTGGAAACACCGGGGCCGGATGGCGCGATGATGTCGGAAGACGAGTTGCTGTCTGTTGTGTCCGAAGCGGCCTCCCACAACGATCCACAACGGGTGATCGATACGGTGCGCAGGGCCATGCCGAAGGTTCCTGGGCGTGGGCTTCTGGATGATTTGACCCTTGTCATGTTGATTAAGGACTGAACAGGTCTTGACCTTCCAGTAACTGGAAGCCTTAAATCATAGTGAACTTTTGCAATTCGGTGAGGTTCGCAATGACAAGTTCCCTTTCGCCAACGACCATGGGTCCGGGGCAGGATGCCCCGGCGACTGTCGCGGTTTCCGTGTCCGGCATGTCCTGTGCAGGTTGTGCCAGTCGTCTTGAGCGGCATCTGAAATCCCAGGCCGGCGTGGCAGACGCGATGGTGAACTTTGCCCTGGAACGGGCAACCGTTGCTGTTGACGACAAGGGGCCGGATATCAGCGCGGTGATTGCAGCGGTCGGTGATGCCGGGTTTGAGGCCACACCCTTTTCGCGGGCAGAACGTCCGGAGGAAAAACAGGCACTGCGTGCTGAAACACGCACGCTTGTAATCCTGGGGATGGCCGTGTTGCTGACCCTGCCTCTTGTGGGCAAGATGGTGGCCTCTCTCGCCGGGGCTTCGGTTACCTTCAGCCCCTGGTGGGAACTTGTCCTGGCGACGCCGGTTCAGTTTGTCGCCGGGTGGCGGTTCTATCGCGGCGCCTGGTCTGCCCTGAAGCATCGCAGCGGTACGATGGACTCGTTGGTCGCCCTGGGAACGTCCGCGGCCTATTTCTACAGTCTGGCGGTCTTGGTCTTTGGTATCGGTGAGGGGCACCTTTACTTCGAATCCGCCGCCGTGATTGTGACCCTGATCCTGGCCGGGCGGGTGTTGGAGGCGCGTGCCAAACGCAAGACAGGCGCGGCAGTGCGCGCCCTGATGAACCTTCGCCCGGAAACCGCCATGGTCATGCGTGACGGGGCCTATAAGAAGCTGCCGCTGGCCATGGTCCGCGAGGACGATACGGTTCTGGTTCGTCCCGGTAGCCGGGTGCCCGTGGACGGAGAAATAATTGAAGGCAGCAGCGACGTAGACGAATCCATGCTGACCGGGGAAAGCATGCCGGTGGCGCATGGCGTTGGCGATATGATCTTTACCGGCACGGTGAACGGCCTGGGGGCATTGACCCTGAAAGTGACGGCAGTGGCGGAAGACAGCCGCCTGGGCAAGATCGTCCAGGTGGTTGAAAACGCCCAGGCAGGCAAGGCCCCGGTGCAGGCGCTGGTCGATCGGGTCAGCGCGGTCTTTGTGCCGTCGGTTCTTGTGATTGCTATCGTTACCTTCGTTGCCTGGCTTGCACTGGGATATGGTGCGGAGGCGGCCATGACGGCGGCTGTTGCCGTTCTGGTTATTGCATGCCCCTGTGCCCTGGGGCTGGCGACGCCGACGGCAATCGTGGCGGGCATGGGGGCTGCGGCCCGGTCCGGTATCCTGTTCAGGAATGTTGAGGCATTGGAAACGGCCTTCAACCTCAAAACTGTTGTCTTTGACAAGACGGGAACGCTGACGGAAGGCCGCCCTCAGGTGGTCGATCTGCAGCCGGTCTCCGGTGAGGCATCGGAGACGCTTCGCCTGGCAGCAGCCGTTCAGGCCGGTAGCGATCACCCCCTGGCGCAGGCTTTCGTGACCTATGCGTCCGGGAAGGGGATCAGCCTTCCAATGGCACAGGGGGTTGAGGTGAAGGCTGGGTTCGGTCTGTCCGGCGAGGTTGATGGTCATCGTGTGGCGGTCGGCAATGCTGCGATGATGGAAACGAACGGAATTTCGCTGGATCGCGCGCCGCGGACTGATCCGGGCTATACCAGTGCCTATGTTGCGGTCGATGGCGTTCTGGCGGCGGTGGTCCTGTTGCAGGACCGGCCGCGTGCAGAGGCCGGGACTGTTGTTGCATCCCTGAAGGCAAGGGCGTTGAAAACAGTTGTCCTGTCCGGTGATGCCCCTGCCGTGGTCGGTAAGCTGGCGGACGAACTTGACCTCGACAGAAGCTATGGCGGCGTTCTGCCGGAAGAAAAGGCGGAACGGGTGAATGCATTGCGTGCGGAAAGCGGCGTCATTGCGATGGTGGGGGATGGCATCAATGATGCCCCCGCACTTGCCAGCGCGGACGTTGGGATCGCCATGGGCAGTGGCACGGACGTGGCGCTTGAAACCGCTGGTGTGACCCTGATGCGGTCCGACCTCTCGCTGATCCCGGCGGTGGTGGAACTTTCCCGCAAGACGGTCTGGAAAATCCGGCAGAATCTTTTCTGGGCCTTTATTTTCAACGTCACCGGCATCCCCTTGGCGGCCTTCGGGTTGCTGAACCCGATGATTGCGGGCGGGGCCATGGCCTTCAGCAGTGTTCTCGTTTTGAGTAATTCCCTGCTGTTACGCGGTTGGAAAGCGGAGGCATTGAAATGAATATCGGGGATGCAGCCCGGATTTCGGGCATGTCAGCAAAGACCATTCGCTATTATGAGGATATCGGGCTGGTTGCCCCTGCGGATCGGCGGGAATCGGGGTATCGCGACTATAGCGAAGACGATGTGCATCTGTTGGCCTTCCTGCATCGCGCGCGCGGTCTGGGCTTTTCAGTGAAGCAATGCCGGGAGTTGCTGTCCTTGTATCAGGACAGAAACCGCGCGAGCGCCGACGTAAAGGCCTTCGCCCAAAAGCATGTGGACGAAATCACCCAGAAGATCGCCGAATTGGAGGCGATGAAGGATACGCTGCAAACCTTGGTTCGGAAATGCCATGGGGACGACCGGCCGCATTGCCCGATCCTGGAGGACCTGGCAGGACAGGGAGGGCCCAGGGATTGAAATCGACCAGCGCGATTGTGATGGCTGTTGGGGCGGCGGCGATTGTCGGCGGCGGCGCCTATTATTATGCAAACCAGAGTAGCAGCGGCATATCGCCGGACCTCTATGCAGATGCCTCGAATGCCGAGTTGGTCGCGCAGGGAAAACAGCTTTATGCGGCCAACTGTGCCAGTTGCCACGGGGCGGACCTGAAAGGTGAGCCCAACTGGCGTCAGCCATTGCCCGAAGGCGGTCTGCCCGCACCGCCCCATGACGAGACCGGCCATACCTGGCATCATCCGGACCAGATACTGTTTGCGGTGACCAAATTTGGCGGTAAGTTCAACGCGCCGAAGGATTTTGTCAGCAATATGCCTGCCTTTGAGGACAAATTGGCTGATGATGAAATTCTGGCTGTGCTTGCCTATATCAAGAGCACATGGCCATCGGAAATTCGCCAGCGGCAGGCGCGCATTACAAAGAAGATGGCCGAACAGATGAGCCGCTGAAAGTAAAAGAACAGGGAGAATTATGGTGAAGAAGTCAGTCAAGGATATGGTCGCCCAAGCGGAATCGGAGATTGAGGCCCTGTCCGTCGGGGATGTGCAGGCTCTGGTGGATGATCCGAATGTGCAGATTGTCGATATCCGAGACGTCCGTGAATTGTGGCGTGACGGCACCATTCCCGGCGCGCTTCATGCGCCGCGCGGGATGCTGGAATTCTGGGTGGACCCGGAAAGCCCCTATCACAAGCCGGAATTCTCCAGCGGCAAGAAATACGTCTTCTTCTGTGCCATGGGCTGGCGCTCTGCCCTTGCAACCAAGGCCATGCAGGATATGGGGTTGGCGCCCGTGGCCCATATCGAGGGCGGCTTTTCCGCCTGGAAAGAAGCCGGTTCGGATATCCAGCCGGTGGAACGACCGGGAAAATAAACCTGCCGTCGGTGGTGGCCCGTTTGTGTATGTGCCGGGCCACCTTTTCGACAGCCTAGACTGCGGGCGGGTTCAATTGCGTGAAGCCATCCAGGTTGTAATAGGGGTAGTAGGGATAAGGCGGGGTACGTTTGCTGACCTTGTCCAGGCGCGCGATCTGATCGGCTTCCAGGGCCCATCCGACAGCCCCCAGGTTGTCGCGCAGCTGGGTTTCATTCCGGGCCCCGATGATCACCGATGAGACTGTTGGCCGCTGTAACAACCAGTTGATAGCAATCTGTGGGATCGACTTTCCGGTTTCCCGGGCGATTTCATCCAGTATATCCACGATATCATATAAGCATTCATCCGGGACTGGCGGCCCGAATTCGGAGGTCTGATGCAGTCGGCTTCCTTCCGGCAGGGGCTGCCCCCGCCTGATCTTGCCTGTCAGTCGACCCCATCCCAGTGGACTCCAGACCATGGCACCGACGCCCTGGTCCTGCGCCAGCGGCATCAGTTCCCATTCGTAATCCCGCCCGGCCAGTGAATAATAGACCTGATGGGCCACATAACGCGGGTAGCCGTCGCGATCGGATATGCCCAGGGATTTCATCAATTGCCATCCGGCGAAGTTGGACGCGCCGATATAACGAACCTTGCCGCTTCGGATAAGCTGATCCAGGGAGTAGAGGGTTTCCTCAATCGGGGTGTGGCCATCGAAGCCGTGTAATTGAAGCAGGTCTATATAGTCCGTACCCAGACGCTTCAGCGACCCTTCGACAGCGCGGGCGAGGCGGCCTCGGGACGCACCAAAGTCATCCGGTGTCTCCGACATGGCAAGCCCGACCTTGGTGGACAGGATAACCTCATCGCGGCGGCCTTCGATCGCCGTTCCCAGGACCTCTTCAGAGGCGCCATCGGAATAGACATCGGCACTGTCAAACATGGTCAGCCCGGCTTCCAGGCAGATATCGACAAGCTTTCTGGCCTCTTTTGCATCTGTTGTTCCCCAGGCCCCGAAAAGTGGCCCCTGGCCGCCAAAAGTCCCGGTGCCCAGGCTCAATGCCGGTACCTTTAGTCCCGAATGGCCCAAATGCCGATAGTCCATGTCAGTCTCCTTGATCTGGCTGTTTTCCATTGTTCTGCCGGATATGGACATAAAATTCTTTCTGGACTAGTAGGATATAATTACTAACAGATATGAGTTGAACTCATCATATGGCGAAACTCGAACATAACAGGTCAGGCGAGATGGAGGTCTTCACCAAAGTGGTGGAGACAGGCGGCTTTTCCTCTGCGGCCCGTTTGTTTGGCATGACCCCTTCGGCGGTCAGCAAACTCATTGCCCGACTTGAGGAACGATTGGGTGTTCGATTGCTCAGCCGATCCACGCGCAAGCTGCAACTGACTGTGGAGGGAGAGCAGTTCTATCACCGCAGTCTGGCTATCCTGATCGATATGGAGGAAGCGGAACAGGAGGTCTCCCGCAGCACCGAGCCGCGCGGTCCGGTCCGTATCAATGCCAATCTTCCCTTTGGTCAGAAATTCCTGTTACCGCTGGTGCCACGTTTCCTGGAATGTCATCCGGCGATCACGCTGGATATTTCGCTAAGTGACACGGTGGTAGACCTGTTCGATGAAGGTGCAGACCTTGCGGTCCGTGTCGGCCCGTTAAAGGAATCCGGGTTGATTGCCCGCAAATTGGGGGAAAGTGCGTTGGCGGTGGTCGCGGCACCTTCCTATGTGGATTACTTCGGACTGCCGGAAAATCCGTCCGACCTGGATCGCCATCGCCTGATCGGTTTCAATTTCAGTCGACAGCAGCCGGGCTGGCCCTTTTTGCAGGACGAGACGGTTTCCCGCTATGGCGTATCGGGCGCAGTCAAGGTTAGCGACGGTGAAAGTGCGCGTCGTTTGGCTCTGGCCGGGGCGGGGATTGTGCGCCTGTCCCGCTTTCTTGTTGATGAAGACCTTCACGCAGGGCGCCTTGTTGAGGTGTTGGGGGATTTTAATCCAGGAGACCGGGACCCCATCCATGTGGTTTATGTGGGCCAAGGCGGGCCGTTGCCGAGGCGGGTCCGGGCAGTAATTGATTTCCTGGCAGCGAATATCCGTTTGGAGTGATTCTATTGTTGAGATGGACCACGTCTGCGGCGAATGGGGTCAACGATACTCAACAGCATGTCGATCGTCTCGTTGTCGCGGCCCAGCGGGGCGACAAAGTTGTCGACAGCCTCTATCTCCTTGTCGTCACCGATATAGGGAAGGCGCGCGGTGACAGGGGCCTTGCGGATCAGAACAAGCGCCAGCATGCTGTGGAGCTTGCTGGGCGCACGTTGATGAGGAATGTCGCTGACCTTGCGTCCGCCATAGAATTGCGTGGAAATGTCATCGACTCCGGTTCCGATCAGGCGATAGCGAAAATCGGGAATGCCGTCTGCCGTCGGCGGCAGCACATCGATCAGTTCCACCTTGGGCAACAGTTTCGGGATGTCGAGCGGGTCGATATCGTCACGGGACGGAAAGGCCCGCGTTCCGCGCAGCCCGTCCCAGTAGTCATGGGCCTGCTGAAGGGCAGGTGAAAGGTCGGTAATTTCCTCCAAATCGACCAGATAATCCGGCTGTACCACCATTGCATTTTCCTCTCGTACCCATGCTGTCTTGAGGTTGTATGGCGGTACAAGGGGAAAATAAAAGTGGTTACTCTACCGTCAGTGAATATTCGCTTGCGGCATCCATCAGCCATTCCCATCCGCTGGCGGCGAAACTGCGCGGCAGATAGAGGCGAAAGACCGTCTTGTCCAACCGTTGGATAAGGATGGAAAGATGGGCGAAATGGGTTGCCTTGCATGTGCCAACGGGAAAGGCGGACTGGTGGAAATCCAGGCTGCATCCCTTTGACAGAAGCGCGGTGACAGAAGCCCCTGATATCTCCACGACCGATCGGCTGTGGCTTTGGTCGATCACTGCGGCATTAGCCCCAATTGCTTCCTTGAGTTGCGCACGGCAATCTTCGGATGAGACAACCAGCCAGCGGTTCGGGCCGAGCCAGAGGGCCGTTGTTGCGCCTGTGGAGGTTGTCCCATGCGCATTGGCCGGCAGGGCAAGGCCCAGTTTATCCTGAATCGCTTTCACGATGGCTGCGCCATCGCCGTCCCAGGCGGCGATTTCCACCATGGTCAGGCCGCTGATTTCCTTCGCCGTCAGCGGGCCGCGGTCATTGTCGGCATAGCCACGGCGTCCGGAGTTCATATGACCGGCAAGCGCCGAGACCCGTGTTTGCGTATCAGTCATGGAGGCGTTCTCCTTTCGGATCGACCATATGGGGGGAGATCACGGTCATGGCCGCGATCTCGTCGCGCAGGGGGAAGGCCATATAGACCGTCTCGCCCTCGCGTTTCATGCCCCCTTCGATCATGCCCAGTGCAACAGGTTTCTCCAAAGTCGGGCTATAGGCGACGGCGGTAATATGGCCGATGCTCCTCACCGGCGGCGTCATATCGTTGCGGGTAATGATCTGGCTGCCCGCGCGCAGCATGGTTTTGCCGTCGGCGGGCACAAAGCCCACCATCTGTTGGCGGTTTTCCTCCAACAGCGCCGGGCGGTCTTTCAGCACATCTCCGATATAGCGTTTCTTGGAAGACTGCATGCCGCCCAGCCCCAGGTCGGTGGCGGTGGTCTGGCCGTTCATTTCCGCCCCCGTGATATGGCCCTTTTCGATCCGCATGGTGCCCAATGCTTCCATACCGTAAGGCGTGATGTCGAATTCCTTGCCGGCCTCCAGCAGCGCATCCCAGGCCTGGATACCATAGTCGGCAGGCACGTTGATCTCATAGCCCAACTCGCCGGAGAAACTGATCCGGAAGATGCGGCCTTCGACCCCGCCGATTTTGGCCTCGCCCGCTGCCATGAAGGGGAAGGCCTCGTTGGTCAGTTCCCGGTCGGTGATCTTTTGCAGCACCTTGCGGGCGTTGGGTCCGGCAATGGCGATGCCCGCCCATTGGTCGGTGACACTTGTCACATGGACGCGCAGCTCCGGCCAGACGGCCTGCAGGTAAAACTCCAGCTTCACCATGATCTTGCCCGCATTGGCCGTCGTGGTGGTCAGCAGGAAATGGTTTTCCGACAGGCGGGAGGTTGTGCCGTCGTCTTCCAGCAAGCCATCCTCACGCAGCATCAGCCCATAGCGCGCCTTGCCCACGGGCAGCTTGGCAAAGCCGTTGGAATAAACCCGGTTGAGGAACTCCGCGGCATCCGGCCCCTGGATATCGATCTTGCCCAGTGTGCTGACGTCGCAGATGCCCACCGAGTTGCGGGTGGCGTTGACCTCGCGGTCGGTGGCCGCCGCCATGCTTTCACCCGGTTTTGGATAGTAACGCGGCCGCCGCCAGACCCCGGCGTCGATCCATACGCAGCCCATTTCGTCATGGCGCGCATCAATTGGCGTGCGGCGCAGGGGCGTGTAATGCGCGCCAATCTCACGTCCGCCGAAGACACCGATGGCAACCGGGGTGTAGGGCGGGCGGAAGGTGGTGGTGCCGGTGGCCGGGATGCTCTGCCCGCGCAGGCCCGCCATCGCCGCCATGCCCTGCATGTTGGAGGTCTTGCCCTGATCGGTGCCCATGCCCAGCGTGGTATAGCGTTTCAGATGTTCCACCGAGACAAAGCCCTCACGATGGGCAAGCGCCACATCATCGGTGCTGACATCATCCTGCAGGTCGATGAAGCATTTCCCGCGTCCCGCCATCTGCTGATCGGCCAGCGGCTGACCGGCGAGCTGTTCCATGTCGGATGTCTTCGGCGCGGCTTTCTTGCGGGTGAGGGCATGGCCCAGGTCTTTCAGCACTGCACGGGCGGCAATCATGCCGTCGTTGAGCGCGTCATGCAGGCCGAAGTCCCCATTGGCGGAACCGATGGAACGTTCCGCCTGTTTGGACGGGCCGGGGCGGAAGCATTGCCGGTCTTCGTCCCAGGCGGGTTTGCCGCCGGACTGGCTGTGCAGATGCACCACCGGGGCCCAACCGCCGGAGACACAGACCACATCGGCCTCCAGCCGCAGGCGTTGACCGGCATCGCGGCTGATGCCGACCACCTCGACCGCCTTCACACCGGTCTTGTTGCCGATTGCCCGGATCGCCGCATGGCCCAGCAGGACCGGAATATTCTGCGCACGTGCCTCTTCCATCAGCGGCCCGCCGCCCTGATGGCGCTGGTCCACGATGGCCTCGATCTCCGCCCCCGCCGCTTTCAGGTCGAGGGCTGTGCGATAGGCGTCGTCATTGGTGGTGACGATCACCGCCTGTCGGCCCGGCAGCACGCCATATTCATTCACATAGGCCCGTGCAGCCCCGGCCAGCATGACGCCCGGCAGGTCGTTATTGCCGAAGACCAGCGGCTGTTCGATCGCACCGGCTGCCAGGATCACCTGTTTGGCGCGGACCTGCCAGTGACGCTGGCGCGGCAGAAAGGCGGGCGGCACGGCGTAATGATCGCTGACCCGCTCCACCAGCGACAGGCAGTTATGGTCGTAGTAGCCGAATGCCGTCGTACGGGTGAGGATTTGCACATTTTCGTGCGTTTCCAAAGCCTCGATGATCTTGGAAACCCAGTCCATGCCGGGCTTGCCGCTGATCTCATAGCGTTCGCGGCGCAGGCGGCCGCCAAGGGACGGCATCTCGTCGGCCAGGATCACCCTTGCCCCTGCCTCTGCCGCCGTCAGGGCTGCCGACAGGCCCGCCGGACCACCCCCGACAACAAGGATGTCACAATGAGCATGCCGCTTGTCATATTTGTCCGGGTCGGCCTCTTTCGTGGCCGTGCCCATGCCCGCCGCGCGGCGGATGAAATGCTCGTAACGGTTCCACCAGCCCTTCTTGTCCAGGAAGGGGCCCATGAAGGTCTTGTAGTAGAAACCCGCCGGGATGAAGGGGGCGATCAGGCTGTTGAAGGCATTGACGTCCCAGTCCAGCGACGGCCAGCGGTTCTGGCTGTTGGCTTCCAGCCCGTCATAAAGCTCTGCCATCGTGGCGCGGGTGTTGGGTTCCGCCCGTCCACCGGACCGCAGCGTGATCAGCGCGTTGGGTTCCTCGACACCGGCGGAATAGATACCGCGCGGGCGGTGATATTTGAAGCTGCGCGCGATCAGGCGCTCCCCGTTGGCGAGCAGGGCGGAGGCCAGGGTATCGCCCGGATGCCCGCGATAGCTTTTGCCGTCGAAGGTGAAATGCAGGCTGTGGTCGCGGTCGATCAGGCCGCCGCTGGCGGTGCGGAAGGGCTGTTGCGTCATTGGCCGCCCTCCAACTCGCCAGTTGCTGTGGCGGTGCTGAGGATTTCATGGGTCACCGTGTCGCGCCGCACCTTGATCCACTGGCGGCAGCCATGGACGTGATGCCAGAACTCGTCATTGGGTCCCTTGGGGTTGGGCCGGTTATAGACATAGTCGTACCAGTCGCGCGGGTCGGCGCTTTCTTCCGGGCGCTGCAGGGTTGCATTGGGGCCATAGGCAAATTCGGTGACGTCGCAGTGGCCGCAGTGAGGGCAGTTGATTCGGAACATGGTCTATCCCTCCTAATGCAAATTCGGAACGGGGCCTTTGCCGCCCTCGTCCAGCAACGCGCCGCGCTCGAACCGGTCCAGAGCAAAGGCCTCCGCCAGTTTGTGGGGGCGGTCATGGGCGATAGTGTCGGCCATGACCCAGCCGCCCGCCGGGATCGCCTTGAACCCGCCATAGCACCAGCCGCCGTTGATGTAGAAATTATCCACTGGCGTCTTGCCGATGATCGGACTGCCGTCCATGGTCATATCCATGATGCCGCCCCAATGGCGCAACAGGCGCAGGCGGCCCAGATTGGGCATGACGGTCAGCGCACAGGCCACCACATGTTCCACCACCGGCATATTGCCGCGCTGGGCAAAGCTGTTATAGCCGTCCAGGTCGCCGCCGAAGACCATGCCGCCCTTGTCCGACTGGTTCATGTAGAAATGCCCCGCGCCGAAGGTGACGACGGTGTCCAGATGCGGCTTCACCGGTTCCGACACAAAGGCCTGCAGCAGATGGCTTTCGATCGGCACGCGCAAGCCCGCCATGGCGGCGATCTGGGTGGTGTGACCGGCGGTGCAGTTGGCGACCTGGCCCGCGCCAATGGTGCCGCGCGTCGTCTTCACCCCGGTGATCCGGTTGCCGGTCTTCTCGAAGCCGGTGACCTCACAGCCCTGTATGATATCCACCCCGCGCATGTCGGCCCCGCGGGCATAGCCCCAGGCGACCGCGTCATGGCGCGCCGTGCCTGCGCGCGGCTGCAACAGCCCGCCATAGATCGGAAAGCGCGTCTCGTCGCTGTAATCCAGGTCGGGGCAGAATTTCATGACCTCTTCGCGGGACAGGAGGTCGGAATCGATCCCGGCCAGCCGCATGGCGTTGCCGCGCCGGGCGAAAGCATCCATCTGGGCATCGGAATGCGCCAGGTTCAACACCCCGCGCTGGGAGAACATGACGTTATAGTTCAGCTCCCGGCTCAACCCCTCCCAGAGTTTCAGCGAATGTTCATAGAAATGGTGGTTGCCCTCCAACAGATAGTTGGACCGCACCGTCACCGTGTTCCGCCCCACATTGCCGCCGCCCAGATAGCCCCTTTCCAGCACTGCCACATTGGTGATGCCGTGGTTCTTGGCGAGGTAGAAGGCGGTCGCCAGCCCATGCCCGCCGCCGCCGACAATGACCACGTCGTAATGCTTTTTGGGTTCCGGGTCGCGCCAGGCGCGTTCCCAATGGGTCTGCCGGGTGAAGGCCCCGCGGATCACGTTGAACAGATTGTATTGGGTCATGCCGGACCGACTTTATGATTGTTTACTCCCAGAGGCGAAGGCTAACCCCAAGCCTGCCTGCTTGAGAAGGCGAAAACGGCATGCTTTGTTGCGTTTTGGACGCGCGCGGTGCGAAAGCGACATTTTCCCCGCCGCGATTTACGCTATAGTAGGCTGACAGAAACGGAGGCCCTCTAATGAATGCCCTGGCCCGCGCCAGTTTGAAGACCTACGGGTCGGAAGCCCGCAACCATGCCCATGATCATCATCAGGTGGTCGTGCCCTGGCAGGGTGTGCTGGATATGTCCATCGGCGGGCAGGCAGGGCAGGTGGAAAACGGCAGGCTGGCTCTGATCGCGCAGGGCTATGACCACAGCTTTGCCAGCGATGACGACAACCGTTTTCTGGTGCTGGACTGCGGCGATCTGGCCCGCGACGGGAGCGATATGATCGCCCCGCTCTGGGACCGGGCGGAACGGGACCCCTATTGGCAGCTCCACCCCCATGTCTGGCAGCTCTGCCGCACGATGGAACCCTATTTCCTGGCTACCGACACCCGCGAGGACAGCCTCGCCCGGCATTTCGTCGGCCTGTTCCTGGCAACGGTCGCAGAAGGGCGGGACGAGACCAACCCCACCCGCACGGGCCGCCCCGACCGCGCGGCACAGCGCATCCAGGCGGCCATCGCCTATATGGAACAGCATTATCCGGCGAAACTCACCATCCCCGACATCGCCGCCCATGTGAACCTGAGCACCAGCCGCTTTCACGAACTGTTCCGAACCGTCACCGGCCAGACCGCCCACGCCACCCTCCGCCAGATCAGGGTGAACGCCGCGAAACGCCTGATCGAAACCACAACGCTATCGCGTGCGGAGATTGCCTATCGCACGGGGTTTAGTGATCAGAGTGCTTTGAGTAGGGCGTTGCGGGGGTGAAGGCCGTTAGAATGGTATTTACTATGTTGACTATATTTTGAGTATTGGCGCCTATCCAGAAATCGGTAGGACGATATTGTATTCGAGAAATCTAACATTACCTCTAATTATGTCGGTCACAAAATCTGAGTCGAATAAAAATTCCTATGATTTCCCTTGATCTCAGTAATAGAGAGATAGCAATTCTGCTTTGGATTTTTTGTCTTTCTATATTCCTTCTTGGCAAATACCCCGATATTCGGAGCGCTTTTCGGCCTGTATTCCGATCACTCATGAATTGGAGGATATTATCTGTATTTTTTGTTGCAGGAGGGTGGGTATTTGTCTGTATTAGATTGTTGTCTGACCTGAATCTGTGGTCAGAAAAAGATTTAAAGGAGACTTTTGTTTGGATTTTTACTTTTGCTCTAGTAACGCTATTTAACGTAAATAAATCAAAAAATGAACATGATTTTCTAGTATCAAGTATAAAAGGCACTATCGGTGCAAGTGTCTTTGTGATTTATGTTGCGGAGTTGTATGCTTTTCCTCTTTTGGTGGAAATTTTCATTTATCCAGTTTTAGTGTTTTTTGTTATTGCGAAAGAATTTTCAAAAAGGGATGATTGCAAAATTCTGGAATATACTTCTGAATTTATAATAATATCTTTCTTGGTTTCTGCTATTGTGAACAGCGTCACTCATGTATTGGAAAATTATGAAAATATAGATGGATTTTATATTCTAAAAGACTTCTGTTTGCCAATAATTTTATCTATTTTGTACTTGCCTTTCGTTTACTTATTCAGTGTTTTTTTGACCTATGAAAGAATATACGTACATTTGAATTTGTTTGGATGTGATGAGAGTATTCGGCCATTTGTTAAGAGAGAAATCTTTAGAAGATTTGGCATCAATGCTGATCTATTGAGACGTGTCGAAAAAGCGCTTCGTAGAGAAAAGATTCGAACGCGCGCTGGTGCACATGCAATTTTTTCTGACGTTCAGGGTATATGGTCAAAAGAACGATACCCTCCAAAAGTTTGTTCATCTGAAGGGTGGAGTCCATTTTGGGCCAATGAGTACTTGACTGAAGTAGGTCTAGTGCCGTCCGACTATTATAGTTTAGCTGGTGAGTTTTGGTCTGCGGAAACGAGCCTAGTTGATTTGTCTAAGCCCCCGTTCGCCGATAATTTGGCATATTACTTAGACGGTGATGAAGACGTCGTTCAGAGGCTAAAAATCGTTCTTAATGTAAATGACCTTGAAAGTGCCTCGTGTTCAGAAGAGGTATTTCGATCCGCTTGTCTCATGTTAGTGGAGCAGGCTATGGGAAACGTATCCAAGAAGATACAGCATCTAATTGATAGCGCTGAGCAGTTTGACGTAATTGAAGAAAATAGACGTATCAAAATGGTATCAACGGACATGGCTATTGAGAAATATCGGGGATATACTCGTAAGTTCATGATTTATTGTTGCCCAGAGTATCAAGCTTTGGGCGAAGGCGATGTCGCCGGTTGACCTAAGTGTTGAACCTAAACTTGCGCCACCACAAAAGAAGTAGGGCCCAAGAAGTAAATCCGGTAGCGAGTCCGGTCATGACGGTTTGTTTGGCAAGTGCACCTCTCTAATGTCGTCCTTATGCTTGGGCTGTCTTGGGCGGAGTGCCTGAGTTTCTCCAGACAGAACAACGGCTCCGCTGATACGCGGGTGGATCCCACGCATGACGGGTTTATTGAATGGTTTCAATATTTTACCCGCTCATTCCGGCGAAGGCCGGAATCTTGAGGCGGGTTTCATGAATGCCTGAGTTTACAGTTTGAGGTCCCGGCCTTCGCCGGGATGAGCGGATGAGTTGGGGAGGGGCAGGGATTATCAGGCCACAACCCTCACCCCGACCCTCTCCCAGGCTTGGGAGAGGGGGAACTGGCGGCAGGACCGGAAAAACTCAGGCCAGGTTCGACAACAAGCGCCGAACGATCAGTTTATGGAATGGGGTTATCGCAAAAATATAGAGATAGCCGAACCAGTGGCGGCGGTTGACGAGGGTGGACAGGGCGACTGCCGTGTCATTCCCTTCAGGGCGCGTTTCGACAACAACCCTGAAGTTGAGATGCCAGTCGTCAAACCCCACAACCACGGCGTCATCCGACCGGCTGATGACCGGAAAGGAGCCGACCTGCCCGCTATCAACAGAAATCTGCCCGGTTTTCAGGCCAATCAGGCTGACAATCCTGTTTCGCGTGCCGTTCAAAAGACGAATCCATGCGGGCGGCCTTGAGCCAAACATTCTGTCCACGGCTTGCGTGGCGTTTAACCTGCTTTCGGGGGTGATTGCCTCAAAAGTATCGGCCCAGTTTGCGCCGTCGAGATGCGCGTTGGGCAGCGCGATATCGACCTGCCTGATTCTGATACGGCTCATGGTGAAACTCTTTCCATAGGGAGGGGGAAAACGCTGGTTTTGGCTGTTTGGTGAGGACGGCGCTTACCCCACCTCAAAAGACGTGACGCCGAACAACCGGTCCAGCGGCAGGTCCGGGGCCTGTCCCGCATACATGCGGGCGGTCTCGAAGGAGAGGGTCATGCCGTGGCGTTTGGCAAGCGAGACGGCGGCGGGGTTGGTTTCCGGGGTGTCGAGGTAGTAGGGCGCGCCCGTCGGGACGGTGGCGGTCAGGGCGGCAAACAGGCTTTCCGCGCCCTTGGCGTCCTCGGCATAAAGCGGGCCGATCTTGTATCCCTCCCGGCAGGGGCGGCAGACGCCGTAACCGGCAAGCCTGCCGTCGCGGACCAGCGCGCGGGCGGTGGCCTCCGGCTGGGCAATCCAGGCGCGCAGGAAATCGGGCCGGGCCTCGGGGAAGAAGGGGCGGTCAAAGGCGGCGAGCTCGTCAAAGGGAATATCGGCGAGCGGGCGGATATTCCGGTCAAAGTCCGACGGGCATTCCGGGCAGGCGTCGCCGCCGTGGCCCTCGTAACGGATATTGCGATAGGCCAGTTCAAAGCCGGATTTGCGGTAGTTATCCTGCTGTGCCACCACGCCGTCCAGGCCGATGACGCGGCCCTTCAACTGGTCCATCCCGGCCTGCCACAACTGCCAGCCATAGCCATGGCCGCGCTTGTCGGGCCGCACGATGTAAAAGCCGATAAAGCCGAATTCCTTGCCATAGCGTATGGCGGAAATGGTCGCGATGACCTCGCCATCCAATTCGCCGACGAGAAAGCCGCCCGCGTCGATCCCGCCATAACAGGCCGCGTCGCTGAGGCCCGGGTTCCAGCCCTCCGCAGCAGCCCAGTCCACGGCCAGCGCCACGTCCTGCGGTGTCGCCGTGCGGATGGTATAGGCGTTATCGGTCATGGCGGATTTCCTCCTGATGTCAGCGCGTCACTGCCGTGCGCGCCATTGCTTGACCAACTGTTCAATCACACGTTCGCGTTCGCCCTGGCGCAGAACCGTGGTCAGGGCTTCTGCAATCCGGGGAACCAAATCCGCATGTTTCTTGTGCAGATAGTGATAGGCCTGATTGCTCTGAATCGGCTCCGGCGTCGCCTGAAGGCTCTCGTCGCCATATTTCAGGGCATCGAACTGGTTGGTGAGGATCAGGTCCACCCGGCCTTCTGCAAGGGCCAGAAACATCTCCGGCTGGTTGTTGAACATCTTCCGGCGTGTGCCCTCCGTGAAGTTTTCCAACACGATCAGGCCGCGGATGATGCCAACGCTGCGCCGGCCGAGATCTCCGGGCGTGCGGACCGGGGACAGCGCGGTGCGGGCATAGCCATTATTGCTGATTTCGATGACCGGAACCGGGACGCGGATAAGATCGGGATAGTCCTTTTCAATGACCGGCAGGCGGATTATCTCACCATCGACCAGTCCATGGTTGCTGCTTCGCAGGGCTCTGCGGCCGGGCAATGGCAAGGCTTTCACCGATAGGCCGAGCCGCTTGTAAGCCTTGACGAGAATAGGCGTGGCGATTTCCTGATAGGTGCTGCCCTCCGTATAACTCAACTGAAGGGTCTCTGCGCAGACCTCCGCGGGGGAGGCCATTGCCGCCAGGGCCGCGGCAGCCACGATCAATACCAGGCATGCAGACGAATGGATCATTGTTGTCGGTTTCAACGTCTATCTCTTTCATTCCGTCGAAGCGGCCTCAGCGCAGAATAAAATGCCGGTGAGGTAAATCCAACCCTTCATGTGGTCAGGCGGGGGCTTTGTGTTTTCCTTGCCCGCCTGCGCGATAACGAGCGCGACGTTGACTTCCCCCGTGCAGTCCCGTAATCCATTCTTTGAATATTGTATCCAAAAAATAAGGTCGAGGGATAAGGACATGGCAATCGGTGTTGGTGGTTCCACGATGGACGCGGAACTGGCGCGGATGGAAAGCATGCGCGGCGGCGTTGAGCCGATCTCTGTGGCGGAACGCCGGGCGCGGATTGAAAAGGCGCGGGAGCTTATGCGCGAACAGGGCATTGCCGCGCTCTATCTGGATGCGACCACCTCGCTCACCTATTTCACCGGCCTCAAGTTCTATCAGAGCGAACGTACGCTGGGCGCGGTGATCCCGGCAGAGGGCGAGATGTTCTATCTCTGCCCGGCCTTTGAGGTGGAAAAGCTGCGCGAGGGGATGACCATCGACGCGCCGGTCCATGGCTGGGAAGAACATGAAAGCCCCTTTGACCTGTTGGTGGAGCAGATCCACAAAGCGGTGGGCACAAGCGGCCGTCTGGCGGTGGACGAACAGGCCCCCTTCTTCCTCTTCGACGGGCTGCGCAAAGCGGGGTTGGCGCTGGACTGCGTCAACGGGGCCGCGATTGCCGGGGCCTGCCGGGCGCGCAAGTCTGCGGCTGAGATTGCATTGATGCAGCGGGCCAAGGATATCACGCTGGAGGTTCAGAAGGCCGCCGCGCGCATCCTGCATCCCGGCATCAAAACGACAGAGGTGGTGCAGTTCATCGACAAGGCCCATCGGGCGATGGGGGCCGATAACGGCAGCATCTTCTGCATCGTGCTGTTCGGGGAGCCGACCGCCTATCCCCATGGCGTCAGCTATCCGCAGGAACTTGAACATGGCGATATGGTGCTGATCGATACCGGCTGCCGGGTTGAGGGCTACAACTCCGACATCACGCGGTCCTATGTCTTTGGCGAGGCCAATGCGAAACAGCGCGAAATCTGGGCCTTGGAAAAGGCAGCGCAGGCGGCGGGTTTCGAGGCGGCCAGGCTGGGCGCCCCATGCGAGAATGTGGACAGGGCCGCGCGCGATGTGATCGTGGCTGCGGGCCTCGGCCCCGACTATAAAGTACCGGGTCTGCCGCATCGCACGGGCCACGGCATCGGCATGGATGTGCATGAAGGCCCCTATCTGGTGCGCGGTGACAAGACCCCGCTGGCGCCGGGCATGTGTTTCTCCAACGAGCCGATGATCTGCCTCTATGGTGAATTCGGCGTACGGCTGGAGGATCACTTCTACATGACCGAAGACGGCCCGCGCTGGTTCACCCAGCCCAGCCACAGCATCGACGACCCCTTCGGGTTGGAGGCTTAAGGCGGCACAACCATAAAAATCCGTCATCCCCGTGCTCGACACGGGGACCCACGAGTGCATTGTCCTGTCCGTAGGCGCGCTGCTTTTTCCGCTCCCACCTCCTTTACGTGGATACGCGGGTCAAGCCCGCGCATGACGGTTAAATATAATTTCAAAATGTACCCGCTCGTTCCGGCGAAGGGGCACACTTGACCACAACCCTCACCCTCCCAAAACCGGACAATTTGCCAAAACTTCCGTAGAATTCGTCAAGACGGCCCCGGGCATGCGGTGCTAAACCCATGGCGGTTTCAGTATTGGTGGGAGACAGGGCGTGGAGAAATCAACGGCGATCGGGACGGGCTGCGGGGTGGCAGCAGTGCTGCTTTGGGCGCTGCTGGCGCTGTTCACCACGGCGACCAAGGGCATTCCGCCCTTTCAGGTGCTGGCCGTCAGCTTTGCCATCGTCTTCGTTTTCGGCACCGGCTATTCGCTTTCACGCGGGCGGTTGACGGCGCGGGTCCTGCACCAGCCCAAACGGGTCTGGGCCCTGGGCATAGGCGCGCTGTTCTTCTATCATTTCTTCTATTTCATGGCGTTGAAGAATGCGCCCGCCGCCGATGCCAGCCTGATCGCCTATCTCTGGCCGCTGCTGATTGTGGTCTTCTCCGGTTTCTTACCCGGAGAGCGTATGCGGGGCTTTCACCTTGCCGGCGCGCTGATGGGGTTCGCCGGGGCAGGGCTGCTGGTTACCAAGGGGCAGGGGCTTTCCGTCGATCCGGCCTATGTCTTCGGTTATCTGTCGGCCTGCTGTTGTGCCCTGATCTGGTCCGGCTATTCCGTCATCAACCGCCTGTTCAAATCCGTGCCGACCGATATCGTCGGGCCGTTCTGCGGCGGTGTGGCGGTCTTGGGTTTCATCAGCCATTTCATCTTTGAAAGCTGGGTACAGCCTGATTTCACCGGCTGGCTGGCGCTTTTGGGCCTTGGGATCGGCCCGGTGGGCGCATCCTTTTTCCTGTGGGATTACGGCACCAAACATGGGCGCATCCAGTTCCTCGGTGCGCTCAGCTATCTGGCGCCGTTAATCTCGACCATCCTGCTGGTGATTTTTGGCCAGGCCCCGGCGTCGGTGACCCTGGGTCTGGCCTGTATCCTGATTGTTGCAGGCGCAGCAGTTGCCTCCGGCACCCTGCGTCTGCGCTCCCGACTGGCGGCGGAGGAAGGTTAAGTCGCTCTTACTCCGCCGTCGCTTTTTCTGATTTCAACTTTGTAATTTCTGCTTCATCCGCGCCAAGGACCTCGCGCAGGATTTCATCTGTATGCTGGCCCAGCGTCGGCGGGGCATAGCGATATTGTACTGGTGTCTCGGAGAATTTGACCGGGTTGGCGACCAACGGCACCTTGCCGTCACCCGCCAGCGGGTGATCCATTTCGATCCGCATGCCGCGATGCTTGACCTGCGGGTCGTCAAAGACCTGTTCGATGGTGTTCACAGGGCCGCAAGGCACGTGGATTTCTTCCAGCCCCGTCAGCCAGTCCGCCATACTGCGTGCCTTCAGGATCGGTTCCATGATCGCGTGGAGCGCCACGCGGTTTTCCACCCTTGCCCGGTTGGTGGCGAAAAGGTCATCGTCAGCCAATTCCGCTACGCCGGAGAATTCGCACCATTTGCGGAACTGGCCATCATTGCCGACCGCCAGGATGATGTAACCGTCGGACACCTCGAAGGTGCGATAGGGAACGATATTGGGATGTTCATTGCCCTGTCGTTCAGGGGATTTGCCGGAGACCAGATAGTTGGTCGCCTGATTGACCAGCCAGGACACCTGTGTGTCCAGCAAACAGGCGTCGATATACTGGCCCTGGCCACTACGGTCCTTATGGCGCAGGGCCGCCAGGATCGCGTTGGTGGCATACATGCCGCACATCACATCGGCAATTGCCACGCCGACCTTCATGGGCAGGCCGTCCGGTTCCCCGGTCACGCTCATGATACCGCCCATGCCCTGCGCCAGATAGTCATAGCCGCCGCGCTTGGCATAGGGGCCGTCCTGGCCGAAACCGGTGATGGAACAATAGATCAGGCCCGGAAACTCATCTTTCAGGTCCTCATAGGCGAGGCCGTATTTCTTCAACCCGCCGACCTTGTAATTCTCCACCAGAATATCGCATTCCTTCAGCAACCGCTTGATCAGGGTCTGACCTGCCTCGGTCGCCATATTGACCTCGATGGAGCGCTTGTTTCGGTTGGCGCAGAGGTAATAGGCGCTCTCGGATGTGTCGTTGCCGTCCGCGTCCTGCACATAGGGCGGGCCCCATTTACGGGTGTCGTCGCCCGCGCCCGGCCGTTCAACCTTGATCACATCGGCACCCAGATCCCCCAGTTGCTGGGTACAGGTCGGCCCTGCCAGGATGCGGCTGAGATCGAGAACGCGAATGCCGGAAAGAGGTTGGTCGGACATGAAAACACCTGTGGATCGGGAAAACTGGATCGCCGATAGTCTAGTCAGCGGGCAGGGCGGGTCCAGAGAAATGTGATCATAATTTACCCCTTGCAAAGAACTGTTCCCCGGGGGCAACTATCGGCAGAACGAATGGGAGAGGCTGTAATGAAAATCATTGATCTGCAAACACCTTGTCTGGTTCTTGACAAGGCAAGGTTGATCGCCAATCTGGACCGGATGCAGGCGGCAGTGGACCGGCAGGGCGTGGCCTTGCGTCCCCACCTGAAAACGGCCAAATCGGCAAAGGTTGCGGAACTGGCCGCGGCGCGCGGTGCCCGGGGGATCACTGTGTCAACGCTGGCAGAGGCAGAATATTTCGCCGATCATGGCGCTACCGACATCACCTATGCGGTGGGGATCACGCCAGATAAACTGTCCCGTGCCAAGGCATTGATGGATCGTGGCGTGAACCTGAAAATCATGACCGATAACCGGACGGTGGCTTGCGCAAATTCCGACTTCTCCAAGGCTCATGATTGCACTTTGCAAGTGTTGATCGAGATCGACTGTGGCGATCATCGTGCCGGTTTGCAGGCCGACGGGCCGGACCTGTTGGCGGTGGCCGGGGCGGTTGAGGCTCCGGCAAAACTGTTGGGACTGCTCACCCATGCGGGTCATTCCTATGGCGTTGATACCGCCGGACAGGTGGCGGAGATTGCAGAACAGGAACGGGCCGCGGCGGTCCTTGCGGCAAGCCGGTTGCGTGAGGCAGGCCACGATATTTCGGTGGTCAGCGTCGGTTCCACGCCGACAGCCCTTTTCGCAAGCGACCTGACCGGTGTGACGGAAGTGCGCGCAGGCGTCTATGTCTTTTTCGATGTGGATCAGATGTCGCGTGGTGTTTGTACGGCAGATGAAATTGCCCTGACGGTGCTGGCCAGCGTCATCGGCCATAACCGGGCGGCAAATAAAATCCTGCTGGATGCAGGCGGGCTGGCTCTGTCCAAGGACCGCAGTGCGGACCATTTCGCTCCCCGTGCCCATTATGGCCTCCTCTGCGATGCGGAGACGGGGACGCTTTTGCCGGAGTTGAGCGTGACTTCGGTCAGTCAGGAACATGGTCATGTGGTTGTGGAAGACGACAGGGCCTATGACCTTCTGCCTATCGGCGCGAAAGTCCGCATTCTGCCGATCCATGCCTGCATGACGGCGGCGGCCTATGATCGCTACAATGTGGTGGATGGCAGTGCGGAGGTCACCGATACCTGGGATCGCTGCAACGGCTGGTGACTTGTCTGCACCCGGAATCGCGGAACGGAAGATGACTGTGTGCCTCAACCATTAACATATGGAAGGATACCCCGTATGGCTGATTATACCTTGTGTTACTGGCCACTTCCCTTTCGTGGACAGTTCATCCGGACTGTCCTGGCGCATCTTGAAGTGAGCTGGGAGGAAACAGGCAGTGACGTCATCGCGACACAACGGGCACTCGCGCCGCAGGATCAGCTTGTTCCTCATATGGGGCCGCCGATCCTTATCGACCATGCGGCCGGCGTGTCTTTGTCGCAGACGCCTGCCATACTGACTTATCTTGGCAGCAAGCACGGGATGCTTCCAGGCGACCCGCTGGGGGATGCTCTGACCGCCAAGGTCATGGCCGATGCCAATGACGTGCTCTGTGATATGACTCTCAACAACGGTGCGCAGATGTGGACCCGGGCAAGCTGGGACAACTTTCAACCACGCCTGGAGAGATGGATGGAAATCTTCGAGACAACCGGCCGCCGTCATGGCATGACGGCGCAGGTGGGTTTTCTGCTTGGCACCGATGCGCCGGGGATTGCCGACTTTGCGGCCTATACCCTCTGGAATACGATGACGTCCAGCTTCCCCACGCTCCGCTCCATGCTTGATGCAAAAGCACCTGCTATCGCCGGTCTTTGCGACCGGCTTGCCGTTTCTCCCGATCAGGAAAGGCTGCGTGCCTGGAGCGATGCCGAATATGGTGATACGTGGTGTGGCGGTATGATTGAGGCGTCGCTTCGCGCCGCGCTTTGAGTGCAGACGCAGAGGGGTGATCAGTCCGGCCAGCGTTTGTGGACCCAGAACCACTGGCCCGGGCGTTCCCTGATCCAGCCTTCCAGCAGGGCGTTCATTTCTGTGGTGACAGCCAAGACGTCCGCCTTACGGTCGCCGCTGTCCGGCAGGTCCATCGGCGGCAGGATTGTTGCCCGAAAGCGGGAGCCCGGCAACCGTTCCAAACGCGTCGGGATCAGCGGGCATTTGTGCCGGATCGCCAGTTCCGCCGGGGATTGTGTGGTCATGGCGTCCCGTCCGAAGAAAGGCACAGGCAGTCCTTCATTCAACTTCTGATCCACCAGCAGGCCCAGAGGTTTATCCTCTTTCAAAACCCCCAGAAGGCGGCGTGAGCCTTCGCGGCCCTTGGGCAGAAGTTCCGCCGTGAACCGGCCCCGGATTTTTCTGACCCAACGTTCCAGCCAGGGGTTATCCACGCGCCGGTAGATGTTGACGAGAGGATGCCCGCGATGGGCGGGGCACAGGCTTGCGATTTCCCAATTGGCCATATGGGCGGAAAAGATGATGAAGCTCTTACCGCTGTTCATCGCCTGGGTGAGATGTTCTTCCCCGATGATTTCCACCCGGCTGTGAGGGCCCGTGGTGACGATTTTGTCGACCTGTGCGGATTCACCGATGCTGCGTCCCAGATTGTCCCAGACCTCTTTGAGGATATGATTGATTTCGGCCCTGGATTTTTCCGGGAAAGCGCGTTCCAGGTTGCGGCGGGCGGTTTTATGGGCGCCGGTCAGAGGCCCGACCAACCTGGCCAGTGCCGCGCCGATGGCTGCCGCCCAGGTCAGCGGCAGATAACGCAATGGAATCAGAACGGCAAAGGCCGCCAGGGCCTCCAGCGGATAGGTGATCCATGTTTTTATTGTGTTGTTTTTTGCGGACGCGCTCATTTCGCGAATACGGTCGTTAGAAGTTTCCCGATCTTCTCCTCGTCGGACCAGTCGAGATGAACCGGCAAGGCAGTGACGGCGGGTTTAATCGCTTCCGGCACGCGAACCAAGTCTTTTTCCGTGGTGACAAGCAGGGCGCCTGCACTGTGGGCGGTCTCCAGCAGTAATGCCAGGTCACCTTCGGTGTAGGGGTGATGGTCGGGGAAGGCGTGGAAACCCTGAATGTCGGCGCGCAGTTCCTGCAGGGTCTCGCGGAATTTCTCCGGTCGTCCGATGCCTGCAAAGGCCACGACCTTTTGTCGCCAGCCGATAATCCCTTGATCCGGGGAGAGGATGGCTTTTACAACCGGGCCCGTGAAACCCTGAATATCCTGTTGGCCCTTCAATCCAGTACCAATCAGGACAATGGCGTCGGCCCGTCGGAAGCCTTCATCGACCGGTTCGCGCAGGGGGCCTGCGGGGATGACCCGCCCATTGCCAAACCCGGCCCCGGCGTCGACCACCAGGATCGAAAGATCCTTATGCAGGCCGGGGTTTTGAAAGCCGTCATCCATGATGATGACATTGGCGTTGGTATTCTCGATGGCTTTCGCACCTGCGACCCGGTTGCGCGCCACGGTCACCGGCGCATGCCGGGCTAACAATAACGGTTCGTCACCGACATCTTTCGGTTTGTGGTCCGACGTTACCCGCACCGGCCCCCACAGCGACCCGCCATAGCCGCGGGAGAGAATATGCGGACGGTCGCCGCCGGCCTGCAGGATTTTCGCAATGGCAATGGCAGTGGGCGTTTTGCCCGCGCCACCGGCCACGAGGTTGCCGATGCAGATCACGGGCAAACGGCTTTTATAGGGTTTTTTGATCTTGCGGCGAAGCGATCCGATGCCGGCGTAAAGCGCACTTAACGGGCTCAACAAGGTTGGCATCGGCCCCTGCGGCGCAGAGGCGGACCAGAATTCCGGTGCCTTAGCCATCTGATTTCTGCCCCCCATCGGCCATTTGGGCCCTGATCACATCGGTGATATCATCCAGGATGCGTTCTCCCTGACGGGCATAGTAGAGGGCCTGCCGGGCCGCTTCTTCACGGGCCTGTCGGGAGGCAAGCAGGCGGTCGACCTGGGTCGCCAGTGCCTCTTCATCTTGAACGGATATAGCAGCCTGTGCGGATAGCATGTCCCGCTCAACGTCGCTGAAATTCGCCATGTAGGGGCCGAACAGGATGGCGCAGCCAAGTTGTGCAGGTTCGATCGGGTTATGCCCGCCAATCCTGTCTATCAGAGAGCCGCCGACAAGGGCGATGGGGCAGACGGTGTAGAACAGGCCCAATTCGCCAATTGTATCTGCCACATAGATACCGGTCGTGGCGTCGATAGTATCCTGACGGCTTCGTATGGCGATCGCGCCGTCGGTCGCGGCAGAGGTGATATCCGCCAGGACTTCTTCCAACCTGTCCGGGTGGCGCGGCGCAATGATCGTCAGCAGGTCCGGGTATTTCGCCGTGAGGCGCTGATGGGTGCGGGCAACAATGGCCTCTTCGCCAGCATGGGTGCTGGCGGCAAGCCAGACGGGCCGGTTCCTGATTGCCTCACGCAGGATCGAGATGGCCTCGGCATTTGCCTTCAACGGGGCGGCAGCCAGCTTCAGGTTCCCCAGAAGGCGAACGTCACGCGCACCAAGCGCCTGGTATTTTTCCGCGTCTTCGGTGGTTTGCGGAAGGACAATGGAAAAGCATTCCATAAGGCGGCGAGCCGACCCGCCAAAGCGCCGCCAACGCCGGAAGGACCGCAGGCTGAGCCTGGCATTGGCAAGCACCAGAGGAATGTCACGGCGGCGCGCACCGAAGATGAGGTTCGGCCACAACTCCGATTCCAGCCAGATTGCGATATCAGGATGCCAGTGATCCAGAAAGCGGCGGACCCAGCGTGGATGGTCGAGCGGCACGAATTGATGGATCGCACGGTCAGGCAGCCTGTTTGCCACCACCTTTGCCGAGGTCACCGTCCCGCTGGTCAGCAGCACATGCAACGTCTTGTCATCTTCCAGAAGGCGGCGGATCAGCGCCAGCGAAGAGACCGCCTCGCCGACGCTGGCCGCATGGAGCCAGATGAGCCTGCCTTCGGGCCTGGGATGGGACGCGATGCCCTTGCGTTCGGTGATGCGTTCAGGATGTTCCTTCGCCCGTGCCAGCCGCTTGGCCAGCAGGTGACTGAGCAGGGGGCCGGATGCACCGGACAGGAGGCGATAGGCGAACAGCATTCAGGCCGCCTCCTTGTCTGAGGGATTGTCCTTGTCTTCCGGTGCAGGGGGGATGGGGGCATGCCCCATGCGGCGGTCCGCTTCATCTGTGAAGTCGGTCAACGCCTGTTCCAGGTGTTGCCGGAAGGCTTCCGCCCCTTCCTTGTCCATTTTACCAGGCAGTTCGAACCCTGTATCCCACATGAAAATCCCTTTGTTGAAGGGCAGGGGCAGGCAGAACCGGTCCCAGCTATTAAGCAGGATACGCCGCTTGACGGAAAACGTGACCATGGTGATGCGCGCCTTGCCCAGGCGTGCGATTGCAACCGGACCGTCCTTCATGCGCATACGCGGTCCCCGGGGGCCGTCCGGGGTGATGCCGATAAAGGAACCGGCTTTCATTTCCCGAAGGATGGATTTCGTGGCGGCGGCCCCGCCGCGCTGGGATGATCCGGCGATGCTTTTGATATTGAAATGCGCCATGGTGCGGATCACGATCTGTCCGTCGCGATGGCCGGAGGCCAGGATCGTCAGCGGCCATTTCTTCGGACGCCAGGCATAGGGCATCATGGCGATGCGGTTATGCCAGAGGACAATCACAAAGGGCTTTCCCTCCGCGATCAGGGCGTCACGCGCCTCAATACCCTCATGCTCCCAGCGGCTGGTGTAATAAACCAGGCGGATATATTGCGCGATGATCCAGCAGACAACCGCATGCGCCGCGTCGGAGCGCATTATCTTTTTGACCAAACGTTTCATCCTTCCGCACTGCCTTTTTCTGTGAGGCAGTTCAAGGGGATTTCCTCAATATGGCTTGTTAAACGCATGGTCCACTAAAAGTAAAAATCGGCTTTGTTTGACGGAAATTCAGATGGTTAAACGAATAGCTTTTGTGTAAGCCCCGCTGTATAGCATGCGATCCCGCAGACAACCACAAATCAATTGCGGTGCCTGCGTAGTGGTTATGCGATATTGAGGTCCTGCAAGACAATAAAGTATTTAATGCAAAATTTATCTAGAAACCCGGCAGATATTACCTGTTGGCGGCGTTCAAATACTTTGTAATAATTACGCAAGTTGAAGTTTTAATGCTTGGGTACCCTTCGACCAATGAGAAAAGCAACTCTGTCTCTCCTGCTGGCGGCGTCCCTGGCGACGACCGGCTGTATCACGGGCAATCAGATTGACCGGAAGGACAAGCTTGCCGGTGGTGCCGTTGTCGGTGCGGTGGCCGGTGGCCTGTTGGGCTACAGCCTGATGGGGGGCAGCGGCGCCAGTTCCGGCTCACAGCTTCTCGGCATGGCGCTGGGCGGGGCGGCTGGTGGTTATGCCGGATATTGGGCCGCAGACCAGATGAGCCGCTGGGACAAATCCGCCATGCAATCCACGGCCTATGAAAGCCTGGAGGCAGGCAACGGCCAGACCCTTAGCTGGAAGAATGACCGAAGCGGTAATTTCGGCAGCTTCACACCGCTGCGTACTTTCCTGGACCATAAAGGTCGCCTCTGCCGTGACTTCGTCACTACGATCAATGTCAGCGGCGAGGAACGCAAAGGTCAGCAGACCGCCTGCAAGAATGGCGCGGGTGTCTGGGTGATCATCTGACCCTGGTAAAGGATCAGACAGGTAAAGAAAAAGGGCCGTCCGGAGGCGGCCCTTCCAGACCGTTGACAAACCCCGTCGATATTCGGCGGGGTTTAGTTTTGGATGTTTGCCGGTTGTTATTGAGGGAGAGTGAGAAGTCCCCTTTCGATCAGATCGGGCTGGTTTCGGTTTTTGGAGCCATTGCGAGGGCGATTTTCTTGATGTTTTGGGCGGCGGCGGCGAGCAGGCATTGCGTTTTGACGGCGATGAGGCCGCGGAAGCGGGCGTATCGGTGTCCGAAGAGCTGCTTTGCGTCGGCAAAGGAGCGTTCTACAGTTTCCTTGCGTCTTTTATAGAGCCTTTTGCCCCAGTCGGTGAGACGGTGGGCGTCCGTGCGCTCCCGGGCGTCCTGCCAGACATGGCGGGTGACGGTTTTGGTGTGTTTGGCGCTGCCGGTGCAGGAGGCAAGCAGCGGGCAGGTGGCGCAGACCTTCGGGTCGCTTTTGTAATGGCGATAGCCGTTGCGGTCGGTGGTGGCATAATTCAGGAACTGGCCCTGCGGACAGCGGTAGCCGTCTAACTGCCGGTCGTACTGATAGTCCCGCTTGCGCAGCATGCCTGCCCGGTGGTTCGGGCGGCGATAGCCGGTTACACCGAGGATATCCCTGTCTTCCAGCCCCTTGGCGATGCCCGCCGTGGCATAGCCTGCATCCAGCCCGACCGCCTGGACATCCAGGCCGAAGCGGTCCCGCTGCCGGTCGAGCCGGTCCAGATAGGGGATACTGTCATGCACAGTGGCCGGGGTGGCGTGAGTATCGGTGATGATGCCATAACGCCCGTCCACCGTGCGATGATCCAGATAAAAGAACCCCTTGGGCTTGCCTTCACGCACCATGTAACCGGCTTCCGGGTCGGTGCGGCTGACCTTGGTCTCCTTTTGCCCGGGCGCGCGTTCCTTCGCCTTCAGCGGCTTTTTGGCATGGCCGCCCGATCCTCCTCAACCGCCAGGTCCAGCGCGTCCCAATAGTCGGCCCGGGACTTGGCGACCACTTGGCTGTCCCATTTGTTCTTGTTGGCATTGGCCTTCAGATGGGTGCTGTCGGTATAAAGCACCGTGCCGTCCACAAGACCCTTGGCAATTGCCTGTTCGACAATGTGATCGAAAATATCCTGCGCCACAGACACATCCTGGTAGCGGCGGCGGCGGTTCTGCGACAGCGTCGAGGCATCGAACACCTTGTCGGTGAGGCCCAAGCGCAGAAACCAGCGATAGGCCACATTCACCTCGATCTCCCGCACCAACTGCCGCTCCGAGCGGATGCCGAACAGGTAGCCGATGAACAGCGCCTTGAACAGCATCACCGGGTCCAGCGCCGGGCGGCCATTATCCGCGCAATACAGACCGGCCACCCGGTCGTGGATAAACGAAAAGTCGATCACCGCATCGATCTTGCGAAGCAGGTGATCCGCAGGCACCAGACCCTCCAATGTCACCATCTCAAGTCGGCCCTGTTCAGGCTGGGGCTTCTTCAACATAAAAACATAGAATCACAAAGGCCCCGCTTGCGCGAGACCTTTGTCAGCAGTCTGAGGGCCGTCCGGAGACAGCCCTTCGTTGTTTCAGGCTTTTGGAACTTAGCGTTCCAGGCACATGGCGACGCCCATGCCGCCACCGATGCAAAGCGTGGCGAGACCCTTTTTGGAATCGCGTTTCTGCATTTCGTGCAACAGGGTGACGAGCACACGTGCGCCGGATGCGCCGATCGGGTGGCCGATAGCGATCGCACCGCCGTTGACGTTCACGATATCCGGGTTCCAGCCCATGTCCTTGTTGACGGCCAGCGCCTGGGCGGCGAAGGCTTCGTTGGCCTCGACCAGGTCCAGGTCGTCCACTTTCCAGCCTGCCTTTTCCAGGGCCTTGCGGGAAGACGGGATCGGGCCGGTGCCCATGATCGCAGGATCGACACCGGCGGTCGCCCAGGAGGCGATGCGCGCCAGTGGCGTCAGGCCGCGTTTTTCAGCCTCTTCCGCACTCATCAGGACAAGGGCTGCCGCGCCGTCGTTGATGCCGGAGGCATTGCCTGCGGTTACGGTGCCTTCCTTGTCGAAGGCCGGACGCAGGGCTGCCAGTTTTTCAGCCGTCGTGCCGTGACGCGGGTATTCGTCTGTGTCCACCACGGTGTCGCCCTTGCGGCCAGCGATGGTCACGGAAACCAGCTCGTCGTCGAACCTGCCTGCCTTCTGGGCGGCTTCGGCCTTTTGCTGGGAATGGGCGGCGAAAGCGTCCTGTTCCTCGCGGGTCAACTGCCACTGCTTGGCAACGTTTTCCGCAGTGTTACCCATGTGATAGCCGTTAAATGCACACCACAGGCCGTCCCGGATCATGGTGTCGATGAATTTCATGTCGCCCATCTTCTGGCCGGAGCGCAGATAGGCGGCGTGGGTTGACTGGCTCATGCTTTCCTGGCCACCGGCCACGACGATGGAGCTGTCACCGGCCTTGATTGCCTGCAGGCCAAGGGCCACGGAACGCAGGCCGGAACCACAGACCTGGTTGATCACATACGCCGTCTTGTCGGTCGGGATGCCGGCTTCGACAGCGGCCTGACGGGCCGGATTCTGCCCCTGCGCGGCGGTCAGGATCTGGCCCAGAACCACTTCATCCACGTCCGCAGCGTCGACCTTGGCACGGTTCAGGGCTTCCTTGATGGCGACCGTCCCGAGATAGGACGCGGACACCGCACTCAAGCTGCCGTTAAATGCACCAACCGGTGTACGTGCTGCGCCGACGATTACCACATCAGTCATTGTCGTCTCCTCCCAATGATGTCTCGAATCTGACCCGTGCCTGATGCATCGGCGTCAAAACCTGTTCACTCTGCAATTGCTGCATTGCAATATAATGACAGATGAAAGCCGACACAACAAATCAGCGCTTTAATTTGGATTAACTCAACGCGAATTGCAGGATTTCCTGCCAAACGCCATCCCGTGCCCGGCGGCTGGTGACCATGCCGATATGCCCGGCGTGGGGCGTAATGGTCGTCCCATGTGGCAGCTTGTCCGCCAGCGCCTGTGCAGAGGCGGGGGGAACGATCCGGTCGCCGGAGGGGATCAGGCATAGTGTCGGCACCTGACAGTTTTCGGGCAGCACGGCCTTGCCACCCACGGTCCATGTGCCCTTGGCTGTCAGATTGTCGCCATACCAGTCGTGCAGGCAGGTCCGCGCGGTCGGCCCGGTCAGCGGCACGCCGTCATTCAGCCAGTCTTCCAATGCGACAAAGGCGCGCGCCTGGTCACTGGCCGGGTCCAGGTCGGCAAAGCGAGTGAATTTCTTCAGACCCAGAAGCGGGTCGAGCAGGGTGAAAAACATCTGCAACACATCGGTCGGCAGCATGTCATAGGTGGTGACCACCCAATCCAGCCAGGGTTGCATACTGCCCAGGATGCCTGCCTGGGTGCCACCGTCACTATGGAAGTCCCAGGGCGTTGCCATCAGAATCTGACGGGACACATATTGCGGTACCTGCAAACAGGCGCTCAACGTCAGTAGGCCACCCATGCAATAGCCCAGCAGGATAACCGGTTCCCCATGCCGGGCCGCCAGGTCTTCCAGCACCATGGTCAAACGCCGGATATAGTCCTCCAGGCCGAATTGTGTCTCTTCGTCGCCGGGCATCCCCCATTCCACCAGATAGGGATGCACGCCCTGACCGGCCAGCCAGCGGGCAAGGCTGCAATCCTCTGACAGGTCCAGGATGTAACCCCGGTTGACCAGGGACGGGACGAGAAGAACGGGCGGGCCGTCGCCACCAAAATCCAGAACCTGGGTGCTGCCCATGGTGTGGATACTGTCAACGGGGGGCAGATTGCGGCGATAGGCGTGACGCCGATAGGCTTCGATCCCGGCCAGGAACTGATTACTGCGGTGGCTGATTTCCTCGCCAAGCGCCTGATAGAGTTCGGCGAAGGCGGGGCTATCCGCGTTTTGCCGGAGGGCGTTTTGCAGGTCCGCGCTCAGGTTTGCGGCCTTTTCCTGAAGACTTGGGTGCAGGGCTGCCTTGTTCGAGCTGTCGCAGCCGCCGATCAAGCTCGTCAACGCGATGGGCGAGCTGGTCAAGGTCGCCATTGCCGAGGTCAGATGAAGCGGGAGAGGACGTGGACCCATCCGTCCGTGCTGCGCTTGCGTTGTAGCCAAAGAAATTGCCCCATGCCGTAAGGTTTGTCTGGGCCAGCCGCATATATTCGGAATCCTGGGCCATCAGGGTCAGTTGCTCCTGCCAAAGGTCCAGTATCCGCGCGGCCAGGTCCCGCATTTCCGGTGCTTTATCCATCTGTGTTACTATAGCGATGCTGAAGGCTCGTGACCATTGGGATGAACGGAATAACTGTTTTTTCGGGCCAAAAATGACTGACATCAGATGCTTTGGCAACGCAGCATTTTCTTGGCGCTTGACTGCTTATCTGTTATGCGTTGCAAAATAAGAGGTTGCGGCAGGAACCGCGACCGTCCAAGGATAAGGCAAGAGAATATAATAGGGAGCCGGTTGCTGGTTATGGTTGACGCGACTAAAGGTGGGCAGGAGCCCATCACAATCAAGAAATATGCGAACAGGCGGCTCTACAATACGGCCACCAGTAGTTATGTAACTCTGGACCATCTGTGCCAGATGGTGAAGGACGGGGTGGAATTCGCGGTTTTCGACGCCAAGAGCGGCGAGGATATCACGCGGTCCGTCCTGACGCAGATCATCGTGGAAGAGGAAAGCAAGGGGAACCAGAACCTGCTTCCGATCAGCTTCCTGCGCCAGTTGATCAGTTACTATGGGGACAATATGAAACAGATGCTGTTGCCGCAGTATCTGGACATGACAATGAAAAGTTTCGGCCAGAACCAGGAACAGATTCAGCAATATATGCAGGATACCTTCGGTTCGGTATTCCCCTTCGGCAATCTGGAGAAAATGGGCCAGCAGAATATGGCCATGTTCGAACAGGCCATGCAGATGTTCTCGCCTTTTTCAGGCATGACGGGCGGTAAACCGGCAGCCCCTGCCTCCGCACCGGAACCGGAACAGGAGCGCGCCAGTGAAGGCGGCGATCAGTTGAAGGATTTGCAAAAGCAACTGGACGCCATGCAGAAACGCCTGGAAAGCATGGAAGACAAGTCGAAATAAAAACCGGCTTGTTAATCAGATTCTACGGAAACCCGTACCGGCTCTGGTGCGGGTTTTTCTCTTTTGTCTTCCGCACCGGGGCCGATTGTCCCGATCAGGGGTAACCGCAGCGACAGGTCGCCGGGATCAATGCCGAAAGATAATCCGGCGATATTGATCTCAAGGCCTTCTTCACGGGCAACGGTAACCCCCAACAGTCCCAGGAAGGAAACCTGCAGGCCGGTATTGCTGATGCCGCTGTCGGCCAGGGTGTCGGGCGGCATGTAATCCTTGCCGATGGCGGTCGGTGGCAGGTCCAACTGCAGTTCCGGCACCTGACGGCCGACCCAGGCGGTAAAGGTGTTGCTGTTTGGGCCGGGGTAGGCGGTATAGCGGTCCGCGTAGGGGTAACTGCGCGCCGCGGCATCCACCTTGTCGATGATGGCGCCGATGCCGTCACCCTGAAGATGCTTCAGCAAGACAGGTTCCGCGTCGTACCAGCGCCTGTCGGGGATATCCTTACGGATGACGACGGCGGGTAACCCGCGGCGCACCTGCCAGCCGATCACATGATAGACCGTGTACTGGCTTGCATTTTCGGGTTTGACGGCAATCCAGGTATGCACGGCAAAGACGCCGCGCCAACCATAGGTGCGTGCGCCATAAACCTGAATGACGGGTTCGGGTGTTGTTGCCGGGTCGGGGGCGATGCCCACCGAATCGCGATTGGCAGTGCGCCAGTCCGCAGACACGTTACGCCCCCATGCGGTCAGACCGACGGTCACGGCCAGCGCCAGGAAGAGGGTTGCGGGACGAAAAAGAATTCTGCGCCATGTCATGAAACACCCCTTTGGTGAAGATACCCATGAAATGGAAACAGCGGGCCTGAAAAACAAGGCCGGATTGTGGTCACTAGAGGGTGATCGCCGTCCGCTTTGTGATTTTAGGAGGCGGGTTGGTCCGCGGGCGTGCTGTCCTCGAACCGAACCGATTGCGCGACCGTTTCCGCCTGGCCTTCGCTCAATTCCTCCCCGGCGGGGCTGCAGTAATAGCCGGCGAGAAGCTTGTTCTGCACCGTTTGCTGCAGGATCACGCAGGTAAATGGCCCCATGACGAAGCGCCGCCATAAAACCGGACCCAAGGCGTTGCGGGTCTCATAGAGGGGCTGGAAATCCAGGCTGCGCCAGGACAGGGCGGGCCAATAGGCAATGGCGTCCTTCGGATCCACAGGGATGGCAAGCGGCGTCTCATCCATGCTGTAGCGCACCATGATGGAGGCCTGCGGTTCGGTTGTTTCATCGCCGGACCAGCTTCGCCGCCGGTCTGCCCGCAGCGGATCGGCCAGCACGGTTGCCTTGTAGACGGGGGTGAGAGTGCCCAGCGTCGGCAGGTCAAAGGCAAGGGCTGCCGGCGTGGGCAGCGTCACATCCTGCTCCGGCGGAATATAGTCCGGATCGAGCGGATTCCAGCCCAGTTCCGAACAGGCCCCGAGTCCCAGTAACGCGACCAGAAAGCCGCCGCGGATGACTTTACCAAACCCTTGAAACACTTCGATGATATTCCCTTGCTTGCCCTTTCGTCCAAGCTTTGTACACTATGCGGCGCAGACGGCAAAGAGGGGTGTCGAATTCGACAGAACGTCGTCTGTCCTTTCTTCCCGGGGAAAGACCGGATTTCATCAGGGTTTCAGCGTGTGAGTGTGACGATGGAGCAGGCCGAGGATACGGCACGGATTATTGTCGTTGGAAACGAAAAGGGCGGGTCGGGTAAATCGACCACGGCGATGCATATGATTGCCGCCCTGCTGAACAACGGATATCGGGTGGCGGCGCTGGACCTGGATGCGCGTCAGGCGACGCTGTCCCATTATCTGGCCAACCGAAAAAACTTTACAGAGCGGAAGGGCGTTCATCTGCCCATGCCCGCCTTTGATGCGATTCTGCCTAGCACGAATGCGGACCGTGTGGCCGCCAAGGCGGAAGACGAGGCCCGCGTGGCCGAGGCGGTGAACCGCTTGACCGCCCAGAATGATTTTCTTGTGATCGACACGCCGGGCAGCGACAGTTTTCTGGGGCGTATCGGCCATTCCTATGCCGATGTACTGATCACGCCGTTGAACGACAGTTTCGTCGATCTGGATATTCTGGCTGCGGTCAATCCGGAAACTTATGAGGTGGCGCGGCCCGGGCAATATGCGCAGATCGTCTTCGAATCAAAGATGATCCGGGCCAAACGCGTCGGGATGAACCGGACCTTCGACTGGATTGTCATGCGAAACCGTCTGGGGCAACTGGATTCCAAAAACCAGCAGGCCATGGAAAAGGCCGTCACCGCGCTGGCGCGGCGTATTGGCTTTCGTACCGCCCCCGGCTTTTCGGAGCGTGTGATCTTCCGTGAATTGTTCCTGGACGGCCTGACGCTGCTGGACCTGCGCAAGGCGAAAACCGGCGTGCGGATGAGCATGTCCCATGTGGCGGCCCGTCAGGAAGTGCGCAATCTGCTGCAGATCATCGGTCTGCCGGTCGCGGAATCCTGATCGAAAAAATAATCGTGATGCTATAGGCGGTTGGGCGGCTTTTCCTTATATTTGGGGTATGAGCAAATTGCCGAGCGACCGACCGGAGACGAAACCCGTCTCCAGCGATGACGAAATCGACGCCTTCCTGGACAAGGTGCAGTCCATGAAACCTGCCGCCAGCGCGGGGATGGGCCGTCGTGGGCGGCTGATCTTCGCTATGGATGCCACGGCCAGCCGTCAGCCCCTGTGGGATCATGCCTGCCATATTCAGGCGGATATGTTTCAGGAGACCCAGACGATCGGCGGGCTGGAGGTGCAGCTTGTCTATTACCGTGGCTACAAGGAATGCAAGGCCAGTAAATGGCAGATGGACGGTAAAGGCCTGTCGCGGTTGATGACCAGTGTTAGCTGCCTGGGCGGCCATACCCAGATCGACCGGGTTCTGGCCCATTGCCTGAACCAGACCCGGAAAGAAAAGGTGGATGCAGTGATCTTTGTCGGCGACGCCTTTGAAGAGGAAATTGATGATGTCTGCGCAAAGGCTGGTGAACTGGGCATGATGGGCGTGCCGGTCTTCCTGTTTCAGGAAGGGCTGAACCCTGTGGCCGAAAGGGCATTCCGCCAGATTGCAAAATTGACCGGCGGTGCTTGGTGCAGTTTTGACATGAACAGCGCGAAACAGTTGCGTGACCTGTTGGCGGCGGTGGCCGTCTATGCGGCGGGAGGTCGTCAGGCGATGCTGGATTATTCCGACAGGGTTGGCGGGGAAGTGCTGAAGCTGACCAGCCGCTTTCGGGGGCAGCAGAATAAATGATAGGTTGGTTTACCTTCGGGCTTGCCTTGTTACTGGCGGGCATCTGCCTGCTGTATCTCATCGCCAATGCCGACCCGAAAGCGGTGATCCGGGGGCTGAAATGGCTTTTCGCCCTCGTGGTTATCCTGGTGACGGCTGTGCTGATGGCCCGTGGGCAGATTCAGTTTCTCTGGTTTGCGGCCCTTGCGATCCTGCCCTGGGTTCAGCGATTCAAGCTGTTCAATCGTATGCGGCGCGCCATGGGTGGCCCCAGTCCGGGAAAAACCTCTCATGTCCGCAGCAGCCATCTCGCCATGGAGATGGACCTGAAATCCGGTCGGATGGATGGCGAAGTCCTTACCGGGGCACTGGCAGGGCGGATGCTGTCCTCTCTGGATGACGGGGAGCGCAAAAGCCTCTGGACCCATGTCCAGGATGACCGCAAATCCTGCAGCCTGCTGGCCGCCTATTTCGACCGTACCCTCGGCGCCGATTGGCGGCAGCAGTATGAAGGCGGTGAGGGAAGTGCTGGACGGGAAGACGAACGCACGGCCAGGGCCAATGGCCGGGACGGCATGTCCCGCGACGAAGCACTGGCGGTCTTGGGGCTGGACAAGGGGGCCTCGGAAGACGATATTCGGGCAGCCCATCGGCGCCTGATGAAACAGGCCCATCCCGACCATGGCGGATCGGACTATTGGGCCGCCAAAATCAATGAGGCCAAAGACGTATTGCTTGGCTGACCGGAATCAGCCATCACTGCCAGCCACTTAACGGGGCACCTTGAGCATGCCGCCCCGACTTGGAATAATTGACGTATGAGTGTGACGATCAAAGAGCGCGACCGGGAGCGTTTTCGCAAGGTTATCCTGGTCATGAAGTCGGCGACACTGGAAGGTGAGCGCGAGGCTGCCCGTGTGGCGGCAGAGCGCCTTGCCGGTCAGTGGAATATGACGCTGGACGAGGCGATCGTCGAAACCCATCCGGAAGTCTATGACGGCAAGGTTTCCGAAAAGGAAGCAAAGGCCCACCGTCAATCCGCGCATGATGCCTGGCAGTCCGCCACCATGCGCATGATGCGCGAAAAAGAGGCGGCAGAGAAATATCGCTTTGAAATGGCCCGTCAGGCCGCCCGCGAACGTGGCCTGAGCGAGGAACAGCAGGCGCGCAAACGCCAGCGGGGCCAGAGCATCCCGCGCAGCTTCTATAGTTCCTACACCCCGTCGGAGCATGATCAGTTTCGGCTGATCAGTGCGCTGCTCAAGGACGGCTTGTCCCTCACACGCGTGGCGGAACTTGCCAACGTTTCTACCAATGAAGTGGCCCGTGTGTACCTCCTGATGCGTTAGTTCGGTTTTTGGCCGGGACTATGACATGGATCATTGGGCGATGACCAAGCTGGTTGCTATTCTATTTGAGCATGATGTGGGTTGGCGCCTATGCAATCGAGAGTTGGCTATGACCCGTTTTCATATTTGTGCTGCTGCTGCCGGTCTTTTCCTTGCTGCCACTTTGGGCGGTCGCCCGGCCCTGTCGCAGGAAACACCGGTAGTCATTGAAATTTGCGCCCAATGTCATGGTGAGGCGGGGATCAGCACCGCGCCTTTGACGCCCAACCTCGCAGGGCAACGGCAGAAATATCTGTTGAAGCAATTACGCAGCTTCCGTGATCCGGGCCGGGAAAGCGCAGACGGGGAACTGCTATCGGATCGCAGTCATCCGATCATGAATGCCATGACGGAACGGCTGAATGATGCGGAATTGTTCCGTCTTGCCAAATATTACTCAAAGCTGTCTTGTGGGCCGGAGGCCTCCGTCAAGCCGCTGCCTATGCCGGAAGGGGCGGATAAATGCGAGGTCTGCCATGGTGGCAGCCGGTCAAACCCCTTTACCGACACGCCTGTCCTGGCCGGGCAGAAGGCCGACTACCTCCTGCGGCAGCTTGACCTGATGCGCAAACCGGAACGCGATCTGGCAGAACGCAACAAGCGCCGACATCGTCTGTCGGAAATCATGCTCGACGACCTCGACCGTGATCAGTTGAAAGAGATATCGGCTTATTTCGCCAGCCTCAGTTGCCATATCCCGGAATAGGCGATGGCATTGTCTCGTTGTCTGGCGCGGGGCCTTTTTTGGCTATGCGGCCGAATTATGAATGAGAGTCCGGTGCGTTGTGATCGTCGGTCTGGCAGAGATTATGATCGCTCAGAACCTCGATGACGCGACAGTCCTCGATCCGGCCACCTTTGCATTGTTCGACCATGCGGGCCAGTTCGTCGCGAAGGGCCTGCAGGCGCTGCAGACGGTGATCTACATCCGCCAGTTGTTCCTTGGCAATCTGATCGGCAGCCTCGCAGGATTGTTCCGGATGACTGGACAGGCTGGTCAGGTCGCGAATGGCCTGCAGGGGAAAGCCCAGTTCGCGCGCGTGACGGATGAATTTCAGCCGTTGAATGGTGCTGTTGTCGTAAACGCGTTGATTGCCTGCGGTGCGTGCCGGGGCCGGGATCAGGCCGATCTGTTCGTAGTAACGGATGGTCTGGACCTTGCAATTAGCGGCTTTCGCCACGCGACCTATGGTAAAATCTTTTTTCATTGCGTTTACCTCTTGAACCTACAGTTACTGTAGACATTATGTTTAGGCCTGTAAGATGAAACACTCAATACAGGAGATACTCATGGGGGCTGGCTGCTGTCACCACGAACCGAAATTTGACGGGATGTCGAAAGGGTTTAAACGGGCCTTGTGGCTTGTCATTGCCATCAATGCGGCGATGTTCTTTGTCGAGATGACGGCGGGCAGCATGGCCGGGTCGCAGGCCCTGAAGGCGGACGCCCTGGACTTTCTGGGGGATTCCACAACCTATGGCATCAGTCTGTTTGTCATTGGCATGTCGATCCGTGTGCGGGCCACGGCGGCATTGGTGAAGGGCCTCAGTCTGGCTGCCATGGGCATGTGGGTTTTCGGGGCAACCGCCTATCAGGTGCTGATCCTCGGCGTGCCCAGCGCACCGGTGATGGGAACGGTCGGTTTCCTGGCATTGGGGGCGAACCTGCTCAGTGTTGTGGTGCTGATGCGTTACAAGGATGGCGACGCCAACGTGCGCTCTGTCTGGCTATGCAGCCGTAACGACGCCATTGGCAACATCGCCGTCATGCTTGCCGCTGTGGGCGTCGCGGCGACCGGAACGGCCTGGCCGGACCTGGCGGTTGCGGGCCTGATGGCGGGCCTTTTCCTCTGGTCCTCCTTCCAGATCATCGGGCAGGCGATGGAGGAACGACGCGAGGCGGAAATGCATGCCGCTGAATAGGCAATCACTGTCCGCAGAGAAGTCGCCCCATTGCTGGCAACACCGATCCACGGGCGCGAGGGACGAGCCTGCATAGACGATCACTAAATCAAAACAACCTGTTATACATAAACTCCGTTCGTTCCGGCGAAAGCCGGAATCTCAGGACGCTCCTCAATGACTGAACCAGCCCGCACAAGATCCTGGCCTGCGCCAGGACGAACGGGAGTTTGAAGGGGGAGGCTTTTGGGCACAGCTCGCTGGAGTCGCAGGCCAAGCTTATCGCCGAAGTAGGTCATTTCTTATATCGGAGCCACAGAAAAGCCCCCGGAAATCGCTTTCCGGGGGCTTTTCATTTCGGCATTTGCAACCGATTAATGGGTCAGCTTGCGGTATTTGATCCGGTGGGGCTGATCCGCGTCGGCGCCCAGGCGGCGCTTACGGTCGGCTTCGTAGTCTTCGTAGTTGCCTTCGAACCAGACAACCTGGCTGTCGCCTTCATAGGCCAGGATGTGGGTTGCGACACGGTCGAGGAACCAGCGATCGTGGCTGATGACCACGGCGCAGCCGGCGAATTCCAGGAGCGCTTCCTCAAGCGCACGCAGGGTATCCACGTCCAGGTCGTTGGTCGGTTCGTCAAGCAGCAGCACGTTGGCGCCGGATTTCAACATCTTGGCCAGATGCACGCGGTTGCGCTCACCACCGGACAGCATGCCGACTTTTTTCTGCTGGTCGGCACCCTTGAAGTTGAAGCTGCCGCAATAGGCGCGGGACGGCATCTTGCGTTTGCCGAGCTCGATCATGTCCAGACCGTCGGACATTTCTTCCCAGACCGTCTTGTTCGCGTCGAGGCTGTCGCGGGACTGATCCACATAGCCCAGTTTCACGGTCTCACCGATTTTCATCTCACCGCCGTCGGGTGTTTCACCACCGGTGATCATGCGGAACAGCGTGGTTTTACCGGCGCCGTTCGGGCCGATCACACCAACGATGCCGCCCGGCGGAAGACGGAAGTTCAGGTCGTCGAACAACAGCTTGTCGTTAAAGGCCTTGGTGACATGCTCTGCATTGATCACGATATCGCCCAGGCGCGGACCGGCCGGGATGACGATATGGGCGAGGCCCGGCTGATCGGGCGCGTTCTTGCTCTCTTCCAGCATTTTTTCATAGGCCTGGATACGGGCCTTGCTCTTGGCCTGACGGGCCTTGGCGCTGGAGCTGACCCATTCGCGTTCGCGGGCAAGCGATTTGGCGCGGGCTTCGTTTTCCTTGCCTTCCTGGGCCAGACGTTTCTGTTTCTGTTCCAGCCAGGAGGAATAGTTGCCCTCGTAGGGAATGCCGCTGCCGCGGTCTAGTTCCAGAATCCAGCCGGTGACATTGTCGAGGAAGTAACGGTCGTGGGTGACCATTACGACGGTGCCTTCATAATCACCCAGGAAGCGCTGCAGCCAGGCAACGGATTCAGCGTCCAGGTGGTTGGTCGGCTCGTCGAGCAGCAGCATGTCGGGTTTGCTGAGCAACAGTTTACAAAGCGCCACACGGCGTTTTTCACCACCGGACAGGTCGGTGACCTTCCAGTCGCCCGGCGGACAGCGCAGGGCGTCCATGGCGACTTCCACATGACGATCCAGGTCCCAGGCATCCGCCGCGTCGATCTGTTCCTGCAATTCGGCCTGTTCGCCGATCAGGGTCATCATCTCGTCATCATCGGTGACTTCGCCAAGTTTCATGGACACTTCGTTGAAGCGATCGACGACGGCCTTGATCTCCGCCATGGCGTCCATGACGTTCTCGGCAACCGTTTTGCTTTCGTCCAACTGCGGTTCCTGCGGCAGGTAGCCAACCTTGACGCCGTCGGCGGCGCGCGCCTCGCCGTTGAATTCGTGGTCGATGCCGGCCATGATTTTCAACAGCGTGGATTTACCCGCACCGTTGTAACCGAGTACGCCGATCTTGGCGCCCGGCAGAAAGGCCAGCGTGATGTTTTTCAAGACTTCCCGGCCACCGGGATAGGTCTTGGAGACATTCTGCATGGAATAGACGTACTGGTAGGACGCCATGTCGGATTGATCTCCTATAAGGGAATAACGTCAAATCTAGCGCCCGATTTAACCGAAATGGGCCGCAGTTTCAATTCCAGAAGACCATGAGGGCCGTTCAACCCTTACAGATACTGCGCGGGCGTGCCCCGTAATCTGGTTGGCAGGGCGAGATTCAACAGCATCTCCACGCGGTCGCCGGAGGTGGTGACAGGCAGGCAGAGCCGGGCCCACATGTCGACCTGGATGTTCGGATGGCCTTCGGTAATCATGTAGACCGGTTGCCTTTTCCGGAGGGCCTGCTGGTAGAAGTAAAGCTGGAATTCCGCGGATACCGGCGGCAGGTCGGAGACAAGTGCGCCGGTCATATTCCGGCCGAAATGTTTCGCAATGCCGGTACCATAGATGCGATAGCGGAAATCGGCACCGTCATTGACGGCTTCCGTCAGGGTCAGATATTCCAGATAGCCTTTGAAGGATTCCGGCCGAATATCATCTTTTGCAAGGGCCTTGAAACCGTCGTAACGTCGGGCCGTTTCCAGCCAGTAGAACCAAAAGGCCCGCAGGCGTTTGTCATTCTCCAGCAGCTTCGGCGTGATGTCGAATGTCTCGAAGTGGATGGTCAGCATCGATGCGGGGCTGTGGCTTGCATGTTTCATTTGGCTGGCTACTATCCCGGTTGCTTTGTTCGATGTCGGTTAAGTATCGAGTAAGCTTTACGCCATACAATAGCTATAAAAATGCTAACAAAATATTGTTGGTTGACATGATGAACAAAATTGCCTGCCGCACTGCAAAATTCTCCCTCGGGACATCCGTGGAACATAAAGTCTATGGTTTCCGCGGGGTGGTTTTCGACGTGGACCCTGAATTCGACAATTCCGAGGATTGGTATAATTCCATCCCGGAAGATGTGCGTCCAGACAGGAACCAGCCTTTCTACCACCTGTTTGCCGTCAATGCCGACAATCAGTCACCCTATATCGCCTATGTTTCGGAGCAGAATTTGAAACTGGCCGATCCGGAGGACGAAATCGACCATCCCTCCATTTCCGAGTTTTTCGAAACACGCAACGACGGTGCCTATATCCCCCGCGACAAGCTGAATTGATCAACGCCCCGCCGTTTGTCGGCAGCCACTCGTTCCAGACAACCCAAAAATAAGTTGAAAGCCCTTGAATAAGCACACTATTAATTGAGTGGCACGTAGGGGGTGAAAAAAAGGGGTAGTGTGGGGGCGATGATCAGGATCGGGTTTCTTTTGTGCGCGTTGGGCGTGCTTGCCGCATGCCAGACAACGGCGCAGGTCAATGATCGGCTGGTGCAGTCTTTTGACGATCTGGTTTTCTTTGTCGCGCCGGACAGCCATGGTCATGATGTTGATCAGACCTATGAAAGACTGGTTCGGTGGGACGATGAAATTCACTATATCATCCTTGGGGTGGATGATGAGGCACTGTCGAGCCAGTCGGAGGCGGCACTTCTGAAAATTGCCAAAATTGCCAATGTTCAGGTCCGCAAGGTCAAGACCGTCGGCGACGCCAACTTCAAAATCTATATCGACAATGAAAAAGAGTTTGTCATCAACGACAACCAGTTGGCCTCCTGTTATACCCATGCCGAAGCGAGCGAGCGGGGCGGTATCCGCAAAGCGGATATTCATCTGCCTTTCAAGATGGGGCGCGTTGCGGAAAAATGCGTGGAGCATGAATTGCTCCACGGGTTTGGTTTCCGCGGGCATGCGCATCGCATCCGCTCTGCGATGAGTTATGTGGCTGGTCAGGATGAAATGTCCCGCTGGGACAGGATATTGCTGAAGGCGCTCTATCACCCAACCATGCCGACGGCGGCTGACCGGGATGATGCCTTGGCTGTGGCGCGGGGACTCATACCACAACTGATGGAAACAACAGACTAATTTTTGGGGGGGACTATGTATCGTTTATCTTTGGCCGGATTGGCCATGATCTTGTTGGCTGGCTGCGTCACGACCAGCGATATCGGCAACAGCAGCAAGGAAATCACGGAATCGGAAAGCGACCTCGTCTTCAACGGGCCGGGGGTGGAAAACGGATACCGGAAGATCATCTCTGGCTATGCAGGCAACCATTATACGCATCAGACTCTCGCCTTCTACGGTCCCGTCCGGGGGCAGTATCCTTACGCGAATATCGTCTTGCTGGAGACGTCGGAGATAAATCGCTATTTCCCGAAAGAGCAGCTGGATGATGCGCTTGAGGGGTGGACGGCTTATGCAGAAGATACGCCGGAAATCGGGACGGAATACTCAACGCCCAATGATCTTGGCGTCGTGAAATATGCGGCTTTCGAGGATGGCGACGCAAAGTGCCTGGTCTTCTCCGAGGTATTCGGTACGCATATTGATCGCGGCGCGCGCAATCTGATCTCCGGCCATTACTGCCGCCTTGGGGCTTCCTCTATTTCAGAGGCGGAAGGTGCGAAAATCGTGAAGGCCATAAGCCATCGTGACTACGGCGCAGTGCCTTCGTCGGAAGCGCGTGAAGCGCGTAATGCACGGATCGGGCTGGCGCTGGAAGATATGTCGGGACAATATATTTTCGACTGGCCGGAGCTGGTCTCTTCGCAACGCACCAAAATCACCTTCGTCGGTCAGGAAAGCGGCGCGTTTTTCTTCAAGACTGATGAACTTGGCCATTGCGACGGTGACTATGATGTGACCGATTTCGGCAACGAAGCGATTTCCGGAATGTGGAAACTGACTTGCGGGGATCACAAGGCTGCGGGAACATTCAGTAAAGGGGCTGATAATAGCGGCGTTGAAATCCGCGCGGACGGGCAGGACGAAGACGGACGGTTGGTTTCATTCGCCAAGTAGCGATTTTTGGGAGACGATCTATGTTGCCGCAAGAGCCAAGCTATGATGCGGTGAAGGCCGCTTTTCAGTGGCAGATACCGGAATATTACAACATTGGCGTTGATGTCTGCGACCGGCAGGATCAGGCGGCCACCGCGATCATCTATCGCGAGGCCGATGGCAGTGTTGCGAAATATTCCTTCGGTGATCTGAAAAAACTCTCCAACCGTTTTGCAAATGTGCTGGCGGCCCATGGGGCGGCCCGCGAGGACCGCGTTGGCATTCTGCTGCCTCAGGCGCCGGAAACGGCGGTGGCCCATATCGCCGCCTATAAATCCGGCATGATCGCTATCCCGCTTTTTGCCTTGTTTGGAGACGATGCGCTGGAATACCGGCTGGCGGCCAGCGGGGCAAAGTTCCTGGTGACCGACATGACGGGCGTGGAGAAAATCGCGCGCATCCGTGATCGTCTTCCGGATCTGGAGGTGGTCTTCTGTATTGATGGCGCGGCGGATGGGGCGGTGGACTTCCATGCCCTGCTGGACAAGGCCTCTGCGGAATTCGAGCCGGTCAAGACCAGGGCCGATGATCCGGCGATTATCATTTTTACCTCCGGCACCACCGGCAATCCCAAGGGCGCGCTGCATGCCCATCGGGTTTTGCTGGGCCATCTGCCGGGCGTGGAGTTTCCGCATAACTTTTTCCCGAAAGGCGACGACCTTTTCTGGACCCCGGCGGATTGGGCCTGGATCGGCGGGTTGATCGATGTGCTTCTGCCCAGCCTCCACCACGGACGGCCGGTATTGGCCTGCCGGCTGCCGAAATTCGACCCGGAAGAGGCCTTCCGCCTGATGGGCGCGTTCAACGTGCGTAATGCCTTCATGCCCCCGACGGCATTGAAGCTGATGCGGCAGGTGGACAATCCGCGCGGCCGGTTTGGCTATCACATGCGCTCCATCGGTTCCGGCGGGGAAAGCCTGGGTGCGGAGCTTTTGGACTGGGGTCGGGAGACATTCGGTCTGACTATCAACGAATTCTACGGCCAGACCGAATGCAATCTGGTGGTCGGCAACTGTGCCGACGTGATGGAAATCCGTCCGGGCTCCATGGGCAAGCCGATCCCGGGGCACGAGGTTGCAATCATCGACAATGATGGAAACCGCCTGGCTGCCGGGCAGGAGGGGCATATTGCGATCCGCCGCCCCGACCCGGTGATGTTCCTGGGCTATTGGAAGAATGAGCAGGCGACGAAAGAGAAATTCATCGGCGATTGGCTGATCACCGGCGATGTGGGCCAGACGGATGAGGATGGATATATCTGGTATGTGGGCCGTGATGACGACGTGATTACGACCGCAGGCTATCGCGTCGGCCCGGGCGAGATCGAGGATTGCCTGATCAAACATCCCGCCGTGCAGATGGCCGCCGTCATCGGTGTGCCGGACCCGATCCGCACGGAATCGATCAAGGCCTATATCGTGCTTCGCGAAGGCATTGAGGGCAGTGATGATCTGGCGAAAGAAATCCAGACCTTCGTGAAAACCCAGTTGGCCGCCCATGAATATCCGCGTCAGGTGGCCTTCATCGACCATCTGCCCATGACGACCACAGGCAAGGTGATGCGCCGCAAACTTCGTGACCTGCCGGAAAATAACTAATTCGGACTGTTTTACGCGAAGGGGGCTTGCCCCCTCTTGCGAGACGTGGATATCTGTATGGTGCGCCGGTCGAGAAGAGCCGGAAAACGATATCTATTGGACAAGTTTGTGTTATGACTTTGCTGGGCCCACAGGATCCACCCGCCGTTACCGTTCGAAATCAGGATGCCGCCGCGCCGGTATTGGTCGTCTGCGACCATGCCAGCAATCACGTGCCCAAGGCGCTGGATGGGCTCAGTGTCGATCCGGACACGCTGGAACGGCATATCGCCTATGACATCGGCGCGCGCCGGGTGGCGGAACTGTTGAGTGACCGGCTGGACGCGCCTGCGGTGATTTCCGGCTATTCGAGGCTGGTGATCGATATCAACCGCCCGGTGGACGATTTCACCAGCATCCGCGAAATCAGCGACGGCGACGTGGTGCCGGGTAACCGTCGCCTGTCCCATGAAGAACGCGCCGCCCGGCAGGAAGAGCTTTACTGGCCCTATCACCGGTCCGTGGCAGATGCCATTGCGTCACGCCATGAAAACGGACAACTGCCTGCGATCATCTCGGTGCATAGCTGTACCGACAAGATGAAGGGGGTGACCCGCCCCTGGCATATCGGGGTGCTGATGAACAAGGATCGCCGCATGGGCGAGGCATTGATGGCGGTTCTGGCGAAACAGCGCCCGGATCTGTGTATCGGTGATAACAAGCCCTATTCGGGCATGGACCCCTATGGCTATACCATTGAAACCCACGCCATTCCGGGCGGGTTGCCCAATGTATTGCTGGAAATCCGGCAGGACCTGATCCGCGACGAGGCCGGACAGCAGGAATATGCGGCGATTGTTGGCGACGCGATGGAAGAAGTCCTTGCTGATCCAAAGCTTTATACCGCGTATAATCAATAAAGAATAAACCGGTTTTCAGGGATGCTCATGATGGGTAATGCGCCGTTTTCAATCGGGGTGGAGGAAGAATATCTTCTGGTCGACCCCAAGACGCGCCAGTTGGCCAGCGACACAACCTTGCAGGAGGGCGTGATTGAGCAGGTCCAGGCGGAAATTGACGAAAGCATCGGCTTTGCCACGCCGGAATTCCTGAAAGCACAGGTTGAGGTTGGCACGGCGGTCTGTGGATCGGTTGCCGATGTGCATGACAAACTGCTGAAGCTGCGTTCCGCGGTGGTGCGGGCGGCCCGCGCCCATGGCCTGGCCCCGATTGCGGCCTCCACCCACCCGACAGCCAACTGGCAGAAGCTGCAGCATACGGACAAGGAACGCTACAACGCGCTTGCCAATGACTTGCGTGGAGTAGCCCAGCGGCTGGTGATCTGCGGGATGCATGTGCATGTGGGGATTGGCGATAATGATTCCAGGATCGACCTGTTGAACCAGGTTGCCTATTTCCTGCCGCATCTGCTGGCGCTCAGTACCTCTTCGCCTTTCTGGCGCGGACGCAACACGGGCCTGATGAGCTATCGGATCGCGGTGTTTGATGAATTGCCGCGCACCGGCCTGCCGGAACATTTCGAAAGCTGGTCGGAATATGAACGCCATCTGAATGTCCTGACCAAGGCAGGCGTGATCGAAGACGGGTCCAAGCTGTGGTGGGATATCCGGCCCCATTGCAAATTCCCGACCCTGGAGATGCGCATTGCCGACGTCTGCACGCGGCTGGAGGATGGTATTGCCGTGGCAGCGGTCTATGCCTGTCTGCTGTCCATGTTGCAGCGGCTGCGCCGCAAGAACCAACGCTGGCGGACCTACGCCAATATGCTGATCATGGAAAACCGCTGGCGGGCGCAGCGTTATGGCCTGAAACGGGGCCTGATTGACTTTGGTCTGGGTGAGATCGTCGACTACGACGAACTGCTGGAAGAGATCATCGAGCTGACCAGAGAGGATCAGGAACGTCTCGGCTGTGTGGAGCAGGTGGCCCATGCCCGCGATATCGTCAAACGCGGCACCAGCGCGCATAACCAGATCGCGGCCTATGAGGCGGCACTTGCGGCGGGCCGGTCGGAAGAAGACGCCCTTGAGGCGGTGGTCGACTGGCTGGTCCAGGAAACGGTTCAGGGCGTGCCGGTCTGATCCTTCCTTGAAGGACGGGAATGCAACCTTACATCAGGAAAACAAACAGGTTCAGGTGACGGAGGAAGTCATGAAAGAGATCGACGCACAAACCCGGTTGGAAATTGAAGCCGCAGCCTTCCGCCGCATGGTGGAACATTTCCGTGAGCGCACCGATGTCCAGAATATCGATGTGATGAATACGGCTGGTTTCTGCCGCAATTGCCTGTCCAAATGGTATCGCGCGGCAGCCGAGGACCGCGGCGTTGACATTGATTATGACGAAGCACGGGAAATCGTCTACGGCATGCCCTATGCGGACTGGAAGGCCAAATACCAGACCGAGGCCACGCCGGACCAGAAGGCCAAATTCGAGGTTGAACACGCCAAGGTGAAGGACTGACCGGCCTTCGATGACGTCAAAGGCCGGTCCGTTGTCCGGGTAGACTGACTAACCGCGGCCCAATGTGTAGAATTCGTCATTGGGCCGCATGCTGGTGACATTGGCAAGGCGGTTGGACATGCCGAAAAAGGCGGAAATGGCTGCAATGTCCCAGGCGTCTTCCTCGCTGAAATCATGGGATTTCAGGATTTCCAGGTCCGCATCACCCACTGCATAGGCGGATTGTGAGACTTTCACTGCGAAATCGAGCATGGCCTTTTGGCGGTCTGTGATATCCGCCTTTCGGTAATTGACCGCCACCTGATCGGCGATCAGCGGATTTTTCGCCCGAATGCGCAGGATGGCGCCATGGGCGACCACGCAATACTGGCACTGGTTCAGGTTGCTGGTTGCCACCACGATCATCTCGCGTTCCGCCTTGGTCAGGCCGCTTTCCTTTTCCATCAATGCATCATGATAGGCAAAGAAGGCGCGGAATTCGTCCGGGCGATGGGCGAGGGTGAGAAAGACATTGGGGATGAAGCCCGACTTTTCCTGCACTGCGAGGATGCGCTCGCGGATATCTTCGGGCATATCTGCCAGATCGGGCACGGGAAAGCGGCTGACTTTATGGTCGCTCGTCGTCATTTCTGGTTCTCCGGTTCTATGGGGCATTTCTCTCAGCCCAACGTCTCATCAATCGGCACGATCACACGCCCGCGCACTTGCCCCGCGAGCAGCTTCTCCGCCATCGGGATCACATCGGCGAGCGCAATACTCTCCGTGATCCCGTCCAGGATCGACGGGTCCAGATCGCGCGCCAGACGGTGCCAGGCCTCCAGCCGGTCCTCACGCGGGCACATGACGCTGTCAACACCGGCCAGCGTCACCCCGCGCAGGATGAAGGGCGCCACGGTTGCCGGAAGCCCCATGCCCGCCGCCAGGCCGCAGGCCGCGACCGTTCCGCGATACATGAGAGACGCGCAGACATTGGCCAGCACCTGACCACCGGCCACATCAACCGCCCCGGCCCAGCGTTCCTTGGCAAGCGGCTTGCCCGGTTCGGAAAACTCCGCCCGGTCGAGAATTTCTTTTGCGCCCAGCCCGGTCAGATAATCGGTCTCTTCCCTGCGGCCCGTCACCGCCGCTACATGGTAGCCCAGCTTGGACAGAACCGCCGTTGCTACGCTGCCGACGCCGCCTGCGGCACCGGTGACCAGCACCGGTCCGGACTCAGGCGTTACTCCATGACGTTCCAGCGCCATCACACACAGCATTGCCGTATAGCCCGCGGTGCCGATGCTCATGGCCTGCGCCAGGGTGAAGGCGGGTTCCAGCGGTACCAGCCACTCCCCCTTGACCCGCGCCATTCCGGCCAGTCCGCCCCAATGGGTCTCGCCCACGCCCCAACCGTTGAGTACGACCTTGTCGCCGGGCCTGTAGTCGGGATGGTCCGACTGTTCCACAACGCCGGAGAAGTCGATACCGGGCACCATGGGGAATTTGCGAACAACCGGGCTTTTGCCTGTGATGGCGAGCCCGTCCTTGTAATTCAGCGTCGAATAGGCGACCCGGACCGTGACATCCCCCTCCGGCAGGCTGTTTTCGTCCAATTGGGTCAGTTTGGCTGTCTGGCCGTTTTCGTCCTTGTCGATCAGGATGGCATCAAACATGGAATTACCCCCTTCGGTTAAGGCGTCGTTTCGCCATATTGCTGTAGAAGTTTGAAAAATCCGTCGGCGAATTGGTCAAGCGGTGTGGCGCTGCGTTCCAGTTTGGACCGCAGAACCGCGCCCTCCCAACCAATCCAGAAGAAATTTGCGAGATGGTCGCAATCGGCGTCCTGTGAAAGTTCGCCAGCCGCCTGGGCAGCCTTCAGGCAACCTGCGGTGCGCTCCTCCCAGTCCTTGAAGGTGTCCGCCAACCGTTCGCGGAAGGCCTCCGGCAATGTCCCCATCTCCTGGCCCAGATTGCCCACCAGACAGCCGCGTTTGAAATCGTAACGCGCCATGCCGTCACGTGCATCGGCGACGAAGTTCTGCAACCGTTGCAGCGGCGGGTAGCTTTCATCCAGAAACCAACGGTCCAGCTTGCCAGCGAAATATTCCGCATAGGCGTCAATCAGGGCGAGACCGAAATCCGCCTTGCTGCCGAAATAATGATAGAAGGAGCCTTTGGGAACCCCGACCGATTTCAGGATTTCATCGATCCCGACCGCACTGAAGCCCTTTTCCGTCAGTGTCGCGACACCAACCCGGATCAGTCTGGCCCGTGCTTCTGCATGGCGGCTCTGGTCCTTCGGTGGTCGACCACGACGGCGCGGGGTACTGGCTGTCTGAATTTCGTCCATGACAGTTTATTAGACCGATCGTCTCTAAAATTCAACAGAATGTTGAACCAGAGGTATTTGTCGGATGGTACAGGAGGGGATTTCGGTTCCAGTTACCGAAATTGAGATATAGAGAGCACTCCTCTAGGATGCATCAGGAGAGGCATGTTGAAATGAGGTCCGGATGCTGGATCGCCTGAAACATTGGGCGACTATATTGAAGCGGGATGTGCTCGCCCTCTATCTGGCGATGCGGGACCCGCGCGTGCCTTGGTATGTGAAGGCCCTGGCGGCAATCGTGGCAGGATATGGGTTAAGCCCCATTGACCTGATCCCCGATTTCATTCCGGTTATTGGATACCTGGATGACCTTCTCTTGCTGCCCTTGGGAATCTGGTTGGTGATCCGACTGATCCCGGATGAGGTTATGGCGGACCTGCGCAAACAGGCCGCGCGCCGTCTGACAGAAAAAAGGCCGCGAAGCAATGTTGCGGCCTTTGTCATTATCGTCATATGGCTGGTCCTGGCCGGCCTGTTGATCCAAAAGGTTTTCCTGATGCTGGACACAGCCTAGGGGCGGTTTTCACCGCGCATGGTGAAATATCTGTTTACCGTATTCTGATCCGGGTGTTTCTCATAGAACTGCCGAAAATATTCGGCGCGTTCCTGGTTTTTCTCAACGCCATCGCCTTGGGCCCATGCGAGATAGACGGCGACCAAAGACGGGGCAAAGTTCTTTTTTGCGGATTCATAGTAGAAGTGGTAGGCGCGCGTGGAATCCTGCGGCAAGACCTTTCCTTCACGATAGTATTCCGCCAGTTGGAACTGATACAGGGGATGGCCGGATTCCGCCTTCGCCTTAATGCTTTCCAGCGCGCCCTTGTGACCGCGGGCGGCCGCGTTGCCATACATGACCAGTGCCTTGGTCGGATTCTGTTCGATCTCCATACCTTCCTGATACATGATTGCGAGGGCATACATACCCTCTGTCGATCCTAGTTCGATCCCATGGCGAAGCATTTCAAAGCCCTTGGCGGTATCCCGTGCGACGATATCGCCATAGATATAATGCTCGCCGATTGTCGCGATCGCATCCGGATATCCTTGGGCGGCGGCTTTTTGTAGCCAGGGGAGGGATTTCACCTTTCCTGCGGGAAGTGGGTCGTCCTCGCCGATGTTTCCATTCGCATATTCTCTCGCCGCCAGTTCGCCATCTTCCTTCAGAAGCTCCGCACCATAGTGATATTGCGCGGCGGCATCGCCTTGTTCTGCGGCACTGCGCAGTTGGTTCAGACTTCCACTGGCCTGTGCGGTGCCGATGGATGCGGCGAAAACGGAAAGGAATACGGCGCAAAAGATGCGAATGATCGACTTCATGTGGCTCCCCCTGAGCTTCAGCCCCCAATATGTGACTATTTGTAGCCTGGAAAATTAGCATTCTACAATGGCTTATAGATGGAGTGGAGAGGGGGGGCGCCGTCAAGTCAATGGCTTGGCTGCGCTTTCGGGAGTATCCTGTCTTTAACAACGACAGTCTGTCCGGGAGGCATGCCATGACCATGACATTGACATCCACCGCCTTCGACAACGGCAGTGATATTCCAGCCCTCTATACCTGCGACGGCCAGGATTGCTCACCACCCCTGGACTGGCGGCATGTTCCGGAAGGGGCTGTAAGTCTCGCCCTGATTGTGGTTGATCCCGACGCGCCTGACCCGGCGGCCCCGAAGATGACCTGGGTCCACTGGGTTCTCTATAACATTCCGGTCCGGACAACGGGGCTGACGGAAGGGATCGCGCCGGACGCCCTGCCGCAGGGATGCCTTCAGGGGATCAACGACTGGCACCGCCCCGGCTACGGCGGCCCTTGTCCGCCGGTGGGGCGGCATCGCTATTTCTTCAAGCTTTATGCGTTGGACTGTCTTTTGCCGGACCTGAAAAGCCCGCCCAAGGTCAAGCTGGAAGCCGCCATGGACGGGCATATTCTGGAAACAGCCGAACTGATCGGGCTGTTTCAACGCTAGAGCGTCTGGCAGCTACACTGCCATGGAATGGCGGCCTTTGCCGTTATCCAGATAGGCGTCGAAACGGGCAGCAATGGTGCGGACGAAAGGCTGACCGGCTTTGGTGACCGTAATCTTCGGGCCATCCCGTTCGATGAGGCCATCTGCTTCCATGTCGGCCAGGCCTTCCAGTTCAAAGTCGAAATAGGTGTTCGGCACGTTGTGACGGATCATGGTATCCGCCAGATCGACCTTGTAACTACACATGATGTCCTGGATGACCTCGCGCCGGAGGGCATCATCTGCGCTGACGGCAACACCTTTGGTGACCGGCAGGATACCGCCGTCGACACGGCGCTGATAGTCACGCAAAGAGGGTTCGTTCTGGACATATCCACCCGGGTTGACGCCAATGGCGGATGCCCCGAAGCCGATCAGGATTTCGGACTGGTCCGTGGTATAGCCCTGGAAGTTGCGCCGCAGGTTGCCCTTGGCATAGGCCACGGCCAGAGGGTCTTCCGGCAGGGCGAAATGATCGAGGCCGATCGGCACATAGCCTGCCTTCTCAATGGCCTTGGCGGCGGCTTCGGCCTGCTCGAGGCGCTCCTCGGCGTTCGGTAAAACCTTTTCGTCGATCATCTTCTGGTGGGTTTTCATCCAGGGCACATGGGCATAGCCGAACAGCGCCAGACGGCTGGGCCGAAGTTTGGCGACTGCCTCGATGGTGCCTTCCACCAGACGGATGGTCTGATGCGGCAGGCCATAGATCAGATCGACATTGATACCGGTGATACCTTCGGCGCGCAGGCCTTCGATCACCCGCGCCGTTTCGCTAAACGGCTGTATCCGGTTGATGGCCTTCTGGACGATCGGGTTCACATCCTGCACACCGACACTGGCACGGTTGACCCCGGCATCGGCCATCGCGCGGATCAGCACGTCATCTACACCGCGCGGGTCGATTTCCACGGCGAATTCCGCGTCATCCATCAAACAGAAATTCTGGTTGATCCGCTCACCCAGTCGCAGGAAGTCGTCCGGCTTCAGGATTGTCGGCGAGCCGCCTCCCAGATGGATATGCCGCACAGGCCTGCGCGGTCCCAAGGCGTTCGCCACCAGGTCAATCTCGCGCAGCAGACTGGCGAGATACTCCTTGATCGGCCCATAGCGCTTGGTGATCTTGGTGTGACAACCGCAGAACCAGCAAAGCGTGTCGCAGTAGGGAATGTGGAAATACAGCGACAGCGGCTGGTCTTCGGGGATGGCCCGCAACCATTCCATATAGGTATCTGCCCGGACGCCGTTGTGAAAATGCGGGGCGGTCGGGTAGCTGGTATAGCGGGGTACGGGCTTGCCGTAGCGGGATAAGAGATCGTTCTGCTTCATCATGGGCGCACTATGCAGTTTACCGGTGTCGCCCCGCATTGATATTGGTCAAATGTCCGAGAAGAATAATCGGGCAACGAAATCCGTTTGAATGGCGGGGCCGGTGCGGCTAAGCTGCGCGCCGGTTTCGACAAGCCTCATGTTTTTCAACAAAGCCACAAAGACCCGAAGGACAATCATGGAAGATCTTCAGGAAACGGTTGCCAACTCTGCCGGTCAGCGTCTTCGTTCCTTTATAGAGCGGATTGAGCGACTGGAAGAGGAAAAGAAAGCCATTGCCGACGATATCAAGGAAGTTTTCGCCGAAGCCAAGGGCGAGGGCTATGACGTCAAGGCGCTGCGCGCTGTGCTGAAATACCGGAAACAGGACCCGGCGGAGCGCTCCGAACTGGAAGCGCTGGTCGATACCTACCTGTCGGCGCTGGGCGAAGCCTAGGCCACAGCGAACCAGACCGGAACGAACGGGCGCTTGTTTGAGCGCCCGTTTTTTTTGTCCAGTGCCAAATAGATGACATTATACGTCATCTTTATCCTGCTACAGGGAGAGGTATTCACAAAACAGGACAGGAAGATAGGCCATGCAGGGCAGCGCCACGACGAACGGACATCAGGATTTTGACTATTTTTTCGGGGCATGGACGGTCTCTCATCGGAAGCTGGCGCGGCGTCTGGCCGGTTGCGACGACTGGGTCCGTTTCGAAGGTGAAAGCCAGACATCTCCCATTCTGGGAGGTGTCGGTAACCTGGAGGATAACCTGTTGAAGGAACCGGACGGTGCCTATCGAGCAGCGGCGCTGCGTGCCTTTAACCTGAATGACCAGACGTGGAATATCTGGTGGCTGAACCAGGAGCGTATGGCTGTTGAGCCACCGGTAACCGGCAGGTTTGAGGGGGATGAAGGTCTCTTTATCGGTCCTGATGAGGTCGATGGCAGGCCTATTCTGGTCCGTTTCATCTGGACCAAGCTGCCGCCTGATCAGGCGCGCTGGGAACAGGCCTTTTCCACCGATGACGGCGTCAGTTGGGAAACCAATTGGGTCATGGAATTTCAGCGCCGATAATTTCGTTCCGTTCAATTTCTGGCATTCAGGATGTTGTGGCGACGCATGCATATCCAAAAGGGCTAGGTGTAACGGGCCCTCAGGCAAGCGCCCGTTACATGTCAGGAAAAAGCCTGCCCGAGGATGGGCGTGGACGGGGTGGCGAAGTCCCTCGGCTCCAACGGTTCGGCCTGACAGGCGGCATACCCTGCGGCAATGGCCTTGCCGAATGCTTCGGCCATAAGTGCCGGATCACCTGCCTTGGCGACGGCTGTATTCAACAACACCGCGTCAAAGCCCAGCTCCATAACCTGGGTGGCGTGGGACGGGCGGCCGATCCCGGCGTCGACGATTAATGGCACAGCCGGAAAATGGCTGCGCAGGGTCTTCAGGGCGTGGATATTCTGCGGCCCGCGCGCAGAGCCGATCGGCGCGCACCAGGGCATCAGGACCTTACATCCCGCCGCTAGCAGCCTTTCGGCCAGGACCAGATCGTCCGTCATATAGGGGAAAACCTCAAACCCCTCGTCGCAAAGGATTTTGGCCGCTTCCACCAAGCCGAAAATATCCGGCTGCAGGGTGTCGCTGTCGCCGATTACCTCAAGTTTGATCCAGTTTGTGCCAAAGACTTCGCGGGCCATATGCGCCGTGGTGACCGCCTCCTTCACAGAATGGCAGCCGGCAGTATTGGGCAGAACCGTAACATCCAGAGACTGGATCAGGGACCAGAAGGCCTGACCGTTTTGATTGCCGCGCGTCTCGCGCCGCAGGGAGACGGTAACGATCTGTGTTTCGGAACGCCGCACGGCATCTGCCAGGATGGCAGGAGAGGGATATCGCGCCGTGCCCAGCAAAAGCCGGGAGGCGAAGTCGCGTCCATAGAGTGTCAGCATGTCAGCCTCCCTGCATCGGGGACAGGATTTCAATCGCCGCACCGTCGCGCAGAGTGCAGTCGATGCGTTCTCCTGCTGGCACGAAATCCCCGTCAACGGCGGTCGCCAACCAGGGACCGGTCAGGTCCAACTCGGTCAACAGGTCTTGCAGGGTGCGGGCGGTGGCGTCTAGGGCCTCACCATTCACAATCAGTTTCATGGATAAAATCCTTGTCTGTTCTGCCGTTCAGGATCAGGTCTGCGGCCGCTTCCGCCAGCACGGGGGCAAGAAGGAAGCCGTGGCGGTAAAGCCCGTTGATGGCGAGCCTGTTTCCGCAACGGATGACCCTGGGCAGGTTGTCGGGAAAGGCGGGGCGCAGACCTGTCCCGGTTTCGATGAGTGTGGCCTCGCCAAAGGCCGGGTTCACGCAATAAGCGGCGTTCAAGAGTTCCATCAGGGACCGCGCAGTGATCGGACCATCGTGGCCACTTTCGATCATTGTTGCGCCGACCATATAGTGCTGATCCTTGCGCGGTACGATATAGATCGGGATGCGCGGGTGCAGGAAACGGACGACACGGGTGAGATGCACATCCGGCGCATGCAGGACGGCCATTTCCCCACGGACGGGCCGCAGGCCCGGCAGAGGGCAGGCCAGACCCGTGGCGTCAAGTTCATAGTCGAAGCCGTCGCCGGAAGGCCCATCGCCGCCCAGACGGATGTCGATCCCATGATTGCGAGCCTGTTCCAATAACCCTGCAAGGGCCGCACGTGGGGCCAGATGGGCCTCCTCGGCGATGAACAAAGCCTGTGGGAAGCGACCGGTGAGGTCGGCTTCCAGTTCCGCCAGTTCTGCCGCATCAACCAAGCAGTGGCCGCTTGTCTGTCGGGCGAAACGGGAAAGTTCCCCCTGGTCGCGGGGGGCGGCGATGATCAGGCTGCCCCTGCGTTGGACCAGCCCCGGCAGGGCGCGATCCCACCAGTCGATGGCCTCGATACCGCGTCGCTGGACACGTTCCTCGGCGGTTTCGCCCTCGCAAAAAGGGGCCAGCATCCCACCTGCGTACCAGGAGGCATTGCCGTCCAGCCGCTCACTTTTATCGTAAAGCGTTACCCGGACCCCGCGTTTGGCAAGGACGAAGGCGGCGGCCAGACCCGCCACCCCCGCGCCCCGGATCAGAATATCGACGCTCACTCTGCCGGTTCCGTCACGGGCATATAGAGGTCGCCCTCTGCCTGGTATTTCTGCGCCATTTCCGCCATGCCTTTCTGCTTGGCCTCGTCGCGGATGTCCTGGCTGATGCGCATGGAACAGAATTTCGGCCCGCACATGGAACAGAAATGGGCAACCTTATGGGCTTCCTTCGGCAGGGTCTGGTCATGGAAATTCCGCGCCGTATCCGGGTCCAGTGACAGGTTGAACTGATCCTCCCAACGGAATTCGAAGCGTGCGCGGGACAGGGCGTCGTCCCGGACCTTGGCCGCCGGATGACCTTTGGCGAGGTCGGCGGCATGGGCGGCGATCTTATAGGTGATCACCCCCGTCTTCACATCGTCCCGGTCGGGCAGGCCAAGATGCTCTTTCGGCGTCACGTAGCACAGCATCGCCGTGCCGAACCAGCCGATCATCGCCGCCCCGATACCCGAGGTGATATGGTCGTAACCGGGCGCGATATCGGTCGTGAGCGGCCCAAGCGTATAGAAGGGGGCCTCGCCGCAGACATCCAATTGCTTGTCCATATTCTCCTTGATCTTGTGCATGGGCACATGGCCGGGGCCTTCGATCATCACCTGGCAATCTTTGTCCCAGGCGATCTGTGCCAGTTCCCCCAGGGTTTCCAGTTCGGCAAATTGGGCGGCGTCGTTGGCGTCGGCGATAGAACCGGGGCGCAACCCGTCACCCAGTGAGAAGGAGATGTCATAGGCACGGGCGATATCGCAGATTTCCGCGAAATGCTCGTAGACGAAGCTTTCCCGGTGATGATGCAGGCACCATTTGGCCATGATCGACCCGCCACGCGAGACGATGCCGGTGACGCGCTCCACCGTCAGCGGCAGGTGATGCAGGCGGATACCGGCGTGGATGGTGAAATAGTCAACACCCTGTTCGGCCTGTTCGATCAGCGTGTCGCGGAAAACCTCCCAGGTCAGGTCTTCTGCCACGCCATTGACCTTTTCGAGCGCCTGATAGATCGGCACCGTGCCGATGGGCACGGGCGAGTTCCGGATGATCCAGGAGCGGATATTATGGATGTTGCGCCCGGTGGACAGGTCCATGACCGTATCCGCGCCCCAGCGGATTGACCAGATCATCTTATCCACTTCCTCCGCCATGCTGGAGGTAACGGCGGAGTTGCCGATATTGGCGTTCACCTTCACCAGGAAATTCCGGCCGATGATCATCGGTTCCACTTCCGGGTGGTTGATGTTGCAGGGGATGATGGCGCGGCCGCGGGCGACCTCGTCGCGCACAAATTCCGGGGTGACAAAATCCGGGATGGCGGCGCCGAAATCTTCACCGTCGCGGGCGAGTTTTTCCTTTAATTGCGCCCGGCCCAGGTTTTCGCGGATCGCAATGAATTCCATTTCCGGGGTCACGATCCCGGCACGGGCATAGGCGATCTGCGTGACGGCCTTGCCGTCCCTGGCGCGCAAGGGCTGGTGATTGACCGGGAATTCCGGCGCAAGGTGGTCACCGGCGACAAAGCCATTGTCTTCCGGTTTGATCTGACGACCGTCATAACCCCCTACGTCGTCACGGGCTGTGATCCAACTTTCGCGCAGACGCGGCAGGCCGGTATTGATGTCGATGTCAGCGGAGGGATCGGTATAGGGGCCGGAGGAATCATAGACGGTCACCGGCGGTTCATTTGCGGTCGGGTGCAGGGCGATCTCGCGCATCGGCACCCTGATATTGTCGTGGATTTCACCCGCCTTGAAGACTTTGGCGGAGGCGGGCAATGGCCCTGTGGTGACGCCGGAAAAATCGATCTCTTTATTTGTCTTTGTCGCAGTCATTGTGAGGCTCCCTTGCGGTGATGCATTGGAGACCCAGTCAGTGCCGATGTGAGGAGGAGGGCGCGCCGGAATTAAGAGTCTGATGGACGAATGGCCCAATGATGACGCGCTTGCACCGTCCCTACGCCAGTATGAACTGGATCAGGTTCATTGGGTCACTGCGCCTTACAGCAGAATCTCAGCCCCTTGCCGGGGCACCCCTGGTGAATGGCCACACAATGCCGATTGTTTCCCTGCTCTGTCAAGCGGTGCGGAGATATCTGAATGGTTGAAAAAACAATTGAATTGCAAATTTAACGCTTTTTAGAAAGACGTTATTAAGCGATAGTGGTGAGGTGGACTGGGCAAGGTAGCAAGGACCTATATGTATCGAGAGCCTTTACCGGAAAAATACAGAATTCTTGCTGTTAAGCGTGAGATCGTTGATGTGGCCAGCATGGCCCTGACCAGTCGGGATCAAATAGCGACGGAAGTTTGCCGGTCTCTCTATGACTGGTGGGAGGCGGCGGCAGGTGATCATGGTGGAGAGGCTCCCTGGGCCTCTTTTGATATTGTGGACCATCGGGAGCTTGCCCCGCATCTATACCTTCTCAAGGTGGCCGGGGAGGGGGAGAGCTTTGAATTTTCGTTGCACGGTGAATTTCCGAAACGAATGTTTGCCGATAGATGCTGGAACAAACAGTCTGTGGCCCCTGATGACGACCATCCGGTGAAAGCCAAGCTTTACCACCACTACTATGACAGTTTCATAGGCAGGCAGCCCAAGCGGTCTCTCGGTAAGGTGTGTTCGGAAGGATTGCTGTCTTCCAACTTTGAAAGTGTTGATTTGCCGCTGTTCGATACGGATGGACGGGTGATCCGGTTTATCGGGGCGATTGATTTTCTCTGATCTGCTGCGCGGGCAGCCTGAAGACCCGGGAGAGTTTGTATGAGTGACAGGATGGCCAAAGGTAAGCGCGTTTTACCTGTGGGACCGACGGAGCTGCAGATCGAGCACAGGCTGCTTGATGATCTGGGCCTGCTGCGTTCTCCGCAAACCAGGGCAATGTATGACTGGTATCGGGACCATCGGGATTGTGAGGAAGGGCCGGTGCAATGGGCGGTGTTTGATCTGCTGGACCATGCACCGCTTGCGGAAAATTTCTTCCTCGTGAATACGGAAGACCCGGAAGCGGTTCAAATCGTGCTTCACGGTGAAAAGGTGAGGCGCCTGTTGGGCAACAGCACATGGACCAAAGACGTCATCCGCGAAGATGACGCGCTTCCTGAAAAGCGCTCCTTGTTTCAATATTATCGCGTCATCATCCGGGATCGCCGGGCTCACTACTGCGAAATATTCGGGCGTGGCGGCTATCTCCGCAATAACCATTTTGAGAGTATCGATCTGCCGATGGTCGATGAAGAGGGCAAGGTGGTCCGTATCCTGGGGGTGCTGGGGGTGATCGGGGAAAACGAGACCCCGGCCTGACGGTGGCTTGATGCAAACAAGAAAAAGGCCAGGCCGGTCCCTGGGACCGGCCTTTCAGTTTGCTCTGGACGTTTGTCCTTACTCCGCGGCGGCAGCCTGCGGCGCGGGTTTGGGATTGCTGAACCGTTCCAGCAACACCTGTTCATTGGCCTTGGCATCGGCGACATGCCTGTCTTTCACGTGGCCAAAGCCACGGATATGTTCCGGAATGCTGGCGATCTCGATTGCCGTGTCCAGATTGTCCGCAGTCAGGCCGGTGAGCAGTTTATCCACGGTCTTTTCATAATCCGCGATCAACTGGCGCTCCAGCTGGCGTTCATGATGATAGCCGAAGATATCCAGCTTCGTGCCGCGCAGGAACTTGAATTTCGCCAGGGTTTTCATGGCGCTCATGATCCAGGGGCCGTATTCCCGTTTGATCAGGTGGCCCGTTTCCGGGTCCGTCTCTGAGAATAGCGGTGCTGCCAGGTGGTAGTGGACCTTGTAGTCACCTTCAAAGGCGTCATGCAGGCGTCGTTTGAAGTCCTGTTTGGCAAACAGGCGCGCCACCTCATATTCATCCTTATAGGCAAGCAGCTTGAAGTAATAGCGTGCGACCGCCTTGGTCAGCTCTTCACTGTTGGCGACGATGCCGCTTTCCTTCGCGCGGACCTTATTCACCAACGCCTTGTAGCGATCCGCATAGGCGCGGTTCTGATAGGCGATCAGTTCGTTGTGGCGGATCGTCAGCAGGTCATCCAGGCTTTCCGCCTTGAAATCCTCTTCCTTGCGTGCCTGTGGACGACCGACCATCTTGCGCACGGCGTCAAGGTCATGGGCGGCACGGCGGCCCCAGGTGAAGGCGCGTTTGTTGGCGTCGACGGCCACCTTGTTCAATTCGATAGCCTTGAAGATGGCTTCCTCGGAGACCGGGATGAAACCGTTCTGATAGGCATAGCCCAGCATGAACATATTGGTGGCGATGCTGTCGCCCATCAGGGATGTGGCAATGGCCGTCCCTTCGATGAAATGGGCGTTATCCTTGCCGACACAATCCGTGATGATCTCTACCAGTTCCTTGGAGGGGAACTTGAAGTCCGGGTTGCGGGTGAAGGCCCCGGTGATGATCTCATGGGTGTTGACGACCGCATTGGTCACATTCAGGTCCGTCTTTGCCATGGAATCGAATGCGGCGGAGACGACGACATCGCAACCCAGCAGCAGGTTTGCCCCACCGGCGGCGATACGGACTGCATGAATATCTTCCGGCGATTTGGCGATACGGATATGGGAGGATACCGCGCCACCCTTCTGGGCGAGGCCCGCCATGTCGAGGATGGAGCAGCCCTTGCCCTCCATATGGGCGGCCATGCCCAACAGCGCACCGATGGTGACAACGCCCGTACCGCCGACACCGGTCAGCAGGATGCTGTAGGGTTGGTCGTCGACCGTCGGCAGTTTCGGTTCCGGCAGGGCCTCGAACAGGTTGCCCAGATGTGCCTGCTTGGCCGAGTCCTTCTCCGCGCCTTTGCCTTTACGGGGCTTGCCGCCGTGGACGGTGACAAAGCTGGGGCAGAAACCATCGACACAGGAATAGTCCTTGTTGCAGGACGACTGGTCGATTTTACGTTTGCGGCCGAACTCGGTTTCTTTCGGTTCGATGGAAACACAGTTGGAAACCTCGCCGCAGTCGCCGCAGCCCTCGCAGACGTCTTCGTTGATGAAGGCGCGCACAGCCGGGTCCGGGAACTGGCCGCGTTTCCGGCGACGGCGTTTTTCCGCCGCGCAGGTCTGGTCATAGATCAGCACCGTGGTGCCCCCGACCTCACGCAGTTCCTTCTGGACCTTGTCCAGGTCACGACGATGGTGAATCTGGGTGTGTTCCGGGAAAAGGGTGCCGGACCCGTATTTCTCCGGTTCATCGGTGACCACGTCAATTCGAACAACACCTTCGGCCTTGACCTGACGGGCGATGTCCCAGGGGGTCAGCGGCCCGTCAAAGGGCTGGCCGCCGGTCATGGCAACGGCGTCGTTGAACAGAATCTTGTAGGTGATATTGACCTTGGCCGCGATGGCCTGGCGGATCGCCAGCAGGCCGGAATGCATATAGGTGCCGTCGCCAAGGTTGGCGAAGACATGCTTGGTCTTGGAGAATTTGGACTGGCCGACCCAGGTAACACCCTCGCCGCCCATCTGGGTGAAGGTGTCGGTGCTGCGGTCCATCCACTGCACCATATAGTGACAGCCGATCCCCGCCAGCGCCCGGGAACCTTCCGGTACGCGGGTGGAGGTGTTGTGCGGGCAGCCGGAACAGAAGAACGGGGTCCGGGAAAGCGAGGGCTTACGTGCGGATAGCTGTTTTTCTTTCTCCGCCAGGAAATTCAGGCGTTTTTCGAAATGGGTTTCCATGTCGGCGGTGGTGCCTTCACGGGTCCTGCGCAGGCGCTCCACCAGGACCCGGGCAATACGTGCGGGGGTCAGTTCGTCGATGGACGGTAGAACCCAGTCGCCGCCCTCGTCGAATTTGCCGACCACGCGCGGACGGACATCGCCACGCCAGTTGTAAAGCTGTTCCTTCAACTGGTTTTCGATGACGGCGCGTTTTTCCTCAACGACGATGATTTCTTCCAGGCCTTCGGCGAACTGGCGGATGCCGTCGCGTTCCAGCGGCCAGACCATGCCGACCTTATAGACGCTGATGCCGATCTTGGCGGCATATTCCGCGTCGATATGCAGGTCTTCGAGCGCCTGCATCACGTCGAGATAGCTTTTGCCCGTGGTGACGATGCCGATACGGCGGTTCGGGCCGTCGATGACCGGATGGTTCAGATTGTTGGCGCGCGCATAGGCGAGTGCGGCATAAAGCTTGTACTGATGCAGCATCCGTTCCTGTTCCAGCGGCGGGAAAGGATAGCGGATCGAAACGCCGCCTTCAGGCAGTTCGAAATCAGTCGGTTCCTTAATCTGAACACGGTGCGGGTCCACATAGACGCTGGCGCTGGTTTCAACGGTTTCTGCAAGCGTCTTGAAGGAAACCCAGCAGCCGGAATACCGGGACAGCGCGATGCCATGGATGCCGAAATCCAGATATTCCTGCACATTGGCCGGGGCCAGGACCGGGATCATGGCGTCCATGAAGGCATATTCGGTCTGGCTGGGCAGGGTGGATGATTTGCAGGTGTGGTCGTCACCGGAAAGCAACAGCACGCCACCGTGCTTGGACGTGCCTGCCGCGTTGCCGTGTTTGAAGACGTCGCCGGAGCGGTCGACGCCCGGGGCCTTGCCGTACCACAGGCCGAAAATACCATCGACCAGACTGTCGTTGAAAAGCTGGGATTGCTGGGAACCCCAGACGGCGGTGGCCGCAAGGTCCTCGTTCAGGCCGGGCTGAAATTCGATCTGGTTTTCTTCCAGATAATTTTTCGCTTTCCAAAGCTGCTGGTCCAACCCGCCGAGCGGGGACCCGCGATACCCGGAAATAAAGCCTGCGGTGTTAAGGCCTGCGGCAATATCGCGCTGGCGCTGCATCAGGGGCAGGCGTACCAGGGCCTGAATGCCGGTAATGAAAATACGTCCGGAATCGAGTGTATATTTATCGTCCAGATTGACGGTCGCGAGCGTCATTGTGTCATCTCCCAACGTCTTCGGCTCCGCACCAAATCTGTTCTATTGTATCTTTTTTATTATTTTTTGTGGGGCTTATTTGGAGCCGAGATCCAAATTTGTCCAAGGCAAATAGGTTAGCATTACTGACCTAAATGCGCAAGTAATATTGTTGCTGACTTTTGAAATATTTGTTCGTGAGGATAGGGGGCGATCCTGCCATGCGTCAGTGTCATCATGAGTGATGCACAACGAAAAAAGCCGGAGGCGATGGCCTCCGGCTTTGAATTGTGGGGACAGGGATTTTATTGCTGCGCGACGTTGTTGCCGGGCTCAAGCGACTGTTTGGCAAATGCCGGATTATCGTAGTGATAGTCGCCCGCGTAGAACATCCGGTGGGCGGTCTGAACGACGGAGATCGCCTCTTCGCGCAGCGCCGGGTCCGGGGTCGCACGGGTTTTAAGTTGTTCTCCCACCTTGAAGTCATAGGCGATGGTATCGCCGGTGGGCTCCAGGACTACCACCTGGCCGGGGCGGCCATAGGCGATAGAGAAGTTATGGGAGATGATGATGCGCCCATCGTCATTCGGCTGCTTCAGCACATCCACACCGAAGAACGGGCTGTCATATTTGAAACCCAACAGGCCCAGCAGGGTCGGCGACAGGTCGATCTGCGCCATCAGCTTGTCGACCTGCATGGGTTTCAGGTGTTTGGGTGAGTAGAAGACAATCGGAATGCGGAAGGCATCGACCGGAATGCGCGACGCGCCGTTGATCTTGCGGCTGTGGTCGGCGACAAAGACGAAGACCGTATCGTCGAACCAGGGTTTTGAGCGGGCCCGTTCGATAAAGTTCCCGAACGCCCAGTCGGCATAGGTTGCCGTATTCTCGATCCGGCCGCGGTCATCCTTCCATTTCACATGATCCTGCGGGAACTTGTAGGGGCGGTGATTGGAGACCGTCATCATACTCAGGAGGAAGGGCGCTTTACCGGGGCCCGCATTCTCATCCATACGCTGCAGCGCCTCGGTGAAGAGATCCTCGTCAGAGACACCCCAGATCGTGGAGAAGGATTCATGGCGGATGTCATTCTCGTCCCAGACATGGTCAAAGCCGATGCCGTCCCAGAAGGTCCCCATATTGTCGAACAGGGCCTCCCCACCATAGAGTATGCCAGAGTTGTAACCCTGTTGTTTCAGCACATAGGGCAGGGAGAACATATGCCGGGAACCGTCGCGCCGGGCGGTGGAAATGCCGGGGATCGGCGCGAATGACGTCAGGACGGCTTCCAGGCCGCGCACGGTGCGGTCACCGGAGGCATAGACATTGGTGAAGGAAACGCCTTCCTTGGCCAGGCGGTTCAGGTTCGGAGAAATCGAAACGCCGGTTTTATTGTCCAGATAGTCAACGAATTTCGCGCCAAAGCTTTCCTCAATGGCAATCACAATGTTGAGTTTCTTCGTCGGGCGGTCAGGTGTGATTTGACGCAGGATCGGGTTTGGCCCGGTCGGTTTTACAAATCGGCTGTTTTCCTGCTTTACCGCCTTGCGCAGTTCGGTGACTTCCAGTTTGTGATCTTTGATCGACGGATAGACGCCTTCATATTCTTCGTCGTTGGAAAGCGCCGCATAGAAAAGGCTGCGCAATCCGTTCTCCGCCATCTCGTTGAATTCCCGGTTCTCGAACGGGCGCACATGGGCATAGGCGCTCAGCAGGCCGGCGACAACAGCAGTAAGCAGGGCCGTGGAGGCAAGACGCCAGCGGCTGCCTTCCCTGAAAAGGCGGGCAAGTGTGTCGGTGGTCTTGCGCCCGGCCACATACCAAAGGGCGATACCGGCGGCAAAGACGGCAGGCAGTTCATATTCGACGGGGAAGGATTCATAGATATTGCCGATCACTTCGCGCGGGAAAATCAGGTAAAAGACAGCGATCCCGTTAAAGCGGTTTGAAAACTCCTGCCAGAACAGAAGCTCCGCGACGTCTATGAAAAGCATACCGACGAAGAACGCGGCGAAAACCGTGAACAACAATCCGCGGCTGAAGGATTTCTTTCGGGGCACGAACAGGAATATCAGCAACAGGAAGAGACTGATCAGCCCGACGCCTGCAAACAGATCGTGAATGCTGCCGATTGCGACAGCCGCCAGAAGTTTCAGCGGCGCATCCGCCCAGGATGATGTATCCAGAAAGAAGGTCAGCGTGACACGGAGGACAAGGGAGCTGGCCATATAGACGGCGGTGAAGCTGGCAATGATCCGGAATAATCTGGAATCCAAAACAGCCCCAAACGGGGCCGGAAGCGAGCTGCGTTGTGACATTCCGAACTCTTGGTTTGTTATATATGTTGATCAACTATAAGTAGTAAATATTAAAGGGTAAAGCTGACAATAACCTGAACGCCGCCAGATGCGCGGATTTTCGCACATGTCCGATACTTGCCCTTGCCGAAGAGGGCAGGTATATCCGTGCAGAAGGTGCAAGCGGGCGGCTGACGACAGCCCATTCAGGTTTATTGAGGATTTGACATGACGGTTCTGGTGACGGGCGCGGCTGGCTTTATCGGCATGCATGTGTCGGAAACACTGCTCAATCGTGGCGACAAGGTCGTCGGAATCGACAATCTCAACGACTATTACGATGTCACCCTCAAGGAAGCCCGCCGTGATCGCCTTGTCGGGCGGGAAGGCTATACCTTCGAAAAAATCGACATTGCCGACGCCGAAGCCCTGAACGATCTGGTGGAACGCCGCCCGGATATCGACCGGATTGTCCATCTGGCGGCGCAGGCCGGTGTGCGTTACTCGCTTGAAAATCCGCATGCCTACGTACAGACCAACGTGGTCGGCCAGTTGAATATCCTGGAGCTTGCGCGGCACAAGGAAGGCCTGAAACATCTGGTCTATGCCTCGTCCTCCAGCGTCTATGGCGGCAACACCAAAATGCCGTTTTCCACGGATGATGTCTGCGATACGCCGGTCTCGCTTTATGCCGCGACCAAGAAGGCGGACGAACTGATGGGCCATTGCTATTCCCATCTCTATCGCATTCCGCAGACGGGCCTGCGTTTCTTCACCGTTTACGGACCCTGGGGGCGTCCGGATATGGCGGCCTTCATCTTTACCCGCAAAATGTTTGCGGGCGAGGAGATCCCGGTTTTCAACAATGGCCAGATGAAGCGCGATTTCACCTATGTTGACGATATCGTCAGCGGTATTATCTCCTGCCTCGACAATCCGCCTGCCGACGATGGCAAGGCTGCGCCGCATCGGGTCTATAATATCGGCAATAACCGCTCCGAAGAGTTGATGCATATGATCGAGGTGCTGGAAAAGGCGACCGGCCAGAAAGCCAAGATCGACTTCCAGCCAATGCAGGATGGCGACGTGCCTGTAACCTATGCCGATGTGGAACCCATGCGGCGCGACTTTGGCTATGAACCAACGACGCCGATTGATGTAGGGCTGCCCAAATTTGTCGAGTGGTACAAGAAATTCTACGGCCATAACGCCGTATTGAGCGGAGAGACATCCTCCTCTTAAAGGGGAGGGGCTGCTGACAATACCCACCGTTCGCGCTACCGTTGGCCATGACAGATAATCATGACTGGGGGAGACGATGACGGCAGGAGATTTACCGAAGCAGGGATTTCAGTCTCTCAAGGCCGGGTCGAAGAACCCGAAAGAGGTTGAGGCCTATTATAACGACTGGGCAGAGACCTATAACGACACCCTCAAGGACTGGAACTACAGAGCCGCCGATGATGCCGCAGAGGCGCTTGCGGGCTGTGTGAAGCCTGGAGGCGCGATTCTGGATGTCGGCTGCGGGACCGGGCTGTTGGCCGCCGCCCTGAGAGACCGGTTTGACTGCGGGGTTGAGGGGCTGGACATTTCTGCGGCCTCCCTCGAAATTGCTACTCGGCATGGGAATTATGCACGCTTGCAGCGGCACGACCTGCAGGTCATCCCGTTACCGTTGGCGGATGATGCCTTTGATGCCGCCGCCTGTGTTGGCGTGATGACCTATATTGAGGATGCGGAGGCGTTGCTGACGGACCTCTGCCGTATTGTCCGGGCTGGTGGTCATATCCTTTTCACCCATCGTGAGGACCGTTGGGCGGAGGAAGCGTTCGACGCACTGGTTGGCGATATGGAGAAACGGAGGTTCTGGTCTCCCGTCATGATCAGCGAACCGAAGCCCTATCTTCCCTGTAATGAAGATTTCAGTGACGATATCGGCGTCATCCACGCCCTGTTTCGGGTGAAACCCGGTTAAGATGTGTAAAGTCTGGCGATTGCAGTTGCGCGGCGGGTGATTTCGTCGCGTAGTTCCTGCGGCGCAAGCACTTCTATCTGGTCCGTGAAGACCAGCAGTTCGCTGGCAGCGTGGGAGATGCCCTCGATAGGAATATCCGCCTCGCGCCATCCATCATGATCGGGGTGGGCGGCGTTGACGGCCTCTACGGCGGTTGCCCCCAATCTCGGCAGCCGTGAAAGCGCTTTCGGGGAGACACGGATACGGGCGGTAAGCCGTTGCAGGCTGTTTTCGAATCGCCCGACCTTCTCCCGCCATATGCGTCGCAGGTCGAAATCGTCAGGGCGCCTGAAATGGGTGTCGAGAACCTCCGCCTTTTCGATGGAGGCAACCTTGTAGATCGCCTCACGGCCCTTGCGCTCTGCAAGCAGATACCAGTCACTGCCTTTAAGCACGAGGCCGAAGGGCGCCACCTCCTTGTCAGAGGTTCCATTCCAACTGCGATAGCTAAGGTGCAGGTGGCGGGACTGCCAGACCGCTGCCGCCACTTTGGCCAGTGCAGCCGGCGGCCCCGCGCGCTGATACCAGTCCACCGGGTCCAGGTGGAAGCATTCGGCGATATGGGTCGCATCCTTCCGGGCCTCGACAGGAACGGCCGCCAGAAGTTTGAGCCGCGCCGCCGATGCCTCGGTGGCAAAACCCAGCTCCAGCGCGACCTCCGGCAGCCCGGCCATGGCCAGTGCCTTGGCCTCGGCATTGGTGAGGCCGGTCAGGTCCGTTCTGAAGTCATCGTAAAGGGCAAAGCCGCCGCCAACGCCCCGGTCGGCATAAAGGGGGACGCCTGCGGCGCTTAACTCGTCCATGTCGCGATAGATGGTGCGTTTGGAAACCTCGAAACGATAGGCCAGATCCTGCGCGGTCACCCGGCCACGGCGTTGTAACAGAATCAGAATGGTCAGAAGGCGGCTGGCGCGCATGGCGGTTCCAAAATAGATGACACTTGATGTCAACTATAGCCTGCTAGACAGGCAGTGCAACCAAGAGACATCAGCCGAGGACAAAGTAATGAGTGATCTTTCCATTTTTGAATTGCGCCAATACACGCTTTTTGGTGGTAAACGCGAGACCCTGATCGACCTGTTCGAAGAGCAATTCATCGAAAGCCAGAATATTTGCGGCATGACAGTTCTGGGGCGGTACCGGGATGAAGAGGACCCGGACCGTTTCGTCTGGATGCGCGGATTTGCTGATATGGAGGCACGACGCCAGGCGCTTTCCGCCTTTTACGGTGGGCCGGTCTGGAATGAACATGGGGCGGCAGCGAATGCGACCATGCGGGATTCTGATAATGTGCTGTTACTACGCCCCGCCGCAGGGGGGCAGGGGCTGGATATGGCCTTGTCGGCAAGGCCGCCGCTGATGCGGATTACGATCCATGACCTTGCATCGGTCGGTGCGGCTGACTTTAACGCTTTTTTTGAGGCGGTAATGGTGCCATTGGTGGCGGCCAGCGGTGGAGAGGTTGTTGCCGCGCTGGCTACGGCTGAGGTTGAAAACAGTTTCCCGCGCCTGCCGGTCCGTGGCGACCGCGTTTTCGCATGGATCGCCTTCTTTGATGGAGTTGACGAGGAACGGTCCTTCACGCAACGGCTGAATGTGCAAAGCGGCTGGCGTGATGATATTCCCGAGAACCTTTTCCCAGCACTGGCGCGCAAGCCGGAAGTCCTGCGCCTGACGGCTCTTTGAGGACTAATAAACGTCCTCCGGCATGATTTGTTCATCACGCAGGCGCTTGGGTGAGACGCCGTATTTCTTGCGGAACAGCGCCGAAAAATGGGTGTGATGGCGAAAACCACATTCATAGGCGATATCGGTGATCGCCTGCGTGGTGTTTATGATCAGGTCGCGGGCAAGCTGCAGGCGCAATTCACGCACAAATTCCTGTACGCCCATATCTAGTTCCTTGCGGAACTTCCTTTCCAGATGACGGCGGGACATGTTGACGGCGTCCGACAGTTCCGCCGTCGTTACCTGTTCACTCAAATTCCGTTCGATGGTGAGCACGACACGGCGGATCACCGGGTCCGTTACTTTTGCAGAAAGTGAGGGCAGGGGTTGGGAGCGGGTCGGCGGGCGTGCCTCCTCCAGCATCATGATGCGCTGGCATTTGCGGGCCCAGCGTTCCCCCAGGTGCCGCTTGACCAGCCATAGCGCCAGGTCCCCGGCGCCTGCGCCGCCTGCGCAGGTGATGCGGTCCTCGTCTTCCAGGAAAAGCTGACCTGTTTCCAGCTTGGCATCGTCAAAGCGATCCAGATAGTCGCGGTGATGGAACCAGCTTACACAGCAGCGCCGGTCTTTCATCAGGCCGGCCTTCATCAACGCGTATGAGCCGGTGCACACCCCGATCAGCGGAATGCCCAGTTCGTCCGCATGCCTCAGATAGGCCAGCGTTTCGGCGTTCAGTTCTGTGCCCGTGCGCAACAAGCCGCCAAAGACGGCGATATAGTCGAACTGGCGGGGGTCGGGGGGCTGGCGGCTGGTGGCGATCTGGACACCGGAACTGGCCGTGACCATGCTGTTGCCCGGCGCGGTGACGACCCAGGTGCAGTTGCGCTGCTCGCTGCGGTCACCCTTGTCGGCGGCCAGACGCAGAACATCCAGGAAAGACGCGAAAGGCGTCATCGTAAACCGGTCCAGCGGGATCAGGCCGACCGAAAGCGCCGAAGTCCGGGAATTCAGTTCCATTGTTCCAGTAACCCACAGTCACCTACGTCCAGAGCAGCGACTTTATGTCAGCTTCTCACGGGGAAAATGCCTCTGGGCGGTGTGAACTGCTCTATTAAAGACAGGTTGTCGTATTTCAGATGTGGAAAAGGGGCGCCACATCGCTGCAACGCCCCCTGAAAATTCGGTTGGTGGCGGCTTATTCCGCTTCGATGATCTTGATCTCGCGCGTGATATTGGCGGCCTTGCCCATCATGACCGATGCAGAGCAATATTTCTCTGCCGACAGCTCAACCGCACGCTCTACCTTGGCCGGGGTCAGACCCTTGCCGGTGACGGTATAGATCATATGAATATCGGTGAAGACTTTCGGTTCGGTATCGGCGCGCTTGCCGTCCACATCGACGACACAGTCAACAACATCCTCGCGGGACTTTTTGAGGATATGGACCACGTCGATTCCGGAACAGCCAGCTACGCCCAGCAACAGCAGTTCCATCGGGCTCGGGCCCAGGCGGCCTTGCGGATCGTCAGCGCCGGACCCGTCCATGACGATGCCGTGACCATTGGCATTGCTGCCGATGAAACGATGACCTTCAACCCATTTGGCGCGTACATTCATAACTTCATTCCCGTCTTTTCGATTACTTTTTGTACAGGTCGTTCAGTACCTGACCGTATGTATGTTTGACCACATGACGCCGGACTTTCATGGAAGGTGTCAACATCTCGTTTTCCACGCTGAACGGCTCCATGACAAGGGCAAAGCGCCGAACTTTCTCAATCACGGACATCTTCTTGTTCGCACGGTCGACTGCGGCGTGGATGGCGGATTTGAAGGCCTTGTCATCTGCAGTGAGCGTTTTCGGGTCGACATTGTTTTCCTTGCACCAGGTCTCGATGAATTCCTGGTTGGGAACGATGATGCCGACCAGATGCGGGCGATTGTCGCCATAGATCATGCATTGTTCGATCTCCGGTTCCAGGCAGAGAATACCCTCCACCCGTTGCGGCGAGATATTGTCGCCGCCGGAATTGACGATGATGTCCTTCTTGCGGTCGGTGATCTTGAGATAGCCGTTTTCGTTCAATTCACCGATGTCGCCGGTATGCAACCAACCGTCGATGATGACCTCGGCGGTTCGTTCCGGCTGTTTCCAATAGCCGTTCATCACCAGTTCGCCGCGGATCAGGATTTCGCCGTCTTCCGCGATTTTCACCTCTACATCCTTCATCGGCGGACCGACAGTGCAGAGGTCGTTCAACTCACAGCGATTGACGGCGGCAACCGGTGCTGATTCTGTCTGGCCGTATCCTTGCAGCACCCGCAGACCCAATGCCAGGAAGAACAGGCCAACGTCGTAATTCAGCGGTCCGCCGCCTGAGACGAAGGCCTTCAGGCGGCCACCGAAACGTTCCTGCACCTTGCGCCGGACCAGTTTATCCAGCAGGCGGTTAAGCAGCCGTTCCGTAAAGGTAAGCGACTTCGGGTCCTGATAGGCCTTGGCACCCAGTTCGACGGCCTTGTAGAGCATCTTTGCCTTCAGGCCGTCTGCTTGCTCCGCCCCCTTGAGGACACGTCCGCGGATTGTTTCGTAAAGGCGCGGCACCGACACCATGATGGTCGGGCGAACCTCTGCGATATTGTTGATCAGCTTGTCGATGCTTTCCGCATAATAGATCTGCGCCCCCCAGGCGACGGGAACGAATTGCCCCGCCGTATGTTCATAGGAATGGCTGAGCGGCAGGAAGGACAGGAAGACCTCAGGCGCTTCGCCATAGCCGGGCAGATGCTGCAGCACGTCTTCTGCGCCCATGCAGTTGGAAATGATTGCGCCATGGCTCAACATCACGCCGTTAGGGGTGCCGCTGGTCCCGGAGGTGTAGATGATGCAGCAGGTGTCGCCTCGCTTTTGGGCGTTCACCAGGTCCATGACGTCATCGGGTTGTTCCGCGCCGAGCGCCAGCATGTCATCCCATGTTTCGATATGCAGGGACTGACCCGGACGGTTGTCGGGTTCCTCCATGACAATGACCAGGTCCAGGCCTGCCTGCACGGCGGCGGGCAGGAAGCGTTTGGCGAGTTTCGCTGTGGAGACGATGGCGACCCTGGCCCCGCTGTCGTGCAGGATATGCAGATGGTCGGCTTCGGTGTTGGTGGTATAGGCAGGTGTGGTAATCGCACCGGTTGCCATGATTGCCACATCCGCCATCAGCCATTTCGGCCGGTTTTCCGATAGCAAAAGCACACGGTCGCCCGGCTTGACGCCTTTGGCGCGCAGGCCCCGCGACAGGCGGTTGGTCTCATCGGCGACCTGGGACCAGCTCTGGCTCAGCCATTGACCGTCCTTCTTGGACCAAAGAAAGGGTGCGTCTTTGAGCCGAGCCGCCTGATCGAAAAACATGGACGGCAGGTTTTTTACATTATCATAATCAATCACGGACGATTCCCCTGGAGTTTTTTTGCCGTCTCCCCGCGGCGACAAAAAAACCCGACAATACTTGTTCTTATTCTCGCATAATCATATATCGGGCTTGAGTGGTCAGAGTAAAGATGCATAGGAAACAAACGTGGCTGAAAGCAAATTGGAAAACCTGCCGACCTGGGATTTGAGCGACCTCTATGACGGGATGGACTGCCCGGCGCTGAAGGCAGACATGGATAGTGCCGCCGCCAAGGCGGAGCTTTTCGCCAAAAGCTTCCAGGGGCGCCTGGAGGAACTGTCAGGCGAGGAATTGGCCAAGGCTATTGCCGATTACGAGGCTTTGGATGAAACCCTGTCGCGGGTGATGAGCTATGCCTATCTGCTTTATGCCGGGGACGTTACCGATGCGGAAATCGGAAGGTTCTTCCAGAACAGCCAGGAACGGGTGAATGACATTTCAACCGCGTTGCTGTTCTTCTCGCTGGAACTGAACCGACTGGAGGAGGACCATCTTCAGGCGCGAATCGGGGAAAGCGAAGAACTGGCCCGCTATGCCCCCTGGCTGCGCGATGTGCGCGCCCTTCGAGAGCACCAGCTCTCCGATGAACTGGAACGCCTGCTGCATGAAAAATCGGTTGCGGGCCGGTCCGCCTGGGTTCGTCTGTTCGATGAAACCCTGGCCGGATTGCGTTTTCCCTTCCAGGGCGAGGATCTGACCAACACCGAAATCCTCAACCTGATGCACGACCGCGACGGGGCCAAGCGCAAGGAAGCAGCCAAAAGCCTGGGCCAGACGCTGGCGGAAAATATCCGTATCTTCACCCTAATTACCAATACGCTCGCCAAGGACAAGGCGGTGGAAGACAACTGGCGCGGTTTCGCCCGCCCTGTGTCCAGCCGGAACCTGTCCAATTATGTGGAAGACGAGGTGGTTGATGCGCTGGTGGAAGCCGTGCGGGACAGCTATCCGGAATTGTCCCATCGCTATTACCGGCTGAAGGCCAAATGGCTGGGCCAGGAAAAGCTGGACTATTGGGACCGTCTGGCGCCGCTGCCGGATGAGGATGACAGCTTGATTGAATGGCCGCAGGCGACCGAGACGGTGCTTACCTCCTATGGGCGCTTTTCGCCGGAACTGGCCGATATCGGCAAACGCTTCTTCGACAATGCCTGGATTGACGCCCCGGCGCGTCCGGGCAAGGCGAGTGGCGCCTTCGCACACCCCACCGTGCCCAGTGCCCATCCCTATCTGTTGCTGAACTATCAGGGCAAGACCCGCGATGTGATGACACTTGCCCATGAACTGGGTCATGGCGTGCATCAGGTTCTGGCCGGTGTGCAGGGGCACCTGATGGCCGATACGCCGCTGACGCTCGCCGAAACCGCGTCAGTCTTTGGTGAGATGCTGACCTTCCAAGGCATGTTGTCCAACCAGGATGACCCGAAAAAGCGCAAGGCCATGCTGGCCGCCAAGGTTGAGGATATGCTCAATACCGTGGTCCGCCAGATTGCCTTCTTTGAATTCGAACGCCGTCTGCATGACGCCCGCAAGGAAGGGGAGGTAACCTCCGAACAGATCGGTGAGATCTGGATGGCGGTTTCGGAAGAAAGCCTGGGGGATGCGATCCGCTTTGACGAGGATTACCGCACCTATTGGGCCTATATCCCGCATTTCATCCATTCACCGTTTTATGTCTATGCCTATGCCTTCGGCGATTGCCTCGTGAACTCGCTTTATGCGGTCTATGAAAAGGCGGACAAGGGCTTTGCGGAGAAATATCTGGAAATGCTGAAGGCGGGCGGCACGCTGCGCCACAAGGAGCTTCTGGCCCCCTTTGGCCTCGATGCCAGCGACCCGCAATTCTGGAAACAGGGCCTCAGCCTGATCTCCCGCTTCATCGACGAGTTGGAAGCGGAAGAATAGAACAAGCGGTTAGTCAAGAGACACAAAAGCCCCCGATTTCTCGGGGGCTTTTTGCCTGTTTGACTTATTCAGTGCGAATGTCGATTTTCTGGCGTTCGGGTTCCTGTTCCAGCATTTTTGGGATTTTGACTGTCAGCACGCCGTTTTTGAAATGGGCGTCGATGTCGTTTTGCTGGATGCCGGGTGGCAGGCGGAAGGACCGTTGGAAACTGCCATAGCGGCGTTCGGAGAAGTAATAGTCCTTTTCCTTCTTCTCCTGCTCGAATTTCTTTTCACCCATGATGGTAAGGACGTTGTCATGAATGGAAATGTCGATGTCTTTTTCCTCGACGCCGGGCAATTCCATAGAGATTTCATAGGTGTCTTTCGAGTTTGATGCGTCCGCGCTGGGGGAGAAGAAATTCGACACGGCATGGCCGAAATCCCGCAGCGGATCAAAGACGTTGGGCCAGAAATGACTACCCTGGGCACCGGGTACCTTTTTATCTTCTACAGCCATAATACACCTCCAAATTGTTTCAAAGGCGATGATTGAGATAGGGCATTCTGCGCCGATCTTTGAAAAGGGGCTTTGCGGTGGATCAATCGACCTTTGAGATATATGTGCCGGGGGGCGAAATACGCCTGTTGAAATCGTACGAACAATCTTTAGACTGTGCGGCAAATCACAGCGGAAATATGAAACTTGACCAAACGGTCAGGATTTTATTATTGTGATAGCTAAATAATTTCGTCTGAAGACGAAAAATGCCCCACGCAGAAGGGGGCCTGCTTGAACAGGAGGAGTTATGGGGAGTGACCCAGGTTCCAGTCGGGCAGTTCGTGCGAGTATCAGGAAAAGTTGTTGTGTGATTGGCTTCACGCGAAGGGGTGACCTTTGCATGGCCGGGGACGGTTGCGCCGATTTCACAGCTTGGTATTATTGCGCTGCAACATAACATAAGGAACAGCGGGGCTTGGATAGATGAAAATCGCCATCCTGAAGGAACGGCGGCAGTATGAACGCCGCGTGGCTGCATCAGCCGATTCAATCAAGAAATTCATACAGCTCGGCGCGACCGTAACGGTTGAAACCGGCGCGGGTGAGGGGGCTAACCTTGCCGACACCGTTTTCACCGATGCCGGGGCCAGCATCGCAAAAGATGCGGCGAGCACCGTCAAAGGCGCGGATATCGTGCTGAAGGTTCAGCGCCCGATGACCGCCGATGAAGGCGTCGACGAGATCTCCTATCTGGAGAAGGGGCAGACCCTGCTTTGCGTGATGCAGGCATTGACCCAGCCGACACTGATCAAGGCACTGGCGGAAAAAGGCGTCAATGTCTTCGCCATGGAGCTGGTCCCCCGGATCAGCCGGGCGCAGTCCATGGACGTGCTTTCCTCGCAGGCCAATATTGCAGGGTATAAATCGGTGCTTGATGCACTGGAACATTATCCGCGCGCCTTGCCAATGATGATGACCGCGGCGGGCACCGTGCCCCCGGCCAAGGTCTTCGTGATGGGGGTGGGCGTCGCCGGTTTGCAGGCCATCGCCCAGGCGAAACGCATGGGTGCCGTGGTTAGCGCGACGGATGTGCGCCCCGCCACCGAAGAACAGGTGCAGAGCCTGGGGGCGGATTTTGTCGCGGTCAAAGACGACGAATTCCTGCAGGCGCAGACGGACGGTGGCTATGCCAAGGAAATGTCGGACGCCTACAAGAAAAAGCAGGCGGACCTGATTGCCCAGACCATCGCCAAACAGGATATCGTGATCACCACGGCCCTGATCCCGGGGCGGCCCGCGCCGGTGCTGGTGACCGAGGAAATGGTGAAAACCATGAAACCCGGGGCGGTGATCGTTGACCTGGCGGTGGAAGCAGGCGGCAACTGCCCGCTGAGCGAATATGGCAAGGTCGTCTCCAAACACGGCGTTACCCTTGTCGGTCATGCCAATTTCCCGAGCCGCGTGCCGGAAACGACAAGTGCGCTTTTCGCCAAGAACCTGTTGAACTTCCTGACGCCGATGATGGACAAGGACAAGGGCTTTGCCATCAACCTGGAAGATGAAGTGATCAAGGGAACCATGGCGGTTCATGACGGCAAGCCTTTCCATGAGGGCGTGAAGAAAGCCGCCGAAGCAGCTCCTGCCGCGCCTGCGGCCAAGGCGGCCCCGTCCAAAAAGGCAGCACCCAAAAAGGCTGGGGCCAAGAAATCGACCGCCAAGAAGGCAGCGACCAAAAAGTCTTCTGCGAAAAAGACCGCAGCCAAGAAAGCGGCTGCGAAGAAGACGGCAGCGGCCAAACCGGAAGATCGTTCAGCGGAGTAAGGCGCAATGGATAAGAACCAACTGACAGAACAGGCACAATCCCTGGCGGACCAGGCGCAGGCTCTGGCTGATGCCGTGGCCGCCCAGGTTGTCGATAAGGCACCGCAGGTGGTCGAGGCCGCCCAGTCGGCGGCCCATGGAACCCCCTTCATTTATTTGTTCACGGCTTTCGTGTTGGCCTGCTTCGTAGGCTATTACGTGGTCTGGTCGGTGACCCCGGCCCTGCATTCCCCCCTGATGGGTGTGACCAACGCGATCTCCTCGGTAATTATCGTCGGGGCGCTGATTGCGGCCGGTCCGGAACATATGAACCTGAGCAAGGTCTTCGGCTTCATTGCCGTGGTCCTGGCCAGTGTGAATATCTTCGGCGGCTTTGTGGTGACCAACCGAATGCTCGCCATGTTCAAGAAAAAGCCCAAGGCGTGACGGATAGGGGAGGACTGAAACAATGAATGATTACGCAGCCTTTGCCTATCTGATTGCCGCCGTCTGCTTCATCATGTCCTTGCGGGGCCTGTCCTCGCCGGACACGGCGCGGCGCGGCAATATCATGGGCGTGATCGGCATGATCATCGCCGTGGGTACGACGCTCACCATGCCGAATGTCTTGTCTTATGAACTGATCATCGCGGGCATCCTCATCGGGGGCGCGATCGGTACGGTGATCGCACTGAAAATCCAGATGACGGCCCTGCCGCAGTTGGTCGCGGCCTTCCACTCGCTGGTCGGTCTGGCCGCTGTTTTCGTGGCCGGTGCGGCCTTCTATTCGCCGACCTCCTATGGATTGGGCGAAGTTGGTCATATCGGCACAGCCAGCCTGATCGAAATGAGCCTGGGCACCGCAATCGGTGCGGTGACCTTCACCGGCTCTGTCGTGGCTTTCGGCAAGCTGCAGGGCATTTTCCGCTCTGCGCCGGTTACCTTTGCCGGGCAGCATAAGCTGAACGCGTTGTTGGGATTGGCGCTGGTCGCCCTGATCATCTGGTTCTGTGCCTATCAGGAGCCCAGCACCTTCTGGGCAATCGTGCTTCTGTCGCTGGCTTTGGGCTTCCTGCTGATCATCCCGATTGGCGGGGCGGATATGCCGGTGGTTGTGTCCATGCTGAACAGCTATTCGGGTTGGGCGGCCTGCGGTATCGGCTTCACCCTGGGCAACACGGCATTGATCGTGACCGGGGCGCTGGTCGGGGCCTCCGGTGCGATCCTGTCCTATATCATGTGTAAGGGCATGAACCGGTCCATCATCAATGTGATCCTCGGCGGTTTCGGCGGGGATGACAGTGCGGCGGCTGCCGCCGGTGGCGGTGGGGTGGATGATCGCCCGGTCAAATCCGGCAGTGGCGACGATGCGGCCTTCATCATGAAAAACGCCAGTTCCGTCATCATCGTGCCGGGTTACGGCATGGCCGTGGCGCAGGCACAGCATGCCCTGCGTGAAATGGCCGATCTGTTGAAGGAAGAGGGCGTGAAGGTCCGTTATGCCATTCATCCGGTTGCGGGCCGTATGCCGGGCCATATGAACGTGCTGCTGGCAGAGGCCAATGTGCCTTATGACGATGTGCTGGAACTGGATGAAATCAACCGCGATTTCGGCCAGACCGATGTGGCCTTCGTTATCGGGGCCAACGACGTAACCAACCCGGCGGCCAAGACCGATCCGGCCAGCCCGATCTTCGGCATGCCGATCCTGGATGTGGAAAAGGCGGGCCAGGTGCTCTTCGTTAAACGATCCATGGCCTCCGGCTATGCAGGCGTCCAGAACGAGCTATTCTTCCGCGACAACACCATGATGCTGTTCGGCGATGCCAAGCATATGTGCGAAAGCATCGTAAAAGCGATGGAATAGAAGCGGCAAGCTTTGCAGAAAGAATAAGGGGAGGGCCTTTCGGGGCCCTCAGACCGTTGACAAACCCCGTCGATATTCGGCGGGGTTTAGTTTTGGATGTTTGCCGGTTGTTATTGAGGGAGAGTGAGAAGTCCCCTTTCGATCAGATCGGGCTGGTTTCGGTTTTTGGAGCCATTGCGAGGGCGATTTTCTTGATGTTTTGGGCGGCGGCGGCAAGCAGGCATTGCGTTTTGACGGCGATGAGGCCGCGGAAGCGGGCGTATCGGTGTCCGAAGAGCTGCTTTGCGTCGGCAAAGGAGCGTTCTACAGTTTCCTTGCGTCTTTTATAGAGCCTTTTGCCCCAGTCGGTGAGACGGTGGGCGTCCGTGCGCTCCCGGGCGTCCTGCCAGACATGGCGGGTGACGGTTTTGGTGTGTTTGGCGTTGCCGGTGCAGGAGGCAAGCAGCGGGCAGGTGGCGCAGACCTTCGGGTCGCTTTTGTAATGGCGATAGCCGTTGCGGTCGGTGGTGGCATAATTCAGGAGCTGGCCCTGCGGACAGCGGTAGCCGTCTGACTGCCGGTCGTAATGATAGTCGCGCTTGCGCAGCATGCCTGCCCGGTGGTTCGGACGGCGATAGCCGGTTACACCGAGGATATCCCTGTCTTCCAGCCCTTTGGCGATGCCCGCCGTGGCATAGCCTGCATCCAGCCCGACCGCTTGGACATCCAGGCCGAAGCGATCCCGCTGCCGGTCGAGCCGGTCCAGATAGGGGATACTGTCATGCACAGTGGCCGGGGTGGCGTGAGTATCGGTGATGATGCCATAACGCCCGTCCACCGTGCGGTGATCCAGATAAAAGAACCCCTTGGGCTTGCCTTCACGCACCATGTAACCGGCTTCCGGGTCGGTGCGGCTGACCTTGGTCTCCTTTTGCCCGGGCGCGCGTTCCTTCGCCTTCAGCGGCTTTTTGGCATGGGCCGCCCGATCCTCCTCAACCGCCAGGTCCAGCGCGTCCCAATAGTCGGCCCGGGACTTGGCGACCACTTGGCTGTCCCATTTGTTCTTGTTGGCATTGGCCTTCAGATGGGTGCTGTCGGTATAAAGCACCGTGCCGTCCACAAGACCCTTGGCAATCGCCTGTTCGACAATGTGATCGAAAATATCCTGCGCCACAGACACATCCCGGTAGCGGCGGCGGCGGTTCTGCGACAGTGTCGAGGCATCGAACACCTTGTCGGTGAGGCCCAAGCGCAGAAACCAGCGATAGGCCACATTCACCTCGATCTCCCGCACCAACTGCCGCTCCGAGCGGATGCCGAACAGGTAGCCGATGAACAGCGCCTTGAACAGCATCACCGGGGCAAGCGCCGGGCGGCCGTTATCCGCGCAATACAGACCGGCCACCCGGTCGTGGATAAACGAAAAGTCGATCACCGCATCGATCTTGCGAAGCAGGTGATCCGCAGGCACCAGACCCTCCAATGTCACCATCTCAAGTCGGCCCTGTTCAGGCTGGGGCTTCTTCAACATAAGACAATAGAATCACAAAGGCCCCGCTTGCGCGAGACCTTTGTCAGCAGTCTGAGGGCCTTTCGGGGCCCTCTTTTTTTACCGGTATTTGTCCATGATTTTTTCCATGGTGCCATCATTGTGAATTGCCTGGATGGCTCTGTCTATGGACGGGATCAGGTTGAGATATTTGGATTTTCGGGAGATGGCGAAATAGATCGGAACTTCCTCGCCAGGCGAATATTTTGCCAGCTCGATGCGTTCCTTGTAGCCGCGTTTCAGGATGTCGTAGGCGGCATTCGGGTTGGTGCCGACATAGGCGTCAATCCGCCCGGCGGCGAGCATCGGCAGTAGGAGACCTTCGCTGGTGACTTCGAATTTCTGCAATTTTGTATCTTTGTTGAAACTATCGAAATAGTGGGATGAAACCACGGCGCCGACCCGCAGGTTATAGAGGTCTTCGTAATGCACCAAGCGTCCTGCTTCGCCTTTTCTGACGTGAAATACGACAGATACGGCAGAGTAGGGGGTTTTTACATAGTCCATGTAAACCTCGCGCTTCGGATCGCGCGCGATGCCGGACTGCATGTCCAGCAGGCCCAGTTCCATCTCTTTCAGGCAACGTTTGAATGTGCAAGGACGGATGTGCAGTTTGAATCCCACCCGTTTGGCGATTTCCCGCGCGACATCCAGATCGATGCCATCAAAATTCCCATCCTCATGAAAGCTGAACGGGTTCCAGTTGCTCAGGGCAAACCGCAGTTCGTTCGCGCGGGCGTTCCCGGATAAACCGGGGATTAGAAACCAAGAGGCGAGACCGAGGGCGAGTATAAAACGCTTCATTTACTTTGGCCTTTTCTCCTTCTCCCCACTCGCAGGAAGTGGGGGGGCACACCAAAACAGGAAGGAATTAACCTTATGATGCCACCAGTTGGCGAAGATTGTCAGCTAATGTTCCCCGATTATTGTTAAAAAACACTTATTACGATGGTGTCCCAGTTACGGGTGTCACGCTTGTTATCTATCGGATTGAAAAGAAAAAGTCGGGCTAAGATAACCATTTAATTGGTGATTACAGTTGCCTTCAAGTAGTGTCCGGCTTTTAAGGTGTTATTAATGAAAATATGGTACAGTAAAATATGCGTGAGGTATTAGTAATCGCCTGTGTTGATTACGAAAAATACAGATGATTACCAAATATATCTTACTTGGGTAGTTGGTTGTAAAGATGCATTTTCATCGGCTGCCCCTTTGAAGCCTTTGGTCTGACAAGACCGGAAAAGGAGGACGACATGCATAAAAGCCTGCTGTGTGTTATCGGTGCAGGCCTTGTGTTTTCGGTCGCCTCCGCTGCGTCCGCGCAGAATATCTGCGGCCCGCATGAGGAGATCGTAAAGCGCCTGGAGAAAAACTATAAGGAGGCCCGTGCCGGATTCGGACTGGCTGGAAATGGCACCCTTGTAGAGCTCTTTGTCTCCCAGGATAAGAGAACCTGGACCTTCATGTATACACGTCCGGATGGCATTACATGCCTGATGGCTGCCGGAGGCGATTGGGAGAAAATTGATACGCCTGTGGCGGTGAAGGAAGAGATGTCCTGACCGGAGTTCCGAGTACCTGCCCGTTGTTGGAGGGCATTCTTGATATGAGTGAAAATCGGGTTTCTGTCTGACCCGGTCGTTAAATGCAAATTGATGCCGCGACCGCAGGCGGATTGGGGGGGAACGAGGTCCTGTGCCCGCAGTGTTTTGTGGTTTTTGCGCAAAAATTATTCTTAAACAATATGTTAGCGTCTTCCTTCCTCCCGTTGTATCGGCTAGAATAAACTCTACGGCGTCATGACTTTATCTTTCGGCCAGGGGAGCGAATGGGCGGACATACCAGCCTGATTTACGGTTTGATTATTCTGGCGGGCGCAATTCTGATCGTCCCGCTTTTCAAGCGATTCCGCATGTCTCCCATCCTTGGTTACCTCGTGACCGGCATGGTGATCGGGCCTTATGGTTTTGGTCTTGTGCCCGATGGGGAGAATATCCGCCTGTTGGCCGAATTCGGCGTTTTGTTCCTGCTCTTCATGATCGGATTGGAGCTGCCTCTTGACCGTCTGCGCGCCATGCGGCGCTATGTTTTCGGGCTTGGATCGTCGCAGGTCATTGTTACCGCCCTCATCCTGATTGGCCTCGCCGTCTGGTGGGGAGAACCGGTAGGGGCTGCTGTGGTCATCGGTTTCGGCCTTGCCCTGTCGTCGACCGCTACTGTTTTGGGGGAGTTGTCGGAACGCAGCGAACTGGTCATGCGGTTCGGTCGTGTGTCCCTGGCGGTGCTGCTGATGCAGGACCTGGCTGTCGCCCCCCTGCTGGCCATGGTGCCATTATTGGGGGATCAGGCGCCTGAGGGGCATGCCCTGTTAATCCGTGCCGCGGAAGGGTTGGGTGCGCTTCTGCTGGTCGTCTTCCTTGGTCGCTTTGTCTTTCGCCCGGTATTCAGCGTTGTGGTCAGCGCCAAGATGCCGGAACTGTTCACCGCAACCAGCCTGTTCCTGGTGGTCGGCACCAGTTTCCTGACGGCAGAGGCGGGCCTGTCCATGCCATTGGGGGCTTTCCTTGCCGGAATCCTGCTGGCCGATACCGAGTACCGCCATCAGGTGGAAGCGGATATTTACCCCTTCCGCGGTCTGTTCCTGGGACTGTTCTTCATGACCGTTGGCATGTCGATCCAGGGCACGTTATTGCTGAACCATGCGCCGCTTATTCTGGGGCTCCTGCTGGTTCTTATCCTGATCAAGGTGTTTGTCACGACGATTGCCTGCCGCCTGTTCTCACTGCGTTGGGATGTGGCGCTGCGGACGGGGCTGACGCTGGCCCAGGGCGGTGAGTTTGCCTTTGTCCTGATCGGTCTGGCCGTGGTGGAAGGCGTGGTCTCGTCTTTCCCGGCACAGATTATTTTTCTGGTTGTGGCGCTTGGGATTGTCGCAACCCCCTTCCTGATTGCCTTGGGTGAACTGGCGGGGAACTGGCTGCAACAATACGTCGACGTGGAACCTGCGACGTTGGATCATGAGGCGCAGGACCTTCGCAATCACGTGGTGATCGCGGGCTTTGGCCGCGTCGGCCAGACGGTGGCAGACCTTCTGGAACAATTGGATATTCCTTATGTTGCCCTTGATCTTGACCGCAATGTCGTGGCGGATGCACGACGGTCCGGCAAGCCGGTTTATTACGGCAATGCTTCCAGTGCGCAGGTGCTGGAGGCCGCTGGTGTCGGTAAGGCAAAGGTGGCGGTGGTGACACTGGATGCGCACCACTTGGCGCAAAGCCTGATCACGTTGCTGCGCAAGCGCTGGCCGGACCTGCCCATCTACTCCCGTGCCCGGGACCTGGCTTTCAGTGAGCAATTGGAAAACGCAGGAGCGACAGAGGCTATACCGGAAAATATCGAGGCCAGCCTGCGCCTCGGTTCGCGCGTTCTACGGGCAATTGGCATGCCCCGCGATCAAGTGCAGGAATTGTTGGAGATCCTGACGGCGGAAGACTACCGTCTGCTACGTGAGCATGTGCATTGCGTGGAAACCGACGGGCGGACCAAACAGCAGCTGTCGGAATTCTCCCGGCGCAACCAGGGCGACGGCGACTGACGCCGCCCGGGCTGATTGCTTTCCTTAGAGAGAGGTTACCGCATCCAGGAAGGACCGGATGTCCCGGCGCAGTGTTTCGCTACGCTGGTTCAACTCGACCACGATGCTGCGCTGGTCCTCGGCAAGGTCGCGTGTTTCGTTGGCGGCTGATGCGACTTGTTGAACAACGGCAGAGACCTGGTTCGCACCTTGTGAGGCTTCACCCACGTTACGTGCAATCTCGCTTGTGGCGGCTCCTTGTTCTTCAACGGCACTGGCGACAGCCGCCGTCAGATCATCAATCTCCCGCATGATGTCAGCAATGCCCAGAACCGCTGCGGCGGCGGCCTCGGTGCCATGCTGGATTTGACCGATTTTCTGGCTGATTTCCTCGGTTGCCTTGCCGGTCTGGGCTGCCAGTGTCTTCACCTCGCTGGCGACCACCGCAAATCCCTTACCGGCCTCACCGGCGCGTGCGGATTCAATCGTTGCATTCAGGGCCAGCAGATTGGTCTGGTCTGCGATCTCGCTGATGATCTGAATGACCTGACCGATACTCGCCGCCGCCTGGTTCAGGCTGACAACCTGCTGATTGGCCTGTTCGATTTCGGTGACGCCTGTCCGGGACACTTCCGCCGCCTGGTTCATCTGGCGGGAGATTTCGTTGATGGAGGAGGTCAGCTCTGTCGTGGCAGAGGAAACGGTCTGGATATTCGCGGAAGCCTCTTCCAGGCTGATGGAGGCATCGCCTGACAGATTTCCGGTTTTCGATGCATTGTTCAGCATCGTATCAGCAGAGCCGGACACCGTGCTGACCGAACGGCCCATTTCTTCCAGGCCGCTCGCCATGCAGTCATCGAATTCCTTGGTGAGTTGTTCCATCTTCTCATGACGCTCGCGTTCGCGCTGTTGCTTTTCCGCTTCCTGCGCCTGCAAGCGCCGCTGCTCTATTGCGTTCTGTTTGAAGACTTCCACAGCGCGTGCCATGCCACCGATTTCGTCCCGTCGGTCAGCACCCTGAATGTCGATCTCCAGATTGTCGTTGGCCAGTTCACCCATCGTATTGGTGATACGCCCGATCGGACCGCCAATTGCCCGGGTGAGGGCAAGGCCGAGGACGATAGCAACCACAACCAACAGGCCGAGAGAGGCAATGATGGTAAAGGTAAAGCGGTCGATTGCGCCTTCTTTGGTTACGACGGCCTGTTTGACGATCTGGTCCAGATTGCTGTCCAGCCGCGCGGCAACATCTTCAAACTGTTTGATAACGTCCTGTGGTTCGCCGGATACCTCGATGACCCTGGCCTGGTTGACGGTCAGATAGTTGCGCATAAGGCGGATTTGCTCGCCGGCGAACCGGTCCGTCCATTCGCCGTAATGCACGGCCAACTGGCTGACGAGGGTGTGGAGTTCCTCGTTGTCGCCGGCCAGCTCCTCCAGGTGTTTGTGCAGGGCCGCCGTTGTCTTTGAGGCATCCTGATATTGCGTGAGGCCTGTGCGATCACCGGTGAGCAGGTAATAGAGGAGGCTCTGGCGCTGATCCGCGAAGGAACCTTTGTAGCGCAAATAGGTCTGGCCCAGTTCCCGGGCGGTAAAGCTTGTCGTCTCAGCGGACTTGATGTCGTTAATAGCGGAAAAAGCGATGGCGGCCATTACCAGCGTTCCCGCAATGAGAATTGCAAAACTCAACGCAAGTTTATGGGCAATCTTCATGTGACGCAGGAATTTCATCGTTGCCTCCCAATACCAGCGGCGGTGTTGTTTTTTCTTGTGGTTAAGACGCGGACTTACGCCGTTCCAGTTCCGTCAGGTTATATTCGACGGTAACGGCGCCGACCGGCTTTCCGGACGAGTCAGTCAGGGTAAAATTCAACTGGGCGCGCCAGGTCTTGCTGTCTTCGTTGAATTCCGGGTCATCAACAAAGACGGCATCGCTTCCCTGCATGAAAGTTTTCTGGAATTTGGCTTCGTCGCCCTGCCAGAAATCCGATGTAATCGAACTCTGTCCGACATTCAGCCCCTTGGCATCCATGACGAATATTTCCGTCCACAGGCCGCCGGAGGCTGCCTGGATCTGGGTGAGATAGTTGGACAGGGGACTGCTCAGGATAGCGGCGATCAAGGGTTGGTCGTCACTTTCGCGCTCAGCCCGCCACTGTTTGTCCAACTCATCCACTTCCGACTGCGAGATCGTGGCGTATTTCTTGTTCTGTGCGTTCAGTGAAATGGCGACAACCGGATTGTCCAGCCATGTCCTCACATCGGCAATGGCCTTGTCGTCAATCAGTGACTTGGGCGGAGGGGCGGACTGGGCGACGGCGACGCCTGACAAGAGCATACTAAACGGTACAAGACTGAGAAGCCAAAATCGGCCAAGGCTCGTAAAATAACGTTTATATCTCATGACTCCCTCGAAAGTAGATTTTTATGATTAAATGCAATTTTAAGAAATAAAATACCCTAAAACCTTTAATAAAAGGTAACTAAATACCTTCGTTATTTAAGTATTCCACTCTTTTCTTATGTTTAAAGCAAAGTTGAAGGGCGCGATCAGTCGTGAGGGCCTGCTTGAACAGCAGTGCTGCTGCCACCCTAATCCAAAAGATGATTGCGTGCTCATCTGCGGTATCTGGTTCTTGTTATTTGCCTTGCCGAAGGTAAAGTACGCGGGAAGGGGGATATTCATGACAGTAAAAACACGCCCGGGTTTTGTAATGCTTGCCACGGTCCTCGCGTCTGGCATGGGCGTGGTGGATACGACTGCCGTGAATACCGCCCTGCCTGTGATGCAGGCCAAATTGGGAGCGGACGCGGCCGATTCCTTCTGGATCATGGAAGGCTATCTGCTTTTTCAATGTGCTTTGATGCTGCTTGGTGGTGTGGTCGGTGATCGTTTCGGCAGGCGGCGCGTTTTTCTGGGTGGGGTTCTGGCCTTTGCCCTGGCGTCCCTTGCCTGCGCCATATCGGCAGATGCGTTCCAGTTGATTGTCGCCCGCGCGTTCCAAGGCGTCGCCGCGGCTGTTCTTTTTCCGACCAGCCTCAGCCTGCTGAACGCCAGTTTTCCGCCGGATGAACGGCATGCGGCGACCGGACGCTGGGTGGCATTGATGTCTGTGCTGGTTGTGTTTGGTCCGCCGACCGGCGGGGTCGCTGTTCAGTATCTGACGTGGCACTGGATATTCTTTGTGAACCTACCCCTATGCCTGATTGCCTTTTTGCTGGCCCTGACCGGCGTCGCCGCGGATAAGGAGCGCGAAGACAGACAGGGGCGTCTCGACTGGGGCGGTGCTTTGATGACAACGCTGACCCTGGGCGGCCTGACCTATGGGTTGCTGGAGGGCTCTCATTCCGGTTGGCAGGCCGATGTTGTGGCAAGTTTCGTTGTCGCCGTCCTGTCGTTCCTCCTGTTCCTCAGGATCGAGACGAAGGTGGACAATCCGATGGTTCCGCTGGGGCTGTTCCGGATGCGCCTTTTCAGCGGTGTCAGCCTGCTGACCCTTTTATTCTATGGGGCTTTTCAGGGCGGCTTGTTTTTCCTGCCCTTCATGCTGATCCAGGTTGAAGGGATGCATCCGCTTAATTCCGCGCTTCGCATCCTGCCTATTTCCATCGGGATATCGATCATGTCGCGGGAATCCGGGGCAATGGTGAAGAAATACGGCAACCGTAATCTCCTGCGCGTCGGTTGCGTGCTGGCGGCAATCGGTTTCGCCGTTATCAGCCAATATGAGGTTGCTTCTTCCTATTGGTCGATCCTGTTCCCCGGCCTTGTGCTCATATCGATCGGGGTCGGGATGTCGATTACACCGATTACCACATTGGCGATCAATGCGGTGGGTGAGGAACTCAGCGGCATGGCGTCCGGTCTGAATTATGCCCTGTGCCGTGTCGGCATGTTATTGGCCGTGGCCGGGTTGGGGCTTGTCCTGGCGGTTGTCTTCCGGGAACAGTTCGAAGCCGCGCTGGCCGTGTTGATGTTGCCCGAGGCGGCATTGATGGAAATGGCGGCCCATTCGGCGAAGCTTGCCGAAACGCCGGTCCCCGATGGCCTGACTGCTGTCGAGCAGGCCTCGGCCCGGCAAGCCATCGACGGAGCCTATATGTATGGCTACGAGCGGGCCATGCAGGCCTGTGCCGTCCTGTTGCTGATCTGTGCGGGGATCGCCGCCTGGATGGAAAAGCCACAGCATGCGGTGCGGCAGGTTGCTGATTAGTGGAAATTAGATCAGACGGCCTGTAAGCCGGGTTCTGTCCACACCCTTGCGGGTGTTGAATGGCCATTCATCTGGGACGTCCGTCGCCGAACGCCTCATGCAACCTACCCGGACGGTGGCGCGGAAACTCGCCTGCCGGCCTTACCCGGCGACCATCCCTATTCGGTTTTGCTCCCGGTGGGGTTTACCATGCCCCCGTTGTTGCCAACGGGGCGGTGCGCTCTTACCGCACCCTTTCACCCTTACCCCGGCGGACCGGGGCGGTTTGCTTTCTGTGGCACTTTCCCTAGGGTCACCCCCGCCAGGCGTTACCTGGCACCGTGTTCCCGTGGAGCCCGGACTTTCCTCGGCCCTGCTGGTTTCCCGTGCAAGGCCGCGGCCATCCAGCCGTCTGATCTGCCCCTTAGATAGTCGGGATGAAGGGTAAATGCAATTGTGCTTTCGCGAGAACGGCCCATGGCCCGCCCGGTCGTTATTCCGCGGGCTGTACGCTTGTCGTGACAGGGCCTGTGTCCTGTTTCTGGTCGGCCACATGCAGGGCTGGCTTGCGGGATGCGCCCTGTGATTTCGCACCCTGATGGGCCACAAGTCTGGCGCTGATATCCGCCTTTTCCGGTTTGGTGCGGCTATAGTGACCTTCAATGGTCGCACCCGCCTTCACCTCAAGCACTTCGTGATAGACGTTGCCGGTGACGCGGGCGGTTTTGCTCAAGGTCACGGATGTTGCCCGGATTTCACCGGACAGTTGTCCATGGATCAGGACCGTATCGGCCTGGACCGTTCCTTCAAGCTCACCATCCTTGCCGATGATCAGTTCGTTACAGGAAATGCTGCCTTCGAATTTACCGTCCAAGCGGACGATCCCGCTGCCGGTAATTTCCCCGGTCAACGATAACCCCCTGGCAATGACTGACTCTTCCTTCGTCTGCGGCGAAGGATTATCCTTGGGCGTAGAGCCGAACACGGTAAATCTCCCAACCTCGTGGTATGAAAAGATACACACAGGTAACCCACGCGAGCCATGCTACGCGAAGGCTGATCGGGAAACAACAGCTTCCTGTAAGTGGTTGATAGCGCGGTATTATTATGCCGAGCGAGGTGCCGGCAACCGATTTATTCGGCTGCCGCGGCCTCTTCGGATTCCAGGGCGCCGATGTATTTCTCGGCTTCAAGGGCCGCCATGCAGCCCATGCCTGCGGCGGTGACTGCCTGACGATACACCTTGTCGGTCACGTCGCCTGCGGCATAGACACCCGGAATGTTGGTGGAGACAGTGCCCGGCTTGACCAGCAGATAGCCTTCCTCATCCGTGTCCAGCTTGCCCTTGAAAACCTCAGTTGCAGGTTTGTGGCCGATGGCAATGAAGACACCGTCCACCGACAGGGTGCTTTCCTCGCCGGATTTGACATTCTTCAGACGCAGGCCGGTCACACCCAGCGGGTCTTTGTCGCCGAGGATCTCTTCCAGGGTCGTATCCCAGATCACTTCGATCTTCGGATGTTTGAACAGGCGGTCCTGGAGAATCTTTTCCGCACGCAACTCGTCGCGGCGGTGGATCAGGGTGACCTTCTCCGCGTGGTTGGTCAGGTAGATTGCCTCTTCCACGGCTGTGTTGCCGCCGCCGACCACGGCCACTTCCTTGCCGCGATAGAAGAAGCCGTCACAGGTGGCACAGGCGCTGACGCCGAAGCCCTGGAAGGTCTGTTCGGTTTCCAGGCCAAGCCATTTCGCCTGCGCGCCGGTGGCAATGATGATGCTGTCGGCGGTGTAGACGTCGCCGCCGTCACCGATTGCGCGGAAAGGGCGGCTGTCGAAGTCGACTTCGGTGATGATGTCGAACAGCATTTTCGTGCCCACATGCTCTGCCTGTTCGCGCATCTGCTCCATCAACCAGGGGCCCTGGATCACTTCGGCGAAACCGGGGTAGTTCTCGACATCGGTGGTGATGGTCAACTGACCACCCGGCTGGAGGCCCTGTACCAGCATCGGTTCCAGATTGGCGCGCGCGGCGTAAATGGCGGCGGTGTAGCCGGCCGGGCCGGAGCCGATGATCAGAACCTTGGCGTGATGCTGCGTGGACATGGGGCACCCTTTCACTGATGCTTTGCTTAGTAAACTAACCCGCCGCGGCGGGGTTTCAAAAATAGGAAGTTCCGCTCAAATCGCAAGGGGGAACTCGATGCTTAATTCAACTCGACAGACGGTCGGTCCAAAATAAGGAAGGAATAGGCGGGAATGTCACCTTCTGCGGCATGGTCTTCGCGGAAGGATTCGCGCCAGGCGGCCTTGTCCACCTTCGGGAAATAGGCGTCACCTTCCGGGGCGGCGTCCACCTCGGTAATATAGAGGCGATCGGCCCGTTCAAGGCTGGCGGCATAGATCTGCGCGCCGCCTACGATCATCACCTCATCCTTGCCCAGGCGTTCCGCATGTTCCGTGCCGAGGCGCAGTGCATCGCGCAGGGTGGAAACCACTTCAACACCTTCGGGGGCATAGCCTTCCTGGCGGGTGATGACGATATTGGGGCGGCCCGGCAGCGGACGGCCAATGGATTCGAAGGTCTTGCGGCCCATGACAATGGGCTTGCCTAGGGTCTGTGCCTTGAAGAATTTCAGGTCGCCCGGGATGTGCCAGGGCAGACCGCCCTCAACGCCGATGACGTTATTGCGGCCCATGGCCACGATCAGACTGATATGCATTACAAATCCTTCGTTAGACGGCGACCGGTGCGGAGATATGCGGCAGCGGGTCGTAGTCCTTCAATTCAAAGTCTTCAAAGCGGAAGGCAAGCAGGTCGTTCACATCCGGATTGATTGCCAGGGTCGGCAGGCTGCGCGGTTTGCGCGTCAACTGTTCGTCCACCTGGTCAAAGTGATTGTGATAGATATGGGCATCGCCAAAGCTATGGACAAAGTCGCCGGGCTGCAGACCCGTGACCTGGGCCACCATCATGGTCAACAGGGCATAGGAGGCGATATTGAAGGGTACGCCCAGGAACAGGTCGGCGCTGCGCTGGTAAAGCTGGCAGCTCAGTTTGCCGTCGGCCACATAGAATTGGAACAGGCAGTGGCAGGGCGGCAGGGCCATCTTGTCCACATCGGCCACATTCCAGGCGCTGACGATCAGGCGGCGTGATTCCGGCGAGTTTCTGATCTGGTCCAGAAGCTGGCCGATCTGGTCCACAGTCCGCCCGTCCGGCGTCGGCCAGGAGCGCCACTGATGACCATAGACCGGCCCCAGATTTCCGTCCTCGTCGGCCCATTCGTCCCAGATGCGAACCCCGTTATCCTTGAGATATTTGATATTGGTGTCGCCCGCCAGGAACCAGAGCAGTTCGTGGATGATGGACCGCAGGTGCAGCTTTTTGGTGGTCAGCACCGGAAAGCCCTGAGAGAGGTCGAAACGCATCTGGTAACCGAAGACGCTGCGCGTGCCGGTGCCGGTGCGATCGCCTCGGTCGCTGCCGTGGTCGCGGACATGACGCAGGAAGTCGAGATATTGCTGCATGACGGGCCTCTCCGATGAAAACTGTCCTCTCTTTTATACAGTGATTCCCGTCAGGCCAATGCCCGGATTGTTTCAATCCGCCCGCGCAGAAACCCCAATAAATATGAGCTTTTCATTTGAAGAATGCGACGCCTATAATGACACCAAGAGGGCGCAGGAGCGGGCTGTGGGGTACGGTCCGCCAAATAAGAAAAGTCGGCACTGCCGCTGATGTCCCGGGGGGACGCAGATGGCAGAAGGAAGGTCTTTGTCGATGGTAAGTCTGCGTGTGTTGATTTTTGCCGTTGTCGCCACCGTTTCCGTCATTCCAATCATCCTATTCGGGGTCTGGCCGCAGTCGCAGGCGTTGGATAATGCCGTCGAGGAAGTATCGGAGCGGCATCTTCTGCTGGCGCGGAATCTCGGCGCGGCGCTTGATCGCTATCACAGGGATATTCTGAGCACATTTTCCTTTTTGGCCGGTAATGCAATCGCGGGCGCAAAACTTCATAATGGTGAGCAATTGCTGGACGGGCTGAATTTTCAGCATCTTTGCGTTATCGACAGCCACAGTGGCAAAGTTCTCAATAGCCTGTCGCCCGACGGTTACCATTGCCCCGATGCGGTTCCGGAGGATAAACGGCAGCTTTTTAACAGTCTGGCGGAAGAGGGCCATGTGGTCATGACTGGCGTGCTTCCCGCGCCGGACGGTAATTCCGCCCTGTTTCTGCTACAGCGCTTTGGTTCTGAAATCGCGGTGGGTGTTGTTTCTACGGATTATTTCGTGGCGCTGGCCAAGACCATTTCCTTCGGGCGGGGCGGTCATGCAGCCATCGTTGACCAGAATGGCCGGATCATGGCGCATCCACTGCCGGAATGGCGGCAGAGCCGTCGTGACATCTCCCAACTGGAACCCGTGCGTCGGATGATTGAGGGCAAAACAGGCGTTGCGCGCTTTTACTCTCCCGCGGTGAAACAGGATATGATCGCTGGCTATACGGTTGTCCCTGGCGCCGGATGGGGCGTGATGATCCCCCAGCCTTTTAGCGATCTGGAGGCTGAGGCACAGTCCGTCCGCGATTATACGATGGTCATTATTGCCGGTGGGACGCTTGTGGCTCTGATCGCAAGCTGGCTGTTGTCGGCATTTGTCTCCCGGCCAATTTCCCGTTTTGTTGAGGCGACGGCCAGGCTTCGAAAGGGGGAGAAGGGAACGCGGGTAGCCCTTAATCACCGGTTGACCGCCAGGGAACTGGTCGAACTGCAAGGGGCTTTCAACGAAATGGTGGAAACCATGGAGAAGGCCGCGAAAAAGGAGATGCGGTTGCGTCGGGAGGCCGAAAAGGCCGACCGTTTCAAGTCCAAGTTCCTGGCGAATATGAGCCATGAGATCAGGACACCCTTGAATGCGATCCTAGGGTTTTCTGAATTGATCAAGGAACAGATGTTCGGTCCGGATGACGACCGTTATCAGGAATATGCCGAAGACATTCACCAGAGTGGTACTCTTATGCTCACTCTGATCAACGATATCCTCGACCTGTCGAAAGTCGAAGCGGGGCATGAGATTTTGGAAATGGACCTTTTTGACCTTATTGAGGTGACAGGCCGCTGTGTGCAGATGGTGCGCCAACAGGCGATGAATGCCGGAGTTTCCCTGAAATTGGACTGTCCCGGCGACAGCCTTTTGATCAATGCCGACCGGCGCAAGATGAAACAGATGTTGCTGAACCTTCTGTCCAATGCGATCAAATTCACGCCGCCGAAAGGTGATGTGACCGTCAGCGTTGAAAGGGATGGTGCGGATGGTGTGGCCATTGCTGTGACCGACACCGGGATCGGCATCGAACCGGCAGATATCGAGGCGGTCTTGAAACCCTTTGGCCGGGTTGAACTGCAGGATGGCGAAATCAGGGAGGGCACCGGCCTCGGCCTGCCATTGGTCAAGGCCCTGGCGGAACTGCATGGCGGCAGTTTTGAGTTGGACAGTGTCTATGGTCTCGGCACGAAAGCCACAATCCGGTTACCCGGCGTCATATCCCTTCACGCGGAGAACGATCGGATGGGGGCCTCCCTTTTGGCGGCTGCGGACGATTGATGGAATGATATGGTCCTATATGCGATCAGGCTCTTTTCAGGTCGCCTTTGAATGCTTATATAGAGGGTACCGGCTTTGCCGGTTATGGCGCTAAAGGGCTTTTCGAAATAAGCGTTACGGACCCGGGGGCAGTACCCGGCGCCTCCACCATAAAATCGGCGGTTTCCGCTGATCCGTGGGGGCGAATCAGGATCGACGTGCGTGGTAAAGGTTTAGTCTGCGCTCGGCATGGTACCGCCGTTATCGGGCCACGGCTATTAAATGCCAATGATAATGAAGAGATGGTTGCTGTCGCTGCGTAAAGCAGTCTCAGTAGCGCTTCAGAATTCCTAGATAAGTCATCCTTATTTAGGTGGGGTCCGGGGGTTCCTAGCAACAGAATCCCCCATCTCTTACCTCTGAAAAGTAGAAAATGATCTTTCATCGCCGACGTGTGATGGCGTCCACTAATTCTTAAGGGTTTTCTTTTACCCTACTGGTGAGTTGCGATGCAGGTGGGTTTCTGATAACCCAACAGGAGACAACAGGACAAACGCCGGAAGACGACGGCTTCACTGCGGGAAATGACGAACGGGATGACCGAAGATCTGCTTGGCTATAACGAAATGGTAGAAACCGCGATGCGCTCTGTGGTGCGTCAGGCCCTTGAGAAAGCTGGGGAAGACGGACTGCCTGGTGACCATCATTTCTACATCACTTTTCGCACCGACCATCCCGATGTCGTTGTGCCGAACCGCCTGCGGGAACGCTATCCTGAAGAAATGACCATCGTGCTTCAGCACCAGTTCTGGGGCTTGAATGCCGACGCGGAAGGTTTTCAGGTGGACCTCAGCTTTAACCAGAAGCTGGAACATCTGCGTATTCCTTTTGACGCGCTGATCACCTTTGCCGATCCCTCAGTCAATTTCGGTCTGCAGTTCCACGTTGATCCCAATGATGAGAGCTTTGGGGCCGATCAGATGGAAGCAGCCCCCGATCCGGGTCAGGACGACGCCTCCCAGGACGCTGAGATCATTGCCGATGGCGATGACGAGCCGAAAGGCGACGGCGACAACGTCGTGGCTCTGGATACCTTCCGTAAAAAATAAAAATTCGATCAGGACGGGCCAGACCGGTCTTTTTCTCGCCGCGTCCGCCACAGGGGCCGCGGCCTTTTTTGCTATTGTACTAATAGATAAATGCAGGGGATATCATGACTGCAAAACCGGAAGACGGATTGTTTCCGTTGGGCGAAGACGACACACCCTATCGCAAGCTGACGGGTGATTATGTTTCCACCACACAGTTCGACGGCCAGGAAATCCTGAAGGTCGATCCGGAAGGGCTGCGTCTGTTGTGCGAACAGGCATTTATGGACATTAACCATCTCCTTCGCCCGGGTCATTTGCAGCAGTTGCGCAACATCCTGGATGACGAGGATGCCTCCCCCAATGATCATTTCGTGGCGCTGGACCTGCTGAAAAACGCCAATATCGCCGCAGGCGGCGTGTTGCCCATGTGCCAGGATACCGGCACCGCGATCATCATGGGCAAGAAGGGCCGGAAGGTCTGGACCGACGGTACGGACCAGACGGCGCTGGGTCAGGGCGTGCTGGACGCCTATGAGAAGAAGAACCTGCGTTACAGCCAGGTCTCTCCGGTTTCCATGTTCGAGGAAACCAACACCCGCAACAACCTGCCGGCGCAGATCGACCTCTATGCCGAAGGCGAGGATGCCTATAAATTCCTCTTCGTCGCCAAGGGCGGCGGGTCGGCCAACAAGACCTATCTGCATCAGGCAACACCGTCGCTGCTGGAAAAAGAGCGTATGGTCCAGTTCCTGGATGAGAAAATCCGCACGCTGGGCACGGCGGCCTGCCCGCCCTACCATCTGGCAATTGTCATCGGCGGTACCAGCGCGGAATTGAACCTGAAAACGGTGAAACTGGCGAGCTGCCGCTATCTGGACAATCTGCCGACAGAAGGTGGTGACAAGGGCCAGGCCTTCCGTGACCTGGAAATGGAAGCCATCGTTCAGGACCTGACCCGCAATATGGGCATCGGTGCGCAATTCGGCGGCAAATATTTCTGCCATGATGTGCGTGTGATCCGCCTGCCGCGCCACGGCGCGAGCCTGCCCATCGGCATTGGCGTTTCCTGTTCCGCCGACCGTCAGGCCAAGGGCAAGATCACCAAGGAAGGCATCTTCCTGGAGGAGTTGGAAACCAATCCGGCCAAATATCTGCCGGAAGTCACCGATGATCATCTGGAAGGCGAAGTGGTTCAGGTCGACCTGAACCAGCCGATGGAAAAGATCTTGGAAATCCTGGATAAATGTCCGGTGAAAACTCGCCTCAGCCTGACCGGCCCGATCATTGTTGCCCGCGATGCCGCGCACCGAAAACTGCGCGAGCGCCTGGACAGCGGCCAACCGCTGCCGGACTATTTCAAGAACCACCCGATCTATTATGCGGGCCCGGCCAAGACCCCGGACGGCTATGCCTCCGGTTCCTTCGGCCCGACGACCGCCGGTCGTATGGATGGTTTCGTCGATGAATTCCAGGCCGCAGGCGGTTCCATGGTCATGCTGGCGAAAGGCAACCGCAGCCCGCAGGTCCGCGACGCCTGTAAGAAACATGGAGGTTTCTATCTGGGCTCCATCGGTGGTCCGGCCGCGCGTCTGGCACAGGACTGCATCAAATCCATCGAACTGGTCGAATTCGAAGAACTGGGCATGGAAGCCATCCGCAAGATCGAAGTGGAAAACTTCCCGGCCTTTGTCGTTGTCGACAACAAGGGTAACGACTTCTTCAAGGAATTGAAGCTGGGCTAAGGCCGGGCGATCTCCTCCAATGCGAAAAGGCGGCCATTCGGTCGCCTTTTCATTTTTCGGCGGCCGGATAAGCGGCTTGGCCTTTTCATCTGTGAAGACAGCGGGATAAACTCCCGAGGTTGCGTAAGGGGGAAGGGCTTTCATGTCTAAATTCACAAGTATTTTTGCTGCCATTGTCCTGGCCGTGGCACCGGGGTTGGCTTTCGGTGATGACTTTGATGCCTTGATGAGCCAGGCATCGGGGGGTGACACCGTGGATGTGCTGATAACATCCTGGCAGCCGGTCACGGGGGAGATTAACCCGGAAGACCTGGACAGTGTGGTCACCGGCGCAATCGACGTTGAGGCCGAACATCGTGCCCTGATGCGCCAGATAGAGGCGGCAGGCGGCAAGGCATCGGTCCTGCGGGACTATAAACATCTGCGGGTGAATTCGTTACGTGTGGATGCCAAGGCGCTTAAGGCAGCCAAGGCCTTTGGTGGGGGGCAGAATGTCTATGCTGATGAATTGAAGGTCATCTCCCTGAAAGATACAGCCGGATTTGTCGGCGCGACCGATTATTGGACGAAGGGGCGGCGCGGCACCGGCCAGGTGGTGGCGGTTCTCGATACCGGCATTGATACCAGTCACCCTTTCCTGGCGGGCAAGGTTATGCGTGAGGCCTGCTTTTCCATGACGAACTGTCCCAATGGCGAGACGGAGATGATCGGCCCCGGCGCGGCAAGGCCCGTCCATTTTCACGGCACGCATGTGGCCGGGATTATCGCCGGAGAGAACGGAAAATTCAGTGGCATGGCACCGGGCGCAAAGATCATCGGCATCAATGTTTTCAGCAAGTCCGGTGACAAGATGGGCGCGCGCGACCGGGATATCATCGCAGGTCTCGATTATCTCCTCGGATTGATGATTGATGACGGTATTGAGATCGCCGCGGTCAATATGAGCCTGGGTGGCGGTCCTTATTACAAGTCTCCCTGCAACGACAGTATTTATGAAGTGGCTTCCCGGCTTTTCCTGAGCCGTGGGTCGGCTCTTGTGATCGCGTCGGGCAATGAGGGGCATAAGAATGGCCTGCCGTCACCCGCCTGCGCCGGAAGTGCTTTCAGTGTTGGCGCGATCGATAAACATGGTGCCGTGGCGGCGTTCAGCAACAGCGCGTCCTACCTGGATATCCTGGCACCGGGTGTCGGCATCGTGTCATCCGTCAGTATCCCCGGCAAAACCGGATATATGGAGCTTGACGGGACGTCGATGGCGGCACCGCATGTCACCGGGGCTGTCGCGCTTATGCGGGAAGCCTATCCCCGGATGAACATAAATCAGCTTTTGCAGCGCTTGAAATCCCGTGAGGTGATCACCGACCCGGCCAATGGTGTGGCGGTTTCCAGGTTGCAGTTGAAGCATGCTTCGGATGCTGTCGTTGAAAAGCCTGAACCGGAAATAGTGGAGGATGCGCCAAAGCCGCCGGTTGCCGAAAAGACCGAGCCGCCGAAAAAGCCCGTCCCGGCCAAACCGGAACCGATGAAAAAGAAACAACCGAAACCGACCGGCGTGATCAGCATCGGCGGGGATACGCTGCCGGGGGATGGCGATGGCGCGATCGGCGGCGACAGCGGCACGACCGCGATTACGCAGTGAGGAGGCGGATTATGTCGATTTCATATTGGAAAAAGACCTGCGTTACGCTGGTTGTCCTCATTTTTCCGGTCATGCTGACCTCCTGCAATGACCTGGAAGGGGAGGCCGGGATGCGGTCTGTTCTTATTGAGCTGAGCGGCGCGCCGCAAGGCGCGGCAATCGCCGATCAGCAGCAGGCAATCCTGGACAAGGCCGGGAAGGCGGGGATGCGGCTGGAGAATGTCAAAACCTATCGCATGTTGCCGCAGATGGCGGCCGATATCGACGGGGAGGCCGCCTTGTTCCTGTTGGGGCTGGATGAGGTTGCGGCATTACGTCCCGATGGGACAAAGACTATTCAGGACTGAGCGGCCATTATCTGCTTGCCTGGCGCGACATCCTGCCGCAAGTCATAGGTATGACTGATAGCGCAAATGTAACTGCAGACGACAAGCAAGCAACCACAGGTTTGCTTTTTGGCCTCCTGGCATTCGGCATCTGGGCCCTGTTCCCGCTGTATTGGCATGAACTGGACAATGTCGATCCGTTTCAGGTGCTGGCCCATCGTGCCTTGTGGACGGTGCCCGTCTGCGCGCTGGTGCTGATTTTCCGTGGGCAGTTGCTGCGGACTTTCTCCGCCCTGAAACAACCCAAGACCGTCCTGCTGCTAGTCCTGAGTACCACGCTGATCAGTGTGAACTGGGGGACTTATATCTGGTCTGTCAGCAATGACCAGATTTTGCAGGCAAGCATGGGCTACTACCTGAACCCCCTGGTGAATGTGCTGGCGGGCCTGACGGTATTCGGTGAACGTTTACGCAAGGGCCAGTGGGTGGCTGTGGGTCTGGCAATCGCCGGGGTATCCTACGCCGCCTGGGCTTATGGCAGTGTGCCGTGGATCGGTTTGATCCTGGCGTTCAGTTTCGGCAGCTACGGTGCGGTGCGCAAACTGGTTCCGGTGGATGCGGTGCCCGGGCTGTTTGTGGAAACCCTGCTGACCCTGCCGGTCGCGCTGGGGTATCTTCTGTGGTTGGAACATCAGGGGCTGGGCGTCTTCCTGAAGCTTGGCTTCAAGACGGATTTCTTCCTGGTTGCCGCCGGTTTTGTAACTGCCATCCCGCTGTTCTGTTATGTGGCGGCGGCAAAGCGTTTGCCGATTTCAACCGTCGGCATGCTGTTTTACCTGACGCCGACAGGCTTGTTTTTGCTGGCGGCCTTTCTGTATGGTGAACCGGTAAGTCAGGGCGACCTTGTTACTTTCGGCTTTATCTGGGCTGCCCTGGCCGTCTTCACGCTGGAGCGTCGCCATCATGCGCGGCGGCGGCGTGTTACCGCCATCTGACGAGAATGCATTATGCAGAACACGGCAATTGCCGGACTTGATCACAGTATTATCGGCGTAAATGACCTGGAGGCCGCGCGCGAGGCCTATGAGGCCTTGGGCTTTTGCACCAGTTATCGCGGGCGGCATATTGGCTGGGGAACGGCCAACTACTGCATCATGTTCGGCCCGGACTATATTGAGCTTCTCGGGATCGTTGACCCGAAGGAGTTTACGGCCGGTCTGGAGGACTTCCTCAAGGGCGGGGAGGGCGGTCTTAAAATCATCCCACGCAGCGATGATATCGAGACCACCCGGCATCATCTCGTTGAAACCGGTTTTGACCCGCAGGAGGTCAAGGATCTGGGGCGTGCCCTGGAAATGCCTGAGGGCGATGTTATACCCCGGTTCAAGCTGGTCCATCTGCCGCCGGAAAAGACACCCGGCCTGTCCACCTTCATCTGCCAGCATCTGACGCCGGACCTTGTCTGGCGGCCCGAATGGATGACCCATCCGAATGGCGCCAAGGCGGTGCATGCCTATACCATTCTCTACGATGATCCGCGATCACTGGCAGAGGTCTACGAGCGTCTGTTTGGCTATGACTGCTATTGTACAGAGGGGCGGCTGATCGTTGAAACCGGTGGCGGAAAGCTGGTTTTCTGTCGTCAGGACTGTCTGACGGAACTGCATCCGGGGCTGGTCTGGAACGGGCGGACCGGCAATGGTGCGATTGCCGTTGCGACAATCGCGGTAGAGGACACAGACGTCACGGCCAAGGTCTTCAAGGAAAACGGCATTGCCTATTCCCGGCGCACGGATGGATCGCTGCTGGTCCAGCCGGAACTGGCCTGCGGCATTGCTCTTTGTTTCCAGGCGATCTAGGCCACGCGGTTATAGCGTTTCATCACATCCAGCAAAGCACCATGATCCATGGCGACAACTGTGTTGTCGTCGCGGCCGACCATGGTTTCGGCGGCCAGCATGGCGTTGATGATGGCTTCTTCCACGGCGCCGACGGTTGCCTTGAATAGCGGGTCCATCTCCTGCTGTGGCAGATAGTCCGCCTTCAGGTCCGCATCGTTGCCACAATCGCTAACACTGTTGCCGGTGGAAAAGGCGAGGAAGATATCTCCTGATCCGTCGCTGCCATAGGCCCCGGTGCGGCCCATGCCCAGGCCCGCCCGACGCGCCAGCCGGTTCAGCGCCGTCGGCATCAGCGGGGCGTCGGTTGCCACGATCACGATGATGGAGCCCCGTCCCGTACCAAATGCCGGGTTTTCGGTCAGTTCCTGTCCGATGGGTACGCCGCAAACCGTGAGGTCCGGGCGTCGGCCAAAATTCGCCTGCACCAGGGCGCCAACGGTGAAGGAACGTCCATCTGCGATGGTGGCAATCCGGGATGCCGTGCCGGTTCCTCCCTTGAACTCATAGGCAATCATGCCGGTGCCGCCGCCCACATTGCCCTCTTCGATCGGGCCGCCGGTGGCGTTGTTGGCGGCATCAATCACATGGGCCTCGGTCAGATGAAGCCCGTTGATATCATTCAGATGGCTGTCGCAGGTCTCCGCCGCGACCGGCAGCAGGAAACTGCGCTTGGCCGGGTTGAAGTCGTTGCGGCTGGTCATCCATCGGATCAGCCCGTGATGGGCCAGCCCGACGCTGTGGGTGTTGGTGATGGCGACAGGGCCGCAGAAATGTCCGGCTTCCTGGATGAAATGGGTTCCTGTCATCTCCCCATTGCCGTTGAAACTGGAAAATCCGGCCCAGACCGGTTCGAAAGTCCGCTCCTTGCCACGCGGATGGATGACGGTGACGCCGGTGCGCACCGGCCCCTGTCCAACCTGCAGCGGGCCGTTGCCGCTGATCAGGGTCGTATAGCCGACCTCGATCCCGCCAACATCGGTGATGGCATTGTTCACGCCGCAGCTTTCAGTAAAGGGCAGGCCAAGGCCGCGTGCACGGGGGCGACCGGCGGGGCCGACATGGCTGGGCGCATTCATGGACTACATGCCCGCGATGGTCATGCCATCGATCCGCAAGGTCGGCGCGTTGGTGCCATAGCGGAATTCCAGGTCGTTGGCAGCGGTCAGATGCATGAACATGTCTTTGAGGTTGCCCGCAATGGTCATCTCGTTGACGGGATAGGCAAATTCGCCGTTTTCGATCCAGAAACCGGAGGCGCCACGGCTGTAATCGCCAGTGATGCCGTTCACGCCCTGGCCCATCAGGCTGGTCACATAAAAACCGGTTTTGATATCGCTGATCATTTCATGCGGCGTGATCGCACCGGCCTCGATATAGAGGTTGGTGATCGACGGCGACGGCGGGGAACCCGCGCCGCGACTGGCGTTACCTGTGCTTTCCATGCCCAACTGGCGGGCCGTGCGCAGGTCCAGAACCCAGGTCGTGAGGTTGCCTTCGTCCACCAGATTCTTGGCGTAGTTTTTAAGACCTTCCGCGTCGAAGGGCTTGGAGGCGAGACCGCGAATGCGGTGCGGGTCTTCCACAATGGTAATGCCGGAAGACATGACCTGTTGATGCAGTTTGTCTTTCAGGAAACTGGTGCCGCGGGCAACGCTTGCGCCATTGATTGCGCCCGCCAGATGACGGGGGATCGAATTGGCGACACGCGGGTCGAAGATAATCGGGAACTGACCGGTGGCGCCCTTTTTCGGGTTCAGCTTTTCAACGGCCTTGCGGGCCGCACGCAGGCCGACCTGGACCGGGTCTTCCAGGTCTTCGCCGTGGACGGTGGAATGGAAGTCATAGTCGCTTTCCATGCCGGTGCCTTCGCCAGCGAGGACGGAGACGCCGACCCCATGGCGGGAATTCTGGTAGCCACCGGAAAAACCGTTGCTGGCCGCGAGGCGAATGTCCCAGCGGCTCCAGTCCGCCTCAGCGCCTTCCGAATTGGTGATGCCTTCAACGCCAAGGGCCGCATCCTCTGCCGCCTTGGCGCGTTCGATCAGAGTTTCCGCGCTGGGCTCCACTTCGTCATAGAGATCCAGGTCCTTGAAGGGGCCTTTGAAAATCTGGTCAGGATCGGCCAGGCCGATATGAGGATCTTCCGGGACAACCTTCGCCATGGCGATGGCCTGGTCTACCAACTGGTCCAGGGCATCGGCTTTCCAGTCGTTGGAGGAGACGACGGCCTGGCGTTTGCCGATGATGACACGCAATCCCATGTCATGGGCTTCCGACCGCTCCAGCTTTTCCATTTTGCCCAGGCGCTGTGCATGGGCGATGGAGGTGGCGGTGGCCGCAACCGCATCCGCTGCGTCCGCACCCTTTTTCAGGGCTTTTTCGATCAGGTCGTGAAGCAGGGATTCGGTGTCCATGGAGGGCTCCATTATCAGCGTTATTTATGGTTAGGAAGCAAAATGGCTCAGGATGGCAACCAGAATAAATGTCAGGACCACGATCAGTCCAGCCAAGATGCCCTGAATGCGTAATTTTCGGATTTTGGGAGACAGGTCAGGCAGGCTGTCGGGGTCGTAGCGGTTGCCCTGTCCGGCGGCTTTGTCTTTTCGGCGGTCCGTACGGAATTTGCCGGATGCAAAGCGGACGGAGACGACAACCAGCATAGCGGCCAGAACCAAAATCCAGGCGTTTTCGCGCAGGAAGTGGGCTGAGAAGATGCTGGTTTCCGCGTCCATCGGTCTTATTTCTGCTGTTCCCGTTCAACGGCGCGCCAGCCGATGTCGCGGCGGCAGAATCCCTGTTCCCAGGAAATCTTGTCCACGGCCTCATAGGCACGGGCCTGGGCCGCGGTGACAGTGTCGCCACGGGCGGTGACATTCAGTACACGGCCGCCGGTGGCACGCAGGCTGCCGTCATCGGCGCGCGCGGTTCCCGCGTGGAAGATGGTGACATCGTCATCCGCGCCGGCGGCCTCTACATTCTCGATCACCGTGTTTTTTTCGTAAGAGCCGGGATATCCTTTGGCCGCCATGACGACAGTCAACGCCGCCTGATCGTGCCAGCGCAGGTCGACCGTGTCGAGAACATCATCGCAGGCCGCAACCAGGACCGGCAGCAGGTCGGATTTCAACCGCATCATCAGGACCTGGCATTCCGGATCGCCGAAGCGGACATTGTATTCCACGACGCGCGGGCCGGTCTCATCGATCATAAGTCCGCAGAACAGCACCCCGCGATAGGGTTTGCCTTCCTTGGCCATACCGTCGATCAGCGGCTGGATGCAACGGTCGATCACCTGCTGTTCGATTTCCGGGGTGCAGACCGGTGCCGGGGAATAGGCCCCCATGCCGCCCGTATTGGGGCCTTTGTCGCCGTCGTAAACCGCCTTGTGGTCCTGGGCGGAGGCCAGCGGCAGAACGCTCTTGCCGTCGCTGAAGGCGAAGAAGGACAGTTCTTCGCCCGCCATGAATTCCTCAACCACGACTTCCGCCCCGGCATCGCCGAAGACGCCGTTCAGCATGGCGTCGTCAACGGCGTTCAGGGCCTCGTCCAGGGTCTGCGCAACGGTAACGCCCTTGCCAGCAGCCAGACCGTCGGTCTTCACCACGATGGGGGCACCCTGTTCACGGATATAGGCCTTGGCGCTTTCCGCGTTGGTGAAGCGGGCGTATGCCGCCGTCGGGATGCCGTATTTAGCACAGATATCCTTCATGAAGCCTTTTGACCCTTCCAGTTCCGCAGCGGCTGCACTGGGACCAAAGGCCCGGATATTGGCGTCGGCCAGCTTGTCGGCGAGGCCCAGTACCAGCGGTGCTTCCGGGCCGATCACCACCAGGTCGATGGACTTGTCTTTCGCAAAGGCGACGATGGCGTCCACATCTTCTGCCTTGATTGCCACGCATTCCGCCACATCGGCGATGCCCGCATTGCCCGGCGCGCAGTAAAGTTTGTCGCAAAGCGGCGAGGATGCCAGGGACCAGCAAAGTGCATGTTCACGGCCACCGGAGCCGACCACCAAGACCTTCATGAAGTGTTTCTCCCGGAATGGATTCCTGTTTGGGTGAATGCCAGGGCTGTGCGCCCGAAATCTGTGCCGGGTTTTAGCATGGCTTTTCCGAAATGACGAGCCACGCTGTCGTTATGTTTGCTGGATTGTCAGGCAGGGGAGGCGGGAAGGAAAAAGGGGGAGGATTGCCCCTCCCCCTTGGGGCCGCATCAGGCAAGCGAAAGGCGGACGTCGATATTGCCCTGCGTTGCATTGGAATAGGGGCAGACGATATGGGCGCGGTTGATGAGTTCCTGCGCCTGGTCGCGGTCGACGCCCGGCACATCGACAACCAGATCCACCTCGATGCCAAAGCCGGTGGGGATCGGCCCGATGCCAACCGTCGCGGAGACAGAGGTTTCGCTTGAAATCGGCAGCTTGTCCCGCCCGGCGACGAATTTCATCGCACCGAGGAAACAGGCGCTGTAGCCGGCCGCGAACAACTGTTCCGGGTTGGTGCCGTTGCCACCGGCCCCGCCCAGTTCCTTCGGGGTGGAAAGGGTCAGTTCGAGGCTGCCGTCGGCGGCTTTCGAACTGCCTTCGCGGCCACCACTGGATTGCATGCTGGTTTTGTAGAGTACGTTTTCAACAGACATTGGTCTTCTCCTTGGGTTGTTGGGCTGTTGCCCGTTTAAATATCGATAACGATAATATCGTGCACGATATAACTAGTTAAAATTTGTAACCTTATATCCCCTTATGCACTGCCTTCTGATGGGGCGGTGCTGTCAGAGGGTTAGAGGTTTCGTTTCAGGCTGTTTCGTAATTCGGCGAGGCGGTCCTGCAATTCCACCATTTCGTCGAGCGAACAATCTACCATTTCTGCCATGCAAAGCGGGACGTGTTTTGCCTTGTCCTTCATGGCGCGCCCTGTCCCGGTCAGGGTGATGATGACCTGGCGTTCGTCTTCGCGGGATCGCTCCCGTTGAAGCAGTCCGCGAGCCTCCAGCCGTTTCAGGAGCGGGGTTACTGTCGTAGTCTCCAGTTGAAGGCGATCGCAAACCTCGGAGACCCGTATTTCATCCTGCTCCCACAGAACCAGCATGACCAGATACTGCGGATAGGTCAGGTCCAATTCCTTCAGGACCCGGCGATACACTTTGTTGAAGGCATGCATCGTCGAATAGAGCGAAAAGCATAGCTGTGAATCCAGGGCTAACGGATTGCGTTGTGCGGCCTTCAGCTTGGTGGATATGTCGTTTCTGTCTTCCATGACATTCAATATGTATCGTGCGCGATATAATCACAAGGGGTGTTTTGAATTTTTTTTGGGTTTCTGTTTGGCCCGGGTGGACGACACCACTAAAATGCCGGCCATGAGTGACTTATTCAGCCAACCCGAAAAACCACGTCAGTCCAACCTGCCGGAACTCTCCGTTACGGAGTTGAGCCTTGCCCTTAAACGCACGGTGGAAGACGCCTTTTCCTATGTGCGTGTGCGCGGCGAGATTTCCGGATTCAAACGGGCGGCCTCGGGCCATATGTATATGGCGCTGAAGGACACTGATTCGGTCATTGATGGCGTCTGTTGGCGCGGTACGGCGTCCAAACTGTCGGTCAATCCGGAAGATGGGCTGGAAGTGGTCGTCACCGGCAAGCTGACAACCTATCCCGGCCGGTCGAAATACCAGATTGTCATTGAAAGTATGGAACTGGCAGGCGAGGGCGCGCTGTTGAAGCTGTTGGAAGAGCGGAAGCGCAAGCTGGCAGCCGAAGGCCTGTTCGCACCGGAACGCAAGCGCGATATCCCCTTCCTGCCGGAGGTGATCGGGGTGGTGACATCGCCGACGGGGGCGGTGATCCGCGATATCATGCACCGCCTGGCGGACCGTTTCCCACGCCATGTGCTGCTCTGGCCCGTGGTGGTTCAGGGCGACGCAGCGGCGGAACAGGTGGCCCGTGCCATTGAAGGATTTAATGCCCTGCCTTCGGGCGGCCCGGTGCCGCGGCCCGATGTGCTGATCGTGGCGCGCGGCGGCGGCAGCCTGGAAGACCTCTGGGCGTTCAACGAGGAAATCGTGGTGCGTGCCGCGGCCAATAGCGAGATTCCGCTGATTTCCGCCGTGGGCCATGAAACCGATACCACATTGATCGACTATGCCGCCGACCGGCGGGCGCCCACACCGACGGCGGCGGCCGAAATGGCGGTGCCGGTGCGGACCGACCTGATCGCCATGGTGCGGGATCTGGATCGGCGGGCGCTGGGCGCGATGACAAGACAGTTGCAAAGTCATGCCCGCGACGTGGAAGGTCTGGGCCGGGGGCTGCCGCGCCCGGACAGCCTGTTGCAGGTGGCAAGCCAGCGTCTGGATGATTTCACTGAACGCCTCGCCCTGGGCTGGCAAAGCGGTTTCAAAGAACGCAGTCAGCGTCTGGCCTTGGCCGGGTCCCGCCTGCGCAGCCCGCGTGAGGTGCTGGATTTCAAGGCAGAACGGTTGGCCGGTCTGGCGGATCGTCTTGGCCTTGCGTTGAACCAGAGCCGACAGCGATCAGAAGCGCGATATGAGCATTCCCGTCTGGGCGAACGGTTGGAGGCGGCGGGCACACGTCTGCTGCAGGATCGTACTGACCGGCTGGAGCAAATGGGCTTCCGATTGGAAAACCTGTCCTATCGCAGTGTGTTGAGCCGTGGCTATGCCGTGGTTCAGGATGACGAAGGCAAGTTGGTCAGCAAGGCCGAAGCCCTGGAATATGGCGATTCCATCAGTATCAAATTCCAGGATGGCGATGTGGATGCGATGGTCGGCGTGGAAAGCTTTGCCTCCGCCGTAACAGCCAAGCGCCAGCCGCAACCGAAACGCCCCGAGAAGAAGCAGGCCGAGCCTAAAAAGGCGGAGGCAAAGAAACCGAAACCTAAATCCGACGACCGACAAGGGGAACTGTTGTGAAAAACTGGCTGCTGATCTTTGCATTCCTCACGGCCATCCTGTCGATGCCGGTCCGGGCGGCGGAAAGCCGGTTTACACTTGATGGCCCGATCGCCCAGGGCGGTTTGGCGGTCGGTCATATCGAACCGGGAAGCAAGGTGCATTTCGCCGGACGTGATGTGCTGGTCTCCGAAGATGGGGTTTTCGTTATCGGCTTTCACCGGGATGATCCGGCGGAAATGGCGCTGACGGTGACCTACCCGGATGGTCAGACGGAAAAGCGTGTCCTGCATATCAAGGACCGTGACTTCAAAATTCAACGGATCGACGGCCTGGACCAGAAAAAGGTGACACCGCCGAAAGAGGTCCTCGACCGTATCCACAAGGAAGGTGCATTGGTGCGCAAGGCGCGCGACCGCGATACGCCGGAAACCTGGTTTGCCGAGGGCTTCATCTGGCCTGCACATGGGCCGATTTCCGGCGTCTATGGCAGTCAGCGTATCCTGAACGGCCAGCCGCGCCAGCCTCATTACGGTGTCGATATCGCCGCACCGGAGGGATCAACGGTGATCGCGCCCGCGTCGGGTATCGTCTCGCTCGCCTATCCGGACATGTATTTTTCCGGTGGCACATTGCTGCTGGACCACGGGCATGGGGTTCAGTCCGGCTTCCTGCATATGAAGTCGATCCTGGTGAAGGAAGGTCAGTTCGTGAAGAAAGGGGAGCCGATCGGTACCGTCGGTGCCACGGGGCGTGCAACCGGCCCGCATCTGGATTGGCGCATCAACTGGTTCAACAAACGCATCGACCCACAGCTTCTGGTCCCGCCGATGGAAGGCGAGGGCTAAAGCGAAAGAAATTTCCTGAGGATCAACGTCGGGATTCCGTCCTGATCACCGCAATTGGAGTGGCGTTCGATCTGCTTGAAACCATGCTTGGCATAAAAGTCTCGGGCCTTGCTATTGGCTTCTTCTACTTCCAGTGACATCGATGTTGCCCCATCAGTCTGGTTCAACGTGGCGTTAAGCAGGCTGGTGCCGATTCCGCCGTGTTGTGCGGTTGGGTTGACGTAAAGCCGGGCGAGTTGCACGTCCTGTTGGCCCAGGTTTGTAAGCAGAACATGCCCAAGGAGCCTGTCGCCCTCAGTGGCAATCAGGCTGATGGCTTTCGGGTGCTCAATCTCACGGGTCAATCGCTCAAGACTATGCCAATCGTTGGTGATTGCCGTGACGCGGTCCGCGCCCATGGTCGCGTCATAGGTTGCGTGCCATGTCTCCACGATCAGGGCGCGCAGTGGGGCCAGGTCGGCCTCACGGGTGGGGCGGATGTCGATGGTGCGTGTATCTGTCATTCAGCCAGCAGCTTTGCCAAAGTTGATTTATAGCGATCGCGGATAGCATCCTCCTGGGTGTGATGTCCCGCCCGGATGCGCCAGTTTCCGCCGACCATAACGTCACGAACCAGGCATTCATTTCCGGCAAAGACCAGGGCGTCAAGGATGGTGTCGCCCTCACGGCCTGCCAGGTTTACATGGTCGCCGTTTAGAACGACCAGATCGGCCCGCTTGCCGACGGCCAGTTCGCCCGCCTCGCGGCCCAGGGCCTGTGCCCCGCCCAGGGCGGCTTCGCCCCAAAGGGTCGCTCCCACTGAGGCGCGCTCCTCACTGGCGATCAGGTTGCGGCGCCGGTGTAACAGGCGTTGTCCATATTCCAGCAAGCGCAGCTCTTCCACCGGGCATTGGCTGACATGGCTGTCGGAGCCAACGCCCCAGACACCTTGTTTTTCCCGAAAGCGCAGCATGGGGAACAGGCCATCGCCCAGATTGCCTTCGGTGGTCGGGCAGATGCCCGCAACGGCCTTGGAGGCAGCAATCCGGTCGCATTCACCGTCTGTCAGATGGGTTGCATGGATGAGGCACCAGCGCGCATCCACATCCATATGATCGTAAAGCCAGTCCACCGGGCGGCTGCCGGACCAGGTGATGCAGTCGTCCACTTCCTTGATCTGTTCGGCAATGTGGATATGGACCGGCGCATCGTCCGTCATGCCATGCAGGCCGCTAACGGCCTTGACCAGCATGGCCTTGTTCACCGCCCGCAGGCTGTGCGGCGCCAGACCAACCCGCACGTCGGGATTGTCGGCAAAGGCGCGGCTGGTGGCCTGAATGATTTCGAGGATACCGTCCGCATCGTTCTTAAAGCGTTGCTGCGCCTCACCCAGCGGCTGCTCACCGAAACCGCCAAAGGCATAAAGCACTGGCAGATGGGTGATGCCCAGCCCGATTTCCGTCGCAGCGCCCACAACCTGTTTCGACATTTCCGCGATGTCGTCGTAATGCGCGCCGCCCGGGGCGTGGTGCAGGTAATGAAATTCGCCAATCGCCGTATAGCCGCGTTTCAGGCATTCCATGTAAAGCTGTGCCGCAATGGCGTGGGCATCATCGGGGGTGATCCGCGCCAGGAAGGAATACATGACTTCGCGCCAGGTCCAGAAACTGTCGCGGGGGTCGCCCATCCGTTCCGCCAGGCCCGCCATGGCGCGTTGGAAGGCATGGGAATGCAGGTTGCTCATGCCGGGAATGACCGGCCCTGTGGCCTGATCGACATTGGCAAGATCGTCAGCGGCAGTGTTTTTCGAGACATTGGTAAGCCTGCCCCGTGCATCCCATTCCAGCAATACATCCCGGGCCCAGCCATCGGCAAGGAGGGCGGTTTTGGCGTAAAGGCGATTGGTCATGGCGCTTTGATTCCTGTTACACTGCCCGCCGGAAAAATAACATCTTCCAGGCAGGATTACCCTTTGAATTTCCCGGCCAGTATGACTAATCTAGCTTGTATATACAAGTTAGATTCCGCCGTCAGGATCAGATTGGAGTAAGTCAGATGTGGGACACGCTTTGGACCAACGCGCATATCGCCACCATGGACCCGGAAGAGCCGGGGCGTCAGCCCTATGGCGCGATCCGTGATGGGGCGATTGCCGTCGAAGGCGACCGGATCGCCTGGGTCGGGCGGATGAAACACCTGCCGGGCAAGCCGGAAACCCTGGCTACCCATGTGCGTGATGCTCGCGGGCGCTGGATCACGCCGGGCCTGGTGGATTGTCACACCCATCTGGTCTATGGCGGTAATCGCGCGCGGGAGTTTGAACTGCGTCTGGAGGGGGCGTCTTACGAGGAAATCGCCAAGGCGGGCGGTGGTATCATCTCCACGGTGAAAGCGACCCGCGCGGCCTTGGAAGAAGAGTTGTTGGAGAGTGCCTCCATCCGTCTGGAGCAATTGCTGAGTGAGGGCGTGACGACGGTTGAGATCAAATCCGGCTACGGGCTGGATACCGAAACCGAGTTGAAGATGTTGCGCGTGGCGCGGCGTTTGGGTGAACAGCATGCCGTGACGGTCAAGACGACCTTCCTTGGTGCGCATGCCCTGCCGCCGGAATATAAGGATCGTGCGGACGACTATATCGATCTGGTCTGTTCCGAGATGCTGCCTGCGGCGGCGGAGGAGGGGCTGGCCGATGCGGTGGATGCCTTCTGCGAGGGGATTGCCTTCTCACCGGAACAGACGGAAAAGCTGTTCCAGGCGGCTGCCCGCTATGGCATCCCTGTCAAACTGCATGCAGACCAGCTTTCCGACCTGAATGGCGCGGGCCTCGCTGCCAAATATCACGCGCTGTCGGCCGATCATCTGGAATACACCAACGAAGATGCCGCAAAGGCAATGGGCAAGGCTGGCACGGTGGCCGTCCTGCTGCCGGGGGCTTTCTACTTCCTGCGCGAAACCAAGTTCCCGCCGATGGAGGCTTTCCGCGAGCACGGCGTGGATATCGCGCTTGCCACCGACAGCAATCCCGGTTCCTCGCCGGTTACCAGCCTGCTGTTGATGCTGAACATGGCCTGCACACTCTTCCGCATGACGCCGGAAGACGCACTGGCCGGGATCACCCGGAACGGTGCCAAAGCCCTGGGCCTGGGCGACCATGTGGGTACGCTGACAGTCGGCAAGCAGGCGGATTTTGTGCTTTGGGATGTGGAAGAACCGGCGGAACTCGCCTATCGCTTCGGCCATAACCCCTGCGCAGGGGTTGTTCACGCCGGTCACGTTGTACGATAGGATGTTGCCGGATCAGCGATAGACGGTGGCGGCGACGATCAGGTTACAACGGTCGTCGTCATCGACCATAGGCAACATGATCCGTTCGATATGCTTATATTCCGGCACATGATAATGCGCAGGGCCCTTGCGGTAGCTGGGCAGTTTTTCCTTGGCTAATGAAACATAGTCAGCATAGCCTTCCACGCCTTCATGGAAGGAGGGATAGGCTTCGTCTATCCATTTACCGGTCACATCCCAGCCCATGGCATTGACGTTTTCCGTTCCCATCAGGCGGAATTTGAAGCGCAGCGGATTGCGGTGAATATCGACCATCCAGATATAGGGCAGAATGTCGAATATCGCCAAGGGATCGAATTCCTGCCGACGGGGCAGGCGTCCATCCTCGCGATGAATAGAGCGCCAGTAAAGGTAAAGCTTTTGCAGCCGCTGGTCCCAGCTCTCAACATTCAGTTCGGTCAAAACATACCTGTCTGTTCAAAGCCCCTCACGTTCAACATAAAGGCGATGGCCCGGAATGTTAAGAAAAACCTCTGATGGTGGCCGTTGCTGTTACATTCATTCGGACGGTTCAGTCCCGTTCAACGTCCGGCCCGTGCGCGGCGCGCCAGCATATTGAGACCTTCCACAAGCGCGGAGAAGGCCATGGCCGCATACATATAACCCTTGGGCACATGAACGCCGAAGGCCTCGGCAATCAATGTCATGCCGATCATCAGCAGAAAGCCCAGCGCCAGCATGACAATAGTCGGGTTGCGGGCAATGAAATTGGACAGAGGTGTGGCTGCCAGAAGCATGGCGCTGACCGCCACGATCACTGCGACCACCATGATCGGTACATGGGGTGTCATGCCGACGGCGGTGATGATGCTGTCCAGTGAGAAGACAAGGTCCAGAAGAAGAATCTGAATGATCGCGGCACCAAAGCCCAGCCCTTTCGAGGTGCTTTTTTTCTCTTCCGGCGTTGGGTCCACATTATGATGGATCTCTGTTGTTGCCTTCCAGACAAGGAACAGTCCGCCCGCCATCAAAATCAGATCGCGCCAGGAAAACCCATGATCGAAGAGGACAAAGACCGGAGTGGTAAGCTGAACAATCCAGGCGATGATGCTGAGCAGGCCAAGACGCAGGATCAACGCCAGACCGATGCCGAGCCGACGGGCCGGAACCTGTTGAGCGGCGGGCAGGCGGTTGGTCAGGATGGAGATAAAGATCAGATTGTCGATGCCAAGGACCACTTCCATGACGATCAATGTCACAAGCGCCACCCAGGCAGCCGGGTCAACCGCCAGCATCAATAACCCATCCATGATCATCCACCCCTTGTAAACCTGCCGAACCGAAGCGGTCCCGCACAGATAATGTCTATCCGTTACGGTTTAAAGGCGGCGGTTGCCTCAATCAACTGCTGCAGCACCGGTTTGACCTGATCGGCGAGATCAGGGCGATAACCGAAGGGCGGTTCCTCATCCATATAGGTGATCTGCGACTGTTCCAGCTGCACTGCGTGGATATTGTCGTCCGGCTTGCCGTAGGCGCGGGTGATGTAACCGCCCTTGAAACGCCCGTTCAGCGCGGCGGTATAGCCGTCGGCCCGTTCGGCGACGTCTTGCAGGGCCTGGGCCAGTTGCGGCGCACAGCTTTTGCCGTTGGCGGTACCCAGATTCAGATCGGGCAGGCGACCTTCGAAAAAGCGCGGCACCTCTGAGCGGATCGAATGCGCATCCCAAAGCAGGGCATAGCCAAACTGTGCCTTAATGGTTGCCAGCGTTTCGGCCAGCTTGTCATGATAGGGCCGCCAATAGCTTTCCACGCGCCGTGCGGTTTCCTCTGCATCGGGCTGATCGTCATCCGACTTGTAGACCGGTTCTTCATCGAAGGTATCGACGGGGCATAGGCCGGTGGTGTTCTGGCCCGGATACAGGTTTTCATCCGTTGCCGGGCGGTTCAGGTCCACCACGAAACGCGAATGGGTGGCGACGAGTATATGTGCGCCCAGCCCTTCGGCGAAATCGTAAAGCTTGTCCACATGCCAGTCCGTGTCTGGCGTGGTCAGCGCCTGCGGCGTCATGCGCGCCGCAATGTCGGAAGGGATGTGAACGCCCGAATGGGGAACGGAAATTAAAAGGGGAATGGACCCCTGCGTGTATTTGAATTTTTCCATGATGGGGATGATATAACGCCGCCCGTCTTGTTTGTCACCATCGGTTCTCAGGCAAAGTCTTTTGGCGAGAAGGACTAACCAACCGGTGAATTTTCCTCAATTTTATCACGGCCGAGATAGGCGTATCTGTCGGGAAAGGGATATAGGCTTCGGCGAGGTGTAAAGCGATGAAGGCGACAGCGATTTCCTGTTTGATGGAAAGAGAGCGGGACCTGCGGATTGACTGGGGGGATGGCTCCAACAGTGACTTCCATTACTTCTGGCTGCGGGACAATTGCCGCTGCCCGGCCTGTCTGCACCCGCAGACGTGGGAGCGAACGCTGGATACCTATGCCATCGATCCAGATATTCAGCCCTTGGAGATGGAGATACAGGCAGGTGCGCTGCGCTTGTGCTGGCCCGACGGGCATGAATCCATTTTTGAGGCGGCCTGGTTGCAGGATCATGCCTATTCCGGTGCTTGTCGCAAGGATGCAACTACACGGTTTTGGGGGCTCGATATACTGGAGGACATGCCGACAATTGAGGCTGTCGATATTCTGGAAACGGAAGAGGGGTTGCGCCGCTTTCTGGAGCTGCAGGCGGAACTGGGCTTTGTAATCGTGAAGAACCTGACCTGCGAAGAGGGCATGGTTGAAAGGCTGGCGGAACGTGTGGATTTCCTACGGCGGACAAATTACGGCGTGGACTTCTCGGTTGAATCCAAGCCCGATCCCAACAATGTGGCCTATACCGCACTGGAACTGAAGGCGCATACGGACCTCTGCGACCTCGAACAGCCGCCGGGATTTCAATTCCTGCATTGCATTGTGAACGAGGCCTCGGGCGGTGAAAGCCTGCTGGTGGATGGTTTCGCGGTGGCAGAAGAGTTGCGGCGGCGCGATCCGGCATCCTGGAGGCTGCTGACAGAAACGGCCCTGCCGTTCCGTTTTGTAGACAAGGATTACGATCTACGCTGGAAGACGCCGACAATCCGCCTGGGCCCGGACGGGGAGTATCAGGAGGTACGATACCATGTGGCGCTGACCGATCCGCTGGATGTGCCTTATGAGCGGATGGAGGCGGTCTATGCGGCGCTGCGCGCCTTTACCGCCGTGCTGCGCGATCCGGCCTTTGAAATCCGGTTCCGGTTGGATGCTGGCGATGTGATGGCCTTCCATAATCGCCGGGTCCTGCATGGCAGGGCGGCGTTCGACCCCAACAGCGGGCGGCGCAAGCTGAAAGGCTGTTACGTTAATTCCGACGAGGCCTGGAGCAAATTGCGCGTGCTTAACGGTCTGAACCATATCTAGACGAACGGAGCGAGGGTCGCCTTGGCACGTGCGACCCAGTCGTCCTTCTGGCCGACGGGGGCGACGTAATGGACGATGGCCTCGGCCTCTTCCCAGCCACGAAGTCGGGCGATGACCCAGGCCGCCAGATAATGGGAGGCTAGACAGCCGCCGGCGGCGGCAACTGTATCCTGTGCAATGAAGGGGCTGTCCGCCACCGGGCAACCAAGTTCTTCCAGCAAGGGGCGGGTCATGGTGTCAGTGACAATCGGCCCGTCCCACAGGCCCAGGCGATGCAGCCAGAGCGCTCCGGAGCATTGGGAGCCGATCAACTGGCGCCGCGGGTCCAGGTCCAACTGTCCCATCAGGTCGGCATCGTCAATGAGGCTGCGCGTCTTCATGCCGCTGCCGAACAGGACAACATCGGCATCATTGGCAAAAGAAAGCGGCTTTTGTCCTGTGACGACAGCGCCATTCATAGAGGTCACGGTTTCGGTCGGGGTGACGATATGGGCCTTCCAGCCACCTCCTTTGACCCGGTTAAGCAGAGCCGAGGCGATGAAGCTGTCCAGTTCATTGAACCCGTCGAAGGTGAGAATGGCGATATCGGTCATGGGTATGATTCTCCGCAGGGCTTTGGGCTGGAAGGCCCGACAGTAGCAGAGGAAAAATCGCCGTGTAACGGCTATATTGTCCCGATTTTCAGAGGGTTGGACGCTGATTGTATCCCTTTTTGAGGGCAAGGCATGGGCGCGCTGGACGGGGCCGCGGTGCAGGACACGGGAGCAAAGAAAAACCCCCGTCGCAGGGCGGCGGGGGTTTTTGCTGATTGGAGCTTTCGTTTACTCGAAAGCTTCCTCCCATGATCCCTGGGTTGAGGCGCGGGAATATTCCGTCGAGCGGTTTTCGAAAAAGTTGGTGTGTTCCACACCGTTGAGCATCTCGTCCATCCAGCGCAGCGGGTTTTTCTCCACGTGATACATTGGCTGCAGGCCCAACTGGGTCAGGCGACGGTCCGCGATATAGCGGATATATTGTTTCACTTCGTCGCCGGTCAGGCCCTCGACCGCACCCATTTCAAAGGCGAGGTCGATGAAGGCATCCTCATGTTCGACGATCGTGTTGCAGGCCTTGTAGAGGTCTTTCTGCAGCTCATCCGTCCAGACTTCCGGGTTCTCGGAAACGAAGGTACGGAACAGTTTGATGATGGACAGCGTGTGCAGCGTTTCATCGCGCACCGACCAGGATACGATCTGGCCCATGCCCTTCATCTTGTTGAAGCGCGGGAAGTTCATCAGCATTGCAAAGGATGCGAAAAGCTGCAGACCCTCGGTGAAAGCGCCGAAAACGGCCAACGTCTTTGCAATGTCTTCCTTGGTCTCAACACCCCAGACCTGCATATAATCGTATTTGTCCTTCATTTCCTTGTATTTCATGAAGGCTTCATACTCGGTCTCGGGCATGCCGATGGTGTCCAGCAGATGGCTGTAGGCGGCGATGTGGACCGTTTCCATGGCGGAGAAAGCCGCCAGCATCATCTGCACCTCGGTCGGTTTGAAGACGCGGGTGTAATGACGCATATAGCAGTTGTTCACTTCCACATCGGCCTGCGTGAAGAAGCGGAAGATCTGGCTCAGCAGGTTGCGTTCCGGCTCGGTCAGCGACTTGTGCCAGTCTTTCACATCATCGGCCAGCGGCACTTCCTCCGGCAGCCAGTGGATGCGCTGCTGGGTCAGCCAGGCCTCATAAGCCCAGGGGTAGTTGAAGGGTTTGTAGACTGGACGAGCGTCAAGAAGCGACATGGCACACCTTATTTCTTCGCGCGGTTTTGGACCGCGTGTTTCTCAATTCATTATGTCTGCCAGGGTAAAACGGGACAGCGTCCCTATATTGGCAAAAACCGGCCCTCCTGCCAAGCACTCTTAAAGCGGCCCAGCGTGTGCCTATAGTCTTTAAGATACCATATATGGTGTTGTTGGCAATACGAGACGCTAAATATATCGCACTTTGTGTGGTCGGCTTTACGAAGCGCACTGCTATTCACTTTCCCATTTGGTTGGCTTAGAATTTAAATAGAAAGCTAATAAAAATGGGGAGAGTGGCCATGCCACATTTCGGGACGACGAGTGCGGGGCGTCTGGCGACCTGTCACAAGGATCTGCAAACCGTCATGAATCACGCCATCGAGCATGGGCCCGATTTTTCCATTCTCTGCGGGCATCGCAGCAAGGAAGACCAGAATAAGGCCTTTGAGGAAGGGAAAAGCCAATTGAAATGGCCCCAAAGCCGCCACAACACAGACCCGTCGGAGGCGGTTGACCTGGCGCCCTATCCCATCGACTGGGACGACCAGAATCGCTTTCGTGTTCTGGCAGGTTACCTCCAGGGCGTGGCCGATGTGCTCTACAGCAACGGCGAGATCAGTCACCGCCTGCGTTGGGGAGGAGACTGGGACAAGGATTACCAGGAAAAGGACGAGCGGTTTCGTGACCTGCCGCATTTCGAGTTGTTGAAGGAGGATTGAGGCTTGGCGTTCCTCCCGGCAAAAAAAGCCCGGCGCGAAGGCCGGGCTTTCTGGTTGCAGGTCAAAGCTTTGGCGGTGTGATGGTCTGCCAGTGATGGCAGGCCACCTCATGTTCGCCGCTGACGGCATCCAGTTGTGGAACCGTCTTTGCGCAGTCCGCCGTTGCATAGGGACAACGTGTGCGGAACACGCATCCCGACGGCGGTGCCATGGGTGAGGGAAGGTCACCCTCCAGCACGATATGCTGCTTTGCCATTTCCTTGTCCGGGTCCGGGATCGGCACGGCCGAAATCAGGGCCTGGGTATAGGGATGGCGTGGGCTGTCATAAAGCGAATCGCGCGTGGCGATTTCCATGACGCGGCCCAGATAAAGCACCATGATCCTGTGGCTGATATGCCGCACCACGCTCAGGTCGTGGCTGATGAACAGCAGTGACAGCCCGAATTCCTTTTGCAGGTCCTGCAGAAGGTTGATGATCTGCGCCTGAATCGACACATCGAGGGCCGAGACCGGCTCGTCACAGACGATCACCTTGGGCCGCAGGATCATCGCCCGGGCAATGCCGATACGCTGGCACTGACCGCCGGAGAATTCATGCGGATAGCGGTTGATCATCCGGGGCAGCAGGCCGACCCGGTCCATCATGTCGCGAACCTTCTCGCGTCGTTCCTCCGCGGACATTTTCGGGAAGAATGTCCGCAGGGGCTCACCAATGATTTCCCCGATTGTCATACGCGGGTTCAGACTGGCCAGCGGGTCCTGAAAGATGATCTGCAGGTCCTGGCGGAGAGGCCGCATTTTCGACGGTGAAAGGCCGGTAATGTCCTCTCCCATCCAGACCACGCGCCCGTCCGTCGGTGGGATCAGTTGCAGGATTGCCCGGCCCAGCGTGGATTTGCCGCAGCCGGATTCCCCCACAATGCCCAGTGTTTCCCCAGCCTTGATTTCAAAGGAAACGCCATCGACGGCCTTCAGCGGGATATCGCCACTGAACAGACCTTTCTGCGGGATCGGGAAATGGACTTTCAGGTCATTGATGCTGAGTATGCTGTCACTCATGACTTTGCCTCCATTAGGCCATCCAGATGGCAGGCTTTCTTTCGGTTGTCGCCAATGTCCCGCAGGGGCGGAAGCTCTGCAACGCAGCGATCCATCCTGTGCGGACAGCGGTCCTGGAAGGCACAGCCTTTGGGCAGGCGCTGCAGGTTGGGCGGCTGGCCGGGAATGGCGTTCAGCTTGCTGTGGCTTTCCTCATCCACACGCGGCATGGAGTTCAGCAGGCCGGTGGAATAGGGATGCTGCGGATCATAGAAGACCTGCCGCACATCGCCGCTTTCGGCCACACGGCCACCATACATCACCACTACACGGTCGCAGAGACCGGCCACCACGCCCAGGTCATGGGTGATCATCACGATCGCCGTGTTCAACTCGTTTTTGAGTTTGCGCAGCAACGTCAGGATCTGCGCCTGGACAGTGACGTCCAGAGCAGTGGTCGGTTCATCTGCGATCAGCAGGTCCGGCTCGCAAAGGAGAGACATGGCAATCATGACACGCTGACGCATACCGCCGGAAAATTCGTGCGGATACATGCGGAAACGTTTCTTGGCTTCCGGAATGCCGACCAGATCCAGCAATTCAATGCTGCGCGCCTCCGCCTGGGCCATGGTCATGCCCTTATGCTCGATCAGGACTTCGGTCATCTGACGCGAGATGCGCAGGAAGGGGTTCAGACTGGTCATCGGGTCCTGGAAGATCATGGACATTGTCACGCCCCTGACCTTGTTCAGTTCCCGGGCCTTCAGTCCCAGGATTTCGTTACCCTTGAATTTGACCGAACCGGTGGCTTTGCCGTTTTTCGCCAATAGCCCCATGATCGACATGAAGACCTGGGTCTTGCCGGAACCGGATTCACCCACAATGCCGAGGCATTCGCCGGGCGCAATGTCAAAGCTGATATTGTTGACTGCACTGACCTCGCCATCCGGTGTGGAGAACCGGGTCACCAGGTCGCGGACTTCGAGAATATTGCTCATTTGGTCCTCTCGCAGGTTTACCGGTCTTTCGGGTCAAGCGCATCGCGCAGCCCGTCACCGATGAAGTTGAAGCAGAACAGCATGACCGCCAGGAAAATCGCCGGGAAGACCAGCATCCACGGCGCAGCCTCCATGACTTTCGCCCCTTCGGAAATCAGCACGCCCAGACTGGTCAGCGGTTCCTGCACGCCCAGCCCAAGGAAGGACAGGAAGCTTTCGGTCAGGATCACCTGTGGAATGGTCAGGGTCATATAGACAATGACCGGTCCCAACACATTGGGAATGATATGGCGGAAAATGATTACGCGGTTTGATACCCCGCCCGCATGGGCCGCCTCGATGAACTCCTTGCGTTTGAGCGACAGGGTCTGCCCGCGCACAATACGCGCCATGGTCAGCCATTCAACGGCACCCAATGCGATGAAGATCAGGAAGATGTTCCGCCCGAAAACCACCATCAGCAGGATCACGAAGAACATGAAGGGAATGGAATACATGATGTCGACGATACGCATCATGATATTGTCTGTCCGTCCTCCCATGTAACCTGCGGTGGCCCCGTATACGACGCCGATCACCAGACTGACGGATGTGGCGAGCAGGCCGACCGACAGCGAGACCCGCATGCCGTAGAGAATGCGGATGAAAAGGTCCCGGCCATTGCCATCGGTACCGAACCAGTGGGCATTGGCGAAATCGGGCGGCATCTGGATGCTTTCCCAATAGATCGCGTCGAATTCATGAGGCGACAGATAGGGTGCGAACAACGCCATCAGGGCCAGAATGCCCAATACGATCATGGCACCAACGGCGGCCTTGTTGCGAAGCAGGCGGATACGGGCATCCTGCCAGAGGCTGCGGCCCTTGATATCGTCGCCGTTGTTTTCCAGGCCCGCCAGTTTGTCTTTTTTCAATACGCCCAGCATCATTCGGCCCTTACTTTCGGATCGAGCATGGAATAGATCATGTCGACAATGAAATTGAAGGTGATAATCAACGTGGCATAGACCACCACAACGCCCATCACGACGGGATAGTCACGGTTTAACGCGCTATCGACGAAATAGGTGCCGATACCGGGAACCCCGAAAATCTTCTCGATTACGACCGAACCGGTGGTTACTGCGGCTGTTGCCGGGCCAAGGTAGGAAACAACCGGCAGCATTGCGCCTTTCAGCGCATGCCGGACGACAACGATCTTTTCCCGCAAACCCTTGGCGCGCGCGGTGCGGACATAGTTGGCGTGCAGGACTTCGACCATGCTGCCGCGGGTCAGGCGTGCAATATAGGCGACCTGTGGCAGGGACAGGGCCAGCACGGGCAGAATCTTGTAGATGAATTCGCCACTGCCCCAGCCGCCGACGGGCAGCCATTCAAGATAAACGCCGAAGACCAGTGACAGCAGCGGCGCCATCACAAAGTTCGGAATGGCGATCCCCACCATGGCGGTGGTCATGACCGTGAAGTCAGTGCGTGAATTCTGCCGCAAGGCCGCGATGGTGCCGAATGTGACCCCCAGGATCAAAGCCAGCAGGATTGCGGAAATGCCCAGTTCAAGGCTGGCCGGTGCACCACTGGCCAGCAGTTCGTTGACTGTGAAATCCTGGACTTTGATACTTGGTCCAAAATCACCCTGGACGATCTTGCCGAGGTAGGAGGTGTATTGCTCCCACAGCGGCTTGTCCATGTCATAGGCCTTGAGGATGTTCTTTTCAATTTCCGGCGGTAGGGCGCGTTCGGAATCGAACGGCCCGCCGGGGGCGATGCGCATCATGAAGAAGGCTATGGTGATGACGACAAGCAATGTCGGCACGGCACCAATTAATCGCCGAAAGGCGAAACCCAACATGGTCCCTCTCTTTTATATTTATAAGGTTATTATGGTCGCCAATAGACCAGTGGCGGGCCCAGAGAGCACCGCCACCAATCGTCGCACCCTTGTGCTTATTCGATATCGAGCCAGCGGCTCAGATGGCGATCCGGTGCGTTGTCGACCCAACCTTTGACTTTGGGCGAGACCAACTGTTTGGAAACATAATAGTAAATGGGGATCAGCGGCTGGTCATGCATGGCCATTTTTTCCGCTTTCGCCATCAGTTCCGCACGCTTCTGCAGGTCCGTCGTGACGGAGGCCTTGTCCATCAGCGCATCGTAGTCTTTGTGGTTATACTGGCTGTAGTTCAACGGGCCGGTTTTGGTTTCCAGCAGATAGAGGAAGTTCTGGGCGTCGTTGTAATCCGCGATCCAACCGGCGCGCGCGATTTCAAAGTCTCCCTGTTTCAGGTCGGAATAGTGGATTTTGCCGTCCGTGTTGAACAGTTCCGCCTGCACACCCAGCTGTTTCCACATGGCCTGAACCGCAATGGCGATACGCTTGTGGTTTTCAGAGGTGTTGTAACGCAGGGTCAGTTTCAACGGGTTGTCTTTGGTGTAACCGGCTTCGGCCAGCAGTTCCTTGGCTTTTGCAACTGCCTTGCCGTATTCCATGCCCTTGAAGTCGGCCGGAACAGGCGCGTTGTAGTTTGCCGTTCCCGGCGGAACGAAGGCATAGGCCGGAATTTCACCGGTCCGCAGGACCTTGTCGGAAATTGCTTCGCGGTTGATCGCCATGGACAGCGCGCGGCGGACGCGCACATCGTCAAACGGCTTTTTGGTGGTGCGGAAGACGTAGTAATAGGTGCCCTGATAAGGCGCGATCCGCAGGGAATCGGCCAGGTTTTTCTTCAGCCAGTCGATCTGTTCGGAGGCAATGTCACGGGCCACATCCAACTCACCGGTGCGGAACCGCTTCTGCATGGCGGTGCGGTCTTCCAGGGCGTAGTAGATCACGTCGTCGATCTTCACGCTGTCAGCGGCGTGGAACTTTTCGTTCTTTTCCAGTTTGACGTGAACATTGGGGACCCATTCCGTCAGCTTGTAGGGGCCGTTGACCACGATGTTGTCCGGTTTGGTCCAGTCGTCGCCGTATTTTTCAACGGTATGTTTTGGGATCGGGAAGGCCGTCTGGTGCGTCAGCTGCGCCAGGAAATACGGCGCGGGATGCGACAGCTTGATCTGCAGCGTCTTGTCATCCAGTGCTTTGGCTTGCAGGGCTTCCGGGCCGGCTTTACCAGTGTTGAAAGCTTCTGCGCCTTCGATGATGTAGAGGAGGGAGGCGTATTCACCGCCGAATTCCGGTGCCAGCAGACGCTTGTAAGCGTAGGTGAAGTCTTCTGCCGTGACCGGCACGCCGTCGGACCAGACCGCGTCGCGCAGATGGAAGGTGTAGGTCAGGCCATCTTCACTGATATCCCAGCTTTCTGCCGCACCCGGTACCGGAGCACCATCCGGGCCATAGGTCAGAAGACCTTCGAACATGTCGTCGGAAATGCGGCTGGTCTGGACCGTGCTGATATAATGTGGGTCCATGGACTGCGGTTTGCCGTCGTTACCGATGCGCAGGGTCTTGGCGGAAACAGGCGAAATCGCTGTCGTAAAACTCAGACCGACAGCGATGGCTGCGCCAACCGCCCACTTGCTGAACTGGATTTTCATGTAACACTCTCCCTCGAGTATGGTTGTGCTTTTTTTAGTAGTATAACGGATGGGTTGTTGTTGTTGGTATAAGAGTACCCGTCCGTCTGGGCGGATTAGAAGTTATTTTGCGGTTATGTGCAAGGCCCTCGATCAGATAGTTGAAAACTCTATCGTTTTTGATGCAACGATCGGTTTGCAAGGCGTCCGCAACGAAAAACGGCGGCCTAAAGGACCGCCGTTTTATAGAATCACTTCTGCCGTATACTACTGACAGGCGAGGCATTCCTCGTAGTCATTGCCGGTCTGGGCTGGTGCGTCGGCACCGTTCACTTTGCCCATCATCGGAATCTTGGTTGCTGCTTCCAGCTTGTGTTCAAGGCCTGCCTCTGCGCGCTGGATGGATTTCGAGCGGCAGTAGTAGAGGCTCTTCACGCCTTTTTTCCAGGCCTGGAAATGGATTTGATGCAGGTCGCGTTTATGGACATCCGCCGGCAGGAAGATATTAAGCGACTGTGCCTGGCAGATATGCGGCGCACGGTCGGCGGCATGATCAATCAGCCAGCGCTGGTCGATTTCAAAGGCCGTCTTGAAGACGTCTTTTTCGTCCTGCGTCAAAAAGTCCAGATGCTGGACGGACCCTTCATGGACACTGATCGAGGACCAGACATCATCTGTATCCTGACCCTTTTCCGCCAGCAACTGCTTCAGATATTTGTTGCGGACGTTGAAGGACCCGCTCAGCGTCTTGTGAGTGAAGCTGTTGGCGGCAATCGGTTCGATCCCCGGCGAGGTGCCGCCGCAAATGATCGAGATCGAGGCGGTCGGGGCCACGGCCAGCTTGTTGGAGAAGCGCTCCATGATGCCGAATTCGGCTGCGTCCGGGCAGGGGCCTTTTTCCTCGGCCAGTTTGACGGATGCGGCATCTGCTTCCTGGCGGATTTTGGCGAACATGCGGTTGTTCCAGACCTTGGCCATCACGCCTTCAAGCGGAAGCATGTTGGCCTGCAGGAAGGAATGGAAGCCCATAACGCCCAAGCCGACGGAACGTTCGCGCATGGCGGCGTATTTGGCCCGGTGGAAGTCGTCCGGCGCATTGTCGATAAAGTCCTGCAGGACATTGTCGAGGAAGCGCATGATGTCTTCGATGAACTGCGGCTCGCCTTCCCATTCCAGGTATTTTTCAAGGTTGAGCGAGGACAGGCAGCAAACCGCCGTACGGTCCTTGCCGAATTTGTCGATACCCGTCGGCAGGGTGATTTCGGAACAGAGGTTGGAGGTTTTCACCTTCAGGCCGAGCAGCTTCTGCTGTTCCGGAATATTGCGGTTTACGTGGTCGATATAAACCACATAGGGCTCGCCGGTTTCGATGCGCGCGGTCAGAATACGAATCCAAAGGTCGCGGGCGCGAATCTTGCGAATGACGGAGCCGTCTTTCGGGCTGGTCAGGGCCCATTCATCGTCGGCTTCCACGGCGCGCATGAAATCGTCGGTGATCAGGAGACCGTGATGCAGGTTCAGTGCCTTACGGTTCGGGTCACCGCCAGTCGGCCGGCGCAGTTCGACGAATTCCTCGATTTCCGGGTGCCAGACAGGCAGGTAGACTGCGGCCGATCCACGGCGCAGGCTGCCCTGGCTGATGGCAAGCGTCAGCGAATCCATAACGCGGATGAAGGGAACCACGCCGGAGGTTTTGCCGTTGGCGCCGACTTTTTCGCCGATGGAGCGCAGGTTGCCCCAATAGCTGCCGATGCCGCCGCCGCGCGCCGCCAGCCAGACATTCTCGTTCCACAGGCCGACGATGCCGTCCAGGCTGTCGTCACTTTCGTTCAGGAAGCAGGAAATCGGCAGGCCACGTTTGGTGCCGCCGTTGCTGAGCACAGGCGTGGCAGGCATGAACCAAAGCTTGGAGATATAATCGTAGAGACGCTGGGCATGGGCCGAATCGTCGGCGAAATGCATAGCCACGCGCGCGAACATATCCTGATAGCTTTCCCCCGGCATCAAATACCGGTCGCCCAGGGTTGCCTTGCCGAATTCGGTCAAGGCTGCGTCGCGGCTGCGATCCATATGAACGCTGATACCACGGTCATTCTGCGCGTGATCGCGCGTTTCCTGGTCCAGGTTGGCCTCACCATCCAAGGGCAACAGACCTTGCGCATTCTGCTCCAAAACTGTCTCCAGCATTCCGTCAGGCACGACTCTCTTCCCTTCTATCACCCGGTTATCCACAGGTGCACCCGGCTGTGTCCTTTGCGTCCCTTATGACTTGGCGCTTTGTCCACAGGGTGTGGATTGTCTTGTTGTGAATTAGGTGCGTGATGTCACTACATATCGTGCCATCCTTGACCCGTCTCACAAGATATAGCGCCGTATGTCTTCTGTCAAAACGAATGTGACAGGAAAAAGGCCGTGATTGGGGCCGACTCCAAGCATTTCCAGCATCCGTTCGAATGCGGAACAATTCTGGGATATCTGTAACAACCGATTTTTATTGAAATCAGATGATTTCACATTAAATACATATGCATGCAAACGATTTCGAAATGCATACAATGCCTTTGGGTGGGCGAAGGAGGGACTAGTCATGACAGGCAAGATGATACCGGTCAGCATCCGGATACCGGAAAAGGATGCGGCCTTTCTTGCACAGTTGGATGTGGATGGCGCGACCACGTTAAGTGAAAAGGTGCGCGCGCTGATCGGCGAGGCCCGCCGACGCCGGGAGGCCGGTGGATTTGCGTCTGAGGCGGTCCGCAACCTGGAAGATATTCATTTGGCGCAGGATCGACAGAGACGGGTACAAGAACAGTCCCTGTCCTTTCATAGTGAGTTGGTGAGCTATTTATCGCATTGGCTGTTGGAAACGCATATTGCCTGCCTGACGCAGGAGGACTGGGGGGGCGACCCGGATGAGGTGCGGGGAGCCTTGGAGCAATATGAGGCGTCTTTGGCCGACCAGATATTTGTGCTTATGGATCAGATGCTTCGGATGGGGCTGACGACGACAAGCCGTTGTTACAATCCACATGTAGTATCGGGCCGAATGGAGGCTCTTAAAGAGTTGATCGCCATATACAACAAAGACTAAATCTCTAATCGTTAAAGTGGAGGCTGCAAAATATGAGTGAAAATCTCGCAAATCGTGTTGGTCGCCTTGTTGGCGGAACCATCAACAAAATCGTGGATATTGCCGAGGATATGGCGCCGGAAGTGGTCATGGAAGAGGCTATCCGCGAGGTAGACCGCGCGATTGATGATATTCGGGCGGAGTTGGGGAAATTGCTCGCACAGTCCCATCTGGCCACAAACCGCCTGTCGGCGGAAAGTGCAAAGCATGACGACCTGAAGGCGAAGGCCAAACTGGCACTGGATCAGGGCCGGGAAGATCTGGCGGAAGTTGCGGTATCGCAAATGGTCGATATCGAGGCCCAGATTCCGGTCCTTGAACAGACGATTGCGGATGCCGGTGACCGCGAAAAGGAACTGGAATCCTATATCGCCGCCTTGAAAGGCCGCCGGTCGGAGATGGCGGAAGAGCTGAAAGCCTTTCGTGATGCCCGTCAGGCCAGTATCCAGATTGTGCCGGAAGGCAGTGCTGCGTCGGGCGGAACCGTGGATGTAACCGTTGACAAGGCAGAGCAGGCCTTCAACCGCGTGATGGAACGCAATGGCGGCGTCGGTGTCGCCGGTGGCGAGTTGAAGGATACCCGGCAACTGGCGGAACTTGAAGACATGGCGCGCCAGCAGAAAATCCGCGACCGTCTGAACCAGATCAAGGAAGGTTAAGGTAACGTGTTGGACTTTTTGCTTCAGCCGCAAAACCTGGTCTTCGGCGTTGCCCTGGCCCTGATGCTGGGAATTGCCATCCTGGAAGGTGTCATGACTGTTCTCGGTGCGGGGCTGTCCGGCTTGCTGGATAACCTGTTGCCGGAAGGTTTGCAGGCTGATTTCAACCTGGACCTGGACAGCGATATCGACGGTGGAGATGTGCTTGAAGCGGCGTCGCCGTCAGCCTTGTCCAGGCTTCTGGGCTGGCTTTGTGTCGGTCGGGTTCCGGTCCTGGTTCTGTTTGTGGCTTTCCTGTTGTCCTTCGGGCTGTCCGGTTTCGTCATTCAGAAGGTGGTCTTTGCGCTGACCGGCGGAATGCTGCCGGGGTGGATTGCGTGGCTACCGGCGCTGATGCTTGCCATGCCGCCGACCCGCTGGATCGGGCGGGCGGTCGCAAGGCTGGTGCCGTCTGACGAAACCAGCGCGGTTTCCGTTGACAGTTTTGTCGGCCGGACAGCCGTTGTGACGCTGGGGACTGCCAAAAAGGGGCAACCCGCGCAGGCGAGGCTGCAAGACCGTTACGGTCAGTCCCATTATGTGATGGTGGAACCCGATAGTGACGGAGAGGCGTTCCCCTCCGGCAGCAGCGTCCTGCTGGTCCGCCGGGTTGATTCCACTTTTTGCGTTATTGCGAATTCAAATGCCGCCTTGGCGGACTAATAAAAGCCAGCCTGGCTGGTTTGGCTTAATTTGGGGGTAAATATGTATCAAGATCCTAATGCATGGACATTAATCGATGTCCTTATCATTTCCGGCCTGGTTCTGGTCGCACTGGTTGCGATCGGGCTGATCCTGGCACGGCTGTATACACGGGCATCAAAGGAAGTTTCCTATGTCCGTACCGGTATGGGCGGTCAGCGCGTGATCATGAACGGCGGGACCCTTGTCTTTCCCGTGTTGCATGAGACGATCCCGGTCAACATGAATACATTGCGGCTGGAGGTTGCGCGCCGCAACGAGGCGGCCCTCATCACGCGGGACCGCATGCGTGTCGATGTACAGGCGGAATTCTATGTGCGCGTACAGCCGACGGTCGAATCCATCGCCAATGCCGCCCAGACGCTGGGTAAGCGCACGATGTTCCCGGACTCGTTGAAAGAACTGGTCGAAGGTAAATTCGTCGATGCCCTGCGTGCCGTGGCGGCAGAGATGACAATGGAGGAACTGCACGAACAGCGTGTCGAGTTTGTCCAGAAGGTACAGATGGCTGTTTCCGAAGACCTGTTGAAAAACGGTCTGGAACTTGAATCCGTGTCTTTGACTGGTCTGGATCAGACGGACCGTGAATATTTCAATCCCAACAATGCGTTCGACGCAGAGGGCCTGACGCGCCTGACCCAGGAAATCGAGGAACGCCGCAAACGCCGTAACGATATCGAGCAGGAATCCCAGGTCCTGATCGAAACCAAGAACCTTGAGGCACAACAGCGCAAACTTCAGATTGATCGCGATAAGGAATATGCGGAACTGGAGCAGAACCGTGAGGTGGAAATCCGCCGGGCCGCGCAAATGTCGGAAGTGGCGGCGGAACAGGCAAACCGCAAACGTGAGGCGGAACAGGCCCAGATCGCAGCAGACCAGGATGTGGCCCTGTCCAAATTGACCGCAGAACGTAAGGTCGAAGAGGAGCGGATTGCCAAGGAACAACAGATTCGTGAACGCGAGATTGCCCGTCAGCGTGCTTTGGAAGCGGCAGATATTGAGCGTGAGAAAACGGTCGAACTGACGAACCAGGAACGCCAGATTGCCATTGCGGAAAAATCACGGGCGCAGTCTGAGGCTGAATCGGAAGCCAACGCAGCGCGTGCGGAAGCCGTGCGGTCGGAAGAACGCGTGACCACCACACGGGAAGCCGAGATCGCGGAACGCCAGAAGCAGGTGGATCTGATCGAGGCCCGCCGGCAGGCGGAACGAGATGCGATTGCCATCACCATGGCGGCCGAGGCGCAGAAACAGGCGGCAGATGATGAGGCGGAATCCATCCGTACCCTTGCGGAAGCTGCGGCCCAGAAGGTCAAGATCGAAGCCGGTGGTGACGCTGAAGCGGAACGCCTGCGGGCCGCTGCACAGGAAGTACGCTATGCTGTTGAGGCGGCCGGTCAGAAAGCACTCAACGATGCAGATAATTCCCTGACCGAAGAAGTCATCGCCATGAAGGTGAAACTGGCGCTGATTGAACGCTTGCAGGAAATCATCCGCGAATCCGTGAAACCGATGGAGCGGATCGACGGCATCAAGATCGTTCAGGTCGATGGACTGAACGGTGGCGGTAGCGCCAACACGGTGAATGGCGGCGAGGGGGCTTCCAACGGCAGCCTTGCCGACCAGGTGGTTGACAGTGCCCTGCGCTATCGCAGCCAGGCACCGCTTCTGGATTCCCTGCTGAAAGAAGTGGGCATTGGCGGCAGCGACCTGACATCGCTGGTCGACGCGGTAAAGCCGGCCGTCACCGGTGAAACGCCGCCGGCGAATGCCGCCGACTGAATTGCGGTGGTTTGACTAAATGTAATAGGGTGGGCTCCTGGTTGAGCCCACCTTTTTTATGAGGTCGTCATGTGCGGTCGTTACGCTTTCTTCAGCCCGGTAGAGGCCCTGCGAAACCTCTTTGATGTGCCGGACAGGCCGAACCTGCCGCCGCGCTATAATATTGCGCCGACCCAACCGGTTCTGGTCCTGCGGCCCGGGCAGGGGGAACAGATGGAAACCGTCAATCCCGGTCCGGAGACACTGACGCTGATGCGTTGGGGGCTCATTCCAAACTGGTCCAAGGACCCGGATATTGGTGGCAAACTGTTCAATGCCCGATCCGAGACGGTTGCGGAAAAACCGTCCTTCCGGGCAGCCTTCAAACGTCGGCGTTGCCTGATCCCGGCGGATGGCTTCTATGAATGGCGCGGACGCTCTGGGGATAAACGGCCATTCTTTATCCATATGACCGACGACAAGCCCTTTGCCTTTGCCGGTCTCTGGGAATACTGGATGGGGGCGGACGGTTCGGAGGTGGATACCTGCACCATTCTCACGACAGAGGCGAGCGAACCGGTCCGGCAGCTTCATCACCGCATGCCGGTGATTCTGGACAAAGGCCAATTCCAGACCTGGTTACGCGGGTCGGTGCCGGAAGCACTGGGCCTGCTGCGGCCCTATGCGGGAGAACGGGAGATTTCCTTTTATCAGGTCGGCAAGGCGGTCAATCGCGTTGCCAATGATGGCCCGGCGTTGATTGAACCGGTCGGCCCTGACGACCCCGCTGATCAGATGTCGTTGTTTTCCTGAGGCCCTAGCGTGCGACACCGGCGGAACGGTAATAGAGCATTGCGCCCCGGTGCACCGGCACACCACTGCGCGGAACACCGCCGCTTAGCGGCGGGAAGTCATGTTCCGGATTGTTGCGTATGAATAATTCACGTGTGTCGCTGAGCCATAAGGCGCGGGTGATATCGCGAATGAGAGCCTCTTTTGCGCTGCGCCAGACAACCCATTGCACATTCATCTTTACCGTATTGGCCGTGTCCACGCCCGGATAGGTGCCGGACGGGATCGTTGTCGTGTCGACGAAGGGATAGAGGCTGATCAACTGGCGGCGCGGGTAGTCTGTCAGGTCCAGCAATCTGATCGGTATCTGCCGTGACAGTTCCGAGACCGCCTCAATCGGTGCGGCGCCAAGCATCAAGACGGCGTCCAGCTTGTCGGCGACGAGGGCGTCTGACGCCTGTGCGGGCTTGAGATAGCTTAAATGCAGGTCGGTTGCCTCCAGGCCATGCATCCGCAGGACAATCAGGGCAAAGTTGCGCGTGCCCGAGCCTCTGGCCCCGACCGACAGGCGCTTGCCGCGCAGGTCGCGGACGGTCTTGATATCGGAATCCCGCCTGACGGCGATGTGAAGCTGGACAGGCGTCAGATTTGCAATGACGCGCAGGTCAGACTGTGCGCCCTCATAGCGAAAAGGGCCTCGCCCATGATAGGCCTGGAACGCCACATCCGCGCGGACCAGGGCGGAATCAAGTTCGCCACTCATCATGGCAAAGATATTTTCAATGGAGCCACTGCGCGATTGGGCGACGGCGATCAGTCCCGGCACGCCGCAGACCCCGCCCTGATTGCAGGGCGCACTGCCGGGAGGGCGGCTGATACCTGCGGAAATGGAGGCTGCCAGGGCGTAGAGGGTTTCACTGGTCGGTCCGGACCCGATGCGGAAGAAGGTCAACTTCCCGTCGGCGGCAAAAGCACTTGTCTGGCTCAGCAGCAAAAGCAATATTGCGACAACGGCGGGGATACGGGACAAGGGCACAGTTTATTTCCTTGATTCTCTTTTTCTTTTTTACGCCCGCTGCGATTTTCGGTCAACGTCGGCTGGTGTCTTTTACCTCTATTTTTCCGGTAAACGAAAATGGGGCAGCCAACCGGCCGCCCCATGATAGTTCCGCTTTCTTTAAAGCCTGATTAATGCCGGATCAGTGGTTCAGAATCTGGCTCAGGAAAAGCTGGGTCCGTTCGGACTGCGGATTATTGAAGAACTCTTCAGGTTCATTCTGTTCGATGATTTCACCGCCATCCATAAAGATGACGCGGTTGGCGACCTTGCGGGCAAAGCCCATCTCGTGGGTCACGCAAAGCATCGTCATACCGGATTCCGCCAGGTCGATCATCACGTCCAGAACCTCGGAAATCATTTCCGGGTCCAGTGCGGAGGTCGGCTCATCAAAGAGCATGATGCGCGGGTTCATGCAGAGCGAGCGGGCAATTGCCACACGCTGCTGCTGACCACCGGAAAGCTGGCCCGGGTATTTGTTGGCCTGCTCCGGAATCTTCACGCGTTCCAGATAGTGCATCGCGGCTTCTTCCGCTTCCTTCTTCGGCACCTTGCGCACCCAGATCGGAGCCAGGGTGCAGTTTTCCAGAATGGTCAGATGCGGGAAGAGGTTGAAGTGCTGGAAGCACATGCCCACTTCGCGACGGATCGCATCAATGTTCTTCAGGTCGTTGGTCAGCTCGATGCCGTCCACATTGATGCTGCCCTTCTGGTGTTCTTCCAGACGGTTGATGCAGCGGATCATCGTGGATTTACCGGAACCGGACGGACCGCAGATAACGATACGTTCACCCCGGTGAACCGACAGGTTGATGTCCTTCAGGACGTGGAATTCGCCATACCATTTATGCATGTTGGTGATTTGGATGGCGATCTCGTCCGAGATCTGCATGTTTTGTGCTGCTGTATCAGCCATTATTTCCTATCCCCAATTACCTCTTGTGTCCGGTGTGCAGTTTCCGTTCAACCTTGCGGCTGTATTGCGACATGCTATAGCAGCAGACCCAGAAAACGAATGCGGTAAAGACATAGCCGCTGTAAGCGACGCTCTTTGCGTTCCAGTTCGGGTCCGCAATACCTGCCTGAACCGCACCCAGCAGGTCCAGCAGGCCGATGATCAGGACCAGCGTGGTATCCTTGAACAGACCGATGAAGGTGTTCACGATACCCGGGATCACGATCTTCAGGGCCTGTGGCAGAATGATCAGACGCATTTTCTGCCAATAGGCCAGGCCCAGGCTATCCGCACCTTCATACTGGCCCTTTGAGATGGCCTGCAGACCGCCACGAACAACCTCTGCCATATAGGCCGACGAGAACAGGGCGACACCGATCAGGGCGCGCAGCAATTCGTTGAAGCTGACGCCTTCCGGCAGGAACAATGGCAGCATCACACTGGACATGAACAGAACTGTGATCAGCGGCACACCGCGCCAGAACTCGATGAAGAAGACGCAGATCAGCCGGATGAACGGCATGTGAGAGCGCCGACCAAGCGCCAACACAATCCCCAACGGCAGTGAAATCACAATGCCGGTGAGTGCGATGACAAGGGTCAGCATGAAGCCGCCCCAACGGTTGGTCGGTACGACGTCCAGGCCGAAGAAGCCACCATATAGCAGTATCCAGGTCAGGATCGGATAGGCGATCAGCATGAACAGCCCGACCCAGCGTTTGGCCGGAACCCGATCGATGACGAGGGCGGCGATGCCCGCTACCAGAATCAGCAGGGGAATATCGACGCGCCAGCGCATTTCATGCGGATAGAACCCATACAGGAACTGGCTGATACGGGTATCGACGAAGGTCCAGCAGGCAACCGTGGGGTCTGCGCGGCAGGCATCCGGCCCGCCAGACCAGTTGGCGCTGAAGAACAGCCAGTCGAACAACGGTGGGGCGACCCAGGCAACAAACAGGGCTGCCAGAATCGTCAGGACCGTGTTGATCGGTGAAGAAAACAGATTTTCCCGCAGCCAGCCGATAATGCCAATGCTGCTGGCGGGCGGTGGCATATCCGGGGTCTTCTCCGTTTTTACATATGCTTGTGCTTTGGTCATGACTTACCGCTCCACCAATGCAATCTTTGCGTTGTACCAGTTCATGAACGTTGACGTCATCAGGCTCAAGGACAGGTAAACCGCCATGGTGATCATGATGATCTCAAGGGCCTGACCCGTCTGGTTCAGGGTCGTACCGGCGAAAACCGATACCAGGTCAGGATAGGCGATTGCTGTTGCAAGCGAGCTGTTTTTCGTCAGGTTCAGATACTGGCTGGTCAGCGGCGGAATGATCACGCGCAGGGCCTGCGGAATGATGATCAGACGCAAGGTCGGACCATTACGCAATCCCAGGGCATGAGCGGCTTCCGTTTGACCATGGCTGACGGATTCAATCCCTGCACGGACGATTTCGGCAATGAATGCAGCAGTGTAGACCGACAGGGCCAGCACCAGTGCAATGAATTCCGGGATGATCGGCATACCGCCGGACAGCTGGAAGCCTCTCATGACCGGATAGTCGAAATGCATGGGCGAGCCACCTTCGACCAGGGCAACCAGACCGAAAGCAATCAGCGGCAGACCGACGATAATGGCCAGGCCCGTCCGAAAGATCGGGAACTGGGCCCCGGTGGCCATCTGACGTTTACTGGCCCATTTCGACAGGAAAATTGTCCCTGCGATGGCCACGGCCAGTGCAATCAGAATAATATCGAAGCCTGTGTCAAAAACGGGCCTCGGTAAATAGAGGCCGCGGTTGTTCAGGCTGAAAGTGACGACTTCGCCGCGTTCCAGAATGGCGCGCGGGGCCGGCAAGGGTTTCAGTACCGCGTGGTACCAGAAGAAAATCTGCAAAAGCAGAGGAATGTTACGGAATGTCTCGATATAGACCGTCGCCAGTTTGGAGATCAGCCAGTTGTGAGACAGCCGCGCCACACCCACGACGAAACCGATGACCGTGGCTAATAAAACGCCAACGCCAGCAACCAGAATCGTGTTGATCAGGCTGACCAGGAAGGCCCGCCCGTAAGTTGAAGTTTCGCTGTAGGGTATGAGTGATTGGATAATACCAAATCCGGCGGTGGTATTGAGGAAGTCAAAACCGGATTGGATCCCGCGTTGTTCCATATTGGTCAACGTGTTGTCGGTCAGAAACCACCCGACCCAGACAACAAGCGCGAGTGCCGCCACCTGATAAAATATGGAACGGTAGCGCGGGTCATATAGAACAGAACCTGCGGCCTTATTGGCCTCCGCTTTGAGCGCCATTATTGTATGCCCCCTTATCCCTGACGCATATTAGTATACTACTATACCTCAGGTTTGGTCCGCAGCCGTGCTTTTTCCCCCGTAATTTCTTATTTTTGCACGGCTAATAAGAATGGAAAAGGCGGCTCGGTTAAGAGCCGCCTTTAATTACAAGTACTTACTTAGCGGAGCGGCGGAGCGTAGAGGATGCCGCCTTTGGTCCACAGAGCGTTGACACCGCGTTCCAGCTTCAGCGGGGTGTTCGGGCCAACGTTGCGTTCGTAGATTTCGCTGTAGTTACCGACCTTTTTGATGATGTTGTAAGCCCAGTCGCTGCTCAGGCCCAACTGACCACCCAAGTCACCTTCGGTACCGAGCAGGCGCTTGATGCCCGGGTTGTCGGAGCCCTTCATCTGGTCGACGTTTTCAGAGGTCACGCCGAGTTCTTCAGCGTCAATCATTGCGTTCAGGGACCAGCGAACGATGTCGCCCCAGTTGTTGTCGCCTTCACGGACCACCGGACCCAGCGGTTCCTTGGAAATGATTTCCGGCAGAACGACGTGGGCATCCGGCTCGCTCAGCTTGACGCGTTGTGCAGCCAGACCGGAACGGTCGGTGGTGTATACGTCGCAACGACCGGAGTCATAAGCGGCAACCACTTCGTCGGCTTTTTCAAACGCAACGACCGTGTAATCCATGCCATGGGCACGGAAATAGTCGGCAACGTTCAACTCGGTGGTGGTGCCGGTGTTGGTGCAGACTGCGGCGCCGGACAGTTCCGTCGCGCTCTTCACACCAAGGTCTTTGCGGACCATGAAGCCCTGACCGTCGTAGTAGGTCACGCCCGTGAAGTCGAGACCCAGGCTGTTGTCGCGGGTTGCCGTCCAGGTCGTGTTACGGGACAGGACGTCGATTTCACCGGACTGCAGTGCGGTGAAACGGGTCTTGGCCGACAGCGGCTTGTATTCGACTTTGTCCGGATCGCCGAAGATAGCGGCGGATACTGCACGGCAGACGTCAACGTCGATACCGGTCCAGTTACCCTGGTCATCCGGGTTGGAGAAGCCCGGCAGACCCTGGCTCACGCCGCATTTGATCTGACCGGCAGCCTTCACGTCATCCAGGGTGGATGCGCTTGCCATGGTGCTCCCCATCGCAATAGCTGCACCAGCAGCCAAAAGCGTTTTAAATTTCATTTGTATATTACCCCTAATGCTTCGGTTGTTGTCCGTTACTGCACGGTTCAGCCGCTCATTCATACTGGGAGTCCTTCTCCCTCAAGATATCATCCCAGACGACTGCTTTGTGCAGTTCTTCTATAAAACTCCCCAACGGAGTAAGAAAATTAGTGCCCTTACGGTTCCGTTGAGTCAAGTGAACAGAAAGAAAGCAATCAACTTATTTTCGCTTGACGGCGAAATGCTTACCGCTTCCGTCAGTCCACTGTTCGTATAGTGGCAAGTTATTGCTGCCGTTTCCACATATTTCCTGACTCGGCACGGAAAATTATGCCCGGCAAAGGCGGCTGGAGGGTGCAGGATTGCTCTCCCAGTTGCATTTCAGGTTCTTTATTTAGCCGGGATCAAAACGGTGAAATATTCTTAAGTGCATATAATAAAACAAATAAATATCTTGGCGTCACAGTTGGCACGAAAATCGCTTGGTGTTTCGTCGAATGGCCGGTGAAACCGGCGCGAGTGAGTTCCTTTGGAAAATCGTTCCGGGAGAATGGCAAAATGGCTACGAAAGAATTCGAACTGCAACTGACCAAAGTCACCGAAGAGAATCGTGAAGAAATCATCGATGAAATGGCGCTGCCATTCCTCGAACTGGCGGAGCGTTTCGAAGCGGCTCGTCTGAACGGCATTTCCGCCGATGACTGGAGCGCGCTGATGGACGCGAATGCGTACGTCTGGATGTTCTTCAAGAACTACCTGCCGCAGACCTTTGATAATGAGGTGTCCGAGCAGACGACGACGACCCTGGAATCGATTTCCCAATATATGATGCGTGCACGTTCTGCCATGCATGCAGAACTTGATGTAGAGCTTGCCGGCAAGATTGTTCAGTTGAACCTGAACATGTGTGACCAGATCCTGCGTATGCGGGTTGGTTCCATCCCGAATTATGTGCCGCCGATGAATCAGGCTTTTGCCGCTGCGGCCTAACGGCAGACTTACCTCCTACCGACCGTAAAACTTCATGAAACGCCTCGTTTTAACGGGGCGTTTTTCTATGGCCGGTCAAATTTGCCGGGAGGACAGCTTGTCGCCGTTCAGGCAGTGGCGGAACCAATGATTGGCCGGCGGTTTGTCGTGGGGGCCGTCCACATTTGGGGCAAGGCGTTCCCGGGCAATATCGCCGGGACAGACTGTGCGCGTCTCGATATTGAACCGGCATCGGCCCGACCGGTTGGTGGCGCTGCCGTGCAGATGCGCACCGGAAAAACAGGCAATTTGCCCCGGTTTCAGCATCAGCGGCTGCGCGGACCCGACAGGCAAGGGGGCCGTTACTGTTGGCAGGGTCGGATAGTCTTTGCCCTGGCTGCGATGTTCCTTAAGGGCGTCGAGGCTCCAGACCTCACTGTCATTGGCAATCGGGGCATTCCAATAGTCCGGGTAGAAGAGGAGGGCCTGCTGGGGCTCAATCTCAAATAATGGACCCCACCAGTTTAGCTGACAGTGTATGTGGGACCCCCAGTTGTCCCGGTGAGGCGGGACGTGGCGGGTCTTGTCGCTCAGGAATATTTTATGGGACGGGTTTGTTCGCAGCCGCCACCGGTCATAGTAAAGGTCTTCCGGGGATAGCCCCGTCGCGCGGAAGAATGTGTTGAACAGGGAAATTGTTTCCGGGGCCTTGTTGAAGGCTACGTCCAACTGATCGGCCGCGGTCAGGAAGCCTTCCTTGTCGCTCAGCCCTTCCAGACGGTTTGGGCTGTCGCTGTCATAGGCGTCACAGCAAAGTCTGCGCCCATGGTCGATCAAGGCATCGACGGCCGGAAATCCTGAGAAGACGACGATGTCACCATCGAAAACGGCTTCGCACCAGTCGTCTGTCGCAGGTTCCGTCCCTGAATATTCTACGAGATTTATCATGTTTTTTATCGATGTTGTCCGAATCAGCATTTAATAATACAGGCGGTCCGCCATCAGGCCGCAGGTAAGATGCCGGAAGCTGGATTGCAAAAGCAGTAGACAGATTGACGCGGGATATTCCTGTGCGCGGGCTCTGCCAAGTCTGTGGTGGATATTAATAATATTTTGATTAAGAGCCGATAAGTATAATCGGTGGATAGTAAATTTGTGAGGACTTCGGCATGTACGGCACTTTAAAACGGATTATATGGGCGGTTCTGCTGCTCGGTGGAATGACGTCCACCGGTCTGGCCGAAGAAACACCACCCATTTTCTATCCAATGCCTGCGATTGCCGTCCAGCATGAGACCAAGAATTGCGGTTATGATACCGTCATGATCTCCTCACAGCTTGAATATGATGATCAGGCGAAGACCGAGCGCATCTCTGCCTATATGCCGAAAATCATGGCATCCGTTTATGCGGAACTTAAGAAGCATCTGAATAAGGAAAAGTCCGTCAGCGACCCGGTGATCAAACAAATCGTGCTTTCCGCCGTTAACGGCATCGTCGGGCAGGGTACGATAAACGACGTGCTGATCATGAATGTGGTCCACGGGTAGCGGGTGCAGTCCTCTTAATATCCCATATTGATTCCAGTACGACCTTAATTGCCAGCCCAATCTATGGTAGTATACTACTTAATTTTTGGTATGCATCCGAGCGGGGGCAGGCAATGAAAATAGGGCTTGGAATTCGGCGAAACAAACACCACTGGGCGCTCAAGACTGTTTTCCTGATGCTGTTCTTTGCAGTATCGGGATGCACACTGGACCGTTCAGGACTTGGCGTGGACCTGGACTGGTCCGTTGAGCCTGCACTGTTTTGTCCGGGCGATCAGGTCACGGTTTCCTGGAACCTGGCCGATTTGCCGCGGTCGCTGGACACATGTGAAAGCTGCAGCAGTTCCGATATGTGTATGGTTGGGCAATATTGCCTGGATGGCACATGCTGTCCCGAGTCTCTGCCGGGATCACAGTGCCGGACGAGCGAGGGCTGTCTGGCGGATTTCAGCCTGACGATCACTATGTCGCCGGATGACATGGTGCTGGTTGACAATGAGCAAGCCGAGGTCGTGGGAGAACGGGTATTGTCACCGACGGAAACGGTTACCTTTGATGTGTCGGGCGGTTATCATCCCCCCCTGCGGGCCTTTCTTACGGATACCAAGACCGCGACTCTGGTCACGGCTGTTCCTGAAACCAATGTGATGCTGTCATTCCCATTTACCTGCGCGGGAAGCGGACCCGGCTGGGCAAATTATGATATCGATAGCCTGGGACCGACATCGTCAGAATTTGTGCGCATCGTCGGTGTGCGCAATACCAGCGGCAGACGGCTTGAGCTGTCCGGCGGAGACCCGTTGCGTGGACCCGTGACCATCATGCCGGGGGAGGTCGTGACGGACTTAAACGGTAAATTTGGCGGGCGTTGGTCCGCTGCAATGCCGGTTTTGGACCGGTCGATTCTGCCGCCACCGGTCTGCGAGCCAACCAACATCCGTAACCCATGGCCGGACCTGCAGGTGGAACTGATATTGGAATGTCATGCCGGGTGATGCGGCGCGCGGTGACCAAATGATGTCGCCGGGCTTGGCGCGGAAAGCGTCGGGCGCTATCATAATGCGGTCAGTATCTTAGACGCATTTCCCGGGGCTGAAATGGAAGAATTCTGGGCGGCCTTTGAAACAGCCGGACGGTTGATCACGACTTTAGACCACGATCTGATCGAAATTGTCGGGCTGTCCCTGCAGGTCAGCCTGACGGCCGTATTGGCCGCTTCCGTCATCGGGCTGCCTCTGGGCGCCATATTGGCCATGACCCGCTTTCCGGGGCGGCGTATCCTGATCGTGACCCTGAATGCCCTGATGGGGATGCCGCCGGTTGTCGTCGGCCTGATCGTCTATATCATGCTGTCGCGTTCCGGGCCGCTTGGCGTGTTCGGACTTTTGTTTTCACCAACGGCCATGGTCATCGCCCAGGTCCTGCTGGTGGTGCCGATCGTTGCCTCGCTCACCCGGCAGGTGATGGAAGAATTGTGGCGTGAATATCAGGAACAGTTGCGATCCATCGGCGCCAATCCCTGGCAGACGCTGGCAGCCTTGCTGTGGGATGGCCGTTTTTCCCTGACGACGGCGGAACTGGCAGGGTTCGGGCGTGCCATCGCAGAAGTTGGCGCGGTGATGATTGTCGGTGGTAACATTGATCATGTGACCCGTGTGATGACGACGGCAATTGCCCTGGAGTCCAGCAAGGGCGACCTGCCCATGGCGCTCGGGCTGGGGGCGGTGCTGATTTGTCTCTCACTGGCCGTTAATCTGGCGGCCTATCTGGTCAAGGAGATGGGTGAAAGGCGGTATGGCGCATGACAGGAATGAATACGATCCTGCCGCTGGCCTTTGACAATGTCTGCTACCGAATCGGCAGGCGCGATTTCGTTAAGGATTTCACCTGCCGGTTTGAGGCCGGGCGGCGTTACCTGATTATCGGTCCCAACGGGGCTGGGAAAACCCTGTTGTTGCGTCTTGCGCATGGCCTGATCAAGCCCAGCAAGGGCAAGGTGCGTTGGGAAGGTCCCGATGCCCGCCAAGCCAAACGCAAGCAGGCAATGGTCTTTCAGCGACCGGTTATGTTGCGTCGGACGGCGTCTGCCAATATCGACTTTGCCTTGTCGGTTCATGGCGTGCCCCGGGCGGAGCGTGCAGCCCGTGTTGAGGATGTGCTGCAGAGAACCGGCTTGCGGCAGGTGGCGAACCGGCCTGCGCGCGCGCTGTCGCTGGGAGAGCAGCAGCGTCTTTCTCTGGCGCGGGCCTGGGCGTTGCGGCCTCAGGTGCTGTTTCTGGACGAACCGACTGCCAGCCTGGACCCGCCGGCCAGTCATATCATTGAGGAATTGCTGCAGGAAATTGCGGCAAATGGCACCACGATTATCATGACGACCCATGATCTGGGGCAGGCGCGCCGACTGGCGGACGATGTTTTGTTCATGTTCCGTGGCCGGGTAAAGGAAATGGCGGCGGCGGAGAAGTTTTTTGCCGGGCCGGAAAACGACCTGGCACAGGCGTTTTTGAAGGGAGAGCTTCTCTGGTGGCAGCGCCGCCCTGAGGAATGCGGCTCCGAACGATGCTAACCAACCAAAACTGATTGAGACGGGAGTCAGACAGTGTTCAAGAAATCATTCATGCGCAAGGTGGCGGGCTTTGTTGCGGCCATCGGGATATTTGCAGCCGGTCAGGCTCTGGCCGCTGACAAATTCATCACCGTGGCATCGACCACCTCGACCCAGAATTCCGGCCTGTTCGATTATCTCCTGCCGAAATTCCAGGAGAAAACCGGCATTGAAGTGCGTGTGGTTGCCGTCGGCACCGGCGCGGCGATCCGTTTGGCACGCAAGGGGGATGCGGATGTTCTGCTGGTCCACCACAAGCCGTCGGAAGAAAAATTTGTCGCGGACGGCTTCGGCGTAAAGCGCTTTGACCTGATGTATAACGACTTCATCATCGCCGGTCCGAAGTCGGACCCCGCCGGTATCAACGGTATGAAGGATGTGGCTGCTGCCCTGGCCAAGGTCGCAGACAGCAAGTCCAGCTTTGCCTCCCGCGGTGACGATAGCGGCACCCATAAGAAGGAAAAGTCTCTCTGGAAAGACGCCGGTGTGAATGTGAAGGATGCATCCGGTTCCTGGTATAAGGAAACCGGGTCCGGCATGGGGGCGACCCTGAATATGGCGGCAGCGTCCGATTCCTATGTTCTGGCGGATCGCGGCACCTGGCTCAGCTTCAAAAACCGGCAGAACCTGGATATCCTGGTCGAAGGGGATAAACGCCTGTTCAACCAGTATGGCGTGACCCTGGTTAACCCGGAAAAATATCCCCATGTGAAAGTGGCCGAAGGTCAGGCCTTCATTGACTGGCTGATTTCAGACGAAGGCCAGAAAGTCATCGGCGCATTCAAGATCAACGGCGAAGAGCTGTTTATCCCGAATGCCGATCCTTCCAAAGGCATGTAAGACCTCTCAGGCAAGGCCCGGCGTGATCAGCGCCGGGTCACGACCGCATAAACGCGGCATTCGGACGTCCGGTCCATATCGAAAAGATAGACCTGGTCGCGACCGACGCGGTGATCCGGATCACGCAGGTTGAACCCCCGCCAGTTGGCATAACCGAACTTCTTTCGTTCCCCGCCCGGCAAGGTGACCCAGATATAATAGCGTTTGTTCTTTTTCTGGTTGAAACGCCCCAGGGCGCAGGCCGTGGACAGGTTGCTGGACAGGATACTTCGTAGCTGATTGCCATCCACGAAGAATTCGACACGCGTGCCGCCGCGCCGGAACAAGGGATAGCGGTCGTCTTCCATCCGCAATAATTTGCTGGACCCGAAGATGGGGAAGAACTTCTTTTGTTCGTTCTGGGCACCTGCAGTTCCGGCAATCGAGACGAGCAGACAAAACAGGATGGCTGCCTTGCGGATCATCTTGCGTCCTCTTCGGCGGGCAAGGGGAACCGTTTCGCCAGGGTGTCATAATCCTGCTTCGCCAACAAATCCAGAATCTCCATAACGTCATCCACCGATGCCCCCATGATATAGGGGCCGCGCGGCAACAGCCGCATGGTTGGTCCAAGATGGCATTTCCCCATGCAATGGACCGTGTCGACCTTTAGCGGAATCCCGCGTTCTTCGATGCCTCGCTCCAAGGCTTCCAACAGTTCACGGCTGCCACGGGCAGCACAGGAGGGAAGCTGTTCATTCGCACGGTAGTTCACGCAAATGCGAAGCGTTGTGTACGGAGAATTACCCATCTTCACTTTCTTGTTCATGCACGTTGGTCTTGTAGGTTAGGCCACGGAAGCTTATTTGGTTAGCGGCGTCAACAGGAACTCCCTGTTGTATTAGAGATTAATTATACCGGTTTGAGGTGCGCATGAGCAGTTTTGATTATGATCTTTTCGTCATCGGCGCCGGGTCCGGCGGCGTCCGGGCCAGTCGCATGGCAGCCAGCAAGTTCGGCAAAAGGGTTGCGGTGGCGGAAGATCTGCATCTGGGCGGCACCTGTGTGAACGTGGGATGCGTGCCGAAGAAACTGATGGTTTATGCCTCCCATTATTCCGAAGACTTCCATGAGGCGCGCGGATTTGGCTGGACAGTTGGTGACAGCAGCTTTGACTGGAAGACCCTGATTGCCAACAAGGACAAGGAAATCAGCCGTCTTAACGGGATTTACGAAAACCTCCTTTCCAATGCAGGGGTCGATCTGGTTGAAGGGCGTGCCACCGTGGTCGATGCCCACACGGTAGAGGTTGCCGGCAAGCGGTATAGCGCGGAGAAAATCCTGGTAGCCGTCGGCGGTTGGCCGATGGTGCCTGATATTCCGGGCAAGGAACATGTCATTACCTCCAACGAGGCCTTCTATCTGGCTGACCTGCCCAAGCGGGTGATTGTGGTCGGTGGCGGCTATATTGCGGTGGAATTCGCCGGGATTTTCAATGGTTTGGGCTCCCAGGTGACACAGCTTTACCGCGGGCCGCTTTTCCTGCGTGGCTTCGACCAGGACGTCCGGGAGTTTCTGGCAGGCGAAATGCGCAAGAAGGAAATCGACCTGCGCTTTGACAGCAATATCGCGTCGGTGGAGAAGACCGATAGCGGCCTTTTGGCGACGCTGGAGGATGGCTCCACCCTGGAGGCAGATGTCATTATGTATGCGACAGGCCGTGCGCCGAAAGTGGATGGTCTCGGTCTGGAGCAGGCCGGTGTGGAAATGCGCGGAAACGGCGCGGTTGTCATCAACGATGATTTCCAGACCTCCGTACCCAGCATCTATGCGCTGGGTGATGTCACGGACCGCATTCAACTGACGCCGGTGGCGATCGCAGAGGCGATGATTCTGGTGCACAATCTCTACGGCGGTGAAGGCCGCAAGATGGATTACAGCGACATTCCGACCGCCGTCTTCAGCCAGCCCAACATAGGGACCGTCGGCCTGACGGAGGAAGAGGCGCGGAAGAAATACGGCGAGGTCGTAATCTACAAGTCCGAATTCCGCCCGATGAAACACACCCTGAGCGGCAGCGACGAACGCACCTTGATGAAACTCATCGTGGACAAGGCCAGCGACCGAGTGGTTGGCCTGCATATGGTCGGTCCGGATGCTGGTGAGATCACTCAGGGCATGGGAATTGCCATCAAGGCAGGTGCGACCAAGGCTGATTTCGACGCTACGATCGGTATTCATCCGACCAGTGCGGAGGAATTCGTCACAATGCGTGAACCTGTATCAAGTTGAACTTGTAACTTTATTGCGGGAAAAATCCGCGAATCGGATTGATAAAGTCTGGCAATGCGGAGGAAAGACCGCTAGAAATCTTAATTCTTCGCAATAAATCCCTGAAGGGCGCATTGCGAGGATTTGAGCGACTGAGACGATTTTTATTGGTGGAGAAGAACCATGTCCAATACCTGGACTCCGACGAGCTGGAGAGACAAGGAAATCAGCCAGGTTCCGGAATATCCGGACCTGTCCGTGCTGGAATCCGTTGAAGAGTCTCTGCGTTCGTATCCACCTTTGGTTTTTGCAGGTGAAGCGCGCCGGTTGAAACGGGAACTGGGTGAGGTTGCGGAAGGCAAGGCTTTCTTGCTGCAGGGCGGCGATTGCGCCGAAAGCTTTGCCGAATTCCACGCCAACAATATCCGCGACACCTTCAAGGTCATCCTGCAGATGGCTGTTGTCCTGACCTTTGGGGCTTCCTCTCCGGTGGTCAAGGTTGGCCGTATGGCCGGTCAGTTCGCCAAACCGCGTTCTGCCCCCAATGAGGTGATCAACGGCGTGGAGCTGCCCAGCTATCGCGGTGATATCATCAACGGGATTGATTTCACCGAAGCTTCCCGTGTGCCGGACCCGAACCGGATGGTGCGCGCCTACAATCAGGCGTCCGCGACGCTGAACCTGTTACGCGCATTCGCGCAGGGCGGTTTTGCTGACCTGCACAAGCTGCATCGCTGGAACCTGGATTTCGTCAATGACAGCCAGCAGGGTGAAAAATATCAGGCTATGGTACAGCGCCTGGACGAGACGCTGAACTTCATGGCGGCCTGCGGTATTACCTCCGACAACGTCCCGCAACTGCGTGAAACCGATTTCTATACCTCTCACGAGGCACTGTTGCTGTGGTATGAAGAAGCGCTCACCCGTCAGGACAGCATCAACGGGAAATGGTATGACTGTTCCGCACATATGCTGTGGATCGGGGACCGGACCCGTCAGCCGGAAAGCGCCCATGTGGAATTCATGAAGGGTGTCGATAATCCGATCGGCATGAAATGCGGCCCGACCATGGACCCGGATGAACTGATCCGCCTGATCGACATCCTGAATCCGGAAAACGAAGCAGGGCGTCTGACCCTGATCGCGCGGATGGGCCACGACAAGGTGGAACAATACCTGCCGAAGCTGGTCCGCAAGGTGAAGGAAGAAGGCCGCAATGTCGTCTGGTCCTGTGACCCGATGCATGGCAATACGATCAAGGCCGATTCGGGTTACAAGACCCGCCCGTTCGACCGCATCCTGACCGAAGTGCGCAAATTCTTCGAGGTGCATAACGCAGAAGGAACGCATGGCGGCGGTGTGCATTTCGAGATGACCGGCAGCGATGTTACCGAATGCCTGGGCGGCGCGCAGGCGATCACGGAAGACGGCCTGTCGGAACGCTATCACACCCATTGTGATCCGCGTCTGAACGGCAAACAGGCTTTGGAACTTGCCTTCCTGATTGCGGAAGAATTGAAAGAAGCGCGGGGCGAGCAAACCTCTGCATTGGCAGAAGCGTCCTAACAGGCTAAACAAAAACTCCATTTTTGGTATACGGCTGCGGCGGTGACGTCGCAGCCGCATTTTCAACGCAGGGGGAGAATGGGGCCCATGACGGATACGATCCCGACTTGGACGGACGCCTATTTCAAACGCACCAGGGATGTGATTGGCAAATTCGGAGACGCGAAGGTGACTTACGCCGTCTTCATGCGGCGTCCGGTCGTCTCGGCCCCACGGCTTGCGCTGGAGTGGCTGAAACGTGTCGCCAAAGACCGGGATTTCGAGGTGAAGGTAGACCTGCGTTATGCCGAAGGCCGCTGGGTCGGCGCCGGTGAGGCGCTGATGTATATCTCGGGCTCTTTCTACAATCTGGTGGAACTTGAAACCCTGTTCCTGCAGCGTCTGGGCCCGGCCTGCGTCGCCGCCTACAACGCCTTTACCATGTGTACGGAATTGCCCAAGGCGGCCTTCCTCGCCATGGATGCCCGCCATTGCGCAGGCATGGAAATGGCCGAACTGATGGCCTATGCGGCCTCCGTCGGGTCGGACCGCGCCAACCGCAAGGCAAATGCCATCGGCTTTATCGGCAACGCCACCGATGCCACGGCCCATTATTTCAACCAGCCCAAAGGGTTTGGAACCATGCCCCATGCGTTGATCGGTTACGCCGGATCGACGCTCCGGGCAGCGGAAATGTATCACGAGACATTCCAGGACGAACCGATGACGGTCCTGGTGGATTATTTTGGCAAGGAAATCACCGATGCCCTTGCGGTTGCCAACCGTTTCCCGGACGTGGCACGACAGGGCAAACTGGCGATTCGCCTGGACACCCTGGGCGGGCGCTTCTGCGAGGGGCTGGATCCGGCGGAAAGCTATGCCGTGCTGGAGCGTCACGTGCCGCAGGCCATCCGTGGCTATCGCACCGAAAGCGAACTGCGTCACCTGATCGGTCCGGGCGTGTCGGCGGCCGCGCTCTGGAAGCTGCGCGAATCCTTGGATGCTGCCGGTTTCGACAAGGTGCGGATTGTTGCCTCCAGCGGTTTCGGTCCGGAGAAATGCCGCGTCATGTCGCTGGCCGATGCACCGATTGATGTCGTTGGCACCGGAAGTTACCTGCCGGAAAAATGGTCGGAGACCTATGCCACGGCGGATATCGTGGAATATGATGGGGAAGCGCGGGTCAAGGTTGGCCGTGAATTCCTGCTGCGCCAGGGGGAAGTCGCCGAGGAAACTGACGACTGACCCCGGACCTCCGGCACTGCAGGTCCTGAGTGGATTCAGGCTTTTTTCTCTACCAGGTTTTCCGCGACGATCATTTTGTCGCGGGCCAGGGCGCGCAGGGCTTCCTGCACCATGACGATATTGGCCTCGCCATAGCGATTGCGCATCTCGGTCAGACGGTCGGGCTTGCTCAAACTCTCTGCCATGGGGGTATAGAGTGCGTCCATCAGCAGATGGAATTCCTGATCGCCGAAATGCCAGTTCCGCTCCGCATCGCTGTGCGGGGTTGGCATGTTGCGGCTGAAGACGTCGATCATCCAGTGCCGGCGTTTGGGGGCATCCCTCAGATATTGGGCCATCAGGACGAGGACATCCTGCACCAGCATGGCGGCGTAGGGGCTCTCATAGACCTTGTCCCACTCAAAGATATCGCCGTTTTCCTGTTTCATCTCGTCCACAATTTCGTGACATTTGGCCTGATATTCGTCCAGGCGTTCGCGGCCGATCATCTGTTGCAGCATGAAGAGGAAGGCAGGAATGACACGGCGGGAAAGCGTTTCATTTTGAAGCGGCGGTTTTCCCCGTGGCGGCAGAAGATGGGAGAAATGGCGCACAATCAGGCGTTCCAGAACCTGGTTGCGCTCTTCCGACCAGTTGACCTCCTCCACGGCGCGATAGATCATCTGCCAGCCGTCGGAGACAAGGTTCTGCATTTCAGGGTCCGACATATCACGCAGGCCCAGCATGGTCGCACGAACAACGTCCTCAGACAGGGACGCGCCATGTTCCAACAGGCGCTCTTCTGCAAGGTTCAGAACCTGACGTAAAAGCTGGGAGACTTTATAAGGACCATAGCCCAGAGCCGTCAGGTCGTTGGCAAGGTTTGAACTGTCGTCGCCATTGCCGTTTTTTATTGCTCCCACTGCAGTTTCCTCCTCTGGTGGCCGGTCACAACTCTTCGCCTTGGGCCAGGGGTTGATTTGTCCCCGTTTAAAGGCTAACCCGACGATAATAGATTAGCACGAAACGGGCACGCAAAACCCGCACCAATTCGGCCCTGTGCCACGGGATTATGAGGAAGCAGGCAGTATGACCGACCGGTTGATGATAGCACTGGCCCAGATCAACCCCACCGTGGGCGATCTGACAGGCAATGTATCCCGGATCAAGGACCGATATCTGGAGGCAGTTGCCCAAGGGGCAGACCTGGTCTTGTTCAGCGAGATGGTGGTCAGCGGCTATCCGCCGGAAGACCTCGTACTGAAGCCCTTTTTCCTGGATAAGGTCGAGGCGGCGGTGCAGAGCCTTGTGGAACTGACCGCAGGCCGCGACACCGGCATGATCGTCGGCGCGCCCTGGCGTGTTGACGGAAAGCGGCATAATGCGGCCCTGTTGATCGTTGATGGGGAAATTTCTGCCGTCCGTTGCAAGCATGAATTGCCCAATTACGGTGTCTTTGATGAAAAGCGTGTCTTTGAACCGGGCGCGCTCTTGGGCCCGGTCGATTTCAAAGGCGTGCGGATCGGCATTCCTATCTGCGAGGATATGTGGTTCCCGGATGTGACCGAATGCCTTGAAGAATGCGGCGCGGAGATGTTGTTGGTGCCCAATGGATCCCCGTTTGAGGTCGATAAGTCAGACCAGCGGATGCAGAATGCGGTGGCCCGTGTCACTGAAAGCGGCCTGCCTCTGGCCTATGTGAACCAGGTTGGCGGCCAGGATGAACTGGTCTTCGATGGCGGATCCTTTGTCCTGAACGGCGATTGTTCGATGGCGGTACAGATGCCCGCCTGTGAAGAGGCCATGGAACTCACCACCTGGGAGCGCGGGAAAAAGGGCTGGGCCTGTCAGTCGGGCGCGAAAGTCGCGCCGCCGGAACGGCTGGAGAATATGTATCGTGTCGTGGTTCTGGGACTGCGTGACTATGTGAACAAGAACGGCTTCCCCGGCATTATCCTGGGCATGTCCGGCGGTATTGATTCAGCCCTTTCCGCAGCGGTTGCGGTCGATGCCCTGGGGGCGGACCGCGTGCATTGCGTGATGATGCCGTCGCCCTATACCAGCAGGGAAAGCCTTGAGGATGCGTCCTCTGCCTGCGCGCTGTTGGGGGTAAGCCTTGATGAGGTCGGCATCAAACCGGCCATGGATGCTTTCCAGCAGATGTTCGCCCCGCTGTTCGGCGACCGGGCGGCGGATGTGACGGAAGAGAATATCCAGGCGCGCTCTCGTGGACTGACGCTGATGGCGCTGTCCAACAAGATGGGCTACATGGTGCTGACCACGGGCAATAAATCAGAGATGTCGGTGGGCTATGCCACACTTTACGGTGATATGTGCGGCGGCTATTCGGTGTTGAAGGATATCTACAAGACTGATGTTTTCCGTCTGTGCCGCTGGCGCAACGAAGGCAAACCCGTCACCTGGAAAGATATTATGCTGGGGCCGGATGGCCCGGTGATGCCGGAACGGATCATCTCCAAGCCGCCTTCGGCGGAACTGCGCCCCGACCAGAAAGATGAAGACAGTCTGCCACCCTATGACGTGCTCGATGATATCCTCTATTGTCTGGTGGAAGGGGAGAAGAGCGTTGAAGAGATTGTCGCACGTGGCCATGATCCGCAGACGGTGCAACGTGTCTGGCGCATGCTGGACCTTGCGGAATACAAGCGCCGTCAGGCCCCGCCGGGCGTGAAGATCACGTCACGTGCCTTTGGTCGTGACCGCCGTTACCCGATCACCAACGCGTTCCGCAAGATTTTGTAAGCTGTCCCATTGGCCAGCCAACCAGAAAACAGGTTCAAATCCATGTCCGTCAAAGTCCGTTTCGCTCCCAGCCCGACCGGTGAACTGCATGTGGGCAACGCCCGCGTTGCGATCCTGAACTGGTTGTTTGCCCGCTCGCAAGGCGGTGTCTTCCTGTTGCGCATGGATGACACGGACGAAGCCCGCAGCACGAAGGCTTTCGAAGAGGGGATCTATGCCGACCTGGACTGGCTGGGCCTGGGGCATGACGAATTCTTGCGCCAGTCGGACCGCTATGCGCGTTATGACGAGGCGGTGGAAACGCTGAAAGCCGATGGTCGTCTCTATCCCTGTTTCGAGACTCCGGATGAACTTGAGATGAAGCGCAAAATCCGTCTGGGGCAGGGGAAACCGCCGGTCTATGACCGTGGCGCGCTGGACCTGTCGGACGACGACAGGAAAAAGCTGGAAGCGGAAGGGCGCAAGCCGCATTGGCGTTTCCGCCTGTTGGACGAGGCCGTGGAATGGGATGATCTGGGGCGCGGGGCTGTGCATTTCGCGCCGGGCCACCTGTCCGATCCGGTGCTGATCCGTGAAGACGGGCGGCCGCTTTATACCCTGAGTTCTGTTGTTGATGATGGCGACACCAAGGTCAGTCATGTCATTCGTGGCGAGGATCATGTGGCCAACACCGCCGTTCAGGTACAGCTTTTCAAGGCGCTCGGCTTTGACGTGCCGGAATTTTCCCATCTGCCGCTGATGGTTGGTGCGGAAGGGAAAAAGCTTTCCAAGCGCGAGGGCAGCCTGTCCCTGCGGGAGCTGCGCGAAGAAGGCATGGAATCTCTGGCTGTCGTGACCTATCTGGCGCGCCTGGGGACTTCTCATGCCCCCGAAGGCTCGGAGACTTTGGAGCATCTGGCAAGCGACTTTGATATTCGCGGTTTCGGTCGCGCGGCCCCGCGCTATGACCCGACGGAACTGTCCAACCTGAATGCCAAGGTGCTGCATCACCTGCCGTTCGATCAGGTACAAAGCCGCCTGAAAGAGCAGGGGCTGGATGAGGTCAGCGAGGCCTTCTGGGCCGCGATCCACGGCAATATCGATGGGTTGAACGAAGCCAAATACTGGTGGGACGTCTGCCACGGGGAAATTACTCCGTTGGTGGAGGCAGAGGACAAGGACTTCATCGCGTTCGCCGCCGATCATCTGCCGGAAGGCGACTGGGACGAAACCACCTGGAAGGCCTGGACCGTTGCGGTCAAGGATGCAACGGGCCGCAAGGGAAAACAGCTCTTCCTGCCGCTGCGCAAGGCCTTGACCGGGCGCGACCACGGGCCGGAACTCAAGGACCTGATGCCGCTGATCGGGCGTGACCGGGTTTTGGCGCGCCTGACGTCCTAAAGACATTTTCAGTAAAAACTCAAAGCTTATGGGTTGACGTTTCCATAACTGATTGGTTATGAGTAAATATATAATCAGGTAGTTATGGATTTGTAATGTCACAATCGGCGCAGGATACTCTTTTCAGAACGCTCGCGGACCCCACGCGAAGAGCGATTTTTGAGCGTCTGTGCCGCGATGGCGACCAGACCGTGGGGGCGTTGACAGCGCGCGCCGGGGTTTCACAACCGGCTGTTTCCAAGCATCTCCGGCTTTTGAAAGAGGCCGGACTGGTTTCTGACCGCCACGAAGGGCGTCAGACCCATTACAGCGCACAGCTTGGTGCATTGGCACCCCTTAAGGACTGGGCAGAGGAGATGACCGGTTTTTGGGAACGCCGGTTCGATGATCTCGAAGACCTACTTAGAAGGATGGATTGATGGACGATTTGGCTGCAGACACGCGTTCCGTTGTCGTGGAACGGGAGTTTTCCTGTTCGCCGGAAAAGCTCTGGCGCGCATTGACGCAACCGCATCTGATTGAAGACTGGCTGATGAAATGCGATTTCAAACCGGTTGTTGGGCATGCATTCGACCTGCGCTTTGAATGGAGTGTTGTCGATTGTCAGGTTCTGGAAGTCGAACAGGATAAGCGCCTCTCCTATACCTGGGGTGACGATGACCTGAAGACGGTCGTTACCTGGACGCTTACACCCACGAATGTCGGTACGCATTTGCGTATGGAGCAGTCGGGCTTCCAGAAAGGGCAGCCGCGTTACTATGGCGGTGCCAAGGCCGGGTGGCCGCGTTTCTTCGACAATATTGAACAGGTTCTGGCGCGGATGGACTGACCTGCGCGCCAGCTTGGTGGCAACAACCAAACACGGGGGGGGAATAGACGTTGAACTGGAGCAAATGGATACGGCAAGCCCATCGTTGGCTGTCTATTGCGTTCACGTTGGGATTCATCGTGAATCTTGTTTTTGCGCTACAGGGAAATGAACCCGCATCTTGGGTTTATTTTCTCGCACTGGTGCCGTTGTTTATACTTTTTGGGACAGGGCTTTACCTGTTCGTCCTGCCTTATGCCGCCAAATGGCGTACAACCGGTCGTAGAAAGACGGTGTGATGGATATTCGGAAGCAGGGAAGGGGAAGAGACTATGGCTGAAATGGGTGCCCAAAAGGATAAGACGCCGTCCGAACTGATCGATGGGCGGATAGCCGAATTGGGCGATTGGCGGGGTGAGACGCTGGCCCGGGTCCGTGCGCTGGTAAAGCAGGCCATTCCCGAGGTTGTTGAGGAATGGAAATGGCGCGGTGTGCCGACCTGGTATCACAATGGAATGATCTGCACCGGGGAAACCTATAAGGACAAGGTGAAGATGACCTTTGTCAAAGGGGCCAAAGTCGATGACCCTGCCGGGCTTTTCAACGCCAGTCTCACCGGCAATGCCCGGCGCGCCATCGATTTTTATGAAGGTGATGAGATCGATGAAGGCGCGCTGGTTACTCTTCTTCGTTCCGCAGCGGCGTTGAATGTGAAGGCTTGAGTTAGCGGTAGCCGGTGACATCCGCCGGTTTCCCGGCGTCGGCCACGTCGGGGATATAGTGCCAGGCATCGGGCTGGCTGCCGTCAACGTCGGTGAAGCTATAGTGTTTGGCGAGGTCGCCGCTGCTGAGTGCCTGGCCGTTCCAACGGGCGCGGTCTGGGTCTGAAGCGAGTGCCGCAACGGCGCGGCCCACATAGCGGGGGCTTTCGGAAATAGCGAAATGCGGCTCATTCTCGCAAGCGTCCCGCCAGGTGTCCTCGGTAACTGTAAATATCTCCAGCATCATTTCGGAACGCATCCAGCCGGGGGTGAGGGCGACGGAGGTTGCTTTATGCTTTGCCAGATCTTGGGCGTGAGCCCAGGCCATGCGGATGACGGCATTCTTTACCAGGTCATAGTAGGGAGAGAGACGGTAATTGGCGGCGTTATAGCTGGCGGTGCCATCGGTCATCTCCACCAACAATCCGCCGGGCTTTTCGATCAGCAGGGGCAGGGCGTGACGGGCGGTGATCAGATGGGTGTTGAGCCCCAGCTCCATCATGCGCAGGCCCTTGCTCAGGTCATGCTCCCAGACGGGTTTGTTCCATTCCACAAGGTTCTCGCCACCCCAGATATCATTCACCAGAATATCCAGCCGCCCCTGTTCCTTTCGGATTCGCTCAATTAGCGCTTCGACCTGTTCTACAATCAGGTGATCGACCTGGACGGCGATGCCGGCGCCACCCGCAGCCGATGCCAATTCCGCGGTCTCCTCTATGGTTTCCGGGCGCAGATACTCTGATTGCTGTTCACGTGTCGTGCGGCCCGTGACATAGACGGTTGCGCCTGCTGCTGCCAGTTCAATGGCAATGCCACGTCCGGCGCCGCGTGTGCCTCCCGCAACGAGAGCCACTTTCCCTTCCAGTTTCATGATCGTCTCCGAATTTGCAGCCTTATCGGGATGGACTTTGCAAAGTCCTCAAGTTTATTTATAAATGAATATTCGTTTATAAATGAGAGTCAAGATGTCACGCCCGAAGAAAATTCCCGACGCCAGGGTTCTCGATATCGCACTCAGGATGATCCAGACTTGCGGCCCCGCCTCCCTGACCTTTGCCGCGTTGGCTAAGGAAAGCGGCCTGTCCGCTGCAACACTTGTCCAGCGCTTTCAAAACAAGGAAGGACTTGTCCGGGCATCGTTGCTGCATGCCTGGGATCGGCTGGATACCCGGACCGAAGACCTTGCCGGGCAAATGCCGAAGACGCCTGCGGGCGCGGTGGACATACTGGTTGCCCTGTCCGGTGATTGCAGGGACGCCGAAAGCTATTCCGACAGTCTGCTGGTCTTGCGGGAGGACTTTCGCGATCCGGTCCTGCGGAGGCGTGGGGTGGCCTGGAAAGAAGCATTGTCAGCCCGTCTGGAGGCGTGTTTCGAGGGGACTCCCGCTGCGCCTGATGGCATCGGTTCTCTGCTGTTCACGCAATGGCAGGGGACAGTATTGTGGTGGGGGTTTGAACCGGATCAGCCTGTTGATGACTTTGTCCGGCAAAATCTGGAACGGTTTGTCGCGACCCTTCTGGGCTAAAAAACTTTGTTTTTTCGGCAAGCCTCGCTATAACCGACGGACGATTTAAACGAAGGGCCTTTGTGATGACCAAGTCACATGAAATCTCGGCAATCCGTAACGACCAATTCCCGGTTGCGATTGCCTGTGCCCTGTTTCCGATCACCTGGCCGCCGATTACCGGCGGCTGTTGCTGTTGATCCGGCCCTGCCCCGGACATACGGAACAGCCGATCGGGACAAACCCGACCTTTTCCAGGACAATTGATGTTATTTCGCGCGTTTCCGCGCCATAAAAAGAACACCGGAAGACCCATGGCTTTGAAAATTTACGATACCGCCCGCCGCCAGAAAGTGGATTTTGAACCGATTGATGCGAAGAATGTCCGCATGTATGTCTGCGGCCCGACGGTCTACGACTATATCCATATCGGCAATGCGCGGCCGCTGGTGGTGTTTGATGTGCTCTACCGGTTGCTTCGCGCGGAATATGGCGGGGATCAGGTCAAATATGTCCGCAACATCACGGATGTGGATGACAAGATTAACAAGCGTGCGGCCGAAAATGACGAAGATATTCGGAGCCTGACCGAACGCACCAACCAGCAGTTCCAGGATGATGCGGCAAGCCTCGGCTGCCTTGCGCCCAATGTGCAGCCGCGCGCAACCGACCATATTCAGGAAATGCAGGACCTGATTCAGGCCCTGATCGACAAGGGCCACGCCTATGCGGCGGAAGGTCATGTTCTGTTCGATACGCGAAGCTGGCCCGATTATGGCAAATTCGCCAATAAGGACCGCGAGGAACTGGAGGCGGGTGCGCGTGTCGAGGTGGCTCCTTATAAGAAGGATGCAGCGGATTTCGTGCTGTGGAAGCCTTCCGATGATGACACCCCCGGCTGGGACAGCCCCTGGGGCCGTGGCCGTCCGGGTTGGCATATCGAATGCTCTGCCATGAGCGCCAAGCATCTGGGCGAGCAGTTTGACATTCACGGCGGTGGTCTGGACCTGATCTTCCCGCACCACCAGAACGAGGTTGCACAGAGCTGCTGCGGCAATGCGTCCGGCAAATTTGCCAATTACTGGATGCATAACGGCTATCTCATGTCCGAAGGTGAGAAGATGTCCAAGTCCTTGGGCAACTTCTACACCGTCCATGAGTTGCTGGAAGAGTTTCCGGGGGAAGCGCTGCGCTTGGTGATTTTGCAGTCGCATTACCGCCAGCCGCTGGACTTCTCCAAGGCCAAATGTGCGGATGCCAAAGCCATGCTGGACCGGATGTATGGCAGTCTGCGCGAAGTGGCCGCGATTGAGGTGGAGCCCAAAGCTGACGAGGCTTTGCTGGCGGCGCTTGAGGACGACCTGAACCTGCCGCTCGCCATTGCGGGGCTCCATGATGCCATGGGCGCGCTCAACAAGGCGCGGTCGGATGAGGAGAAAGCCGCTGCAAAGGCCCGCGTCCTGGGCAATGGTGCGGTGCTGGGGCTGTTGCAGCAGGACCCGGACGCTTGGTTGAAGGGCGGTGCCTCCGACGATGATGCGGAGATCGAGGCCCTGATCCAGCAACGCTTGGAGGCCAAGAAAGCCAAGGATTTCGCGATGGCTGACAAAATTCGTGATGACCTGAAGGCGCGTGGTATTCTGTTGGATGACAAACCCGGTGGTGTCACCGAATGGCGTCGGGCATAGGCCGGGGAGGATCTTTGCATGAGTGAGCGCGTTTATCTGTTCGACACGACCCTGCGCGATGGCGCGCAGACGACAGGCGTTGATTTCTCGGTTGCCGACAAGGTCGCCATTGCCGAGGCTTTGGACGAACTGGGTGTGGATTATGTGGAAGGCGGCTGGCCGGGGGCGAACCCGACCGATGACAGCTTCTTCCTGGCCCCGCCGAAGCTGAAAAATGCAAGTCTGGTGGCCTTCGGCATGACCCGCCGTCCGGGGCGTAGTGCCGAAAACGATCCCGGTCTGGCACCGCTGCTGAACAGTCAGGCCAGCGCGATCTGCCTGGTGGGCAAGGCATGGGACTTCCATGTGGATGTGGCGCTTGAAATTCCGCACGAAGAAAATATCGCAATGATCCGCGACAGCATTGCCTATGCGAAGGAGCGCAAAGGCGAGGCCATGTATGATGCGGAACACTTCTTCGACGGTTACAAGTCAAATCCGGACTTTACGCTGGCCTGTGCCAAGGCGGCCTACGAAGCCGGTGCGCGCTGGATCGTGCTGTGCGACACCAATGGCGGCACCCTGCCGGATGAGGTGGAACGTATCGTTCGTGAGGTGACGGAACATATCCCCGGCACTCATCTTGGCATTCACGCCCATAACGACACGGAAAATGCCGTTGCCAACACGCTGGCCGCCGTGCGGGGCGGTGTGCGCCAGGTCCAGGGCACGATCAACGGTTTGGGCGAGCGTTGCGGCAACGCCAATATGATGTCGGTGATCCCGTCGCTGATGCTGAAAATGGGTTTTGACACCGGCATGACGGACGAGGGTCTGGCACAGCTCACCCATATTTCGCGTATGCTGGACGAGCGTCTCAACCGCAACTCCAACCGTCATCAGGCCTATGTGGGCGCCAGCGCCTTTGCCCATAAGGGCGGGCTGCATGTGTCAGCCGTCGCAAAAGACCCGAAGACCTACGAGCATATCGAGCCGGAACTGGTCGGCAACCAGCGCCATATCGTGGTCTCCGACCAGGCTGGCCGGTCCAACTTGCTGGCGCGGCTGAAGGAATTCGACATCGTCATCGAAGACGAATCCAAGATCCGCCTGTTGCTGGACAAGGTGAAGGAAAAGGAATTCGAAGGCTATGCCTATGACGGCGCGGAGGCCAGCTTTGAGCTGCTGGCGCGCAAGGCGCTGGGCGAGGTGCCGGATTATTTCCGCCTGTCCCGTTTCCGCGTGATGGATGACCGCCGCTGGAGCGCCCGTCATGAACTGGTCACGGAATCCGAGGCGACGGTGACGGTCAATGTGGGTGGACAGGAAGTCATGCGCGTTGCCATGGGCAACGGCCCGGTCAACGCATTGGATGTGGCTTTGCGTCAGGCGTTGGTGGAATGCTATCCCAATCTGGAAGACATGCATCTGGTGGATTATAAGGTGCGCATCATGCCCCCTCGGGCCGATACCACCGGCACGGATGCGGTTACCCGCGTGGTGATCGAAAGTTCGGACAGTGAGGGGCATCGCTGGTCGACAGTGGGCGTTTCCGCCAATATCATCGATGCATCCTATGTCGCCTTGCGTGATGCCTATGCCTACAAGCTTTACCGCGAAGGAGTTCGTTGATCCATGAAGCCCATCGGTATCATCTCTGCCCTGCCTGAAGAAATCGAACATCTGAAATCCGGAAGCCTGGAAACTGTTGAGGTCTGTGGCCTGTCCTTCCACAAGGGCAAGGTCGACGGGCGCGACGCGGTTCTCGTGGAAACCGGGATCGGCAAGGTGAATGCGGCGATCGTGACGACCCTGCTGATAGAACGCTTCGACTGCCGGGGTGTGCTTTTCTCCGGCGTGGCAGGCGGGCTGGACCCGGCACTCAGCATCGGTGACGTGGTGATCGGCAAGCGCGTCGTACAGCATGACTACGGCCGTCTTCAGAATGAAAAGCTGATCACCTTCCAGCCCGGGGCTTTCCCGCTGCCGGGGATGGATTCCACCCATGGCTTTGAGATTGACGACGTGTTGATGGCCAGGGCTGAAGAGGCTTTGGACGGCGTTGCTCTCAAAGGCCTGGACGACGTGGAAGGTGCGGCGAATACCAACCCGCGCGTTGTCTTCGGCACGATCCTGACCGGTGATTCCTTTGTGAATTGCGAAGCGACCCGCCAACGCCTGCATGATGACTTCAAGGCCCAGGCGGTGGAGATGGAAGGGGCGGCTGTCGCCCAGGTTGCCACCCAGATGGGGCGGCCCTGGCTGATCGTCCGCTGCCTGTCGGACCTGGCGGGTGCGGAAAGCCATATGGACTTTAATGGTTTCCTGAGCGTTACCACCGAAAACGCTGCCAGCGTCACCCGGCGTCTGGTCGAGGCGTTTGACTGATTTCCAGAGACGTAATCTTTAATGACTGAACAACCTGTAATCATTCTGGTCGACCCGCAATTGGGCGAGAATATCGGCATGGTCGCCCGTGCGATGCTGAATTGCGGGCTGACGGAACTGCGTATCGTGCGCCCGCGCGACGGCTGGCCGTCGCAGGCGGCGATCGATGCCTCCGCCGGGGCGGTGGAAGTGATCGACGGTGTAACGCTCTATGAAACGACGCTGGATGCGGTCGCCGACCTGAATAGGGTCTATGCAACGACGGGCCGCCCGCGTGGCATGGTGACCAGAATTGTGACGCCGCGTCATGGGGCGGAGGAAATGCGCCGTGAAATCGCCGACGGGACCAAGGTCGGTATTCTTTTCGGCGGGGAGCGCTCCGGTCTGAACAATGACGATGTGGCGCTGGCCGATGCGGTGATCGAAGTGCCGCTGAACCCGGACTTCAAATCGCTCAATCTGGCGCAGGCGGTGCTGCTGGTTTCCTATGAATGGCGGATGAGCCAGGACGCGACACTGGGTGAGCGGCTGGAGACCAATGAGTCGGAACCGGCCAGTAAAGCCGAGTTGGACAATTTCATGACGCGGCTGGCCGATGGCCTGGACAAGGGCGGTTTCTTCAAATCACCTGCCATGCGCCCGGGCGTGCTGCGTAATATCCGAAACCTGTTCAAACGCGGTCAACCCACTGAGCAGGAAATCCGTACCCTGCATGGAATTATTGTTGCCTTGCAGAAGGCAGGCAAAAAAAACTAATCCGTCACGCCAGTGCATTCTTGCGCTTGCGGGCGCGCATCAGGCGGCGCAGGGAGTGGATGACCAGCGTGCCGACCACGATGCCGCCACCGATCAGGGCGTTGCGGCTAGGCTCCTCACCGATGACCAGCCAGACCCAAAGCGGCCCCAGCGTGGTTTCCAACAACATCAGCAGACTGACCTCAGGTGCGGGGATAAAGCGTGGGCCGATGGTGAGCAGGCCGAAGGAGATGGGCAAGACGACGACGCCCATTACGGCGATCCACTGCATCTGGTCCTGGCTGTAGTCGAACGCGCCGGTGAGCGGGAATGTGATCGCTGCGGCAGCCAGGCCGGCCACGGCGAGGGAAGGAACCATATCGGTATTGGGTTTGCGCCGGATCATTGTGAAGCCAAAGGCCATGGAAACCGCCGTCATCAGCGCAAACAGATTACCGGCATAGTCGCCGCTGCCAAAACTGTCGCCCACCACGACCAGAATGCCGATAAAGGAAAGGCCAATGGCGACCCAGGTCGCAAGATTGATCTTCTCTTTCAGCAACACGATGCTGAGCAGCGCGGCAAACATGGGGGAGGTGGCCACAATCACCAGGGTATTGGCGACCGAGGTATGGGATACGGACAGCACGAACCCCATAGAGCTTAACGTGTAGCTGGCGGAGATCATGAGGCCGTATCGGCCGGTTTCCCGGATGGCCCCGAACAGGCGCTGGCGATAGATCAGGGCGAGGGTAACCATGAGCGTACTGCCCATCAACAGGCCGCGCCAGAAGACAACCGACCATTGGTCCAGCCCGACCAGCCGGATCAGAAGGGTGTCCGGTGTCAGTACCATGACGCCCAGAAAAGTCAGCAAAAAGCCCTTGCCGTGATCGCTTGTCCCCACCGTAAATTCCTTTGTTCGTTATTTCTTTTCCAAAACGGAAGGCGCCTGTTTTATCGGGGTTTGACAAACCCGCGGATTTCCCTATAGTGCGCCCGCTTTCCGGGAAAGTGGATGGCCTGAACTGCCTTCCCGCCACCTTAAAGTCAAGGATGGACTACCGGAATAAAAATGACTCCGATTAATACGGGAAATTGCTATGAGTAAGCGTCACAATTCCAAGTACAAAATCGACCGCCGCCTGGGTGTAAACCTGTGGGGTCGTCCGAAGAGCCCGATCAACAGCCGTGAATATGGCCCGGGTCAGCACGGTCAGCGCCGTAAGAAGCCGTCCGACTTCGGTACCCAGCTGATGGCCAAGCAGAAGCTGAAAGGCTACTACGGCAACATCGGCGAGAAGAAATTCAAAAAATACTATGCGGAAGCTGTTCGTCGTCGCGGCGACACCGGCGAAAACCTGATTGGCCTGCTGGAACAGCGCCTGGACGCCGTTATCTATCGCGCGAAATTCGTACCGACCGTTTTCGCTGCACGTCAGTTCGTCAACCACGGCCACGTCCGTGTGAACGGCAAGAAAGTCAACATCGCATCTTACATGGTTAAAGAAGGTGACGTTGTCTCCGTTCGCGACAAGAGCCGTGAAATCCCGATGCTCCTGGAAGCAATCGCCTCCGCAGAGCGCGACGTTCCGGACTACATCGAAGCAGACCACAACAAGCTGACGGCGACCTTCGTTCGTATGCCGAAGCTGGAAGATGTGCCCTATCCGGTTCAGATGGAACCGAACCTGGTCATCGAATTCTACTCCCGTTAATCGGGACGAAATCGAAATCGGAAAAGGCCGCCCTTCGGGGCGGCCTTTTTTGCATGCAAAATCCGGAAATCTATTTATTATCCTGAGTATTTTTCTAATATACAAAAAATCTAAATTCAGTTAATTTGTTGAAAATTAACTATAAACTGTATTTTCTTCTTGGTTGTGCTATTGCCAAAATTAACAAAAAAGTAAGGATTTTGTATTGATACTATTCGCGTATTGGTAGCAGGTGGGCGCTGCTGCACCGGGCACTCAACATTCGTCTTGAGTGAAATGCGACAATAAGCTGGCAACATCTCCGTGCGGAGATGGTGAACCAATTTTCGGTATGCCACGATTGGGATGGTGAGACAGGCAATGCAGAAATGCACGAAACGGCTTTGGGGCCACGTATTCGCAATTCTATTGATCTCATTTTTCTTCGCTGCAACGCCCATCGGCTCTCCTGTCGAGGCCGGGGTCTATAGGCAGGCGCCCATGCTGGCTGAAAAAACCAAGGCCGGTGAATTGCCCGATGTTGATGCCAGGCTGCCGGTCACGCCAGTGCTGGTACAGCCTGTAAAGTCTATCGGCCATTACGGCGGAACCTGGCGGATGGCAATGCGCCGTGGGCGGGACCATGCGCTGTTGATCCGGACAATCGGCTACGAGAATCTAATTCGCTGGAACCCGGAATGGACGGGTATCGTGCCGAATATCGCACAGTCATACACCGTAAATGACAACGCTACGGTCTATACCTTCAAACTGCGTGAAGGCATCCGTTGGTCCGACGGTGCGCCTTTCACCGCCGATGACATCCTGTTCTGGTATAACGATGTCCTGCTGAACAAGGACCTGACCGAGGGGCTGGATGCCTGGCGCATCTCCAACGGCAAAAAGTTCGAAGTCGAGAAGCTGGGCAAATATGAGGTGGCCTTCCGATTTGACGAGCCGCAGGGCATGTTCTTGGAATATCTGGCAGCACCCGAAGGGGCGGAGGCGACAAGCTATCCCGCGCATTATCTGAAACCCTATCACATTGACTATAATCCCGATGCCAATTCAAAGGCCCGGGCGGCGGGTTTCAAGGACTGGACGCAACAGTTCTACGATGTTTTCGGCAAACCGGGCACGATTGACGACAAGTCGCGCTGGCTGAACCCGGACCTGCCCGTGTTGAATGCCTGGTTGCTGAAGGGAACCTATACGGTCGATGAACCCCTCGAGGCGGTTCGTAATCCCTATTACTGGAAGGTCGATCCGGCTGGTCAGCAACTACCCTATATTGACCGTATCAGCTATGAGGTCGTGGAATCGAAGGCGGATGCCCGGCAGGTTGCACGTGAAGGGCGTGTTGATATGCAGGTCCGTCACATGAATGTCTTCGCGGAAGAGGTATTCGATAATCCGCAGGATTGGCCGGACCTGACGACATTCGAGGCTATCGACACTGACAATAATACTGCGGCCCTGTCTCTCAACCTGAACCATCGCGATCCGGTACTCAGGAATATTTTCCAGAACAAGAAATTCCGTATTGCGCTGTCCCATGCCCTTGACCGGAAGGCGATCATCGCCAAGGCGCTGGATGGAAAGGGCAAACCTTTCCAGGTGGGCCCCCGACCGGAATCGCCATATTACAATGACCAACTGGCAACACAGTATCTGGATTATGACCCGGCGAAGGCCAAAGCCATTCTGGATGAAATGGGGCTGAAGGTCGGCCCGGACGGGATCAGACTGCGCCCGGATGGCAAGCCGCTTTCCGTCTTTTTGGATACGGTCGGCGAAAAGCGTTTTGAGATCATCAAGGCGGTTGCCGGCTACTGGCGTTCGGTCGGCATTGATGTCACTGCGAGAAACCTGGAGCGCAGCGCCTTTTACGATATGCGTGCAGTGAACCAGCATGACGTTTCGGCCTGGGGCGGTGACGGTGGTATCGCCGTGATGCTGGCGCCGATCTATTATTTCCCCTACACATATGAGTCTCTGTTTGCGACACGCTGGGCGCGCTGGTTCCAGTCGCCGGACGATCCGGCGGCGGAAATCCCTCCGACAGCGGTACGTCGCCAGATGGACCTTTATCATCAGTTGACAGAACAGGGGAGTGCCGAGAAGCGTAAACGGATGATGCGTGAGATTCTCCAGATTGCCGCTGACGAGTTTATGGTGATCGGTGTCAGTCTGCCGCCCGTCAGGCATGGCATTTACCGTAAGACAATGCATAATATTCCGGCTGTCATGCCGGCTGCCTGGAGCTATCCAACGCCTGCGCCCACGAATCCGGCACAGTATTTCATTCGCTAGTTTGGCGTAGTAAGCTCTCACGGATATGACCACAGACGCGATTGTCAGCAACCACCACGATGAACCGAAACCAAGACCGGCTTTCCTCAAAAGTCTGGCGGTGAAAGTTGGTGTGGCCATTGTGCTTGCCGAAATTCTCGTCCTGTCAATTATTGGAACCTACTATGTCCGCCAGTTGAGCGTGGAAATCGATGCGGCTGCGGAACAGCGTGTCCACGCGGTAAGTGTCCTTCTGCAGGAATCCCTGTTGAAATATGCCGCAATTGCCGATCGTGCCGTTATGACGGAACTGGTCGGGGAGGAATTGACCGATGGGATGGTCATCGGGGCGACGGGTCATGTATTTCATGCTTTGGACCCCGCAGACATCGGTCGTGCCGTAGAGGATATCGACGGGCTGGACCCTGCCTGGTTTAAAACGACGCAGACGGAAAAACTGATCCTGCATACCACCGACGACACTGGCAGCTATGTTGTGGGAATCACGCCGATCTTCACATTGGACAGTTCGCAGCCGTTCCTCTTTGCCTATTTGAAGGTGAATACAACGCAACTGGATGACCGCAAGGCGGCGGCCCTGAACCGGGTCGTGATGGGATCACTGTTTTGCATCGTCGTGACCACACTTATCATCTTCCTCAGTTTCAACAGGATGATCCTGGCGCGTATTCGCAGTGCGGTGACTTTTACCGGGCATGTGCGGGCCGGGCAGTTGAATGAACGCATGCCCAAGACGGCCAATGACGAGATCGGCCTGTTGGAAAGCGGCCTCAACAATATGGCTGAAGACCTGCAGCGGCGCGGTCTTCAGCGCGACGAGGCTGAAGATCAACTGCGCGAGGCCAATGAGACGCTGGAAGCGCGGGTTGAACAGCGCACGGCAGAACTGAAAGAGGCGGTCAACCACCTGGAGAAAGAGGTGGAAGAGCATAAGATGACCGGTCGCGCGCTTCGGCGGCAAAGTTCAATCGTGCGGCTGCTGCAACGTATTACCGTGGCGGCCAATGAGTCGGCCACCGTCGAGGATGCGTTGCAGGTATGTCTGGATTCTGTCTGCGGCTATTTCGGTTGGCCCGTGGGGCATGTCTTCATGCTGCGGGAGGGCTCCAGTGAAGAGATGATCAGCACGGGGCTTTGGCATATCGAGGATCGTGTGCATTTCGGCAAGTTCCGGAAGGCGGCGGAAAACCTGACCGTTACCTTGGGAGAAGGCCTGCCCGGTCGCGTCATGCGCAGTGGCAGTCCTGTTTGGGTCACCGGCGGCGCAAGGCGCACCATGCGTCGTGCCGGTGCAGCCGAGGAATGCGGCCTCATGGCGGGATTTGCCTTTCCAGTTCTGGTCGGACGGGAGGTTGTTGCCGTTCTGGAGTTCTTCTCCACCTCCGGGCGCAGGCCGGAAAGTGACCTGTTTGAAATCATGCGGGATGTCGGTGTCCAGTTGGGGCGCGTGGTTGAGCGCAAAAGGTCGGAAAAACAGCTTCAGCAGGCAATGGAGCAGGCGGATCAGGCGAACCGGGCCAAATCCGGTTTCCTTTCAAACCTGAGCCACGAATTGCGGACGCCGATGAACGCCATCGTCGGGTTCAGCGAACTGTTGCGCGGTGACGAGAGGGACCCGCTGACGGAACGGCAAAGTGACCAGGTCGCCACAATCCTAAAGGCCGCTCATCATACAGTCAGGCTGATTGATCAGGTCCTGGACCTCGCGAAGATCGAGGCGGGGCATTATGAGCTGGATTCCGAATGGGTGCCTGCGGGGGACGTATATGACTATTGTGCCGGTGTCGCAAAGCAGATGGCGCAAAGTCATGAAGTGGAACTTCGCCTGACTGAGGGTGGCAAGGTGCCGAATGTCAGCATCTTTGCCGATCATACCGCCTTGTCACAGGCAATTTTGAATATCGTCTCAAACGCCATTAACTATGCCGGGGCCTATGGTCCGGTAGAGTTCTTCTGTGAGCAGTTCGACGGTAACAACATTCGCTTTGTCATACGGGACCAAGGGCCCGGTATTGCGCAGGATGACCAGGAAAAAGTGTTTCAACCCTTCCAGCGTCTCGCTGCAGGCCGCCGACAGGCGGACGGTACGGGCATCGGCCTGAACATCACGCGCCATCTTGTCGCGATGATGGGGGCTCGCCTGACCCTGGAGAGCGAGGTTGATAAAGGGGCCGAGTTTACGATTGAGTTCACAGGGCGCGCTGCGGTCGCGAATGACTGAATAGCTGGATAGCCGGGAAGGCTGCATATAAAAAACGGGCGCTGGAGTTGTGCCCCTTTTTTTTATACTTGTGTTTTGTGCGTTTGACTCGCCATGGCCTAGTTCTTGTTGAAGGCCAGTTTGTCCAGGGATTCGGGAGGTACCGGAACACAGGCCAGTTCCGTGGTCTCAACGGCGTCACAAGCATTCCGGGCCTGGGGCTCGGTAAAGCCGACCAGTCGTGCCTGATAGAGGCGGCCTTTCTTTGACGAGACGGCGGAGATCATGATCTGGGCGTCACTGGTGATCGGGCGGATTTGCGCGGCAGCGAGCCGTGCGGCCTGCTGGGCGCGGATCTTGTGGCGGAAGGCGCCAACCTGGATGCCCCAGGCTACCGGCGTCTCAAATACCTCGATATCGTTGTCCTGCGGCAGTGCCTGGTCGTCAGGCGTGCTCACGTCTACAGCCGCGGTTGTCACTTTGGTGAAGGGGTTCTCGGTCGGCTGTACACCGGCGATCGTTGTCGGCAGGGCGGACGGGCGTTCCGGCGGGCGGATTGCGGCAATCTGGATTTTGTGGAAGGACTTCGTTAGCAGCTTTTTCATCTGGCGGTCGCGGCTTTTGCCTGTGCGGCCGCCGAAGACCACGCCAATCAGGTGCCGCCCGTGACGTTTGACCGATGCCACCAGATTGAAGCCGCTGGCGCCGATATAGCCGGTCTTGATACCGTCTGTGCCTTCATAATGACCCAGCAGCTTGTTATGGTTGGAATAGCGGCTGCCCTTGTAGCTGAAAACCCGTGTGCCGAAATAGCGGTATTTGTCCGGGAAACGGTTGTATATCTGTCGCCCGAGCTGGGCCATATCCCGCGCGGTCGTCCGCTGGCCCTTGGCGTACAAGCCTGATGCGTTTTTGAAGGTTGTCCGGGTCATGCCCAGTTCGCGGGCCTTGGCGGTCATTCGTTTTGCAAAGTCCGCCTCGGTACCTGCGATGGCTTCGGCGAGAACGACGGCAACGTCATTGGCGGATTTGGTGACCAGGGCGAGAATGGCATTTTCGACTGTGATCGTCTGCCCGCGGCGAAGGTTCAGCTTAGATGGCGGCTGACGCTGCGCCCGGCGGGAGACCTTCAGGCGCTGGTTCAGTTTCAGACGCCCTTTCTCAAGCTCTTCGAAAGCGATATAGAGCGTCATGATTTTTGTGAGCGAAGCCGGATAGTTACGGACATCAGCGCTGGACTGATGGAGGACCTCACCCGTGTCTGCATCGACGATTATGTCTGCATAACGGCGTGCCGACGCATCAGTTGCGGTGAAAGTCAGTGCGGCGCAAATAATTGTAATAAAAATTGCCGCCTTTGCTTTGATCGCCAAGTCTAACATGAATAAATCACAGGTTTTTGTTTTGAAGATTCAAGCCCAAATCGTTGGTGATTGTAATGAATCACGCTTGTTTCGTCTAATAAAAATCACCACTTTGATGCATAATATCCGTATGCAGGTTTAAAATTAGGTAAAGACAATGAAGATTAAGCTTTTCCAACTGATCGTGGCTATGTCGGGAATTTCGGTTTTATCCGCCTGTACGTCGAGTGGTGAGATCGACAATATCTTCAAGCGCAAGGCCACATGGGCCAGCTTTTTAAGCGGTGAGGATATTGCCCGGGCCTGTGCGGAAAACAGCGGTACTCACATTCGCTTCACCTATAACGGCAACCGCGCAAAGCAGGTCAGGTTCTACGATCTTGTCGGTATGGGGGAAGGCTGGGACCTGCGCAGCCGTGTCCTGGAGGCCGGGGTTCCGGTCAAAGCCATGACCATGGGCGAAATCATGGCGGCTCCTAATCCCGTCGACAAGTCGCGCCGTCTCTCGGAAGCACAGGCACAGGCCGTGCTGAGTGGCCTGAAATCCGCGATGACCAAAAAGGGGGTTCGGCCCGGAGAGCGCATTTTCAGCCCCAGCTATTTCTGGTTGGCGGCATCCTGCCAGGACGGGGTCTTCACCTTCCGTGCCTGGGACTATCCGGATCGGGGCTTCGCAGATGCGGAATTCGCACCATATCTCTTTGACTATGATCCGATTGATATCCCAGTTTCTCAACCGAAGGGCGACCAACGTATCACGCCGATTACCTATGGACCCTTTAAAAGGGAGTTGGATAACTTCGAACATTATGAGCTTTCCGTAAAGGAAAGCCGCGTTATCCTTGGGCAAACATTCCCTCCTGACCGTAACAAATAAGCCAAAAAAGGAAGGTTTCGAATAAAATTGTGCAGTGCAGCAAAATATCTCTTGAAACTGTCATAAAACTGTTCCATATTAAGATTACTAATTGTGCGTCGCACAACGCGTAAAAGTGGAACATGCGTTGATGGAATGCGACTTGGGCAGACAGATGCCCCGAACAGTTTCAAAACAGGAGATGTGGTATGACCGCTGCAAAGAAAGCAACCGCTGCCAAAGCGGAAGCGAAGCAGATCAATGATGCGGTCGCGGTTGGTAAAGAGACCGTCGAGAAGGCGGTCGCCGCGACCAAGGAACAAGTCGAGAAAGCCTCTGACGCTGCCCTGCGCGGCTATGATGAGCTGGCGACCCTGAACAAAGACAACATGGATGCCTTTGTCAAAGCCGCCAACATCATGTCCAAAGGCGTTGAGGATATGGGCAAGGCCTATTGGACCTTTGCACAGTCTTCTGTTGAAACCGGTGTTGAGGCCAGCAAGGCAATGATGGGCGCACGTACCATCACGGACGTGATCGACATTCAGACCGACCTGATGCGCAATGCGGTGGACAACGCCATCGCGGAAAGCACCAAGCTGACCGAAATGGCGTTCCAGGTAACCAACGAATCCGCTGCACCGCTGCAGAAGCGCTATGCCGTGGCTGTGGAAAAGGCTGCGAAGCCGGTCGCTCTGTAAATCAGAGGCGATAGAATGCGAAAGGGGCGGGCCGTATGGCCTGCCCCTTTTGGTTTTTGGGGGCGTTCAGTGGTAAAATAGACACGATTTCTTTTGCTGGTGGATAGGGGGCATGCTATAAGCCCTTTTATCCCTGACAATTTTTGTCGTGTGACCGTGCCGCGGACGGCGCGGGTTTCAGCATTGGGAAAACGCGTTTAACATAGAGAGCAAATGGGGACGTAATCCATGACCAAGCTTCTCATGCCCAAGGCCACCGGGGTCTGGCTGATCGACAACACCATGCTGACCTTTGAGCAGATTGCCGACTTTACCGGTCTGCACAGCCTTGAGGTTCAGGCACTGGCCGATGGCGATGTGGCGCCGGGCATGCAGGGAATGGACCCGGTTCAGAATGGCCAGTTGACGGCTGAAGAAATCAAGCGTTGCGAAGGGGATTCGAACGCACGGCTGAAAATGGCCAAAACGGACATTCCCCAGCCGGTCGTTCGTCACAAGGGCCCGCGCTATACGCCGGTTTCCAAGCGTGCGGACAAGCCCGATGGCATCGCCTGGTTGTTGAAATTCCATCCGGAACTGAACGACACGCAGATCGGTCGCCTGATCGGCACGACCAAGCCGACGATTGCCGCGATCCGCGACCGGACACATTGGAATTCCCCGAACCTGAAGCCGCGCTCCCCGATTGAACTGGGACTGTGCAGCCAGATTGATCTGGCGACCGAAATCCAGAAAGCCATCAAGGCGGGCCGTCAGCCCTTGGAAGAGCTGCCGGCACCGGAAGAAGATAACGAACCGATGTTCGGCAAGCCCGATGCGGGCCCGACCTGGGAAGGGTTGGAATAAGCCGTCCGGCATTTCAGACGTGACGAAAAAGCCCCGGCCGGTGCCGGGGCTTTTTTAATTGAACAGATCGCCTTAGGCTGGTTAGTCGCCGTAGCCAATGCTGCGCAATCCGTCGCTGATCTCGTCCAGGATAGCCGGATCATCGATCGTGGCAGGCATTTTCCATTCTTCGTGATCTGCGATCTTGCGCATTGTACCGCGCAGAATCTTGCCGGATCGGGTCTTGGGAAGGCGTGGTACCACCAGTGCCTGTTTGAAGGCCGCCACGGGGCCGATCTGTTCCCGGACCATCTTCACGACTTCCTTGACGATATCATCCTCTGACCGGTCGACGCCGGCCTTGAGAACCATGAAACCCAGGGGAAGCTGACCTTTGAGCGGATCGTGAACGCCAATGACCGCGCATTCGGCCACATCGGGATGGGCGGCGAGGACTTCCTCCATCGCACCGGTCGACAGGCGGTGTCCGGCCACATTGATGATATCGTCGGTGCGCGACATGACAAAGATATAGCCATCGTCATCCATATACCCTGCATCTCCTGTCTGATAATAGCCGGGATATTCCGCAAGATAGGCGTCGATGAAACGCTGGTCCGCTCCCCAGAGGGTGGGCAGACAGCCCGGCGGGAGGGGCAGTTTGACGCAAATGGCACCCATCTGGCCACGGGGAAGTTCGTGCCCGTCGGTATCCAATATGCGGACATCATGGCCGGGAACGGCCCGCGTCGGCGAGCCCGGTTTGACGGGCAGCATTTCAATGCCCATGCAGTTGGCCGCGATCGACCATCCGGTTTCCGTCTGCCACCAGTGGTCGATGACCGGCACGCCCAGTTTGCTCTTAGCCCATTCCAGTGTGTCTGGATCACAGCGTTCGCCTGCCAGGAAGAGCGCGCGGAAACAGCTCAGGTCATAATCGGCTAACAGCTTGCCGTTCGGGTCTTCCTTTTTGATCGCCCGGAAGGCAGTCGGCGCGGTGAACAGCGTGGTCACGCCATGTTCCTCGATCACACGCCAGAAAACACCGGCGTCCGGCGTGCCCACAGGTTTGCCCTCGAACAGGATGGTCGTACAACCGTGCAGCAGCGGGCCGTAGACGATGTAGGAATGACCCACGACCCAGCCCACGTCCGATGCGGCCCAGTAAACCTCGCCCGGTTCCACATCGTAGATATTCTTCATGGACCATTTCAGGGCTGCCATATGCCCGCCATTGTCCCGCAGCACGCCTTTCGGCTGGCCGGTGGTGCCGGAGGTATAGAGGATGTACAGCGGATCGGTTGCCGCCAAGGGCACGCAATCGACGGGCGTTGCGGCATCCATGGCCTCTTTCCAGTCCAAATCCCGTCCGGCGGTCAACTCACAGGTTTCCTGTTCGCGCTGGACGATGACGACCTTCTCCACATGGCCGGGGGCCTGCTCCAGGGCGGCGTCCAGCATTGGCTTATAGGAGATGATCCGGCCCGGCTCGATCCCGCAGGAGGCGCTCAGGATGACTTTTGGCTTGGCGTCTTCGATACGGGTCGCCAGTTCATGCGGGGCGAAGCCGCCGAAAACCACCGAATGCACAGCGCCTATGCGCGCGCAGGCAAGCATTGACACTGCCGCCTGCGGGATCATCGGCATATAGATGATGACGCGGTCGCCCTTGGTAACACCGAGGTCTGCCAGCATCCCGGCACAGCGCGCGACCTTGTCCTGCAACTGGCTATAGGTGAGTGTCTTTTTATGGCCGGTGATTGGGCTGTCGTAAATGATCGCTGCCTGATCGCCGCGACCGTTTTCCACATGGCGGTCTACTGCGTTATAGCAGGTGTTGCATTCCGCGCCTGCAAACCATTTGTAAAAGTGAGGGGCGCCACTGTCGTCGAGGACCTTGTCCCACGGTTTGTACCAGTCGATCTCCTGGGCGACATCGGCCCAGAATTTTTCGGGGTTCTCCAAACTTTCCGTATAGATTTCGTCAAAACGACGAGCCATGAATTTGCCTCCCGATGCTTGGTCAGGGTCTGCGCGTTTTCTTGCGCGCGTTTCAGCTGCCCTGTTTATTCTACTGGAGTCCGCTTTGCCTCAATGTTGCACCGTTTTCCCTCTCGTTTTTCGTAGGGAAATATTTGAACGAGCAACGACCCGTTATTGAAAGGTAATATCTGGAATCTGGATTGTCTGCAACAAAAACATACGCATGCGTATGGTGATGTGATTTGGCAAAGATAATCAGTTGATGGTTTCGTTGCCTTCGGGCGGGATTTCACCAATCTCGTCCAGGGCTGTCCGGAATGCGCTGACAATGGCTTCATCCGTTTTTGCATGAAAAGCGGCATAGAGCGGCCTTGAAATTGCCGGCAGGTCATAGAGAGGAACGACATCTTTGGGGGCGTGGTCCAGTTTGAGAAGGCGGAAATACATGGATTCCACATCCGATGGCATAATATCCAACCGCCCCCGCAGAAGCATGCGCACGCCGTTGTCTTCGTCTCCATAGGTCTCTATGGCAACGCCGTTGTCGGTGAGATAGTTTGTCTTCACGTCGTTGATCAGGCCGCCCACGCGGTAACGCTGCAGGTCTTTCAGGCTGCTGACCTGTATGTTCGCACGATCCGTCCGCCGGAATAGTTTTACGTCGTAATGGACGATGCGGCCCACCCATTTGAATTTTTTCGCGCGGTCCGGCGTCCTTGCAACGGAAAACAACAGCGCACCCGGCGTGGTCAGGCCAATGCGATAGGCGCGGGACCAGGGGTAAAGCTCAATCCTTTTTTGGATGTTCAGCTTTTTCAGGATTGCGCGGATTTTGTCGACGGCAACGCCGCGCAGCTTGCCGTCCTGCCAATAGCTGTATGGTGGAAATTCGGCGGCTACGATCCGGACCTGCGTGAAATCGGCAGCCTGGACGGTGGCCGGGCAGGCAAGGAACAGGATAAGGGCTGCGGCATAAAGCAGACGTGAGATTTTCATGGATTGCGCTTGTTTTCTATTTTTATGATTTTGACGGAATGGTTCTAGTCAGGATTGTACCTCCCTTCGCGAGACTCAAGAAGATATTGTTCGATCATCCCTTCGTCTCGCAGGGTTTTGAGCCCCTCGTTGAACAAGGCAATCAGGGTCGTGGACGCTTTTTTTTGCCTGGGCATCAGCAGATAGGTGTAACTGGAAAAGAACGGCTGGTCGTGTTGGGTGAACAATTGCGCGGTTTCCGGCGGGTAGTTTCGATTGATGATGTAAAGCCCCACGTCCAGAACTTCCGGCACAACGTCGATGCGGCGCGCGAGGAGCTTTTTATAATTTTGTTCGTCGTCTCCGACGAATTGCACCTGAAGGTCGCCCGATTTGATCAGGTCATAGAATTCTTTGGTGTAAGTATAACCGTGCACGGCTCCAATTCTTAAGCTTTTCAGGCTTTTCAGATCGGTCCAGTCGAATTTCGTCTCTTTCAGGTGAAACCAGACCACCGTTTCCTTGAAAATCGGATCGCTATAGACGTGGAACTGCCGCCGTTCTTCGGAGTCGTACCATTGCGCCGTTCCGTCGACCTCTCCGGCTTTCGACAATTTATAGGCGCGGGCCCAGGGATAGAATTTGATATGCGCCGTCACCCCCTTCAGTCGGAAGGCTTCGGTTATAATGCGGGGAATGAAGCCGCCATATTTAAAGGTGCTGGAATTAAACGGGGCATATTCCCCCGTGGTGATGGTTATCTCCCGCGGGACGGCTTGATCCGCCTCAGCGGAAAGGGGGAAGAGGCACCCCAGACCTAGAAGAACTACGCCAACGACGGAAGGGGACAGGAACTTTTGTCGTGGAAATCCGGGGAAACTATGCATAGGTGCTTGCCAAAAGCCTCCATCTCGTCCCCCACAATTAGATTGCTATCATACAGGCAAAGGTGGATATCTGGCAATTGCCCTGGTAACCGCTGCCCCTTTGTCTTCAATCCTCCGATGCGGGATTTAGGCTGTATGTGCCCGACCAGCGGGCCTTGTCCAGGATATGGCCTTCCATGGCTGCAATCGCTGTCGGGCCGGTAAATTTGTCTCCCAGGCCCAGCGTTTCCACATCCAATGCAAACAGGGTGAAATGATAATGATGGACAAGCACGTCGTTCCAGGGCGGGCAGGGGCCGTCGTAACCGCCGTAATAGCCGCCCATGTCCGGGTCACCGGCGAACCAGTCCGTGTAGGAATTGACGCCGGCGATCCCCTCGGGCATGGGGCCGAAATGCTTGCCTTTGGGGGATACGCCGTTTGATACCGCCCCTTCCTGAATGCCCTCCAGGGTGACCGGGATATCAACCAGAACCCAATGGTAGAAATCAACCCGTGGCACTTCCTTACCGACCACCTTGCCTTCCTTGTTGACGTTGTCGGGCCGGGACGGGGCATCCGGGTCGTGACAGATCAGGGCAAGGGATTGCGTGCCTGATGGCAGGCCGCTCCAGGTAAAGCCGGGGTTCCAGTTATCGCTCAGGGTAACATGGGTTTCCGGATCAACTTTGCCAAAGGCATATTTCTCCGGAATGATGCCGCCATTGGCAAAGGCTTTTGTTTCCAGTTTCATGGCTTTCCCCCGATTAGTCATCGCTGCTTGTGATTTCAGGATGGTAGGCCAAACGCGTGTGGCTGCATAGAGGGGATAAAGGCAAAAAAATGGGTCGCGCCGAATGCTGGGTGGGGAAGCGCGACCCTAATAGGGAATGTTGGCGGTGTAACCCGTAACGGGATCTGGTGAACCGTTGCGGGGAGCTCGCATAAAGAAGACTAATCGCAGGGCATGACCGTTTGATGACGCATGGGTGACATCTGCCTTACGTCGGATTGCACACCCTGATCCGCACGGGATCTATCACAAGGTCTGACCGTTTTCCGCCTTGATGTTCTGGCCGGTGACCGACTGTGCCGTCAGGAGCATAAGCGTTGTGTCGGCGATGTCCTCCGGGGTTGAGATACGTTGCAGGGGAAGGGTGCCGGACAGGGCGTGCATCTTATCTTCATCGCCTTCCCACCATCTGGTCAGGACCGCGCCCGGCATGACTCCGTTGACCCTGACCTGCGGGGCAAGTGCCCGGGCCAGCGACTTTGTGAGGCCATGCATTGCTGCCTTGGAAACGGCATAGGGGATCGATGAGCCATATCCCGTTTCACCGGCGATACTGCCGATATTCACAATTGCGCCTCCGGGGCCCGCCTTAAGGTAGGGGGCGGCGGCGCGGCTGCAAAAGAAGGCGCCTTTCACATTGGTGGCATAGAGACGGTCCCAGTCATTGTCTTCAATCGCATCGAGGTCGTCGAAGGGAAGCTGTTTGGTAATGGCGGCGTTATTGACCAGATAGTCGATCCCGCCGAAGGTTTCCACGACTGAAGAGATCATCGCCTTCACCTGACCGTCCTGGCAGACGTCCGCCTGCAGCGCCAAGGCCTGACCGCCGGTCTCCTTGATGGTGCTGACAGTATTTTCCGCATCTTGCCGACTGCGGGAATAGACGATTGCAACAGATGCACCGTGGTGCGCCAGGGTCAGACTGATCGCCCGGCCGATACCTGTGCCGCCGCCGGTTACAACGGCGACCTTTCCCGAGAGGTCTATCGCCATGCTCATTGCTGTAGTCCTTTCAGATAGTGATGTGGCTTGACGAAGACTGAATAGCAGGAGATTAATCTCCATAAAATTTGAATTAATTGACATATCTGTTTTATAAAAGTGGACTATCAGAATGGTTCAAACCACCTATGATCTGGATGTTCTTCGCAGTTTTGTTGCTGGCGTTGATCTGCAAAGCTTTGCAAAGGCGGCGGACCGCCAGGGGCGCTCGACATCTGCTATCAGTGCGCAGTTGAAGCGGCTTGAACAACAGGCGGGCGTTCCCCTCTTTCGGAAGGCGGGACGGGGACTTGCCCTGACCGAAGCGGGGGAGATGCTCTTGTCCTATGCGCGTCGGCTGCTGGACCTCAATGACGAGGTGGTGATTGCCATGCTGGGCGCGGCGGCGGAAGGCGTGTTACGGATCGGCCTGCAGCATGACTTTGCGGATTCCCTGTTGCCGAAAATATTGGGGCGTTTCGCGCGGGCCCATCCCAAAGTCAGGATCGAGGCCGAAATTGCCCGCAATCATGAGCTTCTGAAGCATGTATCCGAAGGTGATCTGGATTTTGCCCTGGCCTGGGAAGACAGGGAGGCCGCTTGTCCGGATGGAGAGGCGATCGGTTTGCTGCCGATGTGCTGGATCGGGGCGGGAGATGGTCAAGCCTTTGCGCCGGGCCGCGACGGGGAACCAGTCGCGCTTGTTGTTTATGATGACCGTTGCCGGTTCCGGCAGGCGGCGGTCTGCGCCCTGGATAGTGTCGGCCGTCCCTGGCGTATCGGGCTGACCAGTCCGAACCTGTCGGGAATCTGGGCAGGTGTTTCCGCAGGGTTGGGGATCACCGTACGTACGGCCTTCGCACTGCCAACGTCCGTTAACGCTCTCGATGGTCCGCTGGTAGGCCTTCCTGCACTCCCCGCCCTGAACCTTGCCATTTATCGCAGTAATAGTCGGCTTGCACCGGTTGCAGAACAGTTGATTGCAATTGTGAAGGACGAGATCGGCAACGCGTCCGCGTCAATCACTTCGGCCTAGATATCTATGACGCAGTTGTCCTGGAATGGGTTCACCGGATCGCTGCTGCCCGGTTCAAACTCGGTGCCCAGTTGATTGGCAAAGACGCGTGTTTCTCCGATCCGGTAATCGACGGTCATATGCGTGTGACCATGTATCCAGAGGTCCGGCTGGTAGGCCCGGATCATATCTTCCAGGTCCGCCACATAATAGGGGACATAGCGGCTGTTTTCGTATTTGGGGTGGACGCTGCGCCGAGAGGGGCCGTGATGCGTGACGACGATGGTGCGTCCGTCAAACGGCTGGGCCAAGATGTGCTGCAACCAAGTGCGGTCCCGCTCGAACAGAGATACAAAATCCACGGGGGCCAACGGTTTCCCATCCCGCGTGATATCCGTGTAATCGCTGCTCCAGTCCTTCACAAGCGCCATAACCTCGCCGGCAGCGACCCCATCGGGTTCCATGCAGGCAAAATCAGTCCAAAGCGTACAGCCGATCAGGCGGACCGGACCTTTCCCGTCTTCAAGGATCACCACGTCACGGGCAAGCAGTGTCGATCCGGTTTCCTCGGCCTCGGTGCGGAACAATCCTTCTGCCTCGTCGATATCGAGGCCGACACAATCATGATTGCCCAGAACTGCCACGATGGGGTGCCCCAGCAACGCCACGGTTTGCCGAATGCCGCCAAGGCCGTCGTTAATGTCGCCGGGAACGATGAACAGGTCCGCCTCCAGGGTCCGGGGCGGCGTCCATTGGTTTCGGTTCAGGTGAAGATCACTGAAGATGGCAAGGCGCATGAATGGAATCTCTTTTACAGATCAGGCCGCCCGGTCGCCGCGTAGGCTGCGGCTGGCGATAGGGTGAATTTTGGTCTTGCCGATGACATGGGCGGTGAAACCCTTCGGGTAATGGCGGGAAATCGCAGGGTCCAACACATTCAATCCACCCGTGTAGGCCCCGAATGAAGGCAGGATCAACCGGCGGCCGTCTTCGATGAAACAGGGGCGGGACAGGCTCCGCCCACGTTGGTTGATTTTTGCTTTGGGGTGAAAGTGGCCGGTAATCTCCCCGTAGACGCGTTTCTTTAATGCCTCATGCTGAAAGGTCAGGTTGCCTTCCTGTAACTGTTCCCGGATGGTGCCGCCGACGCTGGTCGGCGGTTGTGGGTCGTGGTTACCGGCAATCCAGACCCAGTCGTGGCGGGCAACAAGCGCTGCGAGACGATCGTGGTCCTGCTCGTCCAGCCGGTCGAAGGCAGTCTGGTCGTGGAAACTGTCGCCCAGACAGATCACGCGCTCCACCGGATATCGTGCAAGGGCCGCTTCCAGCCGGTTGAGGGTTGTCCGGCTGTCATAGGGCGGCAGGAAAACCGCCCGCCGGGCATAGCTGGTGCCCTTTTCAAAATGCAGGTCCGCCACCACAAGCGTGCGCCTTGCGGGCCAATAAAGCGCGCCGCTCAGGTCTGCCACGAGGGCGATGTCATTCAGGGTGATCGGGTGGCTAGCGGTCATGGTTTTATTGGACCGGGATTCCCGGGCGCTGACAAGGGGGCTCAGCGTTCATCGTCACGGACGGCAAACAGGCGGAGTTCGTGGATCATGTCCGGCTGGACCTGCCACAATGATTTTTCCAGTTGCTTGGTCGATTCCACACGCTGCCCCACCAGCATCTTGTTTACTGTGTGACCGTCTTCGGAGAGCGGCAGGAACAGCCGCCGGGCAAAGCGTACACCATGGGATTCGGGATGTTCATATTCATATTCGCTGTATAGCGGCTGGCCCAGACTGGAGGCATTGCTGAAAAGCTTCGTGATATGCGTGCCATAGGCGCTGTCGCCCACCTGGTCTTCCAGATAGGTGCGGGTCGGGTCTGTCCCAAAGGCCACCTGCGTACCGACCAGCCGGAACCAGTGCTTCTTTCGGCCATCGGCATCGATATGGACATCGACCATCATGATATGGGGCAAGAGGGAAACAATTTCCGAGGGGTCAATATCCGCCCGTGAAGGCATGGGACGGTCACCACGTCTGCCGGACCAATAGTCGTATAATTTCCGTAAGGCGGGATCGGAAATCTCGCTGCTGGATCGGGCCGCTATCGGGTTTTCATGCATTTTCACGCGCCTTGAGAATGGCTTTAGCGTTTCAGCTTAGAACAGGGAACGCGTATTCTCCAAGCCCGCCATGGCTTCTTCGATCAATTCATTGGCATTCTCGGCCAGCAGTTCGTCAATGGCATCGTCACCGACATATTCCCTGCCGATTTCCAGCAGGATCGGCACGGCAAGTGGGGAGACCCTGTCCAGCCGCCGGTGGGTGATTTTGCCTTTGATCCGTTTCAGGAAACCGCCCAGACGGTGGATGTCGGTCAGCCCGGAAGCCGCATCCGCGCGCGTGGCGCGCAGAAGAATATGGTCCGGTTCATGCTCCCGCAAAACATCATAGATCAGGTCGGAACTGACGGTCACCTGACGCCCGGATTTTTCCTGCCCTGGATATTTCCGCTCGATCAAACCGGCAATCACCGCCGCATTTTTGAACGTACGTCGCAGAAGCGAGGATTCCGCCATCCATTCCTCCAGGTCATCGCCCAGCATATCCTCCGAGAAAAGCTCCCCCAGGTTCCGGGGGGCATGCAGCCCCCATACGGCGATTACATAATCGCTGGCGACAAAGCCCAAAGGCGACAGGCCCATACGTTCCATCCGGCGTGTCAGGAGCATGCCCAATGTCTGATGGGCGTTGCGCCCGGCAAAGCAATAGGCAACCAGATATTCCTTCTGGTTGCGGGGAAAGCTTTCCACCAGCAAGCCGTCCTTCTTGGGCAGGACCGAACACCACTGCTGAATACGCAGCCATTCCGCCACCTGCGGGGGCAGGTCCTGCCAGTGGCTGGGGTCGGCCAGCATTTCCCTGACCCGATCTGACAGATGGGTCGTGAAGGGCAGGCGGCCTCCCATATATTGCGGAATTTTGGGGGCGTCGCCTGCAGCACGGCTACAAAGGACTGTCAGCTCGCGGATACCTTCGAAACGAAGCAGATTACCGGCGAAGATGAAACTGTCGCCTTCTTCCAGGCCGTTGACGAAATACTCCTCGATTTCGCCCAGAACAGGGCCGCCCCGCAGGCGTACTTTCAGTGTGGTTTCCTCCACGATGGTGCCGATATTCATGCGGTGCCGCTGTGCCACCTTGGGGGAGGTGATCTCATACCGGTCGCTGGAGGTCAGGAAGAGGCGCTTGTAACGGTCATAGGCCTTCAGGGCATAGCCGCCGTCCATCACAAATCGCAGGACATCGTCGAAGGTCTGGCGGTCCAGTGCTGCATAGGGGGCGGCCTTGGTCACTTCGCTATAAATCTCGTCCGCCGTGAAGGGCTTTGAACAGGCAAGGCCCAGAATATGCTGGGCCAGAACATCCAGCCCGCCGGGCCGCGGCGGGGCGCCGTCCAGGGTACCTTCCTCGACACCGTCAATGGCCGCACGGCATTCCAGCACTTCAAAGCGATTGGCGGGCACAAGCAGGGCGCGGCTGGGCGTGTTCAACTGGTGCCCGGCACGGCCTATCCTCTGGATCAGGCGGCTGACGCCCTTCGGCGGGCCGATCTGGATGACAAGGTCTACGGCGGCCCAGTCGATACCGAGATCAAGGGACGAGGTGGCGACAACGGCGCGCAGGTCGCCGCGCGCCATGGCGGCCTCCACTTTGCGGCGCTGTTCCCGGGCGAGGCTGCCATGATGCAGGGCGATGGGCAGGGCGTCCTCGTTCAGATGCCAAAGTTCCTGAAAGACCAGTTCCGCCTGCGCACGCGTGTTCACGAACAGGATTGCGGTCCGCACATGGCGCAGTTCCTCATAAACCTCAGGCAGGGCATGCAGGCCGTAATGGCCGGACCAGGGCAACTCCTCTTTGGTCGTCAGCAGGGAAACCTTTGCCTTCGCGCCGCCGCCGCCTTTGATGAGGTGAACATCGTCGGTCCTGGCAGTGGGGGACAACCAGGCGCGCAACTCTTCCGGCCAGGCGACTGTGGCACTCAGGCCCACCCGTCTGCACTGCGGGGCCAGCTTTTGCAGGCGTGCCATGCAAAGCGCCAGCTGGTCGCCGCGTTTGGTGCCGATCAGGGCATGTGCCTCATCGACAACGATGCATTTCAGGCTGGCAAAAATCGCATCGGCATCGTCGTATGAGATTAACAGGGCCAGTGATTCCGGGGTGGTCAGCAGAATATGCGGCGGGTTTTCCCGCTGGCGTTGACGCCGGTTGGCCGGTGTGTCGCCGGTCCGCGTTTCCAGCCGCAGGTCCAGCCCCATTTCCTGCACCGGCATTTCGAGGTTGCGGTGGATATCGACCGCCAATGCCTTGAGTGGGGAGATGTAAAGTGTATGCAGCCCCGGCGCGTTATCCTGCGATAATTCGACAAGGCTTGCCAGAAAGCCGGACAGGGTCTTGCCGCCGCCGGTCGGGGCGATCAGCAGGCTGTGTTCGCCGCGTCGGGCGGCTTCGACCATCTTCAATTGATGGGGATGCGGGCTCCATCCCCGTGACTTGAACCAGCTTGTGAAGACAGCCGGTAAACTACTCATCAGCCCAACTGATTGCGCAGGCGCGTCAGCATCTCCTCCGCCTCGTCCTCATAGGGCACGCGTTCTCCCTGGCCCCAGACCGGGCCGGGCCAGGCGTCGTCGCCGCCGTGGCGGGCGATCACATGGATATGCAATTGCGGTACAATATTACCCAGCGCGCCGATATTCATCTTTTCGGCCTTGAACTCCCGCTGCATGGCGGCGGCGATACGGTTCATTTCCGTCAGCAATTGCTGCTGGTCCTTTTGGTCCAGATCGTGCCATTCGCGGATATCTTCCCGGCGGGGAACCAGGATCACCCAGGGAAAGCGCTTGTCATCCATCAGCAACACACGGGAAAGCGACCAGTCGCGGATCAAATGTGTGTCTGCGTCCAGACGCGGGTGCAGGTCGAAGGCCATGCTTGTCTCTTGTCCTGATTGTTATGCATACCGTATCGGCAGCATAGCCAAAGGTTCGGTAAGTGCAAATAATCAAGCAGGTTATTTGCATCATGATAAAACCGGCCGGGTGCAGTTACGATCAAGTTAGCTTGCGGAAGACCCAGTTGGCCAGCAAACCGGCCAGAACCGCAACAATAATCGCGGTAACACCGTACAGGATCGAATGGATATGCGCCACGCGGAACAGATAGGCCCCGACACCCAGCTTGTTGATGAATAACGGCGTGGTCTGCGCGCTGATCACCTCGCCATCGCGCAGGAGCAGGGTTTCGACAATATAGGTGCCGGTGGGCACGTTGGATGGGAAATAGACCTTGGTGCGGAACAGCCGCCGTCCACGCCGTTCGATCAGGTCAGGGGTGACACTGTAAAGGCCCTGGCGCTGTTTGTTGCGGACAAGGGCGGTGAGGAAGGGCGCACTGTCTTCCGGGCTGACGACGTCCTTGACGGTTGCCCGCACATTGCTGGCACCCACCTGATGGCGTTTGCGGATACGCGGCGTCAGGTTATCCAGCGCCCCCTGGCTGACGCCATAGGAGTAGAAGGAAGGAACATGCTGGAATGTGACAGACTTCCGGTTCATCCAGAGGCCGAATGTCCGCTCCTTCTTGCGCACCACGACTTCTTCGGTCGGGCCGTGTGTGACGACAACGATATCGCCCTTACCGTCAACCGTGCCGAATAACAGTAACTCCGTACCGACAAAGCCGGTGGTGATCGCGACCAGATGGTCGGACAGGTCGGCCACAAGCGATTCCGCCCGGGCCGAGAGCGAGGACAGGCAGGTGATCGTGACAAAGATCACCAGAAGGCGGCACAGGCGGCGCATCATTCGATCACCTCCTGCTGCACGGTGATCGAATAGACGTCATCAGGCGGGATGACGAGGTCGTAGGCCAGTTTCAGGCAGACCAGCAGGACCATGGCGCCCAGCAGTACACGCAGTTGCTCACCATTGAGCTTTGCACCGATCTTGGAACCTGTTTGCGCGCCGATGACCGCACCGGGCAGCAACAGCATGGCCAGCACCACATCGACGGTCTGGTTCAGATAGGCCTGGAAGAAGGTGGCGTTGGCGGAGACAAAGATGATCTGGAAAAGGGAGGTGCCGATCACGACGGATGTCGGCATTCCCAACAGATAGATCATGGCCGGAACCATGACGAAACCGCCGCCAACCCCCATGATTGCGCTCAACACGCCAACGAATGCACCGACCAGAAAGGGCATGATGGCACTGATATAAAGCTTGGATTTGCGGAAGCGCATCTTGAAAGGCAGGCCGTGCAGCCAGTTATGTTCATGCAGTTTGCCGCGTTTGGCGGCACGCCCCTTGCGGCTGCGGAACAGGGCAAGCGTGCTTTCGATCAGCATCAGGCCGCCAATCACCCCCAGAAACAGGACATAGGACAGCTTGATGACAAGGTCGATCTGGCCCAACTCGCTGAGCCAGCGGAACACCCACACGCCGCCTGTCGACCCCACGATGCCGCCGATCAGCAGGACGATCCCCATCTTGATATCCACATGGCCGCGCCGGAACTGCGCCAGTGCGCCGGAAACGGATGAGGCGATAATCTGGTTTGCCTGTGTCGCGACGACAACGGGCGAGGGGATGCCAAGGAAGATCAAAAGCGGGGTCATCAGGAAACCGCCACCGACACCGAAAATCCCGGACAGAACACCAACGCCCAATCCCATGCCCAGGAGGATGAAGATATTCACCGACATTTCGGCAATCGGCAGGTAAATATGCATGAACTGGGCTCTTGGCTCCATACAGCAGCGTCGGCGGGGCCTGCGCTGATTGTAAAATCAGATGGATTCTCAACAATCTAAGTTAAATCTTTGGCCTTTTTTTTCGCGAGGTCAACCGAAGGCTGGATTTTTTGCTGTTTGACGTGATAGGGGGGAAGACAAAAGGAGCACCGAAGATGGCTGATACATTTCTGGATGCAACGGGGTTGCTTTGCCCCTTGCCCGTCCTCAAGGCCCGCAAACGTATGAAGGACCTGGCCAGCGGGGAGGTACTGACCGTGCATGCCACCGACCCCGGTGCCGAGAGAGACTTCCCGGCCTTCTGTGAGACGCAGGGCCATGAATTGATTAAGGTCGTCAAAGACGGCGACATTCTGGTTTTCGAAATCAGGAAGGGGTAACCGCCCTGTCTTAGGGGCAGGGGGCAATCAGCCCATCACACCGCGTTTGTAGACGTTGGTGATGGAAACCGCCAGCCGGTCTTCCACGACGACGACCTCGCCTTTTGCAATGGCACGACCCGCCACGCGAAGCTCGACAGGGTCGCCCACTTTCTTATCCAGTTCGATGACTGCACCACGGCCGATTTTCAGAAGATTGCTGACCTTCATATCTGCCGTGCCCAGGACTGCCGTTATATCAACGCCGATATTTTCAACGGCGCTGACACGGACATCCGGTCCGCCTGCACCGCCACCGGCTCCACTGGCACCGCCGCCGCCGGAACCACCTGACCCGCCTGCGCCACCACCACTGTCCGCGCGTTCGGCTTGCTCTGCGGCCATGGCGGCCGCCATATCCATGTCATCCAGGTCGGCGTCGAAATCGTCATCGTCGCCTGCGGCTGCGCGTTCGGCCTGTTCTGCGGCAATTGCCGCAGCCATATCCATTTCGTCCATGTCATCGCCATCGTCGCCGCCCGCAGCAGCAGTTTCACGCTCTGCCTGCTCTGCGGCGATTGCGGCTGCCATATCGTCTTCGTCGAAATTGTCGTCGTCGTCGGCCATGATCGGACGTCCTTTAGGCACATGGAACGGTTACTGCATTATAAATATCGCGATTCGAATTGCGGACCAAGTCTTATTGCCGCCGCAATTGCCGGATAAGTGCGGTTAAGGTTATGCTGTGCCGTGTTTTTTCCAAGAAGACTTTACATGATATGCCGCTGCGTTTTGCGATCTTTCTGACAACTGCTCTCTGGGCTTTGACGTCGTCCGCCGCTTGGGCCGATGAGACCCTTCAAACACTGATGGATAAGGCGCGCCACGGTGATGCGCAGGCGCAGGTGGATCTCGCCAAGCGCTATGAGGAAGGTGAGGGCGTCGACCAAAGCGACAGCAAGGCCGCGGAATGGTTTCAGGTGGCCGCGAATCAGGGGCAGGCGGAGGCGCAGTATTACCTGGGCTGGATGTATGCCAACGGATACGGTCTGCCGCAGGACAGGGTTCAGGCCATGATCTGGTTTGAACTTAGTGCCGCGCAGGGAAACAAGGATGCCGCTGACCTGAAAATGGCGACAATGCGTGAGATGTCGGCGGAAGAACTGGCAGATTTGCGCGGTCGGCAGGCCGCCCCGGAAAACGGCGCCACGACACCGGAGATTGTCATCTCGCCGGAATTGGCTGACTTCAACTTCCTGGAGGTGCGTCGCGGCTACAATCGGGATGGGGCGACCAAGCAATGGATGGATGCGCTGTTGCTTCTGGCGCGCCGCGGCTTTCCCGGTGCGCAAAACCTGCTGGGGTTTCACCTGTTGAAGACAGCAAGCGGTGACAAGGCCGAGGCGATGCGGCAGGAGGCCATGCGCTGGTTCCTGGCGTCCGCCCGCCAGGCTTATGCGGCGGGTGCCTATAATCTGGGTGTCAGCTTTATGGAAGGTCGGGGCATCAAACGCGACATGTTTTCCGCCGTACGCTGGTTTGAGATCGCGAAGGCATCTTTGCCGACGGACCGCCCGGCGGACTATAATCAGGCCGCATCCCTGTTCAGGGAAGCCGCGGAATATCACCACATGGATGTTTATGATGCCGCACGGCAGGGATATCTCAGTGCCTCCACCCAATTGGGGGAGTTGATTGAAATGCGGCTTACAGAAGCAAAAGCCCGCCGCAATCTTAAGGATTGAACGGCGGGCTTTTGGAAACGCTGAGAATCAGCCGACAGCGTTAGGCAGCCAGGGAAGAATCGTTCCAGGCGCTGGTCTGTTTGCAGTTGGAGCAAATACGCTCACCGGGCCAGGAGCTCTTGAAGTCGTTCCGGCACATCAGGCATTTACGCGGCTTGGCTTCGTATTTGCGGTCGGACTGCGGCTTCTTGTTCTTTTCGGAATCGCTCACGGTCTTTTCCTTTCTTATCTTTCGCTCAACATTCCCATTCTCATACCGTCATATGAAATAGGTGCGGCCTGAAAAAAAGCAACGCATCTTTCTGCATAGCCATCCAGCTTTTTTGCATGGGGTGGCTCGCGGACGTGAACGGGCAACCAAATTCTTAAAATTATTCGGTGGCGGTCTGGGAAAGCCTGAACGCATCCTGTCAAAAGACAAATCAGCAGCAAGGCGCAAAGCGCATATTCCTACTACTTTGGATACGGAGAACGAGGAACGGAAAACCGTTCGACGCGGAGGCTCTAGGCCCGACACCTGGAGAGGTTATAAGCCATAACCAGATTCAGAATTCAAGAAAAATCGTCATCCATTTTGTGCATTGCGACATTGCGTATTCTGCAACGGTAGATTGGTAGGGATGTTGCCACCTTACCTGTCGGCACCTGGCAGGACGATTTCCAGGTCGTCGTCGAAATAGTATTCGATGCAGTTGTTGCCTTCGCCGCCGCGGTCGACCACCATAAAATCACTGACTGTTTCCAGTGCCAGCACCGGATGATGCCATACGCCTTTGTGGTAATTCACGCCCTGGCGTCCGCTGGCGAGAAAGGCCTGCAGATCATCCGGCCGGACTTCGTCGGTTCCGGGCCGTGCAACCAGCACCAGATAGGGCCGGTTATCCAGCGGGATAAAGGCCTGGCTGCCCATCGGGTGATGTTCCATCAGCCGGATTCGCAACGGATAGTCCAGTGGCGTTGCCCGGAAGATGTTGATCAGGGTCCGCCCACCGCCGTCAATGACATCCACTTTCGCCAGATCATGGAAGCGTTCCGTACTGCCATTGTTGATGGTGAAATGGTTCGCACCTTCGGTTTCGATGACATCGCCATAGGGGGCGAAGGCCTCGCGGGTCAAGGGGCGAATGGTCAGATGGTGGACGGACATGGATCAACCTCTCCTTATTCGGTCGGCCGGCCAAACAGGCGCAGGCGGCTGACCCCGCCATCGGGATGAATGTTCAGGCGCACATGGGTGATGGGGCCGACTTTCTGCACTTCCTCTTCGAAGTAGTGCTGTTTATCCATTTCCATTTTTTGCGGCGGCAGCAGTGTTTTCCAATAGATAGACTGGCTGATCAGGGCGTCTTCCGTGCCCCAGTCCACAAAGGCGGCCTGGATGGAGACCTGGTCCGGGAAGTTGCCTTTGAAATGGGCGGTATCGACCTCGATCTTCTCGATTTCCCCGGCGTGGCCAAGGGCGATGATACACCAGTCATTGCCCGGTTCGCGGCGGCGGCGGGTTTCCCAGCCATCGCCCATGTTAAGCCCGCGGCCCGGTGCCAGAAGGTTATCCGGCACGCCGAAATGGGCATCGTTGGCCATGATCGCGCGGCCGCCGTTGACGGTGGCGGCCAGATCGACCAATTGGCTCTTGTCGCGACCGCTCCAGTCCACCTGGGGGATGCCGTAAACGCGTAGGCGCGCAATACCGCCATCGGGGTAGATGTTCACCCGCAGATGTGTCCAGCTTCCGTCGCTGCTGACCGGTAGGAAATGATGTGTATCGCCCTGGAGATTGGTGGCGGGCAGGATTTCGGTCCAGACCGCATCGTCACCCGGCATCTCGCTGTCGCTGACGCAGGCGTCGATAGAGGTCGCGGGCGCATAGTTACCGGTGAAATGAGACGTGTCGATATCGAAGCCCTGAATGACACCTTTGAGGCCAAGTTTGACAATAGAGTAGTCATAACCTTCGCCGCGTTTGCGGCGGCTTTCCCAGCCGTCCATCCACTTGCCGTTATCGTCATATTTGTCGGGAATGAAGACTGCGGGCTGTGGCTGCAGCATCCGTTCAACGGGCGCAAAGAAATCATCGGTGGCGAAAACGGCTTTCGCACCAAGACGGGTCTGCGCCAGGTTGATGCAGCGTTTGGCGAATTCGGGCAGGTCTGACGTTATGTTGCTCATATGCGTGTTTTCCAATCTCAGAGATCGTTCAGGCGCAAAAGCGCAATTCGGTTGATCTGGTCCAGCGCAGTCTGGAATTCGACAGCCTCGTCATGCTCCAGGCGTGTCTCGAAAGCATCCAGGATTTCACTGCGGTGGCGGCCTTTGACCGCCATGATGAAGGGGAAGCCGAATTTTTCCTTATAGGCTTCGTTCAGTCGCGTGAACTTCTCGAACTCCTCCGCGCTGCACTGGTCCAGTCCTGCGCTGGCCTGCTCGCCGGTGGAGGCCTGGGTCAACTTGCCCGCCATGGCGGCCTTGCCTGCCAGATCGGGGTGGGCGTTGATCAGGTCCAGTTGCTCGGCTCGGGTGGCTTCGGCCAGCACCTCCGCCATGGTCGCGGCGAGGGCCTCGATCCGGTCGTGTTCGGCGGTGACGCCTTTTTCCCAGCTTCGTTCTGCCACCCAGGGGGAATGTTCATAAATGCCGCCAAAGACAGCCATAAACTGCGCCTTGTCCATCTGGCTGGGCGCGTCGGTAAAAGTCTTGCCGGTCATGATCTACCCCTGAAATGGATGGTTCTCGTGCCAATGGCGCGCGATGTCGATACGGCGGCAGAACCAGACGTCTTCATGGCTGCGCACATGCTCCAGAAAGCGTTTCAGCGCCTGGAAGCGCCCGGGGCGTCCGACCAGCCGACAATGCATACCGATCGACATCATGCGCGGGGTTTCGGCCCCTTCTTCGTAAAGCGTGTCGAAACTGTCGCGCAAATAGGTGAAGAACTGATCGCCGCTGTTGAAGCCCTGCGGGGAGGCAAAGCGCATATCGTTGACGTCCAGCGTGTAGGGCACCACCAGATGCGGTTCGCCGTCGGGGCGGGTGACCCAGAAGGGCAGGTCGTCGTTATAGTCGTCGGCATCATAGAGGAAGCCGCCTTCCTCCATCACGATCCGGCGGGTGTTGGGGCTCGTGCGGCCCGTATACCAGCCAAGCGGACGCTCGCCGGTCACCGACTTGATGATCTCGATTGCCTTGTAGAGATGCTCGCGCTCGATTTCTTCGGGCACATATTGATAATCGATCCAGCGATAACCGTGACTGCAAATCTCATGGCCCGCTTCCAGGACCGCATCCGCCACGGCTGGGTTGCGTTGCAGCGCCATGGCGACCGCGAATACGGTGATCGGGATGTTAAGCTCCTTGAACAGTTTCAGGACCCGCCAGACCCCGACGCGGCTGCCATATTCATAGATTGATTCCATGCTCATATGACGCACGCCTTCGCGCATGTCTGCCCCGACAATCTCCGACAGGAAGGCCTCGGAGGCGCGGTCGCCGTGCAGGATGCAGTTTTCGCCACCTTCCTCGTAATTGAGGACGAATTGGACCGCGACCCGTGCGCCGCCGGGCCAGTTGGCCTTGGGCGGGGTGGGGCCGTAACCGATAAGGTCTCTCGGATAGTCCTGTTCAATGGTCATTGTAGGCTCACCTTTGTGGTTCTTATTCTTATTGGCCGATGGGCTCAGGCGGCGTCTTCCGTCGCGCGGGCCGTGCCGATATTGGAGAAGATCGCCTTCAGGTCCGGCGTGCTTTCCTCTTCATCCAGGTTGAGTTTGTCCTCGCAGGCGCGGATGTGATGTTCCATCAGCGAGACGGCTTTATCCGCGTCGCCGGACTGGATCGCTTTCACAAGGTCCTCATGGTCATGATGGGTGCAGATGACATTGCCCGGTGTTTCATACTGGGCAATGATCAGCGACGTTCGCGTCACGAGTTCCTTCAGATAGCCTGCAAGGGTTTCATTGCCTGCAATCTCCGCCAGTTTCATATGGAATTCGCCGGACATGCGGATGCCACCGCTTCGGTCGCCGCGTTCATAGCAGGCGTCTTCGGCCTCGATCAGGTCGTGCAACTCATGGGCCGCCTCATCATTGATTCTGGCACAGGCAAGCCGTGTTACGCCGCGTTCCACCAGACGGCGTGCCTCGAACACATCCTTGGCTTCTTCGATTGTGGGGGCGGCGACCATGGCCCCGCGGTTAGGACGGATATCCACGACCCGTTCATGTGAGAGACGTTGCAGCACCTTGCGGACGACTGTGCGGCTGACACCAAAGATTTCACCCATCGCGTCTTCTGCCAGTTTCGTGCCGGGCGCCAGGCGTTGTTCCAGAATGGCGTCGAAGACCTCCTGGTAAATCCATTCATCCTGATTGCGTTTGCGTGGGCGTTTGCTCATACGGTTTGTCCGCTCCGAATTGCGTATAGATATTGTATCCAGTTTCGTATGATTATGTATCCAATAAATCATTCGGTCAACATGGTTGTGAGAAAGAACATATAATCAAGCGGGATTTGTTCTGTACTAAAGTTTCACACTATACGGTTCCGTGATGATTTGGATTGCTGTGGTAGGTGGGGAATGGCTGCTCTGGCAAAAATTATTGTGTTTAATGTATTGATAAGGCGTGTGGATTCGGTATTGAACACAATGATGGTAATTTTTTGTGTACACAATTTTGAACAATGTGACATAATGACACCCGTGATCAGGTCAATTCCGACGCGATCAGGTGAATAATATACCGCCGTAAGGCACAGGATGGATGAGGAGAAATATGGGGCGTCTCACTACGCATGTTTTGGATACAGCGCTTGGATGTCCAGGTAAGGGGATCCGGATCGAGTTGTTTTCGGTGGATGGTGGCCGTGAAAAGCTGACCGAAGTCGTGACCAATGATGACGGGCGTTGCGACGGGCCGATTCTGGAGGGCGATGCCTTCAAGGCTGGTGTCTATGAATTGGTCTTCCATGCGGGCGACTATTTCGACGAAAGCGGACAGGACCTGCCATCGCCGAAATTTCTGGACGAGGTTGTGATCCGGTTCGGGATTGCCGCGCCGGGTGAGCATTATCACGTGCCCCTTTTGATTTCTCCTTTTGCATTCTCGACCTATCGCGGCAGCTGATCTGCCATAGTCGATATTGACGGTCTCGCAAGCCGTGGCGGCGTATCCAAAATAATAAAGCAGGCGCCGCTGCATGGGAAATATTGTGCTAACGACAGGGAGGCACATGATGGCGAGTGAAGAAATTGCAGTATCCGAGCCGATGGAGACGGGTAACAACAGTTCCGTCGAATACAAACCGTCCGTTCGGGAAGGTATCGTGCTGGGTGTGCAGCATGTGTTGGCAATGTTTGCCGGCAACGTGACTGTGCCGATCATCGTTGCCGGGGTGCTGGGGGCGACTGTCGATGAAAAGGTGTTCCTGATCCAGGCGGCCATGTTTGTTGCCGGGATTGCAACCCTGGTTCAGACTATCGGCGTCGGTCCCGTGGGGGCAAGGCTGCCCGTCGTACAAGGCACGAGTTTCGGTTTTCTGCCGATAGCCCTGCCGATCGCCAAGGCGGGCGGATTAAGCGCCGTTTTCGGTGGCGCCATTGTCTGCGGTGTTGTGCAGATGATCCTGGGCTTTTTCATGAATTCGCTGCGCCGTTTCTTTCCGGCGGTGGTTTCCGGCACGGTGGTGACGACAATCGGCATCATGCTGCTACCCACGGGCATTAAATATGCGGCAGGCGGGGCGCATATGCCGGATGATTTCGGCGCGCTGAACCACTGGGGGCTGGCCTTGCTGGTCATTGCCATTGCACTGGGCCTGCATCAATTCGTGAAAGGTTTCTTTGCTGCGGCGTCTATCCTCATCGCAATTATTGTGGGTTATCTGGTTGCGATTCCGATGGGGATGGTTGATTTCGGCCGCGTGGCAGGTGCTGCCTGGTTCGAACTGCCCAAGCCATTGGCCTATGGCCTGGATTTCCCGGTGGCCGCCGTGGTCAGCATGGTAATCATGGCTTTTGTCACCACGATGGAATCGGTTGGAGATATCTCCGGTATCACCATGGGGGGTGCCAAGCGCGAACCGACCAAGCGGGAGCTGTCCGGCGGTATCATGGGGGACGGCTTCGGCACTTTCCTGGCCGGATTCCTCAATGCGCTGCCAAATACGACCTACAGCCAGAATGTCGGGCTGGTCGCCTATACCGGCGTGATGAGCCGTCATGTGGTGACCTATGGCGGTGTCTTCCTGATCCTGGCGGGCCTGTTTCCCAAGCTGGGCGCGGTTGTGGGTGTGATGCCCAATGCAGTTCTGGGCGGGGCGGCGATTGTCATGTTCGGCATGATCGTCTCCGCCGGGATCAAGCTGCTGGCCTCCTGTGACCTGAACCGTCGCAATATGCTGATCATTGCCATGTCGCTATCGGCCGCAATCGGCTTGGCGCAAGTGCCCGAGGCACTTTCTTCGCTCGACGCCAATCTGGCGATTGTTCTGAAATCCGGGGTTATCCCCGCAGGGTTCGTCTCCCTGATCCTGAATTTAATCCTGCCGAAAGAAGAAAAGGCTTAGAAAAGAATGACAAAGGCGGAAACGCATAAGGTTCGTACATCGGCTCTGGGGGATGAAACCCCCATCCGGTTTGTCTTCCGCGGACAAATCCGCGAGCTGACCTCCGTTGATCCGACGCAGACGGTTCTGCGCTGGCTGCGTGAGGATGAGCTTGCGATGGGAACCAAGGAAGGCTGTGCCGAAGGCGACTGCGGTGCCTGTACGGTGGTTCTGGGTGAATTGGTGGATGGTGGGATGCGCTATCGGGCGGTCAATGCCTGCATCCAGTTCCTGCCCACCCTGCATGGGAAACAATTGATCACCGTGGAAGATCTGAAGGCCCATGATGGCCGTCTGCACCCGGCGCAGCAGGCGTTGGTCGATACCAGCGGCTCGCAATGCGGTTTCTGCACACCGGGCTTTGTCATGTCGCTTTACGCCATGTATCGCACGGAAGGGAAGCCTGACCTGCAACGCACCAATGATGTGCTGGCGGGGAACCTGTGCCGCTGCACCGGCTATGGCCCGATCATCGACGCCGCATCCAAAATGTATGACCTGCCCAGAGATGATCACTTTGCGGCGGAAGAGGCGAAGGTGAAGGCGTTACTGGAAAGTCTGCAGGATGACGCCACTGTTGTGACCGGCCTGGGGGACAAGACCTATTACGCCCCGGCCACTGTCGAGGCATTGGCGGAAATCCTGGAAGCCAATCCGGACGCTACCATCGTGGCGGGCGCCACCGATGTGGGCCTTTGGGTGACCAAGATGCACAAGGAACTGAAGCCGGTTGTCTATCTGGGCCGGGTGAGGGATTTGCAGCAGGTCCGCGAAACCGATGCGGGGCTGGAGATTGGTGCCGGTGTTTCCTACACCGATGCCTGGAAGGAAATCGCAAAGCTCTATCCGGATTTCGGCGAGTTGATCCGCCGGATCGGCTCCACCCAGGTGCGCAACGCGGGTACCATCGGCGGCAATGTGGCCAATGGTTCGCCCATCGGGGATAGCCCGCCTGCTTTGATCGCGGCAGGGGCAACGCTTGTCCTGCGCAAGGGAATGACACAGCGCGAGATGCCGCTGGAAGACTTCTTCATTGAATATGGCAAGCAGGATCGCGAGCCCGGTGAGTTCGTGGAAATGATCCGCCTGCCCAAGCCGCAGGCCGGTGCCAAGTTCCGCAGCTACAAGATATCCAAGCGTTTCGACCAGGACATCACGGCCTCGTTGGGCGTGTTCAATGCCCTGATCACAGACGGCAAGGTGGAAGATATCCGTATCTGTTATGGCGGGATGGCCGGAACCCCGGCGCGCGCCAAAAATGCGGAAGCTGCACTTCTGGGCAAAGCCTGGACGGAAGAGAGTGTCCGTACCGCCATGGCGGCGATGGACAGGGATTATTCCCCGATGACCGATATGCGGGCCTCGGCCTCCTATCGCCAAACGGTGGCAAAGAATTTGTTGTATAAATTCTTTGTGGAAACCACCGACACGCAGGCCGAAACCCGTCTGGTAGGCGACCGGAGCCTGGCCCATGTCTGATAATCTGGCACGTGTGGAAACAATGAACGCAATCAATAAAGAACAGATCAAAGGCGGTGTGCGTCAGTCGCGCCTGCATGACAGCGGCCACAAGCATGTCAGCGGTGAGGCGGTCTATACTGACGATATCCCGGAACCGCCGCGCAGCCTGCAGGTCTATATTGCCATGAGCCCCAAGGCCCATGCCCGAATTCTGTCCACGAACCTGGACAAGGTCCGTGCGGCACCGGGCGTGGCCGTCGTGCTGACGGCCGACGACGTGCCGGGCATCAACGACTACAGTCCTGTCATGGGGGACGACCCGATCTTTGCGGTCGATACGGTCCAATATGTGGGCCAGCCGATGTTTGCGGTGGCAGCGGAAACCATTGATCAGGCTCGTGCGGCGGCCGGTCTGGCGGAAATCGAATATGAGGAATTGGAAGCAATCCTCACCATTGATCAGGCGTTGGAAAAGCAGGCAACCGTGCTGGCCACCAATGTGATGAAGGCAGGCGATTCCCGCGCGGCCATCGACAAGGCGGCAAACAAGCTGACGGGCACGCTCTGGATTGGTGGTCAGGATCATTTCTATCTGGAAGGCCAGATCGCCATGGCGGTGCCGGGCGAGGATGACGATGTGCTCGTCTATTCTTCCACGCAGCACCCGTCTGAAGTGCAGCATAACGTAGCCAGGGCGCTGGGCGTGAGCGATCACAGCGTCACCATTGAGGTGCGCCGCATGGGCGGCGGCTTCGGTGGCAAGGAAAGCCAGCCCGCGCTGCTTGCCAGCATTGCGGCCATGGTTGCGAAGAAGACGGGCCGCGCGGCCAAGCTGCGCCTCGACCGTGACGACGATATGGAAATGACCGGCAAGCGCCATGACTTCCGTATCGACTATGAGGTCGGTTTCGACAGCAATGGCCGGATAGAAGGCATTGAGTTCATGCAGGCCTGCCGGGCAGGTTATTCCGCGGACCTGACAGGGGCGATTGCTGACCGCGCCATGTTCCATGCAGATAATGCCTATTTTCTGGAAAATGCGACGATCACCTCCCATCGCTGCAAGACCAACACGGTCTCCAACACCGCCTTCCGGGGGTTCGGTGGCCCGCAGGGCATGGTCGGGATCGAGCGTGTGGTCGATGAAATCGCAGCCCATCTGGGCAAGGACCCGTTGGAGGTGCGCAAGGTCAATTTCTATGGCCAGGGCGATAACCGCAACATCACGCCCTATATGATGACGGTCGAAGACAATGTCATTCAGGACATCGTGGCGGAGCTGGAGGAAAGCAGTGATTATGTGGCACGCCGTGAAGCGATCCGGGCGTTTAATGCGACCAGTCTCTATGTGAAGAAGGGCATTGCCCTGACGCCGGTGAAATTCGGTATCTCTTTCACCACGACGTTCCTGAACCAGGCGGGGGCACTGGTCCATGTCTATACCGATGGCAGCGTCCACCTGAACCATGGCGGCACCGAAATGGGGCAGGGGCTGTTCACCAAAGTGGCGCAGGTCGTGGCGGAGGAATTCCAGATCGATGCCGAGAAGGTGAAGATCACGGCGACCAATACCGGCAAGGTGCCGAACACGTCCGCCACGGCGGCGTCCAGCGGTTCCGACATGAACGGCATGGCGGCCCAGGCGGCGGCCCGTGTAATCAAGGACCGGTTGACCAAATTCGCAGCCGAACGGCATCAGGCCAATGTGGAAGATGTTGTCTGGCTGCCCGGTCGGGTGCGGGTCGGGTCAGATGAGATTGCTTTTGCCGATCTGGTGAAACAGGCCTATCTGGCGCGGATTTCCCTGTCGTCGACGGGTTATTACGCGACCCCGAAAATCCATTTCGACGTGGATAAGATGCAGGGCCGCCCGTTCTATTACTTCGCTTATGGCGCGGCTGTGACCGAGGTTCTGGTGGACACGCTGACCGGGGAAAACCGGATCACGCGGGTTGATATCCTGCATGATGTGGGCAAGTCCCTGAACCCGGCGATCGACCTGGGCCAGATCGAAGGCGGCTTTGTGCAGGGCGTTGGTTGGCTGACCACGGAAGAACTGTGGTGGGACCAGACCGGGCGCCTGCGCACGCATGCGCCGTCGACCTATAAAATTCCGGCCTGCAGCGACCGCGCGCCTGAATTTAATGTTAAAATCTGGGAAGGCGGTGAGAACCGCGAGGAAACCATCTATCGGTCGAAGGCGGTCGGGGAGCCGCCGCTGATGCTGGGTATTTCCGCGATGATGGCCTTGTCCGACGCGGTGGCCAGCGTGAATGATTATGCCGACTATCCGGCGCTGGATGCGCCGGTGACGGCAGAGCGGGTCCTGACGGCGGTGGAACGCCTCAAGGCCAAGCGGCAGGCACGGTAAGGTAGGACGGGAATATACCCATGGAAATGTGGCTGGATCATATGCAACAGGCGCTGGATGGCGATGAGGACGCAGTTCTCATCACCGTGGCGCATGTGCGTGGGTCCACCCCGCGTGAGGTCGGGGCCCATATGGTGGTTACATCTTCGCGTGTGCTAGGCACGATCGGTGGCGGCAATCTGGAATACCGGGCCATCGACCAGGCGCGGGAGATGCTGATTGACCATGATCATCGCCCCATGTTCCAGGACTACCCTCTGGGGCCAGCACTGGGCCAATGTTGTGGTGGTGTGGCCTCGCTCATGTTTGAGCCGCTGGATAACGGCAGCCGCGAATGGATCGACCTGCATACCCAGGCCTTGAAAGCCGGGGAAAAGGCGATCTCTGTGGTTTCCCTGAACCAGGGTGGTCGCCGCCTGATGAAACCCTCGGAAGGGGTGACGGCCCTGATCCCCGCGGAAGTGCGGGCGCAGGCAGAGGATATCCTGCAGGCCGCTGAACCGGCCGGTCGGTATCTCGAAGGCGGTGACGGGGCGAGCTATTTCCTTGAGCCGTTGTTGGATGACCGCACACCTCTTTACCTGTTTGGCGCAGGCCATGTCGGCCATGCCCTTGTCCGCCTGCTGGCGGAGCTTCCGTTCAAGGTCCATTGGGTGGACAGCCGGGCGGAGCAGTTTGACGAATTTTCCGGCATGCACTCTGGGAACATGCGTGTCGTTGTGGCGGCGGACCCCGTGTCCGTCGTGACAGAGGCGCCGAAAGGTGCCTTCTATCTGGTCATGACACATGATCATGGCCTCGACCTGGAAATCTGCGCGGCGATTCTGGCGCGTGGAGACTTTAACTATGCCGGTCTGATTGGTTCGGATACCAAACGGGCGCGTTTCGAACGCCGGTTGAAGGCGCGCGGGATCAAAGACATAACAATCAATAATTTGGTTTGTCCCATCGGCGTAGATGGCATATCCGGTAAGCGACCCGCCGAGGTGGCGTTGGCGACGGCTGCGCAATTGCAGATCGTTCGCGAACGAATTCTCGCCGGGCACAGGGAGTATTCATGCGACACGATCGGGGAGTTCACAGAATGACCTCTGGTGAGGCCAAGACAGGAACGGTTCCTCGGCTGGCGTTGGAAGGCGTGACCAAGCAGTATCCGGGAACGCTGGCCAATGACAATGTCAGTCTGACCATTCAACCTGGCGAGATTCATGCCCTTCTGGGGGAGAATGGCGCCGGTAAAAGTACGTTGGTGAAATATATCTACGGCGTGGTGAAAGCCGATTCCGGGCGGATGCAATGGAATGGGAAAGACGTGGATGTCGCCAACCCGAAGTTTGCCCGTGACCTGGGCATCGGGATGGTATTCCAGCATTTCTCGCTGTTCGATTCCATGACGGTTGAGGAAAACATCGCGCTGGGAATTTCCAAGGAACTGGCAGGGCCAGGGTTGAAAGACCGAATCATCCAGATTTCGGAACAATACGGCCTGCCACTGGACCCCGCGCGCTATGTGCACAGCCTGTCGGTGGGCGAACGCCAGCGTATCGAGATTGTTCGCTGCCTGTTGCAGGAACCGAAACTTCTGATCATGGACGAACCGACCAGCGTGCTGACACCGCAGGAGGTCGAACGCATGTTCGTGACCCTGCGCCGTCTGTCGGACGAAGGGGTTTCGATCCTTTATATCAGTCACAAGCTGGACGAGATCAAAGAGCTTTGCCACAAGGCAACGATCATGCGTCTGGGTAAGGTCGTCTCGGAATGCGATCCGACACAGGAAACGGCCAAAAGCCTGGCAGAGATGATGATCGGCACCCATCTGGTGGCCCCTGAACGTCATGAAGACGGGGAAAAGGGCCACCCGCGCCTGATCGTCAAGGGGCTGTCCATGCCATCCGAAGAGGACCATGGTACCGATCTCAAGGATGTCAGCTTTGAAGTTGCTGCCGGTGAAATACTGGGGATTGCCGGGATTGCGGGCAACGGTCAGACGGAATTGATGGATGCATTGAGCGGTGAAGTGCTGGCGGGCAGCACGGATGCAATCCAGATTGAAGGTCAGGCCGCCGGTCTGATCGGGCCGAGAGAACGTCGTGATCTGGGCGTCGGCTTTGTGCCGGAAGAACGCCTGGGGCACGGGGCCGTTCCCGATATGCCGCTTTGGGAAAATGCCTTCCTGAGTGGCATGCGCCGGATGAAACTGATGGCGAACGGCTTTATCAACGTGGCCGGAACGGTGCGTTACGCCGATGAGATTATTGAGAAATTCAAGGTGAAAACGCCGGGTTGTGAACATAATGCTTCCAGTCTGTCAGGCGGTAATCTGCAGAAATTCATCATTGGCCGTGAAATCCTGCAAAACCCGACCGTCATGATCGCGCTGCAGCCCACATGGGGTGTGGATGCCGGTGCGGCGGCGGCCATTCACCAGGCCCTGATCGACCTCGCTAATGACGGTGCTGCCGTTCTGGTGATTTCCCAGGATCTGGATGAGTTATTTGCCATCAGCAGCCGGATCGCCGTGATTGCGGAAGGACGCCTGTCCGCCGCCAAGCCGGTGAAGGATCTGACAATCGAGCAGATCGGCCTGATGATGGGGGGAACCCATGACCTGCCGGGTGAGGGAGGCCAGAAACGTGTTGCTTAAACTTGAATCGCGCGGCGAAGTCTCGCGCAGTATGCTCTATATGACGCCGCTTCTGGCGGTGGGCTTGACCCTGCTGAGTGGTGCGGTGCTTTTCGCCATTCTCGGTCACAATCCTCTGGCGGCGCTCCGTGTTTTCTTCATTTCGCCGATCAGCAATGCCTACGGCGTGTCCGAACTCTTTGTGAAGGCCACACCGATCGTCCTGATCGCGGTGGGCCTGGCTATGGGCTTCCGCGCGAATGTCTGGAATATCGGGGCCGAGGGGCAGTTGACGCTGGGTGCGATCTGCGGCGGTGCGTTGGGGCTGTATTTCTACGATGTGGAAACACCCTTCCTGCTTCCGGCGATGATGGTGGTCGGCGTGCTGGGCGGTATGGCCTGGGCGGCGATCCCGGCCTTTCTGAAGACCAAATTCAACACCAACGAAATCCTGGTCAGCCTGATGCTGACCTATGTGGCGACCCTGTTGCTGAGTGTGTTGGTCAATGGTCCTCTGCGCGATCCGGATGGGTTCAACTTCCCGGAATCGCGCCTGTTCCATGACAGCGCCCTGCTGCCGGTCATTTGGGAAGGTACGCGTCTGCATGTCGGTGCCCTGGTTACGCTTTTTGTGGTGGTGGCCGGGTGGATTATGATTTCCCGTCATCTGATCGGGTTCCAGGTCCGGGTTATCGGCATGGCGCCAAAGGCGGCGTCCTATGCCGGGTTCAGCCAGAAGAAACTGGTCTGGTTCACCCTGCTGCTGAGTGGTGGCTTGTCCGGTCTGGCGGGGTTGTTCGAAGTCTCCGGTCCGGTGGGGCAGTTGGTGCCGGTAATCTCGCCGGGCTATGGTTTCACCGCCATTATCGTGGCTTTCCTGGGGCGTCTGCATCCGGTGGGTATTCTGCTGGCCGGTGTCCTGATGGCGCTCAGCTATCTGGGCGGTGAAGCAGCCCAGATCGAAATGGGCATGCCCAGCGCGGTGACAGGTGTCTTCCAGGGGATGCTGTTGTTCTACCTGCTTGCCTGTGACGTTTTGATCAAATATCGCCTGCGCTTCGGCTCGGCGACTGCGAAAACCGCATAGGAAGGGGGAGAGGACTTATGGAAGGCTTTGTTCCAATTATCCTGACGATCATGACGGCAGCGACCCCGCTTGTCTTTGCGGCAATCGGTGAGTTGATCGTTGAAAAATCCGGTGTTCTGAATCTCGGCATCGAAGGCATGATGCTGGTTGGCGCGATTGCGGCTTTCGCAACGGCGACAGCCACGGGCAGTGCGACGCTGGCCATTCTGGTCGGCATGCTTGCAGGTATGGGCATGGCGCTGATCTTCGGCTTCCTGACATTGAGCCTGTTGGCAAACCAGGTGGCGACCGGTCTGGCGCTGACGATTTTCGGCATTGGCCTGAGTGCCCTTGTCGGCAACAGCTTTGTCGGCATTGCCTATGAAGGCCTGCCGAAAGGTATCCCGGGGCTGAGTGACCTGCCGGTTGTCGGCAAGCTGCTCTTCGGTCACGACATTCTGGTCTATCTGTCGATTGTCGTGGTGATCGCGGTTTCCTATTTCCTGAGCCGGACCCGCGCGGGCATGATCCTGCGTGCGGTGGGCACAAACCATGATGCGGCCCATTCCATCGGTTACAACGTTGTCGGCATCCGTTATATGGCGGTGCTGTTCGGCGGTGCGATGGCGGGCCTCGGCGGGGCTTATATCTCGCTGGCCTATACACCGATGTGGGCAGAGGAAATGACTGCCGGCCGCGGCTGGATCGCGCTGGCGCTGGTTGTCTTCTCTACCTGGAAGCCCTGGCGGGCCTTCCTGGGGGCCTATCTGTTCGGTGGGATCACTATTATCCAGTTGAATATTCAGGGTTTTGGTGTGAACATTGAAAGCCAGTACCTGTCGATGTTGCCGTATCTTGCGACGATTGCAGTTCTCGTGATCATTTCCCGTGATAAGGCTCTGGTGAAGATGAATGCTCCCGCATGTCTGGGCAAGATATTCCACGCCACGAGCTAGTGTTGTAGTCGAGTTTGGGTAACAAAAACTATTGTGTAGGGAGAAAGAGTGAATGTTGAAAGGGACTTTGCGTAAGGCATTGGGGGCTGTGGCTGTTGCCGCCGGTCTCGCTGCCATCAGCGGTCCGGCGCAGGCCGATCCGTATAAAGTGGGCTTTGTCTATGTCGGCCCGGTGGGTGATTTCGGTTACAGCTATCGCCATGACGTAGGCCGGAAAGCCGTGGAAGAGGCTTTTGGTGACAAGGTCAAAACCACCTTTGTTGAGAACGTCAGCGAAGGGCCGGATGCAGAGCGTGTGATCAACCAGTTGGCGGCCTCCGGCAATGACCTGATCTTCACGACCTCTTTCGGTTTCATGAACCCGACGCTGAAAGTGGCCAAGCGGTTCCCGAATGTGAAATTCGAGCATGCCACGGGTTACAAGAGCGCCAAAAACCTGGCGACCTACAGCTCGCGTTTTTATGAAGGCCGCTATGTGGTCGGCCATATCGTCGGCAAGATGACCAAGTCCAACATCGTTGGCTATATCGCGTCCTTCCCGATCCCGGAAGTTGTGCGTGGCATCAACGCGGCATTCCTGGCTGCACGGAAAGTAAACCCGGATGTGAAATTCAAGATTGTCTGGGTGAACTCCTGGTACGATCCGGGCAAGGAAGGCGATGCTGCCAAGACCCTGATTGACCAGGGTGCGGACGTGATCCTGCAGCATACCGATTCCCCGGCGCCGCTGCAGGTGGCGCAGGAACGCGGTGTCTGGGCTGTCGGTCAGGCGTCCGACATGACCTCCTTTGCACCGAAGGCACAGCTGACGGCGATTGTCGATGACTGGAACCCGTATTACATCGCCCGCGTGAAGGCGGCGATGGACGGCACCTGGAAGTCCGAAGACACCTGGGGTGGTTTCGACGCCGGCATGGTTGAACTTGCCCCGTATAACAAGGCAATTCCGGCTGATGTGGTCGAGCTGGCCGAAAGCGTCCGCAAGGGCCTGGCTGACCATTCCATTCACCCGTTCACTGGCCCGATCAAGAATCAGGCAGGTGAAGTGGTCGTGCCCGAAGGTGAAACCGCCAGCGACAAAATGCTGCTGGGCATGAACTTCTACGTGGAAGGCATCGACGGCGAATTGCCGAAGTAAGGCTCGACAGAGCCGCATTTCACAAGTAGAAGGCCCCGCCTCAACAAGGGGGCGGGGCCTTTTTTACGCCGAATTTCAGATTTTATTCGTTCTTTGGTTACTTTTTATCACGATAATTCAGTATTGGATGGAGATAGGAATATGGCAGACGCACAAGCGAACACGGACAAGCCGTTGGTGCTGCGGGGAGCCTATTTCACTTTTACCGACGACCCGTTCCAGGTGCCTTACGAAGAGGCCTATCGTTATGAAAGCGACGGGGCTGTTGTCATCCGCGACGGCAAAATTGTAGACGCCGGAAATGCGGACGACGTGCTGGCGACGCTCACCGGGGGCTATGATCTTGCCGACTATCGCGGCACGGACAAGCTGATCATGCCGGGTTTTGTGGATTGCCATGTGCATTACCCGCAGCTTCAGGTCCTGGGCGCCTATGGCACGCAGCTTCTGGAATGGCTCAACAAATATACCTTCGTGGCGGAACAGGCCTTTGCGGATGAGGATTACGCCTGCAAGGTGGCCTCTATCTTTTTGAAGGAAAGCCTGCGCGTTGGCACCACCACCTCGGCAGTTTTCTGCACCGTGCATCCGCAGTCGGTGGAGGCCTTCTTCTCCGAGGCCGAAAAGCTCGACATGCGGATGATCGCAGGCAAGGTCTGCATGGACCGTCACGCACCCGACGCCCTGACCGATACGGCGCAAAGCGCCTATGACGACAGCAAGGCCCTGATCGAGAAATGGCACAATCGCGGCCGGGCGCTTTATGCCATCACCCCGCGTTTCGCCCCCACCAGCACGGTGGAACAGTTGGCGGCCTGCGGTGCGCTGCGCAAGGAATTCTCTGACGTTTATGTGCAGTCGCATCTGTCCGAAAATGTGGACGAGATCAAATGGGTGCAGGAGTTGTTCCCGGAGCAGAAGGGCTATCTGGACGTCTATGACCATTTCGGCCTGATCGGGGAACGCAGCATCTACGGCCATTGCATCCATCTGACCGATGATGAATGGCGCCATGTGCATGAGACCGGTACGACGGTGGTTTCCTGCCCGACCTCCAATCTGTTCCTGGGCAGCGGGCTGTTCGATTTCGAACGGGCCAAGCTGGGCAAGGAACCGTTGAAAACGGGCTTGTCCACGGATGTGGGCGGCGGTACCAGCCTCTCCATGCTGCAGACCCTGAACGAGACCTATAAGGTCGCACAGATGAGGGGTTTCTCACTGAACGCCATCCGCGCCTATTACCTGGCAACATTGGGCGGGGCGGAAAGCCTCGGCCTGGGTGACACCATAGGCTCCATCGCGCCAGGGCGTGAAGCGGATCTGATTGTCATGGACCTGAAGTCGACGCCGCTGATCGATTTCCGTATGAGCCATTGCAAGGATATCGAAGAGGCGCTTTTCGTGCAGATGACCTTGGCCGACGACCGGGCAATCCACGCCACATATGTGAATGGCCGTCTGGCCCACGAGCGCGGATAACGATAGATTAATCAAAGAAAAACAAGAGGGGATCGGATCAATGGTTGATGCTTACGAGCTTTTTGCGGAACTGCCCAAGGCGGAACTGCATCTGCATATCGAAGGCAGCTTCGAACCGGAACTGATGTTCGAGATTGCCCGACGCAATCAGGTTTCGATCCCCTATGCCTCCGTCGAAGAGCTTCGTAAGGCCTATGACTTCGGCAATCTGCAGGATTTCCTGGATATCTATTATCAGGGCATGTCGGTCCTGTTGAGGGAACGGGATTTCTACGACCTGACCTGGGCCTATCTTACCCGCGTGAATGAAGACAACGTGCGCCATGTGGAGATATTCTTCGATCCCCAGGGTCATACGGAACGCGGCGTTAGCTTTGAAACCGCGATCATCGGCATTCACCGGGCGCTGGAAGACGGCAAGGCGAAGCTCGGCATCAGCTACAAGCTGATCATGAGCTATCTGCGCCATTTGAGCGAGGAAAGCGCGCTGGAAACCCTGGAACAGGCCAAGCCTTTCCTGGACTGGATCGACGGGGTGGGCCTGGATTCCTCCGAAATGGGCCATCCGCCGTCGAAATTCAAAACCGTCTTCGCGGAATCGAAGAAGCTGGGCCTGAAACTGGTCGCCCATGCAGGCGAGGAGGGCCCGCCCGCCTATGTCTATGAGGCGCTGGACGACATCCAGGTGGACCGCATTGACCACGGCAACCGGGCGCTGGAGGATGACGGGCTGGTCAAACGCATCGTGGAGGGCGGCTATACGCTGACCGTTTGCCCGCTGTCCAACCTGAAGCTCTGCGGCGTCACCGACATGAAGGACCACCCGCTGCCGAAGATGCTGGAACTGGGCCTGCGTGCGACCGTCAATTCCGACGATCCGGCTTATTTCGGCGGCTACGTGAACCAGAATTTCAAAGCCGTCCACGACGCCCAACCTCTGAGTGCGGCGGACGCTGTTACCTTGGCCAAAAACAGCTTCTCCGGCTCCTTCCTGTCTGCGCAGGAAAAAGCCTCCTGGCTCGGTCTCATCGACGAACAGGCGGCAGAGATGGGCGCGACAGCGTAGCCGGATAGGACAAAGCCCTCGTAGGTCCCCGGATCAAGTCCGGGGATGACGAATTTATTGTCGTTGCTCCTATCGTCGTCATGCGCGGGCTTGACCCGCGTATCCACGGGACGGTGTCGTCGCCGATTGAAAGTGGCTTATATAAAGCCCGCCTTGGTTTAGTCATAAAAATCTGTCATGGTCTTGCCCCAAGAGGGAAGATTGGGGAAGGGAGATGCCATATGACGGAACTGGTCCTCACCACATTTGATTGGGTGCCTGAATTGCCGCGGGGCTATGTGCGCGATCTGCGCGTGCGCTGGGCGCTGGAAGAGGCAGGGTTACCTTACCGGGTTGAAAGCGTTCCCTTCAGTGATCGCAAGGAGGATCATTTCTCTCACCAACCCTTCGGCCAGGTGCCTTGGCTGACTGATGGGGACCTTTCGATTTTTGAAAGCGGCGCGATCCTGCTCCATCTGGGAAACCTTAGCGATGCGCTTTTGCCGAGCGATCCGCGCCGCCGTAGCGAGGCCATCGAGTGGCTTTTTGCCGCGCTTAATTCCGTTGAGATGGCGAGCCTGCCCTGGGTTCTTTTCAAGTTCCTTGATGACGAGAGCAAAACGCCCGGACGGGAGCATATGGACAACTGGGTGGCGGCCCGGCTTAAACATATGGAGGCCGTTCTGACGGATCGGGAGTGGCTCGCCGGGAGCTTCTCTGTCGCCGATATCCTGATGGCAGATGTACTACGCCTCGTCGACCGCTTCGACGGGCTGACGGACCATCCTGCCTGCCGCGATTACACCGCCCGCGCCACGGCCCGCCCGGCCTTCATAAAGGCATACGAAGACCAGATGGCGCATTTCGCGGCGGCGGATTGATCACACAAATTCATTTTCGCGGGCGATGCCCTCGTAGGACCCCGGATCACGTCCGGGGATGGTGATATTTGTTATATATTGCAATCTATTTATCCGCTCATTCCGGCGAAGGCCGGAATCTCCAAGTGCCCTAGATAGCTGAACCATCAGCGCCAGGTCCCGGCCTTCGCCGGGACGAGCGGTTAAGTTATATGTAAGATTACTGTTGCCGTCATGTGCGGGCTTGTCCCGCGTATCTACGGGACGGAGCTGACGCCTTTAGAACCCCAACCCCGCATCCCAATAAGGCTCTTTCCCGAATTTCTCTATGACGAAATCGACGAAGGCGCGGACTTTGGGGGCGAGATAGCGGCTGTGGGGGAACAGGGCGCTGATATGGCGGTCGCGGGGGCGGTAGCCGGTGAGGACGGGGACGAGCGCGCCGCTTTGCAGATGCTCGTAAATCTCCCAGGTTGATTTCAGGACAAGGCCGCGCCCGGCCAGCGCCCATTGCAGCAGCACTTCGCTGTTGTTGCTGTCCATATTGCCGTCCACGGGCAGCATCACCAATTCGCCTTTTTCGTTTTCCAAGGGCCATTTGAACTGCTGCGACCCGGGGAACCGCAGGAGCAGGCAGTTGTGATTCAACAGGTCTTCCGGTGTCTGTGGGGTCCCGTGCTTTTCCAGATAGTCCGGCGAGGCGCAGACCAGTCTGTGATCGGGGGCGAGCGTTCGGGCGATCTGTGCCGGGTTGTCGAGGCGGCCGACGCGGATGCCGAGATCCATGCCTTCCTCTACCAGATTGACGAGGCGTTCGGTGAGCTGAAGGCGGACCTCCACCTCCGGGAATCGGTCGGCGAATTCGGGGATATAGGGGGCTACATGGCGCTGGCCGAAGGAGGTGGGCATGGTGACTTTGAGCACGCCGCGCGGGGCCTGACGCTGTTCTGTCAGCGTATCCTCGATGATCTGCATCTCTTCCAGAATACGCACGCAATGTTCGTAGTAGAACTCGCCTTCCTCGGTCATATGGACCTTGCGGGTGGTGCGGTTCAGCAGGCGTACGCCGAGCCGTTCTTCCAGTTTGCCGATGCGGTTGCTGACAACGGCGGGCGACATGCGCAGGTCGCGGCCCGCCGCCGATAGGCTGCAAAGGTCGGCCACGCGGACGAAGACGGCCATGTCACTGATATCGCGCATGAAATCACCAATTATCAAAAATAATTTGAAAGTATTTATAGTCTTTCTCGTATTCTCCGGGAAGTGTTTTTTTGGCATAGTCCGCAGCATGGCAAAGGCGCGTAAGAACGCCAAGGCCACCAGGACATTCAGACGGAGGCAACCCCCATGCTGGCGCGCAAACATCTTTTTACCCCAGGCCCGACCAATATGCCGGAAGAAATCCGCCGTGCCTGCGACCGTCCGTTGGAGGATCACCGCGCGCCCGACTTCCCGGCATTGGTGGAGCCTCTGTTCAAAGATTTGAAGAAGGTTTTTTGCACGCAAACGGGTGAGGTTCTGGTTTTTGCAGGTTCCGGCACCCTGGGCTGGGAAGCGGCGCTTACCAATACCCTGTCGCCGGGCGACAAGATTTTGACGGCCTCCTACGGCCATTTCTCCGACCTGTGGATTGCCATGTGCCGGGATTTCGGTTTCGAGGTCGAGGTGATCGAAGGCGTCTGGGGAGAAGGCGCGCCGGTGGATGACTATGCCGCCCACCTTGCTGCGGACAAGAACCACGAGATCAAGGCGATCCTCGCCTGCCATAACGAGACGGCGACCGGCGTGACCAGCGATATCGGTGCCCTGCGTAAGGCCATCGACGGCACCGGCCATCCGGCGCTTTTGATGGTGGACGGCGTCAGTTCCATCGCCAGCCTGGAATTCCGCATGGATGACTGGGGCGTGGATGTTGCCGTTTGCGGTTCGCAGAAAGGGTTCATGCTGCCCACGGGCCTCGCCATCGTCGGCGTCAGCCAGAAGGCGCTGGCGGCTGCGGACGGTGCGCGTTGTGGCCGCAACTTCGCCGATTTCAAGTCGATGCTGAAGTCCAACCAGACCGGCTATTTCCCCTATACGCCCGCGGTGACCCTGCTGCATGGGCTGAAGGAAAGCTGCCGCCTGCTGCTGGAGGAGGGGCTTGAGAATGTCCATGCCCGTCATCACCGGTTGGGCGAGGGGGTGCGTCAGGCGGTGAATGCCTGGGGGCTGACCACCTGTGCGAAGGAACGCCGTTGGAATTCCGATACGGTGACGGCCATTGTGGTGCCGGAAGGTGCTGACAGCGGGGCCGTGATCAAGGCGGCCTATGAGAATTATCACCTGTCGCTGGGCGGCGGCCTGTCCAAGGTAGCCGGCAAGGTATTCCGCATCGGACATATGGGGGCCGTGGATGATATCATGATGCTGAGTGCGCTTGCCGGGGTTGAAATGGCGCTGGCGGACGCCGGGATCACTGTCGAGCTGGGCAGTGGTGTTGCCGCCGCCCAGGCCTATTATCGCGAAACGCGCTGAGCCATACAGAACAAAGAATAACAAAAGCTTTTGGGAGAGTAAGCAGATGGAAGTTAACCTGCCGGAATGGCTGAACCTGGCGATACGCTGGCTGCATATCACGGCCGGGATCGCCTGGATCGGGTCGTCCTTCTATTTCATGTTCACCGATGCCAGCCTGCGCCCCAACAAGGCCCTGGACAAGAAGGCCCATGGCGAGACCTGGCAGGTCCATGGCGGCGGCTTTTATCACATCGTGAAATACCTGGTCGCCCCCGACCGTATGCCGGACGAGCTGCACTGGTTCAAATTCGAGGCCTATTTCACCTGGATTTCCGGCTTCTCCCTGCTGGCGGTGATCTATTATCTGGGCGCGGACGCCTTCCTGATCGACCCGGATGTGATGGACCTGACGGCCCCGCAGGCGATCTTTGTCAGCATCATCATGCTGGCCGGTGGCTGGATTCTCTATGATTTCATCTGCAAATCGCCGCTGGGTGAGAATACCGGGTTGCTGGCGTTGCTGGTCTTTTTACTGACAGTCGGCGCGGCCTGGGCCTTTTCGGAAGTCTTCAGCGGACGCGCGGCCTATCTTCACGCCGGCGCCCTGATCGGTTCCATCATGGTGGGCAACGTCTTCTTCGTCATCATCCCGAACCAGAAAAAGGTTGTGGCGGCGCTGACCGCAGGCGAGACGCCGGACCCGAAACTGGGCAAACAGGCCAAGCAGCGGTCCACCCATAACAACTATCTGACCCTGCCGGTCCTGCTGATGATGGTGTCCAACCACTATCCGATGACCTATGGCCATAAATACAGCTGGGCGATTTTTGCGGTGATCCTGGTGGTCGGCGGCCTGATCCGCCACTATTACAACTGCAAGAATGCGGGCAATATCGGCCGCTTCCATAACCTGCTTTACCCGACGGCGGCGGCACTGATGATCGCGCTGATGGTCGGTGTCTCCTACAAGCCGCAAAGCGGCGGGGCCAACGCCTCCAACGGTGAGGCGGTCAGCCCGAAAGTGGCTTTTGGCATCGTGCGAGAGCGTTGCTCCGGCTGTCATTCCTCCTTACCGACCGACGAAGACTGGGACACCGCGCCGGCGGGCGTGATGTTCGATAGCTTCGACCAGGTTGTCCAACTTTCCACGAAGATCCAGCAACAGGCGGTTGCCTCCAACAACATGCCCCTTGGCAACAAGACCGGCATGACGAAAGAGGAACGTGAGCTGCTGGGGCAGTGGATTGCACAGGGTGCGAAGGCTCTCGAGCAATAGCACCCTACCGTTCCCGAAGCGACCTTGGGCCGGAGGTTTTCCTCCGGCCTTTTTTTTATTTTATGTTGGTTTCGGTGGTGGTTTCCAGTCCATGTAACGTCTAGATAGAAAGTAAAAAAAATAAAAGAAGTTTTAATTATTTGATATATTTGAAAATAAGCTAATTTCAATATTATGATCTATAAATAAAAGTGTCATAGTATTGAACTTTAACAAAATTGATACAATTTATTATAGAAATGAAATCTTTTTCCTACGTTCAAAAACGCTCGCATGCTGTTATATACTGCGGACCGGCGCTTTGAACAAAGAGGCGCATCCATTTGAGGCCTGGACCGGGACTAATGGAGCAAAGCCTGGTGCGGATGAGCTTCTGCAATTGTTCTTATGGTCTAGGTAGGAGGCGGGCTATGATCCGTACCAACGCAAAAACTGTTACCTTCTGCAAATCTTTTATTCTGAAAGATGTCGATGAAGTATTCCCGGCCGGAAGTTACCTTGTGGAAGTTGACGAGGAATGCGTACGCGGTGGCGGTTCGATCATTGGCTATAAGAGACTTCTGGCTGTCATGCATTTGCCGGTCCCACAGAGTCTAGACGGTCTAACCCGCGCGGTTTTCGTAGACCCGCTGGAACTCGATGCGGTCATTGCAAAGGACAATATACGATAGCCTGGCGTATGGTTCTTCCTGGAAGCGCATGCCTAATAAGTTCCGTTTCTATGTTTACTCCCAGGACTTTGTTCTCCGCAAAAAGACAACCCTTCTGATTGATGAGGTCTCTCAAGAAGAAACATACCCATATACCGGGATATCTTCAGCTTTCTTCCAAAATTGAGAAATAAAACAAAAGATTCCTCCCGTTGACGCGAAATATAATTAGGTGCGATCCTAGTGATCTTGACGCCAGAGTGATTGTCACAGGCGTCAGGGATGGACTGTGACGTGGAAAAATACAGACAAATAACACGTTACGGTGGCTCAACCCGGTGCTGTTGACCATCACCGGCCCAAGGGCCGGTCTGCAGGGAGAAAGACAAGTGAATTTGCAAACGTGCCGTATCTCATGCGCGCGCGTGGCTGCTGCTCCTCCTGCTGCGCCGGGATTGGTCAATGGTATTGCCAATCACATCAGTCTTTAGAGGAGTCGACGATGACTACAGGGAAATGGCGTCTATTTGGAGGTCTTGCGATGGCGGCTGCCATTGCAACGGGTTCTTCCGCTGCCCGGGCGGACAGTTGGAAATATGCATTTGAGGAATCCTTAACCGAAGTGCAGGGGGTCTATGCCCAGCAATTCAAGAAATATATCGAAGAGAATTCCGATCACGAGGTTCAATTGTTCCCCTATGGAACATTGGGCGAATCCGCGGACATTATGGAACAGGCCCAGGCCGGTATCCTGCAGTTCGTGGACCAGTCCCCGGGCTTCACCGGGTCGCTGATTCCGGAAGCGCAGGTTTTCTTCGTACCTTATCTGTTGCCGACCGACCAGGCTCATCTGGCGCGCTTCTACAAGGAAAGCAAGGCGATCAACGAAGACTTCAAGAAGCTCTATGCCGATCAGGGCCTGGAGCTGCTGACCATGTTCCCGGAAGGCGAGGTGGCCATGACCACCAAGGAGCCGGTGAAGTCCTGTGATGACCTGAACGAGGTCAAATTCCGCGTGATGACCAACCCGCTACTGGTGGAATCCTATAAGGCATTCGGCGCGACGCCGACGCCGCTGCCCTGGGGTGAGGTTTATGGCGGTCTGCAGACCAACATTATCCAGGGTCAGGAAAACCCGACCTTCTTCCTGTACTCCACCAAGATCTATGAGGTCACGGATTACATCACCTATGCCGGGCACAACAACTTCACGACCGCGACCATGGCCAATGAAGACTTCTACAACGGTCTTGGCAAAGACGATCAGAAGCTGATCCAGGACGCGTCCAAGGCGGCTTATGACTATATCGTCGATTACCAGAAGGGCCTGGCGGACCAGGAACTAAAAAAGATCATGGATGCCAAACCTGAAATGACGGTGACCGTGCTCAACGAAAAACAGCGTTCCTGCTTCAAGAATGCCGCCAAAGAGGTGGAAGCCAAGTTCATCGAAATGACCGGTGACAGCGGCAAGGCCATCCTCGACCAGCTGAAGGCGGATCTGGCGGCCACGAAATAAAGATGGGTTGCTGCGGGCGTAAATGAGTTGACGCCTAGGCGGGGGGCGGGCTTCGGCCCGGCTCCCGCCGTCCCACGTATTGTAACGGGGAGAGGACGGATGGCGGAAGGCCAGGAAGAAGTAATGACAAGCAATGAGCATAAATCCAGCCTGCCGGGCGTATTCGGTTGGGTCGACTCACTGATCAGCCGGCTTGAATCCTTCATGCTGGCAGCCGGGGTTCTGCTGATGGCGACCAATACCGTCGCCAATGTGGTCGGCAGATATATCTTTCAACACAGCATTTTCTTCACCGAGGAAGTGAACCGGATTCTGATTATCCTGATTACTTTTGCCGGCGTCGGTTATGCGGCGCGCCACGGACGGCATATACGAATGTCGGCTGTCTTCGATCATCTACCCTTCAGGCTGCGCAAGGTGATGATGATCATTATCGCCATCGTCACGGCGCTTGCCATGTTTGCACTTTGCTATTTCTCGGTCAGCTATATCGGCAAGGTGATGACCAGTGGCCGTGTATTGCCCGCCCTGCAGATTCCGGTCTGGTGGATCTTCGTCTGGGTGCCGGTCGGCTTTTTCATCACGGGCGCGCAGTATCTGCTGACAGCGATCAAGAATGTGCTCGAAAAAGACGTCTACCTCTCCACCAACGTGGTGGAGGGCTATGAAGAAACAGAAATAGAAATCTAGAGGCAGGGGGCAAAGATGGCTGGAGTTATGATGTTCACCATGGTGGTCTTGCTGCTGTTGGGGTTCCCGATGATGGTTCCGCTGATCACGGCGGCTTTCATCGGTTTTTACGATATGTTCGGCGGGGTCGGAAAGATGGACTTCATGGTCCAGCAGTTCCTCGCCGGGATCAGGCCCGCATCCCTGATTGCGGTGCCGATGTTCATTCTGGCGGCTGATATCATGACGCGCGGCGAATCCGCCAACCGCCTGATCGACATGGTGATGAAATTCATCGGGCATGTGAAAGGCGGCTTGGCGGTCAGTACGGCGGCGGCCTGTACGCTGTTCGGGGCGGTCTCCGGGTCGACCCAGGCGACGGTGGTGGCCGTTGGCTCTCCGCTGCGTCCGCGCATGTTGAAGGCGGGCTACAAGGATTCCTTTATCCTGGCGCTGATCGTCAATTCCAGTGATATCGCCTTCCTGATCCCGCCCAGCATCGGCATGATCATCTATGGCGTGGTTTCCAACACCTCGATTGCGGAGCTGTTTATCGCCGGGATCGGGCCGGGTCTGCTAATCCTGGTCTTCTTTGCGACCTACAGCGTGATCTATGCCACGATCATGGATGTCCCAACGGAACCGAAAGCCTCCTGGAAGGAACGGCTAGATGCGGTGAGAAAGGCGATCTGGCCGATGGGCTTCCCGGTGATCATCGTAGGCGGTATCTATGGCGGCATCTTCAGCCCGACCGAAGCCGCCGCGGCATGCGTCCTCTATGCGGTGATCCTGGAATTCCTCGTCTTCAAGTCCCTGTCACTGCCCGATATCTACACGATTTCCAAATCCACCGGGTTGATCACTGCTGTGGTCTTCATTCTGGTGGCGGCCGGTGCGGCCTTCTCCTGGGTAATTTCCTTCGCGCAGATTCCCCAGGCAATGTTGGGGGCGGTCGGGATCACGGAAATGGGGCCGATCGGTGTCTTGTTCGTAATCTCGATTGCCTTTTTCATCGGCTGTATGTTCGTGGACCCGATTGTCGTGATCCTGGTTCTGGTTCCGATTTTCGCGCCGGTCGTAAAGTCGGTCGGTCTGGACCCGGTTCTTGTGGGCACGATCATCACGCTGCAGGTGGCGATCGGATCGGCCACACCACCATTCGGATGTGACATCTTCACCGCGATTGCGGTGTTCAAGAGGCCTTATCTGGATGTGATCCGGGGGACGCCACCCTTTGTTATCATGCTGTTGGTGACGGCAGTTCTGCTGATCTTCTTCCCGCAGATCGCCTTGTTCCTGCGCGACGTGGCATTCCGCTGACGAAGGACCTGCCGGATATCAACAATAACAAGCCAGATAAACCAGCAAGACGAAACAGAAGGAGTGGCGTTTATGTTTGAACATATTCTCGTGCCCGTCGACGGGTCGGACGGTTCGCTGGCCGCCGTGAAACTTGCCGTGCAGATGCAGCAGAAATTCGACGCTGAACTGATGCTGCTCTGCGTCTACCGGCATTACAGCCTGCTGGAGGCGTCGGTTTCCATGTTAAGTCCGGAACGTCCGGAAAATCTGGATGATTCCATGCAGGACTATGCCAGGGAAGTTGTCGAACACGCGAAGAAATATGCAACCGAATGCGGTAGTCCGAAAGTCCGTGGGTTTATCAAGGGCGGACAGCCGGCCCGGACCATTGTGAAATTTTCCGAAGAGCACGAAATCAATCTGATCGTGCTTGGCAGCCGTGGCCTGGGGGATGTGGAAGGCTACCTCCTCGGCAGTGTCTCCCATAAGGTGACCAGCCTGGCGAAATGCCCGGTGATGGTTGTATGATTTACTATTAGCTGCAGCCTTGGATTGCGGTGCGGTACGATGTTATGATGGTCCTGTCGGAAGTCTCCGGGAGGACCATTTTTATGAGTAAGGTTATGATTCGCGAAGCTGTGATGGAAGATGTGCCTGCCCTGGAGGCGCTTTTCAAGGCGTCCTACGGAGAATTGTTGAAAACGGATTATCCGGGCCCGCTGCTTGAAAGGGCCCTGCCAATGTTGTCAAAGGTCAATCTGGGGCTGATTGAACGGGGACAGTTCTTCGTCGCGCTGTCAATGGATGGGGACCTGGCCGGGGCAGGGGGATGGAGCTATGAACCGCCCGGTCATGGCGAGACGGTGCCCGGTCGCGCGCATATCCGGCATGTGGCGGTTTCGCCGAAACACACTGGCCGTGGCGTGGGGCGCCACATCATTGACCATTGCCGGGATCACGCCGGTGATATCCACATATTGGAATGTTTCGCGACCCTGTCTGCGGTTCGCTTCTATGAGAAGCTGGGTTTTGAGGTCCTGCGTGAATTCGATGTCGCGCTTGGGGGCGAGATTCCTTTTTCCTCCGTCCATATGCTTAAGGATTTCCGCGCCAACTAGGACTGTCGTGCCGAAACCGCGTGAGGCGTCGAGGCATAGAATTCAAATCCGCTTTGCCCTCTCCGCTTGACCTCATACATCGCCTTGTCGGCCTTTTCGATCAGGTCCGGCAGATTGTCACCATCTTCCGGATAGCGGCTGATCCCGATGCTGGCACCAAGTTCATATGTCTCCCTCTCAAGGGGAATCGCCTGGGTGAGCTGTTCGAGAAGCTTGTTGGCCATGTCGGAGACATGATCCAGATGTTCGAACTGTGTGCCGACGATAATAAATTCATCGCCACCCAGACGAGCGCATATATCCGTGCTGCGGGTATGGGTTTCTAGCCGGTTGGCAACGATTTTTAGGACCTTGTCGCCGACACGGTGCCCGGCTGTGTCGTTGATGGGTTTGAAGTTGTCCAGGTCGATATAGAAGACGGCCATGAACTGGTGAGGGCGGTTGGCCAGGACGATGGCGCTGTCGAAAAGGTTCACCGTGTAGCGCTTGTTCTTCAGTCCGGTCAGGGGGGCATGATAGGCGAGGTCGAGGGCCGCTTCCTCGGCATCCAGCAGGCGCCTGATCAATGTCGAGAGCATCGCGCACAACAGCAGGAGATAGATACCAAGGACGCAGGCGGTGCCGATAACAAATCCCAGATCCTGCCAGGCAGGATATGCAAACATGATCGGATAAACCGACAGCCAATGCAGGGCGAGCAGGGTACTCAGGATGGCCACACCCACCATTATGCGGTTTGGAATCCTGTGGCGATAGCGAAAGGAGATGACGGCGGCGGCAAGCAGGAAAGCCACATTGACCATCGCATATCCAACCCGATAGGCCGGCAAGGGGATGTCTGTTATCCAGGCCAGTAGCATGACGCATTCCGCGGCAAAGGCAGTGGCCCAGATGCTTGCGACTGGCGTATCCACTTTGAGAAAGCGGATGATGCCGATCAGAAGAAACGGTTTTTCCAGGACATTCAGCGTTGAATACAGCAGTAAGGCATTGTCGTTGTCCTGTATGATGAACAGCAGAATACGGCCCGCCAGTTCAAAACAGATGGCGATCGACCACCAGCCGGCCCCTGAATCCGCCCGTGGGATCCGTCGCGACAGGAGCAGGACAATCAGAATCACAAAATAAATAGTAGAACCTGCCGTATGTATTAACTGAAATAACATTGCAGGTTTTCTACTTTTTTCAGTGAGTTATCCTTTCTGGTTATCCAAAATTTACTGATTAATCGTTAATAAGACTATGTAATTGCCGTGGAATTCGCGAATGGAATGCGCGTTTCTTTATCGCCAAAGAAAAAGGACTTAGCAGATATCTGCTAAGTCCTTCGGAAATTCTGGTGCCAGCTGCGGGACTCGAACTCGCGACCTGATGATTACAAATCAACTGCTCTACCATCTGAGCTAAGCTGGCGTCATCAATTTTTAACGCGCGGATATCTAACTGGAAAGTGACCGTTAGGCAATAGGTTTCACGACAAATTTTCGCCTGACCGGTCCGGCATGGTTCGGAAACCGGCCAGGCGAAGAATTTCAGGGCCGCAACTTATGTAGAGGGTTTTTCTGCAGTCTCTTCCGGCTTCCCGGTGGTGTCATCTTCCGCTGCGGGTTGATCCTTGGAGGCTGCGTCTTCTTTCGTCTGTACGACCTCCTCCCCGGATTTATATTCGGGAGAGTAGGGGCCCGGCAGCATACCGTCGTTTTTGGCATTGACGGCAATGGCGTTGGCCTGACGCGTCATCGGTATATAATTCGGTGCTGCCCGTTCTACGGCTGCAATCACGGCCTTTGCGATCAAACCCGCGAGGCCGCCGCCCCCGCCACCCTGGTTCGGGGAATACTGCAGATTCTGGGTTTTGCTCCAGAAGGTCTCACCGGTTTCTCCGCTCTTCATAGTGTAGGTAAATGTCACGGTTGTCACCGTGTCGAAAACTACCCATTGCGATGTCCACTTATCAATGGAGACGTAAAGAATTGCATCCGCACCGAATAGCTCACCCAGCACAGTCGGGTCGGAACTGTGAACCAGGTCCGCATCCGACATACCTTCTTCGTCCATGACGTTTTTGACGAGGTTTACCGGGAAGACATAATATCCCTTCTCTGCAATTGGCTTGGCAATTGTGGTCAGGAAGTAGTCCGGTGCCTCTACCTCGACACTGCGGTTCACGGGCATGACCACAAGGATGGATTTTGGATCCAGCTCCCGGTACATAGTGTAGTCAGCCTTGGGCAGTGTGGTTTGGCAGGCAGTGAGGGCCGTAATCACAAGGCCGAGGAGAATGCCTTTATTGAACAGTTTCTGCACTGGCCTGCTCCTCTTTGTCTTTGTTGCCTTCGTCTACTGCCGTGACCCGGATAACCGCGTCCATCAGTTTGGTGGATTCCGGCCAAAGTTTCTTCTCAAGCTCGAAGTAGCGGCGGGCATCGTCGTATCGACCGTCCTGCATGAGCAAATAACCGTATTCGGCGTATAGTCCCGGCGGTACCTTGCCTTTTTGCTCAGCTTTTTCCAGCGTTTCCAACAGATTCGTTTCCAGGGCAGTACGTTGCTCTGTATCCCGATAATAGTTGTAGAGGTCCTGATCGTAGGAGCCCCACATGTAGCGGTCGGTCTGACAACCGACCAGAACAGTCAACAGCACAGCCGCGACCGCTCCTTTTTTAAAGGAGTTGTTTATCATTATTTTCTAATCCATCACATCAGGGGCGGAGGATGGTGACAGAATCACCGGCCACGTAGATCTTTCTGGAGAGCAGTGTTTCGCCGTCCTTGCGGATCTCGATGAGATGAGTGCCTTTGATAACCGTCAGGCTCTGCTTTTTACCGTCATAGTCTCCGGCCATCCCCATCTCCAGTCCATCGACGTAGACCATTGCGGTTGCGGGTACGTTCTGGAAAGCGATGCCGGGGCGCATGTCGGGTGCGGCTGTCCGTTCCGTCGGATGGCTGCAGGCGGCTAGCGTGATGGATATTAGGAGTGCGGAAAAGAATTTCTTCATGACGCGTCCCCTTCTTCAATGAAGAGTGATTTCACAGGCAGCGCCGCAAAGTTGTTTTGCTGAATGACGGCAATGGAGCCTTCGTCGTCTTCCGTGTTGCCGAAATGCGCCAGGATTTCGATGGTGCCGACTTTTGTCGCCGGCAGCTCGATATCAAAGCCGGTCTGCTCACTGCGGATCGTTTCACCGGCCTTCATGACGTTAAGTCTGTCACCGACTTTCAAACCCTGAAACTTTCCGCCACTGATATACATCTTGTCGCCTTCGATCTTGAGGATGTCGGTACGCCAGGGACGTTCATCAAGTTTCGAGATAAGGCTGCTGACGACGTCGGAAACAGCAGCGCCAATTGCGCGGTCGTTGACGGTACCGTCATATTCGGCCCGGTTGCCGAATCCAGCCACATTGCCAGCCTCGCTGCTGGCTTCGCCGTGGCCTTCGGCGGAGAAGAAGGCGTGCCCGGTCCGGGTGTCGACCAAGCGAATCTCCACGGTCGCACGTGCGAGCTGCTTTTTGGTAGAGCTGAAAAAGCCGGTCTTGCCGGTGGTGTGGCGACCGAATTCAGTCACGGAACCAACAACCAGCGTGTCCACGCCAATAAGGTTCTGTTCGGCCTTGAGGTAGGCCTGCTCCGATTTGATTTTCTCGATATCGGGACGTTCGAAGACCATGAACTGGCCGGATTTAACGAGATCGGCCGTGAGCATGTCTGTCGCCTGCTTTCCGAGCGGATCGTCGCTTTTGTTTCGAAGAAATGTTTTCCCATATCGGGTTTCATTGGTGAAGCGCGCAATTGCGACCTTACGTTTGAGGCGTTTGGTATCGGGAAGCAAAGTGGCTTCCTGCGCTGTTTCCTGTTCGGCCTGTGTGGCTGGCGCCTCGGCTTTCGGTACTGGTTTGTCCGGCACTGCACAGGCAGACAAAACAACAACGCCGGCCAAGGCCAGCGCATTACGGTATGACTTGTACAAGATTACCCCCTCTATACTGGACACGCTGTGTTGCAGCTTAACTGTGAACCGGTCTCTTAAATATCCCCGCCGGTCCACAGTCATTTAGGCCAAGGTCAACAGCGTTGTCCAGAGAGCAAATGCGCCAATAGCGTGAAAAAGTCTGAGGCTAACGACTGCACAATGCGTAAAGCACAATCGCGGCGGCATTGGACACATTCAGACTGCCGACGGCGTTTTCCGCCATGGGAATGCGTAGAAGGACGTCGCAATGGTCCCGGGTGAGGCGGCGCAGTCCGCTGCCTTCGGCCCCCATCACGATTGCCGCACGGTCGGGGCGTGTGAAGTCGGGCAGGTCGGTTTCCGACTCTCCTGCAAGGCCAGCACACCAGAAACCTGCGTCCTTCATATGCTCCAGCGCGCGTGCCAGGTTGGGCACGCGAACGAGAGGGGTTGTTTCCAACGCTCCGCTTGCGCTTTTGGCGAGGACTGCCGATTCCGGCGGGGCGTGCCGGTCCTGCATGATGACCGCATCGGCACCGAAAACGGCTGCTGTGCGCAGGATCGCTCCAACGTTATGGGGATCGGTTACCTGATCGAGGACAACGTAGGTCGCATGGTCCGGCAGGCTGAAGAGCAAATCCTCAAGGAAGGTTTCTTCCAGTGGTTGGACAAGGGCGGCGATCCCCTGATGAACGGTGCCTTCGGGAAAAAGCTGGTCGAGGCTCGCGCGGTCCACCAGTTTGGTCTCTATGCCACGGCGTTCTGCCGTTGCGCCATAGGCATCAGCCTGGGCCTTGGTACAGGCCAGCATGCGAAAACGCCGGCTGTCATTGGCCAGGGCGGCCTGGACGGGGTGATTGCCATACAGCCAGTATTGCCCCCCTTTGGCCGGAGGCAGGGCGGGGCCGGGGGCGCCGGCTTTTACGTGGTCCGGCCGGCGCGGCTTGTTGCCGCCCTTTCGAATCTTTCCGTGTTTTTTCTGCATGCTCATAATCATGCCTAACTAGGTCTGAGTGAAGTCGGGCGCAAGTCCCTTTTTCTATAAATAGGCCTGAAGCCGCAGTGTGCCGCGGCTTGTGTTTCTATGATGTAAATTTGCTTCAAAAAAATTCGAAAATGTCGTTGACATTGATCTCCCAAAGCCATAAACCCCGTCTCGCCCAAGCGGCGCACATCGGTGGTTCTACCGAGCGGTTTTTCGGAACTGGTCATGTGGTGGGATGCCCGAGTGGTTAAAGGGGACGGGCTGTAAACCCGTTGGCTTAGCCTACGTTGGTTCGAATCCAACTCCCACCACCACTGATGTCCGGCCGCTGTAGTGGTATGTTTACACGATGCTTTATCATGCGGGTGTAGCTTAATGGTAAAGCCCCAGCCTTCCAAGCTGGTCACGTGGGTTCGATTCCCATCACCCGCTCCAGTTTTGCAAGGTGTAGTCACTTTAATACGCTTTACGGCGCAACTGTCTGTTGGGGATGCTGACGATGGCCAAGGAAAAGTTTGAACGTACGAAACCGCACTGCAACATTGGTACGGTTGGACACGTTGACCACGGTAAAACGACGCTGACGGCAGCGATCACGAAGGTTCTTTCGGAGACGGGCGGCGGTGCTGCTACGGACTTCGCAGACATCGACAAGGCGCCTGAAGAGCGTGAGCGTGGCATTACGATTAACACCGCCCACGTTGAGTATGAGACGGAAGCGCGTCACTACGCCCACGTCGACTGCCCGGGCCACGCCGACTATGTGAAGAACATGATCACCGGTGCGGCGCAGATGGACGGTGCGATCCTGGTTGTGAACGCAGCCGACGGTCCGATGCCGCAGACCCGTGAGCACATCCTGCTTGCGCGTCAGGTTGGCGTTCCGGCCCTGGTTGTGTTCCTGAACAAGGTTGACCAGGTTGACGACGAAGAGCTGCTTGAGCTGGTTGAAATGGAAGTGCGTGAGCTGCTGAGCTCCTACGACTTCCCGGGTGACGACATTCCGGTGATCGCCGGTTCCGCCCTGGCTGCTCTGGAAGGCCGTGACGACGAAATCGGCAAGAACAAGATTCTTGAGCTGATGAAAGCCGTTGACGAATACATCCCGCAGCCGGAACGTCCGAAGGACCAGGCATTCCTGATGCCGATCGAGGACGTGTTCTCCATCTCCGGTCGTGGTACGGTTGTCACCGGTCGTATCGAGCGCGGTGTTGTGAACGTTGGTGAGGAAGTCGAGATCGTTGGTATCCGCGACACCCAGAAAACCACCGTCACGGGCGTTGAAATGTTCCGCAAGCTGCTGGACAGCGGTGAAGCAGGCGACAACATCGGCGCGCTGCTGCGTGGTATCGGTCGTGAAGACGTCGAGCGTGGTCAGGTTCTGGCCAAGCCGGGTTCGATCACGCCGCACACCAAGTTCAAATGCGAGTGCTACATCCTGACGAAAGAAGAAGGTGGCCGTCATACGCCGTTCTTCTCCAACTATCGTCCGCAGTTCTACTTCCGTACGACCGACGTGACCGGTTCCGTCGTTCTGCCGGAAGGCACGGAAATGGTGATGCCGGGCGACAACATCTCCATGGATGTTGAGCTGATCGCACCGATCGCTATGGACGAAGGTCTGCGTTTCGCTATCCGCGAAGGTGGCCGCACCGTCGGTGCTGGCGTCGTCGCTAGCGTCACCGAATAAGGTTTTAAATAGGGGTATAGCTCAGTTGGTAGAGCGACGGTCTCCAAAACCGTAGGTCCTGGGTTCGAATCCTAGTGCCCCTGCCAAAACCCGATATACTTGGCTAAAGCCGGGTACCTTGGAAAACGCCGCTTAGGGCCCCGCGCCCTAGGCGGCAAATAGGTCGAAGGACAGTATGGCAAAAACGACACCAGCTAAATTTGTACGGCAAGTTCGTCAGGAAACGTCGAAAGTTACCTGGCCGACGCGTAAGGAAACCGGTATTGCAACCTTGATGGTTTTCGCTATGGTTGCCGTTATGTCCTTGTTCTTCCTAATGGTCGACGGGATCATTTCCTGGGGCATTCAGTTAATTGTAGGTTAATCCCGTATCGGGTGGAGAATAGCTGTGGCCAAGCGTTGGTATGTAGTTCACGTATATTCCGGATTTGAGAAGAAAGTTGCGGAATCCATTAAGGAGCAGGCTGCTGCCTCCGATATGGCTGATATGATCGAAGATGTGCTGGTTCCGACCGAAGAGGTTGTTGAAATGCGCCGCGGTCAGAAGGTCAGCGCAGAACGCAAGTTCTTCCCGGGCTATATCCTGGCGCATATGGATATGTCCAACGAAACCTGGCATCTGGTAAGCAATACGCCGAAAGTGACCGGTTTCCTCGGTACCGGCAAAAAGCCGACCCCGATCAGCGCCCGCGAAGCAGAGCGTATTCTCCATCAGGTCAAGGAAGGCGTTGAGCGGCCCAAGCCCTCCGTCTCCTTCGAGGTTGGCGAACAGATCCGCGTATGCGACGGTCCGTTCACCTCCTTCAACGGTATGGTGGAAGAAGTTGACGAGGAAAAAGCTCGTCTCAAGGTTACCGTGTCGATCTTTGGCCGCGCGACGCCGGTCGATCTGGAATACTCCCAGGTCGAAAAAATTTAAACTGGGGCTGGACCTATCGGTTCAGATTCAGTAAAAGGCGGCTTCAACTGAATTTGCTGCGGGAGGAACCTCCAAAAGACCAAGGGGGTGCCATACCGCGGCGCGAACTCTGAGAGAGTGAAAATGGCAAAGAAAATTGCGGGCTATATCAAGCTCGAAATTAAAGCTGGCCAGGCGAACCCGTCGCCGCCGGTAGGTCCTGCGCTGGGTCAGCGCGGCCTGAACATTATGGAATTCTGCAAGGCCTTCAACGCTGCGACGCAGAGCATGGAGCCGGGTACCCCGACTCCTGTTGTGATCACGGCTTATGAAGACCGTAGCTTCGACTTCGTCACCAAAACCCCGCCGGCGTCCTACTTCCTGAAGAAGGCCGCCAAGGTGCAGAAGGGTTCCGGTGAGCCGAACAAGAACAAGGTCGGCAAAGTCACCGTTGCGCAGATCCGCGAAATCGCAGAAGCCAAACTGAAAGACATGAATGCTGTCACGGTTGAAGCTGCGATGGAATCCATCAAAGGCAGCGCCCGCTCCATGGGCCTGGAAGTTGAGGAGTAAGGATCATGGCGAAGCTGGGTAAGCGCCTGAAAAAGGCTTACGAAGGCGTTGATCGCGATGCACTGGTCGCGGTTGAAGAAGCTGTTAAGCTGGTTAAGGCCAATGCCTCTGCGAAATTCGATGAAACCATCGAAATCGCAATGAACCTCGGTATCGACCCGCGTCACGCTGACCAGCAGGTCCGCGGTACGGTTGCTCTGCCGGCTGGTACAGGCAAGTCCGTTCGCGTTGCTGTTTTCGCTCGTGGCGATAAGGCTGAGGAAGCGAAAGCTGCCGGTGCTGATATCGTTGGTGCTGAAGACCTGATGGAACAGATCCAGGGCGGTATGCTGGACTTTGACCGTTGCATCGCAACCCCGGACATGATGGCTGTTGTCGGTCGTCTGGGTAAGGTCCTGGGTCCGCGTAACCTGATGCCGAACCCGAAGCTGGGTACCGTGACCCCGAACGTGAAAGATGCTGTTGAAGCCGCCAAGGGTGGTGAAGTACAGTTCCGTGCGGAGAAGAACGGTATCATTCACGCCGGCGTTGGCAAGGCAAGCTTCTCTGAAGAAGCCCTGACCGAAAACGTCAAAGCCTTTGTCAAGGCAATCCAGACGGCCCGTCCGTCCGGCGCTAAAGGCACCTATATCAAGCGTATTGCGTTGTCCTCCACGATGGGCCCGGGTGTTAAAATCGACCCGGTTGACGCTCAGCCGAGCGCATAACGCGACGTAGAGTTTTACGGGACGGGGCTTGCCTCGTCCCGTAAGCAAAAGGCTTCGGTCTTTTGCGACCTGTCCGAGACTGGCGGCGATGACCTTTCGGGGAAATCTTAAATTTGCCTCCAATAGATAGGTAGGAAAGGTTTTTGGATGGGGTCTTTGGCCTCGTCGGGATCCAATCCTCCCGGGCAGGAAGGCGGATCCCTTTTCGTCGTTGGCGAATGGGGGTTCAAATTGGAACCGGCCGTTAGCTTCGCGAATTTCGTTGGGGCGCGGCCAAAGTAGCGGAGACGATCAGTGGACCGTACTAAAAAGGAAAAACTGGTCGCCGAGCTGCAGGATACCTTTGCCAATGCCGGTTTGGTCGTGATTGCCCAGCAATCCGGTCTGACCGTGGCGGAAGTATCCGACCTTCGTGCACAGATGCGCGATGCGGGTGCTGGCTTTAAAGTCACCAAAAACACCCTCGCTCAGATTGCACTGAAGGGCACTAAGTTTGAGCATTTGGCCGATCAGTTCACCGGTCCGACTGCGATTGCGTTCTCTGAAGATCCCGTTGCGGCTGCCAAAGTCGCTGCTGGCTTCGCCAAGAAGAACGAAAAATTGCAGATCGTGGCAGGTGGTCTCGGCGAGCAGGCTCTGGATGCTGCGGGTGTACAAGCCCTGGCCCAGCTGCCTTCCCTCGACGAACTGCGCGGCAAGCTCGTTGGTCTTCTGCAGGCTCCGGCCCAGAAGGTCGCAAGCGTTACCCAGGCTCCGGCTGGCCAGTTGGCCCGCGTTTTCGGTGCCTACGGTGCTTCAAACTAAGTTGCAGTTTGGAAACCATATTATTATTGCCTAGGAGTTGTTAACATGGCTGATCTCGAAAAGCTCGTTGAAGAGCTGTCCACTCTGACTGTTCTGGAAGCAGCAGAGCTGTCTAAACTGTTGGAAGAAAAATGGGGCGTTTCTGCAGCTGCTCCGGTTGCTGTTGCTGCTGTTGCCGGCGCTGCTGGCGGCGAAGCTGCTGCTGAAGAAAAGGACTCCTTCGACGTCGTTCTGGCTTCTGCCGGCGACAAGAAGATCAACGTGATCAAAGAAGTCCGCGCCATCACCGGCCTGGGTCTGAAAGAAGCAAAAGAATTGGTCGAAGGCGCTCCGAGCCCGGTCAAAGAAGGTGCTGCTAAGGCCGAAGCCGAAGAAATCAAGAAGAAGCTGGAAGAAGCAGGCGCAACCGTCGAGCTCAAGTAAGCTTCTTTGCTGCCTTAGGGTGGCAAGCGTTAAAGAGGGGCGCGCCGTTAAGGTGCCGCCCCTCGACGCGCCTCCGGGAAATCGGGGCGCTTTAGGCTTTTCGCAGGGGGCCTATTAATAAAACCCGGCGGAGAACCCGCATAATGCGGGCAGGACGGAAGTTGACGAGGAATAACATGGCCAAGTCGTACACGGGACGGAAGAAGATTCGTAAAAGCTTCGGACGGCTCTCTGAAGTAGCCCCGATGCCGAACCTTATCGAGGTTCAAAAAACTTCTTACGACGCGTTCCTTCAGACCGGAATCGATGCGAAAGATCGCTTTGACGCAGGTCTTCAGGAAGTGTTCAAAGGGGTTTTCCCGATCCGGGACTTTTCGGAACGCAGCCAGCTTGAGTTCGTAAAATACGAGCTGGAACAACCCAAGTACGATGTAGAAGAATGTCAGCAACGCGGCATCACCTATGCGGCACCGCTGAAAGTGACCCTGCGCCTTGTGGTCTGGGATGTGGACGAGGACACCGGTTCCCGCTCCATCCGCGACATCAAGGAACAGGACGTCTACATGGGCGACCTGCCGCTGATGACCGAGCACGGCACCTTCATCGTGAACGGTACCGAGCGTGTCATCGTTTCCCAGATGCACCGTTCCCCGGGTGTGTTCTTCGACCATGACAAGGGCAAGAGCCACTCCTCCGGCAAATATCTGTTTGCCGCACGCGTGATTCCGTATCGCGGTTCCTGGCTCGACTTCGAATTCGACGCCAAGGACCTGGTCTATGTTCGTATCGACCGGCGCCGTAAGCTGCCGGCGACCACGTTGCTGCTGGCGCTCGATAGCGATGCGACGGCTGCACAGCGTGCCGAACTGGCTGAAAGCGGTCAGACTCTGGACCCGGCCAAGGCTTTGGGCCTGACCCCGGAAAATATCCTGAACTATTTCTACGACACCAAGGTCTATAGGCGAGGCAAGAAGGGTTGGACGACTGAGTTCTCTGCCGAAGCTTATAAAGGCCAGAAACTCGAACGCGATCTGGTTGACGCCCGGTCCGGCGAAGTGGTTGCCGAAGCCGGCGCCAAGATGACCCCGCGCACCATCAAAAAGCTCGTGGAAGCCGGTCTGACCGAAGTTTTGGCAGACGAGGGCGAGGTTCTCAGCCGTTTTGTTGCACATGACCTGATCAACGAAGATACCGGTGCGATTTACGTCGAAGCCGGTGACGAGATCACGGGCGAAGTTCTGGAAGTGCTGGAAAATGCCGGCATCACTGAACTGCCGACCCTGAACATCGACGAAGTCACCGTTGGGTCCTATCTGCGTAATACGCTGGCCGCCGACAAGAACGCCAACCGTGAAGATGCGCTGATCGACATTTATCGCGTTATGCGTCCGGGTGAACCGCCGACACTGGAGACGGCAGAATCCCTCTTCAACGGTCTGTTCTTCGATTCCGAACGCTATGACCTGTCCACGGTCGGTCGTGTGAAGATGAACTCCCGTCTGGGCTTCAGCCTGGACGACGTGCCGGATACCCAGCGTACCCTGCGCCGTGAGGACATCCTCGAAATCCTGCGTGTCCTGATTGACCTGAAGGACGGCCGCGGTGAAATCGACGACATCGACCATCTGGGCAACCGTCGTGTCCGTTCCGTCGGCGAACTGATGGAAAACCAGTATCGTGTCGGCCTGCTGCGTATGGAACGTGCCATCCGTGAACGGATGAGTTCCGTCGATATCGACAGCGTGATGCCGCATGACCTGATCAACGCCAAACCGGCTGCTGCCGCAATCCGTGAATTCTTCGGTTCTTCGCAGCTCAGCCAGTTCATGGACCAGACCAACCCGCTTTCCGAAGTGACCCACAAGCGCCGCCTGTCGGCCTTGGGCCCAGGCGGTCTGACCCGTGAGCGTGCAGGCTTTGAGGTTCGTGACGTTCACCCGACCCACTATGGCCGTATCTGCCCGATTGAGACCCCTGAAGGTCCGAACATCGGTCTGATCAACTCTTTGGCCACTTATGCCGTCGTGAACAAATACGGCTTCATCGAAGCACCGTATCGTAAGGTGATCGATGGCAAGGTGACCGACGAGGTCATCTATATGTCGGCTATGGATGAAGGACGTTACACCATTGCACAGGCCAACGCGCCGCGTGCCAAGGACGGTACCTTCGAGGAAGACCTGGTGGCCTGCCGCGCACGCGGTGACTATCTGGTTGCCCGTCCGGAAGACATCGACCTGATCGACGTCTCCCCGAAACAGCTGGTATCGGTTGCTGCGGCTCTTATTCCGTTCCTGGAAAACGATGACGCCAACCGTGCTCTCATGGGCTCGAACATGCAGCGTCAGGCCGTACCGCTCCTGCAGGCCGATGCGCCGCTGGTCGGTACCGGCATGGAAGCTCGTGTGGCCAAGGACTCTGGTGTTGCGATCGTTGCGAAACGCGGCGGTGTGATCGACCAGGTGGATGCGACCCGTGTCGTGATCCGCATGACCGATGCGACCGACGCAGGCGAGTCAGGCGTAGACATCTACAACCTGATGAAGTTCCAGCGTTCCAACCAGAACACCTGCATCACGCAGCGTCCGCTGGTTAAGGTTGGTGACAAGATCGAAGCAGGCGATATCATCGCCGACGGTCCGTCCACCGATTTGGGCGAACTGGCCCTGGGCCGCAACGTGCTTGTCGCGTTCATGCCTTGGAACGGTTACAACTACGAGGATAGTATCCTGATCTCCGAGCGCATCGTCAAAGACGACGTGTTCACCTCGATCCACATCGAGGAATTCGAGATCATGGCCCGTGACACCAAGCTGGGTCAGGAAGAAATCACGCGCGATATCCCGAACGTCGGTGAAGAAGCGCTGAAGAACCTGGACGAGGCCGGTATCGTTTACATCGGTGCCGAGGTGAAGGCTGGCGACATTCTCGTCGGTAAGGTGACGCCGAAGGGTGAAAGCCCGATGACGCCGGAAGAAAAACTTCTGCGCGCCATCTTCGGTGAAAAGGCATCCGACGTTCGCGATACCTCCCTGCGTGTGCCGCCGGGGGACCGTGGTACGGTCGTCGAAGTCCGTGTCTTCTCCCGTCGTGGTATCGACAAGGACGAACGTGCGCTCGCCATTGAGCGCGCGGAAATCGAACGCCTTGCCAAGGACCGTGACGACGAGAAAGCGATCCTGGAACGTTCCTTCCGCAATCGCTTCCTGGACATGGTCAATGGTCAGGTTGTCACCGGTGGGCCGAAAGGCATGGCGACCGGTGGTAAAGTGACCGAGGACCTGCTGGACGAGTTCACCACGGCACAGTGGCGTCAGATCACGGTTGAAGACGAGGCCGTGAACGATGCTCTGGAAGTACTGAAGAAACAGTATGACGACTCTGTTGCACTGGTTCAGGCGCGTTTTGAAGATAAGGTTGATAAGGTCCAGGCCGGTGACGAACTGCCGCCGGGCGTGATGAAAATGGTCAAGGTCTTCGTTGCTGTTAAGCGTAAGCTGCAGCCGGGTGACAAGATGGCCGGCCGTCACGGTAACAAGGGTGTGATTTCCAAAATCATGCCGCAAGAGGATATGCCTTATCTGGGAGATGGTCAGCCGGTTGACATCGTGCTCAACCCGCTGGGCGTGCCGTCCCGTATGAACGTCGGTCAGATTCTGGAGACCCATTTGGGCTGGGCATGTGCCGAGTTTGGTAAGCAGGTGAGTGAAGCGCTGGAAGCATATCGTGCCGGTGGCGCGATTGCAGACCTGCGTAACAATCTGACCGAGCTCTACAACCACGAGGAAAGTGCCGAGGAGATCAAGGATCTCGGCGACAAGGAGGTTGTGGAACTTGCGGGTAACCTGCAGAAGGGTATTCCGATTGCAACGCCGGTCTTTGACGGGGCGCGGTCCGAGGATATCAACGAGGCGCTTGAACGTGCTGGTCTCAGCACCTCCGGCCAGGCCGTCCTGACGGATGGTCGTACCGGCGAACAGTTCGACCGTCCGGTAACCGTTGGCTACATCTACATGCTGAAACTGCATCACCTGGTTGATGACAAACTGCATGCCCGTTCGATTGGCCCGTACAGTCTGGTCACGCAGCAGCCGCTGGGTGGTAAGGCACAGTTCGGTGGCCAGCGTTTCGGGGAGATGGAAGTCTGGGCACTGGAAGCCTACGGCGCGGCTTACACGCTGCAGGAAATGTTGACCGTGAAATCGGACGACGTCTCCGGCCGCACGAAGGTCTACGAAGCAATCGTCCGTGGCGATGACAACTTCGAGGCTGGTATTCCGGAATCCTTCAACGTGTTGGTGAAGGAACTGCGGTCCCTTGGCTTGAACGTCGACCTGCAGCAGCAGGACCTCTAATGGTTTTGGGCGGTAGGCATTGCCTGCCGCCCGCCATTCGATGATCAAGCAAAGTCGGTTGTGAGCGAGCTTTACGGCAAGCCATAAGAAGCGTCGCGAGAATGACGCGAAGGAGAGCCTAAAATGAATGAGTTGATGCAGCTTTTCGGTCAGCCCCAGGGCCTGCAGACTTTCGATCGGATGCGTATTTCGATCGCCTCCCCGGATCAGATCCGGGCCTGGTCCTACGGTGAGATCAAAAAACCGGAAACGATCAACTACCGGACCTTCAAACCGGAGCGCGACGGCCTGTTCTGCGCCCGTATCTTCGGTCCGATCAAGGATTACGAATGCTTGTGCGGCAAGTACAAGCGTATGAAATACAAAGGCATCGTCTGCGAAAAATGCGGCGTGGAAGTAACCCTTTCCAAGGTTCGCCGCGAACGCATGGGCCACATCCAGCTGGCCTCGCCGGTTGCTCATATCTGGTTCCTGAAATCCCTGCCGAGCCGTATTGGTCTTCTGATCGACATTACGCTCAAGGACCTGGAACGTGTTCTGTATTTCGAGAACTACATGGTGACCGAACCGGGTCTGACGCCGTTGAAGCGTTTCCAGCTTCTGACGGAAGAAGAATTCCTGGATGCTCAGGACGAATATGGTGACGAAAACTTCACCGCCATGATCGGCGCAGAAGCCCTGCAGGGCGTTCTGTCCGAAATGGACATTGAAGAAGAGATCGAAGTCACCCGCACCGACCTGGCGGAAACCGGTTCCGAAGCCAAGCGCAAGAAGCTGGTGAAGCGCCTGAAACTGCTGGAAGGCTTCCAGGCAAGCGGCACGCGTCCGGAATGGATGATCATGGAAGTGATCCCGGTCATTCCGCCGGAACTGCGTCCGCTGGTTCCGCTGGATGGTGGCCGTTTCGCGACTTCCGACCTGAACGATCTGTATCGTCGTGTGATCAACCGTAACAACCGTCTCAGCCGCCTGATCGAACTGCGTGCGCCGGACATCATTGTCCGTAACGAAAAACGTATGTTGCAGGAATCTGTTGACGCCCTGTTCGACAACGGCCGCCGCGGCCGTGTGATCACCGGCGCCAACAAGCGTCCGCTGAAATCCTTGAGCGACATGCTGAAAGGTAAACAGGGCCGCTTCCGTCAGAACCTGCTTGGTAAGCGTGTAGACTATTCCGGTCGTTCCGTGATCGTGGTTGGTCCGGAACTGCTGTTGCACCAATGCGGTCTGCCGAAAAAGATGGCGCTGGAACTGTTCAAGCCCTTCATCTATGCGAAGCTTGAACTCTACGGCATGGCGTCCACCATCAAGGCTGCAAAGCGCATGGTGGAAAAGGAGCGCCCGGAAGTCTGGGATATCCTGGAAGAGGTTATCCGTGAGCATCCGGTCCTGCTGAACCGTGCACCGACCCTGCACCGTCTTGGTATCCAGGCATTTGAACCGGTCCTGATCGAAGGTAAAGCCATTCAGCTTCACCCGCTGGTCTGTGCTGCGTTCAACGCTGACTTCGACGGTGACCAGATGGCGGTTCACGTGCCGCTGAGCCTGGAAGCACAGCTCGAAGCCCGCGTCCTGATGATGTCCACGAACAACATCCTGTCCCCGGCAAACGGTAAGCCGATTATCGTGCCGTCTCAGGATATCATTCTGGGCCTCTACTACATTACGACCGAGCGTACGGACCACGTGGGCGAACAGGTCAGCATCGACTCTGAAGAGGCGATGACGGCTGCTCTGGAACGTGGCGACGTTGTCCTGCGTGAGGCTGGTAACCTTCATAAGGCCGTTGAAGGCCTGGAGGGCAAGGAAGCCTTCAAACAGTTGAAGGCCGGTAAGGTCACGGCCCATCGCGTGGCGCTGTTTGCTGCCATGTCCGAACTGGAACATGCGCTGGACTCCAAGGCCATCACTCTGCACACCCGCATCAAGGCGCTCTATGAGACCGTGAATGCTGACGGCGAAATGGTTATCCAGAAAGTGGTCACCACGCCGGGTCGTATGCTGATGAGCCAGATCCTGCCGAAGCACAAAAACGTGCCGTTCAGCCTGATCAACCGCATTCTGACCAAGAAGGAAGTTACCAACATGATCGACGTGGTCTATCGCCACTGCGGTCAGAAAGAGACGGTGATCTTCTGTGACAAGCTGATGGGCCTCGGCTTCGGCTGGGCATGCCGCGCCGGTATCTCCTTCGGTAAGGATGACATGATCATTCCGGATACCAAGGAAGAGCTGATCAACGCTGCCCAGGATCAGGTCAAGGAATACGAACAGCAGTATATGGACGGTCTCATCACCCAGGGTGAGAAATACAACAAGGTAGTCGACGTTTGGGCATCCTGCACCGACAAGATTGCCGAAGACATGATGAAGGTCATGTCCTCGCCGGGTGAAAAAGGTCTGAACTCCGTTTACATGATGGCGCATTCCGGTGCCCGTGGTTCTGCCGCACAGATTAAGCAGCTTGCCGGTATGCGTGGTCTGATGGCCAAGCCGGATGGCTCAATCATTGAAACGCCGATTATCTCCAACTTTAAAGAGGGCCTGACCGTTCTCGAGTACTTCAACTCGACCCACGGTGCCCGTAAAGGTCTGGCGGATACGGCGTTGAAAACGGCTAACTCCGGTTACCTGACCCGTCGTCTGGTTGACGTGGCCCAGGACTGCATCATCGTTGAACATGATTGTGGCACGGAAGAAGGCCTCACCATGCGTGCGGTCATCGAAGGCGGCGACGTGATCGAAGGTCTGGCTGAACGTATCCTGGGTCGCTGTGTGGCCGAAGATGTCGTTCATCCGCTGACCGGTGACGTGATCGTCGCCCGGGGCGGGTTGATCGATGAGCCCCTCGCGGATGAGATCGAAACGGCAGGTGTGGATGCGGTCAAGATTCGCTCCGTCCTGACCTGTGAGACCAAGGGCGGTGCCTGTGCGGTCTGCTACGGTCGTGACCTGGCCCGTGGTACGATGGTCAACAGCGGCGAAGCTGTTGGTGTCATCGCGGCTCAGTCCATCGGTGAACCGGGTACACAGCTTACCATGCGTACCTTCCACATCGGTGGTGCGGCACAGCGTGGTGCGGAACAGAATTCCGTAGAGAGTTCCGTCGACGGTTCGGTCAAGATCAACAACCGCAACGTGGTTATGGACAGTGACAACCGTCCGGTGGTCATGGGCCGTAACTGTGAGGTTGTCCTGCTGGACGAGATCGGCCGTGAACGCGCCCGTCATCGCGTGCCTTATGGCACAAGGCTGAAAGTCGACGAAGGCGACGGTGTGGTTCAGGGGCAGACAATTGCCGAATGGGATCCCTACACCATTCCGATCATCACCGAGCGTGCCGGTGTTGCCCACTATGTGGACCTGGTCGAAGGCGCGTCCGTTCGTGACGTGGTTGACGAAGCCACGGGTATCGCCAGCAAGGTTGTGATCGACTGGAAACAGCAGGCGAAGGGTGCCGACCTGAAGCCGCGCATCACCCTGCGTGATGAGGCCGGTGAAGTCATCACCCTGCCGAACGGTATGGAAGCCCGCTATTTCATGTCCGTGGACGCAATCCTGTCGGTTGGCAATGGTCAGACGGTACAGGCCGGCGACGTTCTTGCCCGTATCCCGCGTGAAAGCTCCAAGACCCGTGACATTACGGGTGGTCTGCCGCGCGTGGCGGAACTGTTCGAAGCCCGTAAGCCGAAAGACTTCTCGGTTATCGCGGATCAGGACGGCTACGTCGAATTCGGCAAGGACTATAAGACCAAGCGCCGTATCGTCATCCGTCCGGCTGACGAAAGTGTCGAGGCGTCTGAATATCTGGTGCCGAAGGGTAAGCATATTGCCGTTCAGGAAGGCGACTTCATCCGCAAGGGTGAGATGCTGATGGATGGTAACCCGGTTCCGCACGACATCCTGGAAGTTCTGGGTGTCGAGGCGCTGGCCGATTACCTCTGCAAGGAAATCCAGGACGTCTATCGTCTGCAGGGTGTGAAGATCAACGATAAGCATATCGAAGTGATCGTCCGCCAGATGCTGCAGAAGGTGGAAATTCTGGATCCGGGCGAAACCTATCTGCTGACCGGCGAAACGCTGGATCGTGAAGAGGTGGATGAGGTTAACGAGAAGGCTGCGGCTGAAAACCGTGCTCCGGCTAAGTTCAAGCCGATCCTGCAGGGTATCACCAAGGCGAGCCTGCAGACCAAGTCCTTCATCTCCGCTGCTTCCTTCCAGGAGACGACACGCGTCCTGACCGATGCCGCTGTCAACGGCAAGATGGACTCGCTGGAAGGCCTGAAAGAGAACGTCATCGTGGGTCGCCTGATCCCGGCCGGTACCGGCTCGGTGATGAAACACCTGCGTCAGGTTGCTGCTGACAAGGACCGCCAGATTCAGGCGGACCGTGCGGCCAACCGGAACGACGGTGCCCAGGTCATCGATGGCGAGAACGGTGAAGAACAGCCTGCCGCAGAATAAGCGGTAAGACTTTCGATCTGATAAAACCCCCGCAGGAAACTGCGGGGGTTTTTCTATGTGCGTTCCGGCAGGTAACCGGCAGGCCCATGCCGCGTGGCAATAGGGCGGGCTGGGTCAGGCGGTGCGGCGGTGCTCCTTGCGGATATTCATGAGGTTGCCGGTCAGGATCAGCCCGGCCCCAAGGAACAGCGCCAGGTCGACCTGCTCGTTGTAGAGGAGGAAGCCGACAAGGGCGACGAGAGGCAGGCGCATGAAATCCATGGGGGCGACAACCGTGGCGTCGGCCAGCTTCATTGCCTGCGCGATACAGTAGTGTGCGGTGAAGGCCGCGATGCCGATTGTAATCAGCCAGGGCCAGGAGGCGAGGGGAGGCGTTTGCCAGACCATCAGCGCGGGGACCAGTCCGAAGACGGCTTGCATCCCGACCATATAGAACAGGATATTGAGTGAGCTTTGATCGCGGCTTAGCTTTTTCGTGAAGACATGGGTCGTTGAAAAGCCCACGGCTGCCGCCAGCACGATAAAGGCGACCGGGTCGATTGCTTCCAGACCGGGCCTCAGAATGATGAGGATGCCGGTAAAGCCCAGCAGGATCGTGGTGATCCGCGTCCGCGTAAGCCGCTCTCCCAAGGCGAATGTCGCGATCATTGCTGTCCAGATCGGGGTGGTGAACTCTATGGCGAAGACCTCCGCCAGCGGTATCACGGAGACCGCAAAGAACCAACCGTATTGCGCGCCGAAATGGAACAGGTTACGGCAGAAATGAATGCCAGGATAACGCAGGCGCAACTGACCGACGCCACTTCGCCAGCAAACAAGAGCGACAATGATAAGGCCGATCAGGCTTCGGATGAACATATACTGGATAACCGGCAGATCCGCCGCCAGTTCCCGACCTCCGACGGCCATGGCAATGAAGGACACAAGCGCGCCCAACATCCAAAGTCCCGCCCCAACGATATGACTGCCCGTCAACCCCATAACCTTCGGCCCCCTGCTGATTTGATTTGTTATTATAGATTGGTCGAATCTGCATAGGGGAATCACCTATTGCTGGCAAGCGGAAGGCTCGGCATAGCTTTTGTGACGGCACATGATTCACTGGCCTTATAGGGACGCCCGCGAGGGGAGGCTGGAATTCGTGGAAAGAATGAATTAGGCCGTGACGAATTGGTGAAATATTAATACAACGGCTGGTGATTCCAACCGTGAATCCACCATATATGGGATGCCGGGAAAGCGCCGGAATCTTTTACTTGACGCGCTCTCCACCTCTGCATAGTATCCGCCCGCCTCTAAGAGGGAATTGGACAGTAGGCCCAATCTGGACGGACGACCGCCGAGCCGGACGCTTTGACTGACAGGCATGTCTCAGACATGAACTCTACAGAAAGCGGAAAGAGCCTAAACGCAATGCCCGGGTAATCTTAAGGGACGACTATAAGCCGCGTGAAGCGGCTGCTCGAGTTTTTAGCTGCTTCGATGGCAGGATCGAGAGATCTCGCTGTCGGGGTGATGCGCATCGTGATGATCGCGATGCGTGACCACGTTCGAACGTAATGGTTGAGACGAGAAGGCGAAGAGAGACGCAATGCCGACGATTAACCAGCTGATCCGCAAAGCGCGGAAAGATAAGCCGAAGCGCGATATGGTGCCGGCTTTGAAAGCTTGCCCGCAAAAGCGTGGCGTTTGCACCCGTGTGTACACGACGACCCCGAAAAAGCCGAACTCGGCTCTTCGTAAGGTTGCGCGTGTGCGTTTGACTAACGGGTATGAGGTGACCAGCTACATCCCCGGTGAGGGGCATAACCTGCAGGAACACTCTGTAGTTATGATCCGTGGCGGTCGTGTGAAGGACTTGCCGGGTGTGCGTTACCACACCATTCGCGGCACCTTGGATACGCAGGGCGTCAAGGATCGTCGTCAGCGCCGTTCCAAGTATGGCGCGAAGCGTCCGAAATAAGGGTATTAAACCATGTCTCGACGTCATAGTGCTGAGAAGCGTGAGATCCTGCCCGACGCCAAATTCGGCGATGTAGTGATCTCCAAATTCATCAATGCGGTCATGCTGGACGGTAAAAAGTCCACGGCCGAGAAAATTGTTTATGGTGCTTTCGATCTGCTGAACAGCCGCACCGGTAATGATCCGGTTGCCACGTTCCACGAAGCCCTGGAAAACGTGAAGCCGCATCTGGAGGTGCGCTCCCGCCGTGTCGGTGGTGCAACCTACCAGGTTCCGGTTGAAGTCCGTGCCGAACGCGCACAGACCCTCGCGTTCCGCTGGCTGATCGATATGGCCCGTAAACGTTCTGAAAACACCATGATGGAACGTCTGTCCGGCGAACTGCTGGACGCGGCTAACAGCCGTGGCGCATCCATCAAGAAGCGCGAAGATACGCATAAGATGGCGGAAGCCAACCGTGCATTCTCGCACTATCGCTGGTAAGGGGGTTTAACCATGGCTCGTCAGACTCCGATGGAGCGGTACCGTAATATCGGTATCATGGCGCATATCGACGCCGGTAAAACCACAACGACCGAACGTATCCTGTATTACACCGGTAAGTCCCACAAAATTGGTGAAGTCCACGACGGTGGCGCCACCATGGACTGGATGGAGCAGGAGCAGGAGCGCGGCATTACGATTACGTCTGCTGCGACGACGGCGTTCTGGAAAGACCATCGCATCAACATCATCGATACGCCCGGCCACGTTGACTTCACCATTGAAGTTGAGCGTTCGCTCCGCGTTCTCGATGGCGCCGTTGCGGTGTTTGACTCCGTTGCCGGTGTGGAGCCGCAGTCCGAGACTGTTTGGCGTCAGGCTGACAAATACGGCGTTCCGCGCATGTGTTTCGTCAACAAGATGGACCGCATGGGTGCCGACTTCTACCGTTGCGTAGACATGATTGTCGACCGCCTGGGTGCAAACCCGCTGGTCGTCAACCTGCCGGTTGGTGCCGAAGCCGAATATGACGGCGTAATCGACCTCATCAAAATGAAATGGATCCGCTGGGTTGGTGAAGACCTGGGGGCTTCCTTCGATTACATCGACATTCCGGCTGAACTGGCCGACAAGGCTGCGGAATATCGCGAGAAGCTGGTCGAGACTGCCGTTGAGCAGGACGACGATGCCATGGAAGCTTACCTGGAAGGCAACGAGCCGGACGAAGCGACCCTGATCAAATGTATCCGTAAGGGTACCCTGAACCTGTCCTTCGTGCCGGTTCTGAACGGTACTGCTTTCAAGAACAAGGGCGTACAGCCGCTGTTGGATGCCGTGATCGACTTCATGCCGTCTCCGGTCGATCTGCCTCCGGTCGAAGGTGTTCACCCGGACACCGAAGCGGAAGACACCCGTCTGTCCGACGACGACGCACCGTTCTCCGCGCTGGCGTTCAAGATCATGAACGACCCGTTCGTCGGTTCCCTGACCTTCTGCCGTATCTACTCCGGTAAGCTGGAAGCGGGTTCCTACGTCAAGAACACGGTTAAGGACAAAAAAGAGCGCGTTGGCCGTATGCTGCTTATGCATGCGAACTCCCGTGAAGACATCAAGGTTGCAATGGCAGGCGACATCGTCGCTATTGCCGGCCTGAAAGACACCACCACGGGTGACACGCTCTGCGACAGCGCCAAGCCGATTATTCTGGAACGCATGGAGTTCCCGGATCCGGTTATCGAAATTGCTGTTGAGCCGAAAACCAAAGCCGACCAGGAAAAAATGGGTCAGGCTCTGGGCCGTCTCGCAGCGGAAGACCCGAGCTTCCGTGTCAAGACCGATGAAGAAAGCGGCCAGACCATCATCGCCGGTATGGGCGAGTTGCACCTGGACATCATCGTCGACCGTCTGAAGCGTGAGTTCAAGGTCGAAGCAAACATCGGTGCACCGCAGGTGTCCTACCGCGAAACCATCTCCAAGCCTGCTGAAGTGGACTATACCCACAAGAAGCAGACTGGTGGTTCCGGTCAGTTCGCTCGTGTCAAACTTCAGTTCGAACCGCAGGAAGCTGGCGAGGGCTTTGAGTTTGTAAGCAAGATTGTTGGTGGTTCCGTACCGAGGGAATACATCCCGGGTGTCGAAAAAGGTATCGAAAGCTCCATGGCGAACGGTATCATGGCTGGCTTCCCGGTCATCGACTTCAAGGTGACCCTCACCGACGGTGCCTACCACGACGTCGACTCCTCTGTCATGGCCTTCGAAATTGCTGCCCGTGCAGCCTTCAAGGAAGCCATGCAGAAAGCTGGTCCGAAACTTCTGGAGCCGATGATGGCTGTGGAAGTTGTTACTCCGGACGAGTACATGGGCGATATCATCGGCGACTTGAACAGCCGTCGCGGCCAGGTGTCCAGCATGGACCAGCGTGGCCCGGCGCGTGTTGTGAACGCCATGGTGCCGCTGGCAAACATGTTCGGTTACGTGAACAACCTGCGTTCCCTGTCCCAGGGTCGCGCACAGTTCACGATGACTTTCGACCACTATGAAGCTGTGCCGCAGGCAGTGGCGGACGAAGTCCGCGCCAAACTGGCATAAGCACGCAGTTACTTTTTCAAGAAGGTAGAAGAAAATGGCCAAGGAAAAGTTTGAACGTACGAAACCGCACTGCAACATTGGTACGGTTGGACACGTTGACCACGGTAAAACGACGCTGACGGCAGCGATCACGAAGGTTCTGTCGGAGACGGGCGGCGGTGCTGCTACGGACTTCGCAGACATCGACAAGGCGCCTGAAGAGCGTGAGCGTGGCATTACGATTAACACCGCCCACGTTGAGTATGAGACGGAAGCGCGTCACTACGCCCACGTCGACTGCCCGGGCCACGCCGACTATGTGAAGAACATGATCACTGGTGCGGCGCAGATGGACGGTGCGATCCTGGTTGTGAACGCAGCCGACGGTCCGATGCCGCAGACCCGTGAGCACATCCTGCTTGCGCGTCAGGTTGGCGTTCCGGCTCTGGTTGTGTTCCTGAACAAGGTTGACCAGGTTGACGACGAAGAGCTGCTTGAGCTGGTTGAAATGGAAGTGCGTGAGCTGCTGAGCTCCTACGACTTCCCGGGTGACGACATTCCGGTGATCGCCGGTTCCGCCCTGGCTGCTCTGGAAGGCCGTGACGACGAAATCGGCAAGAACAAGATTCTTGAGCTGATGAAAGCCGTTGACGAATACATCCCGCAGCCGGAACGTCCGAAGGACCAGGCATTCCTGATGCCGATCGAGGACGTGTTCTCCATCTCCGGTCGTGGTACGGTTGTCACCGGTCGTATCGAGCGCGGTGTTGTGAACGTTGGTGAGGAAGTCGAGATCGTTGGTATCCGCGACACCCAGAAAACCACCGTCACGGGCGTTGAAATGTTCCGCAAGCTGCTGGACAGCGGTGAAGCAGGCGACAACATCGGCGCGCTGCTGCGTGGTATCGGTCGTGAAGACGTCGAGCGTGGTCAGGTTCTGGCCAAGCCGGGTTCGATCACGCCGCACACCAAGTTCAAATGCGAGTGCTACATCCTGACGAAAGAAGAAGGTGGCCGTCATACGCCGTTCTTCTCCAACTATCGTCCGCAGTTCTACTTCCGTACGACCGACGTGACCGGTTCCGTCGTTCTGCCGGAAGGCACGGAAATGGTGATGCCGGGCGACAACATCTCCATGGATGTTGAGCTGATCGCACCGATCGCTATGGACGAAGGTCTGCGTTTCGCTATCCGCGAAGGTGGCCGCACCGTCGGTGCTGGCGTCGTCGCTAGCGTCACCGAATAAAGTAAGGCTTGTAAAGTCGTCGGGACCGGAGTAAATCTCCGGTCCCGTTCATTCCGGAGGTTGGCATGGAAAGCCAGAACATTCGCATTCGCCTTAAGGCGTTCGATCATCGTGTGTTGGATCAGTCCACGCTCGAGATCGTCAATACGGCGAAGCGCACCGGTGCGGAAGTCCGCGGACCGATCCCGCTTCCGACCCGGACTGAACGCTTCACGGTTCTGCGGTCCCCGCATATCGATAAGAAGAGCCGTGAACAGTTCGAAATTCGCACGCACAAGCGTGTACTCGACATCGTCGATCCGACCCCGCAGACGGTTGATGCTTTGATGAAGCTCGACCTGGCGGCTGGTGTCGATGTCGAGATCAAGCTGTAAGGAGTTGCTCCGATGCGTACAGGAGTAATCGCACAGAAAGTCGGAATGACCCGCGTCTGGACGGACGAGGGTGACAACATTCCGGTTACCGTGCTCAAACTGGATGACCTGCAGGTCGTCGCCACGCGCACTGAAGATGCAAATGGTTACACTGCAGTCCAGCTTGGCGCGGGTAAGCGTAAAGTTAAGCATACCACCAAGGCTATGCGTGGGCATTTCGCCAAGGCTAAAGTTGAGCCGAAGCGGAAGATGGCGGAATTCCGTGTTTCTGCGGATAACCTGCTGAATGTTGGTGACGAAATCACGGCTGACCACTTTGTTGCCGGTCAGTACATCGATGCCGTCGGTACCTCCATCGGTAAGGGTTTCGCTGGTGCCATGAAGCGCCACAACTTCGGTGGTCTGCGTGCATCGCACGGTGTGTCTATTTCGCACCGTAGCCACGGTTCCACGGGTCAGTGTCAGGATCCGGGCCGTGTCTTCAAGGGTAAGAAAATGGCCGGTCACATGGGTGCAGCCCGCGTTACCGTTCAGAACCTTGAAGTGGTGTCCACGGATGTTGACCGTGGCCTCGTCCTGGTTAAGGGCGCGGTTCCGGGCAGCAAAAACGGTTGGGTATTTGTTTCTGATGCCGTGAAGAAAAATCTTCCCGAAGAGGCGCCGAAACCGGCGGCTGTTCGTAGTGCAGCAGCAACCGCCCCGGCTGAAGAAGTAACGGCTGAAGGTGGCGACGCCACCGAAAACGCCGAAGGTTAAGAAGGGCCCAGACCAATGAAAGCGAAGGTTATCACGCTTGATAATAAGGCCGCAGGCGATATTGAACTCGCCGACGAGGTCTTTGGTGTGCCGGTCCGTAAGGACATTCTCGCACGCATGGTGAACTATCAGCTCGCCAAACGTCGTGCCGGTACACACAAGGTAAAAAACCGTAGCGAAGTGAACGCCACGGGCGCCAAAATGTTCCGCCAGAAGGGCACGGGTCGTGCTCGTCACGGTGATGCGAAAGTTTCGCAGTTCCGTGGTGGTGGACGTGCTTTTGGCCCGGTGGTCCGCGATCATGGTCATTCTTTGCCCAAAAAGGTCCGCCAGCTGGCGCTGAAATCAGCGCTTTCCGCTAAGCAGGCCGATGGCAAGCTGATCATTCTGGATGATGCGGCTGTCTCCTCCCCGAAAACGGCAGAACTGCTGTCCAAGCTGACCGGCTTGGGTCTCAGCAACGCTCTGATCGTTTCCGGTAACGAGGTTGACGGTAACTTCGCTCTGGCTTCCCGCAATGTGGTGAACGTTGACGTTCTCCCGACGCAGGGCGCCAATGTTTACGACATTCTCCGCCGCGACACCTTGGTCCTGACCAAGGCTGCGGTTGAAGGATTGGAGGCTCGGCTGAAATGAGTTGGAAATTCCTAAACAAGAAGCCTGTCTCCAAGGAACGGATGTACCAAGTCATCCAGGCTCCCGTGATCACCGAAAAGGCGACCATGGGCAGCGAGAACAACCAGGTGACTTTCAAGGTCGCTACGGATGCCAACAAGCACGAAATCAAAGCGGCTGTTGAAAATCTGTTCGACGTGAAAGTTAAGGCCGTCAATACCTTGAACGTTAAGGGCAAGGTAAAGCGTTTCCGCGGTATCGTGGGTAAACGCGCTGGCTTCAAGAAAGCGGTCGTGACCCTCGCTGAAGGTGATTCGATCGACGTAACGACGGGGTTGTAAGCCATGGCTCTGAAGCAATATAAGCCGAATACCCCCGGTACCCGTGATCTGGTACTGGTGGATCGTTCGGATCTTCACAAAGGCGGCCCCGTTAAGGCGCTGACCGAAGGTCTGACGAAAAAAGGCGGTCGGAACAATACCGGCCGCGTTACGGCCCGTCGCCAAGGCGGCGGTCATAAGCGGAAGTATCGTATCATCGACTTCAAACGTCGGAAATTTGACGTTCCGGCGACAGTTGAGCGGATCGAATACGACCCGAACCGTACTGCCTTCATTGCGCTGCTGCGCTATGAAGACGGTGAACAAGCCTACATCTTGGCGCCGCAGCGCCTGAAGGCCGGTGACAAAGTCATCGCCGGCAATAAGGTCGATGTGAAGCCGGGTAACGCGATGCCGTTGTCCAACATGCCGGTCGGCACCATCGTCCACAACGTGGAGATGAAGCCGGGCAAAGGTGGTCAGCTTGCTCGTTCTGCTGGTTGCTATGCACAGCTCGTTGGTCGTGACCAGGGCTATGCGCAGCTTAAACTGATGTCGGGTGAACTGCGCATCGTTCGTGGCGATTGCATCGCCAGCGTCGGTGCTGTGTCCAACCCGGATCAGCAAAACATCAAGCAGGGTAAAGCTGGTCGTCTGCGTTGGCAGGGCAAGCGTCCGGAAGTTCGCGGTGTCGCTATGAACCCGGTTGACCACCCGCATGGTGGTGGTGAAGGCCGTACCTCCGGTGGCCGTCATCCGGTTACCCCCTGGGGTAAGCCGACCAAGGGCAAGCGCACGCGTAGCAACAAGGCAACGGATAAGTACATCGTCCGTCGCCGTCACGCTAAGAAGTAAGGGAGTCTCTCAATGGCTCGTTCTGTATGGAAGGGTCCGTTTGTCGACCACTTTCTGCTGAAAAAAGCAGAAGTTGCGCGGGAATCCGGGCGTAAAGAGATCATCAAAACCTGGTCTCGCCGCTCCACCATCCTGCCGCAATTCGTGGGACTGACCTTCGGGGTCCACAACGGACAGAAATTTGTTCCGGTTCTGGTGACCGAACATATGATTGGTCACAAATTCGGTGAATTCGCGCCGTCCCGTACCTACTACGGTCACGCTGCGGATAAGAAAGCGAAGAGGAAGTAAACGCCATGGGTAAAGCATCGCGTGAACGCAGCCTCGCGGACACTGAAGCGCGTGCGGTTTGCCGCAACCTGCGCGTCAGCCCGCAGAAGCTTAACCTGGTGGCTGCTTCCATCCGCGGAAAAAACGTCGATACTGCACTGGCAGAACTGTCCTTCTCCAACCGCCGCATCGCCGGTGACGTGAAGAAGGCTCTGCAGTCGGCTATCGCCAACGCGGAAAACAACCACCAACTCGACGTGGACCAGCTCTTCGTGAAAGAAGCCTATGTTGGCAAATCTTTCACCATGAAGCGTTTCCGTGCCCGTGCGCGGGGTCGTGGTGCACGTATTTTGAAGCCGTTCTCCAACCTGACGATTGTCGTCCGTGAACGTGGGGAGTCCGAATAATGGGTCATAAAGTAAATCCGATCGGTCTGCGTGTCGGAATCAACCGGACCTGGGATTCCCGCTGGTTCGCTGATCGCAATTACGCAGATCTTCTGCACGAAGACCTGAAGCTGCGTGCTTACCTGGAAGAGCGCCTGAAACAGGCGGGTGTTTCCAAGGTCGTTATCGAACGTCCGGCTGGTAAAGCCCGTGTTACCATTCACAGCGCCCGTCCGGGTGTCGTGATCGGTAAAAAGGGTGCGGACATCGAGAAACTGCGTCGTGAACTGCAGAATCGCACCGGCAAGGACGTTGCGCTCAACATCGTTGAGATCCGCAAGCCGGAACTGGATGCGAAACTGGTTGCCGACAACATCGCTCAGCAGCTGGAACGCCGTGTGGCTTTCCGCCGTGCGATGAAGCGGGCGGTTCAGAGTGCAATGCGTATGGGCGCTGAAGGCATTCGTATCAATGCTGCCGGTCGTCTGGGTGGCGCGGAAATCGCGCGTACCGAATGGTATCGTGAAGGTCGTGTGCCGCTGCACACCCTTCGTGCCGATATCGATTACGGTACGTCCGAAGCCCACACCACCTATGGCGTTTGTGGCATCAAGGTATGGATTTTCAAGGGCGAGATCATGGCTCATGATCCGATGGCCCAGGAAAAGCGTCTGCAGGAACAGGGCCGTTAATTCGGCCCTCGAGAGACTAGGAAGGCGAGAGTACAATGCTTAGCCCGAAAAGAACGAAATTCCGCAAGGCGCATAAAGGCCGTATTCACGGCAACGCCAAAGGCGGTACTTCTCTGAACTTCGGCGGTTTCGGCTTGAAAGCTCTGGAACCTGGGCGTATAACAGCCCGCCAGATCGAAGCGGCCCGTCGTGCGCTCACTCGTCACATCAAGCGTCAGGGTAAGGTGTGGATCCGGATTTTCCCGGATGTCCCCGTCTCCCAGAAGCCTGCTGAAGTACGTATGGGTAAAGGTAAAGGTACGCCCGAATACTGGGCGGCCCGTGTTAAACCTGGCCGCATCATGTTTGAAATGGATGGCGTCCAGGGCGAGACTGCACGTCGCGCATTTGAATTGGCTGCTGCGAAGCTGCCGATCAAGTGCAAGGTTGTGTCTCGCATTGGTGGAGAAGGATAAGACCGATGAGCAAAGTTGCTGCTGATCTGCGTCAGAAGTCCGACGACGAGTTGAAGGACCAGCTCATCGACCTGCGGAAAGAGCAGTTCAATCTGCGTTTCCAGGCCGCGAGTGGTCAGTTGGAAAATACCGCGCGTGTTCGCACAGTGCGTCGTGATATTGCACGTATCAAGACGCTTCTGGGTGAACGCAAGGCGTCGGCTTAAGCTATTAAGCGGGAGTAATATACATGCCCAAACGAATTCTTCAGGGTACTGTGGTCTCCGACGCCTGCGACAAATCCGTCGTTGTGCTGGTGGAGCGCCGCGTGACACACCCGGTGTTCAAGAAGGTCGTTCGTAAGTCAAAGAAATATATGGCTCACGACGAAAACAACGCCTCTAAAAAAGGCGATGTGGTGCGCATTCGCGAAACTCGACCGATTTCCAAGCGTAAGACTTGGGAAGTCGTTGTCGAGGGCGCGGAAGCGTAAGGTTCGGACCCCAGAGTAAGAAGGATCCAACCATGATCCAGATGCAAACCAACCTAGACGTTGCTGACAACTCCGGTGCTCGCCGTGTGCAGTGCATTAAGGTGTTGGGCGGCTCCAAACGTCGGACCGCATCCGTTGGCGACATCATTGTCGTCTCCGTTAAGGAAGCAATTCCGCGCGGTCGTGTTAAAAAAGGTGACGTGCATCGTGCGGTGATCGTACGTACGGCGAAGGAAATTCGCCGTCCGGACGGTTCCACCATCAAGTTCGATAGCAATGCCGCTGTGCTGATTAACAAGAATGGTGAGCCGATTGGCACACGTATCTTTGGCCCGGTGGTGCGTGAACTTCGTGCGAAGCGCTTCATGAAGATTGTCTCTTTGGCGCCGGAGGTTATCTAAGATGGCGGCTAAGATCAAAAAAGGCGATAAGGTTGTCGTTACAACCGGTCGCGACAAGGGCAAGGAAGGCGAAGTCCTCCAGGTTCTGCCGAAAGATGGCCGCGTGGTCGTCCAGGGCGTGAATGTGGTGAAACGTCATACGCGCCCGACCCAACTCAACGCAGGCGGCATCGTCGAAAAGGAAGCGGCTCTTGACGCTTCCAATGTCGCCCTGGTTGACCCGAAGGACGGCAAGCCGACCCGCGTTGGCTTCAAAGTCCTGGAAGATGGCAAGAAGGTACGCGTTGCTAAGCGTTCCGGCGAAGTCATTGACTCCTAATTCGTAACCAAGGGATACGGCTACTATGAGTACAGAGAAGTACGTCCCGCGGCTTAAGGCGCAGTACCGTGAAAAGGTGCGCCAGGAACTGATCGATAAGTTCGAATATAAGAACCCGATGCAGGTGCCGCGGATTGAGAAGATCGTAATCAACATGGGTGTCGGCGGTGCTGTTGCAGACCGTAAGAAACTCACGAATGCGGTCGAAGAATTAACGGCGATCACCGGTCAGAAGCCGGTGTCCACGAAAGCCAAAAAATCCATCGCTGGCTTCAAGCTGCGTGACGGCATGGCAATCGGGTGCAAAGTAACTTTGCGTGACGAGCGCATGTATGAGTTTCTGGATCGTCTGATCAACATCGCGCTGCCGCGCGTCCGCGACTTCCGCGGTGTGAACGGCAAAAGCTTTGACGGCCGTGGCAACTATGCCATGGGGCTGAAAGAGCAGATCGTCTTCCCCGAAATCGAATACGATAAAGTAGACGAAGTTCGTGGTATGGACATCGTGATCTGCACGTCAGCTCAGTCCAACGAGGAAGCAAAGGCCCTGCTGGCCAGCTTCCAGATGCCGTTTACCAACTAATCGTGGAGCGGAATTATGGCTAAGAAAAGTGCTATCGCGCGCAATAATAAGCGTGAAAAGCTGTCGGCCAAGCATGCTGCTAAGCGTGCGGCTCTGAAAGCGACGTTGCATGACAAGGAATTGGCTCCGGAAGAGCGTTTCCAGGCTGCTATGGCTCTGAACAAGCTGCCGAAGAACGCCAGCCCGGTTCGTGTTCACAACCGTTGTGAAATCTCGGGCCGTCCGAAGGCATTCTATCGTAAATTCAAGATTTCGCGTATTGCATTGCGCGATCTCGCCTCCCGGGGTCAGATCCCCGGCGTGGTTAAATCCAGCTGGTAAGGAGGGCATACCGTCATGGCGATGAGTGATCCGCTCGGCGATATGCTGACCCGCATTCGCAACGGACAGCGTGCTCGCAAGAGCGTTGTTCCGGTTCCCGCAAGCAAACTGCGTGCGAACGTTCTCGAAGTGTTGAAGCGCGAAGGTTACATTCGCGGTTACTCCATGGTAGACGTCCGCGCTGGTGTGCAGGAGCTCAATGTTGAGCTGAAATACCACGATGGCGAACCTGTGATTCAGGAAATCGCGCGCGTCTCCAAACCGGGCCGCCGTGTTTATTCCAAGATCAAGGATCTGGGCCGCTTCTACAACGGGCTTGGCATTTCCATCCTTTCGACCCCGAAAGGTGTTTTGTCTGACCATGAAGCCCGCCAGGAGAATGTGGGCGGCGAAGTTCTTTGCCGCGTATTCTAAGGAGGGTTACATGTCACGAGTAGGTATTTACCCCGTTACCGTGCCCTCTGGCGTCGAAGTTGCCATCAATGATGGTGTACTGAGCGCAAAGGGTAAGAACGGCGAACAGATCGTGTCTCTGATGGATCTCGTTAATGTGTCCATCGAAGACAACCAGGTTACGGTTTCCCCGATTAACCAGACCAAGAAGGCTCGCCAGGCCTGGGGCACCACCCGCGCGTTGATCAACAACGCCGTGATCGGTGCATCCGAAGGCTTTGTGAAGCGTTTGAACGTGAACGGCGTTGGTTATCGTGCGGCAGTGCAGGGCAGCACCCTGAAACTGTCTCTCGGCTTCAGCCACGACATTGACTTCCCCATTCCGGAAGACGTGAAAATCTCCATTGAAGGGGATCGTGGTCAGACCATCATTGCGGTCTATGGCGCCAGTAAACAACGTGTCGGCCAGGTTGCCAGCAACATCCGCGGTTATCGTCCGCCCGAGCCCTACAAGGGCAAAGGTGTGAAGTACACCGATGAGGTGATCCTGCGCAAGGAAGGCAAGAAGAAGTAAGGGCTGAATGCTATGTTGACGACGAAAGAACTTTTCAAGCGTCGTGCTCAGCGGTCGCGCTATCAGTTGAAAAAGCGTGCTGCTGGCAAGCCCCGGCTTTCCGTCTTCCGGTCCGCTAAACAGATCTATGTTCAGCTGATCGACGACGTGCAGGGCAAGACGCTGGCTGCTGCTTCTACGGTTGAGAAAGACCTCCGCTCCAAAGTTAAGAGTGGTGGTAACTCCGAAGCGGCTGCCGAAGTAGGCAAGCTGATTGCGGAACGCGCGAAGAAGGCCGGTGTGTCTTCTGTCGTGTTCGACCGTGGCGGCTATAAGTATCACGGCCGGATCAAGGCGCTGGCGGATGCCGCGCGTGAAGCCGGTCTGGAACTCTAAGGTAGGGGCCGAACACTATGGCACGTGAACCGAGAGAACGTCGCGAGCGCGAAGAACCGGAACTGGTTGAAAAACTCGTTGCGATTAACCGCGTCGCGAAGGTCGTAAAGGGTGGCCGCCGCTTTGGCTTTGCTGCTCTGGTAGTTGTAGGTGACGGTCGTGGCCGTGTTGGCTTCGGATCGGGTAAGGCACGTGAAGTGCCGGAAGCGATCCGTAAGGCAACCGAATCGGCTCGTAAGACCATGATCCGTGTTCCGCTGCGTGAAGGCCGTACGCTGCACCACGACACCCAGGGCCGTTTCGGCGCTGGTAGCGTTGTGATGCGCAGTGCACCGGCTGGTACCGGTATCATTGCCGGTGGTCCGACCCGTGCGGTATTCGAAGCCCTGGGTGTGCAGGACGTGGTTGCGAAGTCCGTTGGGACGTCCAACCCGTACAACATGATCCGGGCTGCGTTTGAAGGGCTGAAAGAGAGCTCTTCGCCGCGCATGGTTGCTGCTCGCCGCGGCAAAAAGGTCAGTGACCTCGTAGGCCGTCGTGACGGTGAGGCTGCTAGTGTGAAGGAGGCTTCTTGATGGCTAAGAAAACCATTAAGGTCACCCAGACCGCTAGCCCGATTCGCCGTGAAGCTAGCCAGCGCGCTACGCTTGTTGGCCTGGGGCTGAACAAGATCGGTCGCACCCGTGAGCTGGAAGATACTCCGGCGATCCGCGGCATGATCAACAAAGTGAAGCACATGGTGCGCGTGGAGGAGGCCGTTTAACGGCCCCTCGCGTCCCATAGAAAGGACCGACGGTTATGAAACTGAACCAACTGTCTGACAACGCTGGTGCCGTCAAGGACCGCACCCGTGTTGGTCGCGGTATCGGCTCCGGTAAAGGTAAGACCGGCGGCCGCGGTGTGAAGGGTCAGAAGTCCCGTTCCGGCGTTTCCATCAAGGGCTTCGAAGGCGGTCAGATGCCGCTGTATCGTCGCCTGCCGAAACGTGGTTTCACCAACGCACCGTTCCGCAAGGAACACGCCGAAGTGAACCTGGGCCGCGTGCAGAAAGCCATTGATGCGAAGAAGCTTGATGCTTCCAAGCCGGTTGATGCCGCTGCTCTGATCGCTGCTGGTCTGGTATCCAAGGAATTGGACGGTATCAGCCTGCTGGCGAAAGGCGAACTGACCACGAAAGTGGACTTCCAGGTAGCCCGCGCTTCCAAGACGGCAATTGCTGCTGTCGAGAAAGCCGGTGGCTCCGTTTCCCTGCCGGAAGTGAAAGCTCCCGCCAAGGAAGGAAAAAAGGCCGCTCGGAAGGCCGCAGCCCGCGCCAAGCGTGAAGGCTAAAATTTCGAATTGACGCTGTTCCGGCCCCGAACTGTTTGACCAGTCGGGGCCGGACTGCTATTTCGGAACCGAATTCCGAACAGGGTTCTTGTTTGTGACTATTTGACGGGATACGACGATGGCATCAGCCGCTGAACAGCTAGCTGCTAATTTCAATTTCGGATCGCTGGGTAAGGCGACTGAACTTAAGAAGCGGATTTGGTTCACTCTAGGCGCGTTGATCGTATATCGACTCGGCACCTATATTCCGCTGCCGGGTATCGATCCCACCATTCTTCACGATATTTTTGAAAGTCAGTCCGGCGGCGTCCTGGGCATGTTCGACATGTTCTCCGGTGGTGCGCTTCGCCGTATGACGATTTTCGCTTTGAACATTATGCCGTATATTTCGGCGTCGATCATTATGCAGCTCCTCACTGCTGTCTCCCCCCAGATGGAGGCGATGAAGAAAGAAGGTGAGGCGGGCCGCAAGAAGATCAACCAATACACCCGCTACGGCACCGTGCTGCTGGCCGCTGTCCAGGGCTACGGGATTGCTGTGGGCCTTGAGGGAATGCAAAGCTCTGCCGGCGGTAGCGCCGTGATGGATCCGGGCCTGTTCTTCCGGGCAACCACCGTCATCACGCTTGTTGGCGGCACCATGTTCCTGATGTGGCTGGGTGAACAGATTACCCAGCGCGGCGTGGGTAACGGTATCTCCCTGATCATTTTCTCCGGTATCGTCGCCAACATTCCCCGGTCCCTGGCCAGCACCTTCGAGCTGGGCCGCACCGGTGCCTTGCCGACGATCCTGATCCTGGGCCTGATGGTGATGGCTGTTGTCGTTATCGCGGGCATCGTCTTCATGGAGCGTGCGCAACGCCGGATCCTGATTCAGTATCCGAAACGTCAGCATGGTAACAAAATGTTTGGCGGTGAAAGCTCTCACCTGCCGCTGAAGATTAACACCTCCGGTGTGATCCCGCCGATCTTCGCCAGTTCGCTGCTTCTGATGCCGCTGACGCTGACGGGTTTTGTCGGTGGGAACAGCCCGGAATGGCTGCAGACCGTTTCCGCCCTGCTGGGCCGTGGACAGCCCTTGTTCCTGGTGCTTTACGTCACACTGATCGTCTTCTTCGCCTTTTTCTATACTGCGGTTGTTTTCAACCCGCAGGAGACGGCGGACAATCTGAAGAAATACGGTGGGTTCGTTCCAGGCATTCGGCCGGGTAAGAATACGTCGGACTATCTTGACTACGTCCTGACACGGCTGACGGTCATCGGCGCGGCTTATCTGTCGGTCGTCTGTATCCTGCCGGAAATCCTGATTTCACAATGGGCGGTTCCGTTCTACTTCGGCGGTACCAGCCTGTTGATCGCCGTGACCGTGACCATGGATACGGTCAGCCAGATCCAAAGTCATCTGTTGGCCCATCAGTATGAAGGGCTGATCAAGAAATCAAAACTCAGGGGGCGTCGTCGATGAACATAATTCTGTTGGGCCCGCCGGGCGCGGGTAAAGGCACCCAGGCAAAGCGTCTGGAGGATAGCAGGGGCATGGTCCAGCTTTCCACCGGAGACATGCTGCGCGCTGCGGTGAAGGCCGGAAGCGAAATTGGCCGGAAAGCCAAAGCGATTATGGATGCCGGTAAACTGGTCGATGACGAGACCATGATCGGGATCATCTCCGACCGCCTGGACCAGCCTGATCTGGCCAACGGATTTATTCTCGACGGTTTCCCCCGGACGGTTGCCCAGGCCGAAGCGCTGGACAAGCTGCTGTCCGATAAGGGTATGAAGCTGGACGCAGTGATTGAGATGCAGGTGGACGACGCTGCGTTGACCGCGCGGATCACCGGCCGTTATACCTGTGCCAAATGCGGCCAGGGGTATCACGACGAATTTCAAAAGCCGGAGAAGGAAGGCGTCTGCGACAAATGCGGCAGCACTGAGTTCTCCCGGCGTGCGGACGACAACGCCGAAACCGTGAAATCGCGGTTGGAAGCCTATCATGCGCAGACGGCGCCGATCCTGCCTTACTACAAGGGAAAAGGGACGTTGAAGGGCGTCGACGGCATGGCTGACATTGATGATGTCACCAAGCAGATCGAAGGAATTCTGGGCTAAGCACAAATTTGTTCCGTTTCTACCCGGCGGAGCGTTGACATAGGCTTTTCGATGCCTATAATTCGCGCCGCCTTTGACCTCGTACACCTCTCTTCACTACGACGAAGGTCACATGCCAAGGGGTTAGTATCTAGACCAGCCGGGCAGGGCAAAAGATCGAAGGAACAAGCTGACGCCCCGAGTAAGACGGAGCGCACTTGCGCATATTTTTGTAGAGGAGAGACACCGTGGCTCGTATCGCTGGTGTAAACATCCCGACTGGTAAGCGGGTCGTAATCGCCCTGACTTACATTCACGGGATCGGCCCGAAAATGGCCAAAGAGATTTGTGAAAAATGCAACATCGACGCTCCGCGTCGTGTCAACGAACTGTCTGACGACGAAGTGATTCGTATCCGTGAGACGATCGACGCCGACTACACCGTTGAAGGTGATCTGCGCCGCGAAGTTGCAATGAACATCAAACGCCTGATGGACCTGGGTTGCTACCGTGGCCTGCGTCATCGTAAGGGCCTGCCGGTGCGTGGTCAGCGGACCCACACCAACGCACGGACCCGTAAGGGCCCGGCGAAACCGATTGCCGGTAAGAAGAAGTAAGAAGGTAGGCTCGAGATATGGCTAAGGCACCTGTACGGAAGCGTCGCGAGCGTAAAAACATCACCTCTGGCATTTGCCATGTGAATGCGACCTTCAACAACACCATGATCACCATCTCCGACGTTCAGGGGAACGCGATCTCCTGGTCCTCCGCCGGCATGATGGGTTTCAAGGGCTCCCGTAAGTCCACTCCGTATGCTGCGCAGATTGCCGCTGAAGATGCTGGCAAGAAAGCTCAGGAACACGGTATGAAGACCCTGGAAGTAAACGTGAAGGGCCCGGGTTCCGGTCGTGAATCCGCTCTTCGCGCGCTGCAGGCGATTGGTTTCACCATCACGGCGATCCGTGACGTGACCCCGATCCCGCACAATGGTTGCCGTCCGCCGAAACGCCGCCGCGTCTAATCGCGACTGTTGTTCGGCGTACGTTAGTACGTTTGTACATACCGGCGCGTCTCAATTTTTTTGAGGCGTGCCGGAGTTTCTAAAGGGCGCGGAACGGCAGGTTCCAAGCCTCAGCCGGGAGAGGTTCCGAAGGAATGGGAACCGAACCGGCCAAAACTGTTTGGGCTTGCATAAGAACAAAGGCAGGATTCTATGACGGAAAATGCTGCGATGGTGCAGAAGAACTGGCAGTCGCTGATTAAGCCGACCAAGCTGAACGTCACCCAGAAAGGCGACGGCAGCCGGATTGCGACCGCTGTGGCCGACCCGCTGGAGCGTGGTTTTGGTCTGACCCTGGGCAACGCGCTGCGTCGCGTACTGTTGTCCTCGCTGCAGGGGGCTGCGGTTACCGCGATTCAGATCGACGGCGTGCTGCACGAATTCTCCTCCATCCCGGGTGTGCGCGAAGACGTCACCGACATCGTGCTGAACGTGAAGGCTTTGGCCCTGCGTATGCACGGTGAAGGTCCGAAGAAAATGCGCCTGTCCGTCGAAGGCCCCTGTGAGGCGACTGCTGGCATGATCGAAACCGGCCATGACATCGAAGTCATGAACCCGGATCTCGTGCTCTGCACGCTGGACAAAGGCGCGAAGCTGAATGTCGAATTCACCGTCGACAACGGCAAAGGCTATGTCCCGGCTGCCCAGAACCGTCCGGAAGATGCGCCGATCGGCCTGATCCCGGTCGATTCCATCTTCTCCCCGGTCCGTAAGGTTTCCTACAAAGTGGACAACACCCGTGTCGGTCAGCAGACCGACTACGACAAACTGTCCATGAGCATTGAAACCAACGGCGCTGTTACCCCGGATGATGCGCTGGCACTGGCTGCCCGTATCCTCCAGGATCAGCTTCAGGTCTTCATCAACTTCGAAGAGCCGGAAGTTAAGGAAGAGGAAAGCAAGGCTTCCGAACTGCCGTTCAACAAGAACCTGCTTCGCAAGGTGGACGAGCTGGAACTCAGCGTCCGTTCCGCGAACTGCCTGAAGAACGACAACATCGTCTACATCGGCGATCTGGTTCTGAAGACCGAAAGCGAAATGCTGCGTACGCCGAACTTCGGCCGCAAATCGCTCAACGAAATTAAGGAAGTCCTCGCGCAGATGGGCCTGTCCCTCGGCATGGACATTCCGCAGTGGCCGCCCGAGAATATCGAGGAGTTGGCCAAAAAGCTGGAAGAGCCGTTCTAAATAGGACGAATCTTCACGCTTAATCCAGCGCCGGCAGTAGCCTTGAGCGACCGGCGCATAACTTTGAAGAAGAAAGGACTAAGCCATGCGTCATGGTAACCTGGGCCGTAAACTGAACCGTACGGCATCTCATCGTAAAGCTATGTTCTCCAACATGGCTAACGCGTTGATCAAGCACGAGCAGATCAAAACGACCCTGCCGAAAGCTAAAGAACTGAAGCGCGTCATGGACAAGATCATTACCCTTGGCAAAAAGGGTGGTCTGCACCGTCGTCGCCAAGCATTCGCCATTCTGCGCGACGATGCCATGGTTGCAAAGCTGTTCGACACGCTGGCAGAGCGTTACACCGATCGTCCGGGTGGTTACACCCGCGTCCTGAAAGCAGGCTTCCGTTATGGTGATGCCGCGCCGATGGCCGTGATCGAACTGGTCGACCGTGATGAAGATGCCAAAGGTCAGGATTCCGGTCCGACCCAGGATATGGCTGAAGAAGCCGAAGGTACGGAAGAATAATCGTACCGGTCATTGAGACTTTAGAGTGGGGCGCCTTCGGGCGCCCTATTTTTTTTGCTGTTCCGGTCCCATATTCGTTGTGATGCGATGCGGGGCGGATGAAAGGCGGCAGTCTTTGCTCTGGGTCATAGGGGCGGGACGAAGATCGCGATACTGTCCGGTGATATAGCATCTTAGCAAGAACGGAACAGGGCGATGAAAAGGCAACGGCAACTGGAGGGATACAAGAGCAGGGCATTTGCTTATACGATTCTGCTGATCATTGCTCTTATTGTCATCCTGCTGGTCTGTGGCTGGGTCGTCGGGGGCTCTCAGACCATTCTGGCCATTGCAGTTGCCTCGCTGTTCATTTTTCTGGCTGCCCCTCGTCTGTCGCCTGATTTGGTTATGCGGTTTTACCGCGGGCGCAAAATTCCATACAGCGAACTGCCTGAACTGCACGATGACCTGGAGGGGCTGTGCAGGCGGGCTGGACTGGTGAAAGTGCCAAGCCTATATCTTCTCCAGGTGCCGGCACCGAACGCCCTGTCGACCGGCGCCGCAGAGGAGGCGGCTATCGCCGTATCCAGCGGCAGTTTCAGGCTGTTGAACGAACGAGAACTGGTTGCCGTAATGGCCCATGAGGTGGCGCATATCGTTCACGGCGACAACAAGCTGATCCTGGTGACCGAACTGGTGCGGCAGGCGGTTGGCACCGTTTCCATGCTCGGGATCATGGTCGGTATTATCGCTTCCTGGCTGTCGCCGGATGTGCATATTCCTGTGTGGATTTTTGTACTGCTGGCTTTTGCCCCCATGGCTGCTTTCCTGTGCCAGAGGGCCATTTCGCGCCTTCGGGAGTTTGCTGCGGATATGAAAGCGGTTGAGCTGATGGAGGACCCTGAAGCCCTGGTAACAGCCCTGATGAAAATCGATCATCATTCCCGCAGCATGTTCAAACGTCTGTTTGGCGTCGAGAAGGACCGGGACCTTCCCACGCTGCTGCAAAGCCATCCGGACATAGGCGAAAGGATTGAAAGACTGATGGTGCTGGCCAAGGATATCAGTCCGAAATCGCCAGTCTTTCATCGGCGACTCCACTCTCGTTTTTAGTCTCGCTTCCAGAGCAAGGTATCCTGATACAAACCTTTGCTGGTTTTATTGGTATTTAGGTATACTTGAAATTGTTAATTGGAAAATTTGACTTAGGTCATGGCTGCAAATTGGCCTGCAAGCTTAGGAAAGCCTCATAAATGTATTGAGGTGTTCCAGATGGAAATCTCAAAAGAATAACCTTGTGGGATGGTGTGATTTGTTTAGAGGCTGCAGGACGGAAGAGGAGGGGAAGCCTTTGGGGGTTGGCTGGCTCCACAGCGTTTCAGAGGAAGACAGCGAAAGCGCCCTTCGCGAAGTTGCCGATGCCTATCAGCGATTGATTGATTTCCTTCCCGAAGCTGTTCTGTTGCATGTGGACGGCAATGTTGTGCATGCGAATTCGGCGGCGGCGGAATTGTTCGGGGCAAAAGACGAAGCGGATTTATTTGGCCGGTCCGTGCTTTCCTTCGTGGCCGAAGACTATCTGGATCTGGTTCGGGAGCGTATTACGAGAACCGGAGATGGGCGGCAGGTGTCCGAGATAGTCGAAGAACAATTGCTGCGCCTCGATGGGACGCGCTTCCCGGCGGCGGTTACCTCGGCACCGGCTTATTTCCAGGGGCAGAATGCTTGCCAGGTCGTGATTCGCGATCTGTCACAAAGCCATCAGGTCCGGCAGGAACTGGACCATGAGCGCAAAATTCACCAGCGTATTATCCAGACGAGTGTAGCGGCCCTTATCCGGGTCAACGCGGACGGGCGCATTTGCTTTGCCAACCGTTTGGCCAAGTTGACCCTGGGGGACGGGCGGCAGGATATCCTTGGATTTTCCATCCTTGATGACATGTGGCGGTTTGAGGATCGGGACGGTAATGCCCTGACGCCGGATAAAACGGCCTTTGCGAAAACCCTCAAAAAGGGATTGCCGGTGCATGGGTCGGTTCTGGCGATTACGCCCCCCTGGGGGCAGCGGCGGCTTGTGCAGGTAAATGGCAGTGCCTTGCGCAGGGAGGATGGTGAGATCGAAGAAGTGGTCTTTGCCATCGAGGATATCACTGAATATGACAACACCGCGCGCCGCCTGCGTCTTGCCGCCTCGGTCTTTGATGCAACAAGTGAAGGCATCATGGTGACAGATGCGGATTCGCGTGTCCTTAGTATCAATGATGCCTTTACCCGGATTACCGGCTATGAATTGGATGAAATCCGGGGGAAGTCTCCGGGCTTTCTGACCTCCGGGCGTCACGACAAGCATTTTTACGCGGACATGTGGCAATGCCTTCAGGAAGAGGGATGCTGGAGCGGCGAAATCTGGAACCGGCGTAAAAACGGTCAGGTCTTTCCTGAATGGCAAACCATCAACGCCGTCAAGGACGACCTTGGCCGCATCACCAACTATGTGGCGGTCTTTTCCGATATCACCCAGATCAAGGAATCCCAGGAAGAGATCGAGTTTCTGGCGAATCACGACCCGCTGACGGGTCTGCCGAACCGGAACCTGTTGGTTGACCGCGTGAACCAGCAGATTCAGTTGGCGCGGCGCGAAAAAGCCGAATTTGCCCTGATCGTATTGGATCTGGACCATTTCAAATACATCAACGACAGCCTGGGGCACAGTGTCGGCGATGAACTGCTGGATGCCACGGCACATCGCCTGAAGGCGACCGTGCGCGATATGGATACGGTTGCCAGGCTTGGCGGGGATGAGTTTGTCATCCTCCTGAGTACCCCGACAGACCTTGCCGTGGTTCAGCGCATTGCACCGCGCCTGATAAACGCCTTTGACCAGCCGTTTAAATGTTCCGGTCGGGAACTGCATATCACACCCAGTTGCGGGATCGCCTTCTGGCCGAAGGATTCGGAAGACGCACGGGGCCTGATCCAGAATGCGGATGCAGCCATGTATCAGGCCAAACGTCGGGGGCGGAACCAGTATGCCTTCTACACCGGGGAAATGACCGATGAGGCCATGCAGCGGGTCCAGCTGGAAAACGCGTTGCGGGTCGCCCTGCGCGAAGGCCAGCTCAGGCAGTATTATCAGCCGCAGGTGGATGCTGAGAGCGGCTTGCTGTCAGGGGTCGAGGCGCTGGCACGTTGGGAGCACCCGGATTTCGGGATTATACCGCCGTCGGTCTTTGTGCCGTTGGCCGAGGAAACGGACCTGATCATTCTGTTGGGCGAATGGGCGCTGCGGCAGGCTTGCAAACAGATGAAAAGCTGGCTGGAACAGGGATACAAGTTGCAGCGTGTCGCAGTGAATGTCGCCGGGGTGCAACTGGAACAGATGACCTTTGCCGACAGCCTGCTTGATATCCTTGATGAGTCGGGGTTGCCGCCGGAATATCTCGAGATTGAGATAACCGAAGGCTGGGCGATGGATAATCTTGAAAGTATTACGCCTGTCCTGACGCGGTTACGCGGCCTGGGCATCGAGGTCGCCATCGACGATTTCGGTACCGGATATTCTTCGTTGAGCCGGTTGAAACAGCTTCCGGTCGACACCCTGAAGGTGGACCGTTCCTTCGTGATGAATATTCCCGACGATCCAAGCGATATGGCGGTTGCTAACGCGGTTATCGCACTGGCGCAGATCATGGGCAAAAAAGTTACAGCGGAAGGCGTGGAAACCGCAGAGCAGGAAGATTTTCTCGTCAAACACCGCTGTGACCGCTTGCAGGGTTTTCGATATGGAAAGGCCTTGTCCGTGGAGGAGCTGGAAGCCCTGATGCATCAGCAGGAAGAGAAGCCGCAGACCTAATCTGAACGCCCCTCTCCGGACCGGAGAGGGGCGAACGCCGCCGGGCAGCGTTGGGTTAGCGACCTTTAATGCGACGGCGTATGTGCTGGCTGCCTTTGCTGGCTGGCCAATTCGTTGGCGAAGTTGTGATTCACGTCCCGGTGTCCGGCCTCATCCGCACGGATGACTTCAACCACATCCCGCAGGCGGGCGTTTTGCGGCAACTGCCAATAATCTATGGCGATATCGGGGGCGGGGAGATTGTCGTGTCGGCCCCTGTCTATTTCCGCCAGATATTGGGTATAGCTGATAACCGCCTCCTCCTCGAAATAACCGACAATCCGATGTGCGGTTTTTGCAGAGATCAGATAGGTCAGGAAGAACAGATTGTAGAATATGCCCTGCACCGTGAGGATAAGCGCACGTTCCAGCCAGGACGGCCTTGCGATCTCGATGAAGGTCATCAGATGCATGCGTTCGTTTTCCGCTTCGTCGAGCAGGGTTGCGATCCAGCCGTCGTCCTTTTCCATTCGGCGTAGACAACGCAGATGGATCAACGAGGCGGCAACCATGCCCGGTACGGCGGCGACTGTCTCCAGAACAATGGCCCTGTGGCCATATCTTTTGGCAAAGAAGGTATCGGCGAAGAAACGAAGCAGTTTAACGAAACGATAGGCGACAGTGTCACTCGGGCTTTTGGGTGTATGGTGACGGTCAAGCCTGACTGCCGTATGGGATTGTTGGGCCATAATTCTGACCTCCGCTCGGTTATCACTGATGACAAGATAAACTGGGAGTAGTTGATTATGGGATGTGGTTACTTGCCGCGTGACAGGCTGTCGCGCGACTGGATGCCGCAAAGAAAAACGGCGCTTCGAACACTGTCGAAAACGCCGCTTTTGTGTCGGATAAATGGTCGGAGTGGCAGGATTTGAACCTGCGGCCCCTGCCTCCCGAAGACAGTGCTCTACCAGGCTGAGCTACACTCCGTTGGCCGACGACGCGCCTTATAAACGCTGGTTGGGGGTCTGGCAAGTGGTTTCAATAAAGTTTTTTTACAGTCATTATAGGCAGGGTTAAAAAGCCTTGGGAGACAGCCATGTCGGAAACGAAAATTCACGAAATTCTCACTTTCTGGTTTGAGGAATGTTCGCCGGAACAATGGTTTAAAAAAGATGATCAGTTCGATGCCCTGATCCGTAGTCGCTTCCTTGAGACCTATGAGGAGCTGGTGGCGGGGAATCACGGTGACTGGCGGGAGACCGCAGAAGGATGCCTGGCCGAAATCATCCTGCTGGATCAGTTCAGCCGTAATATGTTCCGGGACAATCCAAAGGCTTTCGAGGCGGACCCGCAGGCACGCGCCTGCCTGCATCATGCCCTGGCCCATGGGTTCGATCAGGAATTGACGACGGCCCAGCGCAATTTCCTTTATCTGCCGCTGGAGCATAGCGAGGACGTCAAGGATCAGGAGCAGGCTGTAGAGCTGTTCACGGCCAATGGCGACGAGACGACAACGGATTATGCCATTCAGCATAAGGTGATTATCGACCGTTTCGGGCGTTTTCCCCATCGCAACAAAGTGCTGGGCCGGAAGTCGACGCAGGAGGAAGAGGAATTTCTCACACAGCCGGGCTCGTCTTTTTAATCGATGCTTGATCCAGGACAAAGCGACGGGAAACGCCCTGCGCTATCTTTCAGACAGACCAAATAACTTGGGTATTAGAAGGAGATAGCGTTGATGTTGAGTGAAACGCATGACTTGGTTCACGAATTGCCGGAATTTCGTGACCTTATTCATGAACTGAAAACCAAGGACAACCATTTCGCTCGGCTTTTTGATGAATATCATCGCGTGAACAAGTCTGTCCTGCGTATGGAAGAAGGGGTGGAAAACGTCTCCGACGAAACCCTGGAGGAAGAAAAGAAAAAGCGCCTGGCACTGAAAGACGAATTGTTCAAGATCCTGCAGGCGGCGTGATCCCCTGTAAACGCCACTGCAGAGAAAATGAGGCCGGTCCTATGGATCGGCCTCAGACTGCTGACAAAGGTCTCGCGCAAGCGGGGCCTTTGTGATTCTATTGTCTTATGTTGAAGAAGCCCCAGCCTGAACAGGGCCGACTTGAGATGGTGACATTGGAGGGTCTGGTGCCTGCGGATCACCTGCTTCGCAAGATCGATGCGGTGATCGACTTTTCGTTTATCCACGACCGGGTGGCCGGTCTGTATTGCGCGGATAACGGCCGCCCGGCGCTTGCCCCGGTGATGCTGTTCAAGGCGCTGTTCATCGGCTACCTGTTCGGCATCCGCTCGGAGCGGCAGTTGGTGCGGGAGATCGAGGTGAATGTGGCCTATCGCTGGTTTCTGCGCTTGGGCCTCACCGACAAGGTGTTCGATGCCTCGACACTGTCGCAGAACCGCCGCCGCCGCTACCGGGATGTGTCTGTGGCGCAGGATATTTTCGATCACATTGTCGAACAGGCGATTGCCAAGGGTCTTGTGGACGGCACGGTGCTTTATACCGACAGCACCCATCTGAAGGCCAATGCCAACAAGAACAAATGGGACAGCCAAGTGGTCGCCAAGTCCCGGGCCGACTATTGGGACGCGCTGGACCTGGCGGTTGAGGAGGATCGGGCGGCCCATGCCAAAAAGCCGCTGAAGGCGAAGGAACGCGCGCCCGGGCAAAAGGAGACCAAGGTCAGCCGCACCGACCCGGAAGCCGGTTACATGGTGCGTGAAGGCAAGCCCAAGGGGTTCTTTTATCTGGATCACCGCACGGTGGACGGGCGTTATGGCATCATCACCGATACTCACGCCACCCCGGCCACTGTGCATGACAGTATCCCCTATCTGGACCGGCTCGACCGGCAGCGGGATCGCTTCGGCCTGGATGTCCAGGCGGTCGGGCTGGATGCAGGCTATGCCACGGCGGGCATCGCCAAGGGGCTGGAAGACAGGGATATCCTCGGTGTGACCGGCAGTTAGACGGTTACCGCTGTCCGCAGGGCCAGCTCCTGAATTATGCCACCACCGACCGCAACGGCTATCGCCATTACAAAAGCGCCCCGAAGGTCTGCGCCACCTGCCCGCTGCTTGCCTCCTGCACCGGCAGCGCCAAACACACCAAAACCGTCACCCGCCATGTCTGGCAGGACGCCCGGGAGCGCACGGACGCCCACCGTCTCACCGACTGGGGCAAAAGGCTCTATAAAAGACGCAAGGAAACTGTAGAACGCTCCTTTGCCGACGCAAAGCAGCTCTTCGGACACCGATACGCCCGCTTCCGCGGCCTCATCGCCGTCAAAACGCAATGCCTGCTCGCCGCCGCCGCCCAAAACATCAAGAAAATCGCCCTCGCAATGGCCCCAAAAACCGAAACCAGCCCGATCTGATCGAAAGGGGACTTATCACTCTCCCTCAAAAACAACCGGCAAACATCCAAAACTAAACCCCGCCGAATATCGACGGGGTTTGTCAACGGTCTGAGGCCGGTCCTATGGATCGGCCTTTTTCTGGTCACAGTCATTTTCTTTAATCCCGGAAGAGTAACCTTCTGATTCGATTGTCTAATGACCAAATATTTCCGATTTATATATTTAACTGCTTTGGTTCCCGTGCTTCTGGCGGGTTGTACGGGGGAAGCGACACGGCATTTGCCGGAAGGGGCTGTCTATTTGACGGAACCGACAACCTATTCCCCACATGCAGGTGTAATTTGCGACGAACCGGGTGAGGGACTGGCAGACGCCTGTTTTGACCGATACGGCATTTCCCTTGGACTGACCGAGGTGTATCTGGGCCATACCGCACAGGATCGTGTCATGGCAATGATCAAGGAGGCGGGGGACAGCTTCAACAGTTCTCTGTTTACGCTTAGTGACGGTGTTACTTGCGATGCCAAGCGTCGAAAATGCTGGCACGGCCGCGCCAATCCGGACTATGGCACGCCAGCACCCCGTCACACAAAGGCCCTGTTTGGTTCCTGAAGCCTTTGCGTCGTCTGTCAAACCTGCCGCGTTTGCGGTGCTTCAAGAATGAGGTCGAGGAAGGCGCGTAGCCTCGCCAGGCGTCTCAGGTCACGGTGATAGCCTAACCAGGTATCCCGCCCGGGTGGGGGATCGGCCAGTTCGATTAGGCGTAGTCCCATCGTTTTGTCGCCCAGTGGGCGCGGAAGCACGGCCATACCGACACCGTCTGCACATAGGGCGGCTTGCACATCCCGGTTGTTGCTGCGCATGGCAATCCTGGCGTCGGGGAAACGTTGTGCCATCCAGACCGCATCGGGCATGCTGCCAAAGGCCTCGTCCATGGTGATGACGTGCCACCCCTTGCCGTTTCCTGGTGAGGGATCACCTGCCGCTTCCGGGACATAAAGCCCATAGGGAATATGCATCAGTTTTCGCGATACCACATCCGGTTCGGTAAAGGGGGTGATGCGAAACACAAGGTCCGCTTCGCGGCGTGTCAGGTCGGCCAGGCGTGCCTCGGTCAGGATTTCGACCTCGACATTGGGATGCTGTCTGGCAAAGGCAGCAAGGATTGGTGCAAGGATATGCAGGCCAAACCAGTCGGAGCAGGAAATTCTGAGCAACCCGGTCAAACCGCCGTCGTCGCCTGTCAATTCACGCTGGAATGCGAGTGCCTCGTCTTCCATACGTTCCGCATGACCCAGCATGATATGTCCCTCGTGGGTCAGGACAAAGCCGTCGGCAGTGCGTTGGAACAACCTATGGCCGATGGCATCCTCAAGGGTCCTCAGGCGACGGCCCATTGTCGGTTGCGTCAGGCCGACAGTCCTGGCTGCTCCACCCAGAGTTCCTTCCCGGGCGATTGCCAGAAAAAGCCGTATGTCGCTCCATTCCATGAAAGCCTCATGCAAATATGAATGATGATTGTGCAGTATATATGATTTTCATGCAAATTTAACTGAACAAATATACTGGAAACGGCATTTAAAGGAGTAACAAGCCATGACCAGTATGAAAGCTCTTGTTCTTGAAACCTATGGCGACGAATTCAGTCTCAACAATATTGCCCGCCCGGTTGCTGCGGAAGGGCAGGTTCTGGTGCGTATCAAGGCAAGCGGGGTGAACCCGCTGGATACCAAGATCCGTGCCGGCCAGGCCGATCACGCCCGCCATCCGCTGCCTGCGATCCTGGGAATTGATCTTGCTGGCGTTGTCGAGGCTGTTGGCCCCGGTGTCACCGGCTTTCGGACCGGCGATGAAGTCTATGGCATGACAGGTGGTGTCGGCGGTCATCAGGGATCGCTTGCGGAATATGCCGCAGTTGATGCGCGGCTGTTGGCCTTGAAACCTTCCAACCTCTCCATGCGCGAAGCCGCCGCACTGCCACTGGTGACCATTACCGCCTGGGAAGGTCTGGTGGATCGCGTTGGCGTGAAAGCCGGGCAGCGCGTGCTGGTGATTGGCGGTGCCGGTGGCGTCGGCCATATTGCCGTGCAGATCGCCCGTGCGGTCGGGGCAGAGGTTTATGCCGTCGATAGCGCCACGAAAGCGGACTATATCCGTAGTTTGGGCGCGACGCCGATCGACTATACGGTGGAGACGGTCGAGGATTATGTAGCCCGTTATACCGACGGCAAAGGCTTCGATGTGGTCTATGACACATTGGGCGGGCCGAATCTGGACAATGCCTTTAAGGCGGTGAAACGGTTCGGCCATGTAGTGACGAGCCTCGGTTGGGGAACCCACGCCCTGGCACCGCTCTCTTTCAAGGGCGGAACCTATTCCGGCGTCTTTACCCTGTTGCCGCTGTTGAGCGGGGAGGGGCGCGAACATCACGGCGAGATCATGCGTGAGGCCGCAAAACTGGTGGAAGCCGGTAAACTGGCACCGAATCTCGATCCGCGCCGCTTCACACTGGAGACCGTCATCGACGCCCATAAGGCTGTTGAAGAGAGGACGGCGTCGGGAAAGCTCGTGGTTGATATCGACTAGGGTGGACTGTGAGATTGCTGTAACCGGCGTGGGAAAGCCCGCGCCGGTTTTCTCTTGTAAAAAAGCTGCATCATTCTCATCCTTGGGCCGCCTGTAACATTTTGCAATCGGGGGAAGCATGAGGGCGCAGATCATTATTGGGCATCCGGCTGCGGACAGTTTCAATCACGCTCTGGCGGAACAGGTGCGGGAGGTCTGGCAGAAGGCAGGTTACGATGTCACCCTGCATGACCTGACGGCAGAGGGCTTTGATCCCTGTCTCACCGCAGCGGAAGCGCGTGGCGCGGCAACCGAAGACCCGCTGGTCCAGCAGCATATCGAGGAATTGCGCGCCAGCGACCTGCTGGGCGTCATCCATCCCAATTGCTGGGGCGCGCCACCGGCGATCATGAAGGGCTGGATCGACCGCGTTTTCGCGCCCAATGCCGCCTATACCTTTGCCAAAGGCGATGACATGGGGGATGAACCTATCGGCCTGTTGAAAACCAGGGCGGCTTTGGTTCTCAATACCGGGAATACGCCGCAGGATCGTGAAAAGAATGTCTTCGGTGACCCTCTGGAGCGAATCTGGCGCGACTGCGTACTCGACTTCTGCGGCATTGAACGGATGGAACGCCGCCTGTTCGGTGTGATCGCGACCAGTACGGCGGCGGAACGGGCTGCCTGGCTGGCGGAGGTAGAGCAACTGGCAGTGCGCCTGACCGATGCCACATAAAAAAAACCGGCCATGAAGACCGGTTTTTCGTTTTGATGTTTTGTCCCGCTTAATAGGCGCGGTAGATGCAGAAGTCGATGAGTTCGACCAACGCATCCTTGATGTCGCTGTCAGGGAAGATGCCCAATGCATCGCGGGCGATTGCGCCGTAATGGCGGGCCCGGTCAATGGTGTCTTCCAGGGTGTTGTGTTTTTCCATGAGCGATACGGCGTGTTCGAAGTCGCCTTCTTCCTGCTCCACACGTTCAATCGTGCGCAGCCAGAAGTCGCGTTCTTCCTCACTGCCGCGACGCCATGCCAGGATAATCGGCAGGGTGACTTTGCCTTCGCGGAAGTCGTCGCCGATATTTTTGCCCAGCTCCGCCTGTTTTGCGGAGTAATCCAGGACGTCGTCGATCAACTGGAAGGCAATGCCCAGATTCATGCCGAAGCTTTCCAGCGCCTCTTCCTGGGTCTTGGGCTTTTCGGCGACAACCGCGCCGATCTGGCTTGCGGCAGCAAAAAGTTTGGCCGTTTTGGACCGGATGACTTCCAGATAGGCTTCTTCCGTTGCCTTGGGGTCATTGGCGGTCATGAGCTGCATGACCTCGCCTTCGGCGATGACCGCGGAGGCTTCGGACAGAATCTTCAACACAGGAAGGCTGCCGTCAGCGACCATCAACTGGAAGGAACGGGAGAAAAGGAAATCCCCGACCAGCACCGATGCCTTGTTACCCCAAACGGCATTGGCACTGTCCTGGCCACGGCGCAGGTCGCTTTCGTCGACTACGTCGTCATGCAGCAGGGTCGCCGTATGGATGAACTCGACGCAGGCGGCCAGGCCGATATGGCGCGAGCCGGTATAACCACAAAGCTGTGCAGCAGCCAGCGTCAACATCGGACGCAGGCGTTTGCCGCCTGCGGCGATGATGTGACCCGCAAGCTGCGGAATCAAGGCCACCGGGCTTTGCATGTTGTCGATAATATGCTGGTTGACCCGGACGATGTCCGCTTCGGTCAGTTTCACCAACTGATCTACGCTGGGGGCCTTTTCAGGCTGTTTGTCCCCGATATTGACTACCACGCCCAATGATCGGCTCCTGCCCGTTCTTGACGTTACTAAAATCCCTCGACACCATAGTTATCCCCGCCTCCCGGTCAAGCGGCGTTACGGGGAGTGAATATCATATTACCATACATGGAAACATTTAATGAAAGAACTGCTTCGAACGAACAACGAAGTCCGCCTGTCCTACCTGATTGCGATGCTCGGGCAGCGGGGAATCGAGGCAGAGGTATTTGACCGTGGATTCAGCGTGGCGGAAGGATCGCTGGGGGCCATTCCGCGCCGCCTGATGGTGGACGAGGATGACTATGACGACGCCAAAACCATCCTCAAGGATCTGGGAGAGGACTGGTGAGCGCAGTGCCTTTTGAGACGACGCAGGACGACTTCCTCGGCGGAAAGCTTAGCATATGCCAGCCCAAGGTTGGATATCGGGCAGCCATGGACCCGGTTCTTCTGGCAGCGGCAGCCCCGGCGTTGCGGCGGGGCAGGGTCCTGGATGTCGGCGCAGGTGTCGGCACGGCGGGGCTTTGTTATCTTGCCCGCGTGCCCGGACCGGAACTGGTGGCGCTGGAGTTATTGCCCGAGTTGGCGGCGCTGGCGGAACGCAATGTTGCTGCCAATGGCATGGATGATCGAGTGACGGTCGTCAGGGGCGATTTGTCGCAGCATCGCTGTGGCCATGTCGTGCCCAACTCCTTTGATCTGGTTATCACCAACCCGCCTTACATGCCGGGGGAGGCCGCCAGCCCGTCGCCCAATGCCATTCGCCAGACGGCCAATGTGGAAAGTCATGTGCCGTTGGCCCAATGGCTGGATTTCTGTCTTAAAATGCTGAAGCAAAAAGGAACGCTGGTGATTGTTCAGCGTGCCGATCGCCTGGACGATATTCTGGCGGCCCTTCATGGCCGGGCCGGCGAAGTGACGGTAATTCCCCTTTGGCCCAAGCCGGGACGGGAGGCAAAACGGGTCCTCGTCCGTGCCCGCAAGGCGGTGAAAGGGCCTGCAAGAATGACCGCCGGGCTGACGCTGCACACGGATTCCGAACGCTATACAAAAAAAACGACGGCCATTCTGATGCATGGCGCGTCGCTGGAAGAGGCTTTGGAAATCAGCTAGTTGAAAGTCAGTCTTTCAACTTTTTATAGGTCCGGAACAAAACCCACCCCTCTTGCTTGTGGATTTTTTTCCGGGCGGGAAGCTCCGTTCCCGCATAGGGGTTCATTCCCGTCGGATCATACGGAGGAATGCGGGTTGCGGTGAATATGGACTCGGCAAAGATATTCATCATCTTCCGTCTCCTTGCGCTTTGTGTTACCTCCAATATGATGGTTTTTGGATTTATATGCCACGCAGCAATACTTTTGGTTGTGTAAGGTGAACTAACATATGTCGATTCGTTGGGACTTACCGCCCCTGACGGCCCTGCGCGCCTTTGAAGCGGCGGCGCGAAATCTGTCCATGAGCCGCGCGGCGGATGAGTTGAACGTGACCCATGCCGCAGTCAGTCAGCAGGTGCGCGCCCTGGAGGAACGATTGGGGCTGCGTCTTTTCGTGCGTCAGGGAAAAGGCGTTATGCTGACCCCGGAAGGGACCTGCTATGCGGAACAGTTGCGGCGGTCTTTCGAGATTATGGAGGAGGCGACGCGCGATGCCCGCCGTCAGTCTGAAACGCGGCCCTTGGAGGTTTCCACGACAACGGCCTTCGTGTCGCGGTGGCTTGTTCCACGACTCGGACGATTTCAGGCCGCCTATCCGGACATCCAGTTACGCCTGAACCCCAGCCGACAACTGGTGGATTTTGACCGCGAGGCGGTTGATGTGGCGATCCGCTATGGCAATGGCCAATGGCCCGGCCTGGTAGCAGAGCGTTTCATGGCGGGACGGATGGTGGCGGTCTGCCATCCCGACCTCCTGGAGCCGGGCAAGACCGCCTTGGAACCGGCGGACCTCAGCCGGTATAACCTGTTGCATGACGCGGATTATGCCGAATGGAAACAGTGGGTCATGGAAAATGAGTGGAAAGATGTCGATGTGGAACATGGCATCGTTTTCAACATGACCTCGCTGTCCTATGAGGCGGCGTTGTCGGGGCAGGGCGTGGCGTTGACAGTTGAATCGCTGGTCCGAAAGGATATCGAGGCAGGCCGCCTGATCGCCCTTTATGATGAGGGCAAGAATTATACATCCGGTTATCATCTGGTGTACCGGGCCAAGGATGCCGGTCATCCCAATGTTGCGGCCTTTCTGCAATGGGTGCGGGATGAGGCGCAAGCGGATGTGGAAGGCGGCTGAGCGGACTGGAAAAAGACAGGTTGCCTCCCATATGTTGAGGCGCTACTCCTCCGAGCAGGAGTTTTCTTTGATTAAAACAGGTTGATTGACTGATGACGAATGAAAATGGCGGCTGGTTGCGTAAACTTCCCTTTGTCGGGAAAAAGCTGGCGGACCGTTTTGGCAAATCCGGCAATGTTGCGGTAATCCGCCTATATGGTGTCATTGGTCAGGCAGGGCTCATGAAAAAGGGGCTTAACCTGCAGGACCTCGAAGAGAGCCTTGAACAGGCCTTTGAGGTCAAAAAGCTGAAGGCCGTGGCGTTGTCGATCAACTCGCCGGGCGGGTCGCCGGTGCAATCCGCGCTGATTGCGGGCCGGATTCGTGAACTGGCTGCGAAGAACGAGGTGCCGGTCTATGCCTTTTGTGAAGATGCCGCAGCATCCGGTGGTTATTGGCTGGCCTGTGCGGGCGATGAAATCTACGCACAATCTGCCTCCATCGTCGGTTCCATTGGCGTGATTTCCGCAGGCTTCGGCTTTACCGAGTTGATCGAAAAAATCGGTGTGGAACGCCGCGTCTACACCTCCGGCGACAGCAAATCCCAACTGGACCCGTTCAAGCCGGAAAAGAAAGACGATATCAAGCATCTCAAGGAGTTGCAGAACGATATCCACGAGCAGTTCAAGGGCTATGTGCGCGCGCGTCGCGACGGCAAATTGCAGAAGGAGGAAAAAGACCTCTTCAACGGCAATTTCTGGACCGGGGCTGCGGCAGCGGATTTGGGGCTGGTTGACGGCCTTGGCGAGTTGAAGGCGGTTTGCCGCGACAAGTTTGGCGATAAGGTCAGCTTCAAGGACGTCAGCAAGCCCAAGGGCTGGCTGCAGAGAAAGCTTGGTATGGAGAGCCGCCTGGATGCGGTGGGCCGAGGCCTTATGAACCAGGTTGAAGAACGCTGGTGGTGGGGGCGCCTGGGGCTGTGATCCTCCGGGAATTTGTGACGACGAGAAAGGCGGCGGCTGCGACCATGAGGCGCTTGACGTTGGGCGTTGCCGCCCGGTAGAAATAATCCATGTTTGGTATTGGTTTTCAAAAACTGCTTCTGCTTGCCGCAATCATCTGGCTGGTCTGGTACGGGTTTAAATATCTGGGCCGCATCAACCGGGTAGAGCGGGGGGAACGTCGTCACGGCGAACGGACGATGGGAGAGCGCGTGCGCCGCGCAGCCCAGCAGAAAAACAACGACCATGCCTATCGGGCAGAAGTGGAAGACACGGAAAAATGCCCGGCCTGCGGGGTCTATTTCACCGTTGAAAGCGGCCATAACTGCGGCAAGAAGAACTGCCCTTACTGAGCCCAGGTCTGGGCACCTTTGAAAATTTCTACACTGAGTGACTGCCCGGTCGAAGGCCTGGCAGGATTTGGTGCGCCAAAGTCAGGCTGCCGTTCCGATGTTCCTGATATGGATGTTGGCTGATCGGTAGCCCTGTTCGATGCGGTCGAACTGATGCTGGATTACGGTGGACTCCGCATCGGGTTTTGTGCCTTGTTCGGCGTTGGATGCCTGGCTTTGCAGGGCCTGACATTCCCGACTTAGTCCCGTCAGGCCAATATTGCCGGCAACGCCTTTCAAGGTGTGGGCCGCGCGGGCAAGTTGGGACCAGTTCTCATTGGTAATTGCGTTTCGCATCATCTGTATCTGCTTGCTGCCTTCCTGTTCGAATAGGGCTGCTGCGTCAGGCACCATTTCCAGGGCCATTTTCAGTGTGTCATCGTTGATCGCCAGAGTGTTAACGTCTGGCGTTATGCCTGCGCTATTGTCCATCTCCAGAGCTTTGGCGGAGGCTGCTTCCGGGCCATTGCCCGGCATTGCGGCCGGTCCGTCGCCGACAACATGGCGCAGGGCGTCCTGCAGTTTTTCAATGTCCAGTGGTTTCGGGCATATGTCATCCATGCCGCTGGCTTTATATTGCCGGATTTTATCCTTATCCACATCGGCAGTCAGGGCGATGATCGGTATCTGTGCCCGTTCCGGGTCTGCCAGGGCGCGGATTGCCTGCGTGGCCTCCATGCCGTCCATCTCCGGCATATGGATGTCCATCAGAATGGCGTCGTAGGTTTTGTGCTTTACCGCCTCGAGCGCCTCGATGCCATTGCTGGCCGTGTCCGTGTGATGGCCGCGGGTTGCCAGCAGATTGGTGGTCAATGCGCGGTTAATGGCAACGTCATCCGCCAGAAGCAGGGTCAGCGGGCGCAGGCTGTCGGCGTCGTCTTCTGTCGCCTGCGCATTCTGTGCCGCGGAGGCCTTGTCCAGAGTAAGGGTAATCCAGAAGGTGCTGCCCTGGCCTGGTATACTGTCGACACCGATGTTGCCGCCCATTGCCTGGGTCAGACGTTTGCTGATTGCCAGCCCCATGCCTGAGCCGCCGTAACGGCGTCGGATTGAGCTGTCTGCCTGCGTGAAGTTTTCAAACAGCCGTGCAATCTGACCCGGCTCAATGCCAATACCGGTATCGGTCACGGATATTTTCAGGCGTTGTGCATTACGCATATCCGACAGGGTTTCCACGCGCAGGGTTATGTTCCCATTTTCGGTGAATTTGGCCGCGTTGGACAGAAGATTGCTCAAAATCTGGCGCAGACGTGTCGGGTCTCCCAGGTACCCCTCACAGATGGTGCTGTCGATCAGGAGGGAAAGGTGGTTGTTCCGTTCTGCTGCGGATATGGAAAAGACGCTGCGCAATTCGTCGAGAATCTCGGTCAACCGGAAGGAAATGTGCTCCAACTCGAGATTTTTTGTCTCGATTTTGACCATGTCCAGGACATCACCGATGAGGTCGTGCAGATGTTTTCCCGCCTTTTTCACGTGACCCAGGTATTCTTCGTACATGGTATGCCCCAGGGGGCCGTGAGGGTGGCTGCGGATCAGGTCCACATAACCTATGATCGCGTTGAGCGGCGTTCGCAATTCATGGCTCATCTGGGCGAGGAACAGGCTTTTGGCCTTGTTTGCCTCGCGCGCGCTCAGCAAAGCCGATTCCACTTCGGACTTTGCCTCATACAGTTCCCGGGTGCGGATTTCCACCAGGGCCTGCACCTCATCGCGGCGGCGATGCAGGGTATGGAAATAAACGGTTAGCGCCGTGGTGAGAAGTAACCCGAGGAGCAGTATGCCGACCACTTCATAAGGCACCCCATGCAACTGGCCAAATTGTTTGGAATCGACATCTATACGCCAACGCTGCCCGGCCAAAACCATGTCGAGCTGGGCCAGGTGATCCTCATGGCCCAGGAAAAACTCTTGATGTTGGTCCGGGGTAGGCGCGCTGTTGTAGAGGAGGCGTTCTTTATTGCCGTCTTCATAATCCACGATACGGATATTGAGCTTTTTCGCGGCTGGCAGCCGTTGGAATAAATGCTCGAAAAAAATATCCAAATCGTAGATGCCCAGCGCAAAGCCGGTATTGATCCGGGTTCCGTCCGGTGCCGGGCTGGAAAAGGTGGGGAGGAAGACGAGCAGGCCGTTGTGCGTTTTCTTTTGTTGGACCAGGGAAATGACGTTGGACATAGCAACGTCACCGCTGCTCAGCGCCTGTTTGATGGCGTTGCGTCGTGTTTCCAGATTGTCCGGCGCATAGCCGAGCGCAGGCGCATTGGGGGCATAGGGAACGACATAGGTCACTGGGAAATAGATATCGCGCGCCGGTGCGCGAACCAGTTTGCCATCCACTTTTTCCGTAATCTGGAAGTCCTTGTAGCCGAGTTGCCGCATTTTCTTTTCAAAGGCGTCTCTGTCACCCGGGTGAACGCGTGCGACCCATTCAAGGGCGGCAACGGTCGGGGTTTTGTCGACCCAGGGCGCGATATAGGTTTCGAAACTTTCGCGGGTTACCTCTTTCTGTGTTTCAAACAATGTCTTGATTGTAAAGAGCGGCGCTATCACAAGGTCCGCCTCATGGCGAATTGTGCCTTCAAGTCTCTGCGCCTGCTCAAGGGCATTTTCTGCCTGCGTGTGGTCGATTTGCTCCAGTGCAACCAGGGAGGCTGCGACTGACAGGGCGA